>CAMWPB010000046.1 GCA_947176065.1 uncultured Lachnospiraceae bacterium | reverse complement strand
TTTGCAGGTTGTCCGCTTTAATTATTTATGGATAATTGAAAGTTATCCGTTGGATTTAAATTAATTCTAAAATTGTAAATTATATGCTCAATGTTCAATTTAAAGTGGTCAAGCTTGACGAGGTGTTTATATTATGAATTATAATTGGGATGAGCAGTTTTTAAAAAGACAAGCTGATTCAGAATTAAGTAATATGCAGATTGTTTTAAAAGAAAATAATATTGATCCAAATAAAAAATACTCTATATTAGACATTGGGTGTTCTAATGGATATAATACCAAATTAGTATTTCAAAAGTACATTTATTCACAAATTTTAGGAATAGATATTGATAAAGCACGAATTTCAAATGCGAATCAAAATAATCAAGACTCTAATTTTTCGTTTATTTGTATAGATTTGTTAAAAACAGATATAAACAAATTTATATCTGCTTTTGGTAAATTTGATATTATATTTTGTTCTTATGTTATTCAATATTTTAGTAATCCTCTGTTGTTTTTGACATATTGTCATATGTTATTGAGAGAGGGAGGCATGATATTTATTAAAGCCAGCGACGATAATGGCAAGATATCCTATCCTAAACCAGAAATTTTAAAAGAAATAATAGAATTATATAGTAATTATGTCGCACCCGATTCTGATAGATTTTGCGCTTCTAAATGTTATTCTTGGCTCCGCTCAAGTGGATTTACAAAAATAAAATACAATTACTTTACACAAGATACAACTAACTTGTCCACTGCAGAAAAAATTTCATTGTATAATAATGATTTTCTATTTAGGAAATTTAATTTGGACAAATATGATAAATATTGTTTTGGATTACAAAGATACAACTATTTATTATCTTTATTATACGAAATGTTTCAACAAGATAATTTTTATTATAGTAGCACTTCATATATTATTACAGCATATTTTTAACTTAGGAGAAGTCAATGAGTGAGAATATTATATGGATTGGACCACGTTCTTCGGATATAAGTGGTGATGATACATTCTATAGTAGTATAACTTCATACGGAAATGATAAATACTCATACTGTACTCATAAGCAAAAGCGTATTACTAGGGGATCAAAAGAAGAAATGAATTTCATTAAAAAAAACATTTTTGAATTGAACGCTAGTAATCCCCAAACACTTTATATGTTATATGATCAATCAGAAGTTGAACAGTTTGATAAAACTGTTGTAAAAAAAATAATTTGCATAAATGAACTACAAATTATCAAACTTTTAAATTCTAAAGAATTCTCGCGTTCATGGCTTTCAAATGATATAAATTGCTTGCCTTTTGTAGTTATGCCGTTTTCGGACTGCAATTATTCGTGCTTGTGTCGCCTGTTCCCTGGAGTATCATCATTTGTTGTGCAAAATATCTATAGTGTTGGAGGAAGCAAAACCTTTCTGGTAAAAAACAATAAGCATTTAAAACTGGCTCAAAAAAACAATAAACCATATGACATTTGCATAGCCTCACCATATATAAAAAATTCGATTTCTTTAAATATCCATCTTCTTTGCAATGAAAAAGGCTATATACTTTTTCCGTATTCAACACAAATAATAAAGCAATATGATCAGCGTTTACTTTACGCTGGAAGCAATTTTGTTCTTCAATACAATAAAAATATACACCAACAGATACGTCAATATAGTCAGATAATTAGCAGTAAACTTATAAATTTAGGATATAAAGGAATAGCTGGCATTGACTTTCTCTATTGGAATGAAAACCTATATTTTGTTGAAATTAATCCACGTTTTCAAGGATCAACCAAAACATTAAATCTTTACTTAAAACAAAATAATTATCCTTCCATCTATAGGATGAATATTGAATTATTTCAGGGAAATTTTCCGGCTTACGATTTTTTTGATATGAAAATCCCTTTTATAACTTATAATTCCATTTCAGGGATAAATGAAAACCATAAAGTAACACCTAAATATATTAACGAATATCTGGATGATGATGGTTGGAAACCAGAAATTGAATGTGAAGATGGTGTATACCAATATCGAAAAATTTATCAAGTTATTCAATAATAATAGTAATCTTTGTAATGTGACTAGTGCTTGCTGGATTTTGTTTACGTTTCTTTTTAATCCTATCCTTTAATTCTAAACTAGAACAAACAATAGTAAGCCCTTCTGCTATGGTTGGAAGTACATTAATAAATTCACTTACTAATTTTTCAATTTCCGGAAGGCTATTACATAATTGTACTAACAGTTCATAGGGTGAATTATGCCTAATTTCTATAGATTTTGAATAACAATCTGAATTTGGTAATGTTTTGCTTATTGTTTCTTCTATTTTTCTGATTACAGATTGAATTTCATCTAAATCATTACTCGGAATATTCGTCTCAATAATGACTTTAAGCATTTTTTTATCGTATTTAGCTTCTAAAATTAAGCGTCTAATTTCATCAATATTATTTAAACACTCTAATGTCTGTGTTTCACTTTCAATTTTATTTAAATTTTCTTTTACTAAATCAAATAATTCTTTTACTTTTGAGGGCGTAATAGTATCATTAAATGTTGCTAATCGACATATATGTTTTATTAATCTATAATCTGATTTTAATAAACTTTGTAACAACTCATCTTTGAGAATACTAAAAGCTTCATCTGCTTTTCCTAAAAATAAATAAAGATTAGCTATTGGAAATTGTTCTTTAACGTATTTGTAATAATCAATTAATTTTTCAAATCCTTGCTGATAGTCCATAAAAGATAAAATCTCATTATCTGTAGCAATTCTAATATCTTCATTGTTTTGGAAATCAGAGAAACCAATAATATAGGGTAACTGAGTATAAGGAAATACTACGTTTTTTAAAATACAATGTGAAAATTGACTATACTCAATATTTAGTTCCGCCATATTTACATTTGAAAATTTACATTTTTGAAACAACGTACATTCAAATGTTGACGCATTAAAAATACATTCATCAAAAACGCACTCAATAAAATGACTACAAGATATGCTGCAACCATCAAAATTAACATTACTAAAAACCGCCTTGTAAAAATAACAATGATCAAAATTATTTCCTCGCAAATTTTTTCCTTTAATTACAGAAAAATAACAGTTCATAAAAGTAGAAAATTGAAAATTAACATATTTTATTTTGCACTTCTTAAATATTGTATTTTCAAAACGTGATCCCGTAAATGCACACTGAAAAAAAGAACTTTTCTTAATTTTTGAATCTTTTAAAAACGTTCTTTTTAGGCTACAACCATCAAATTTCTCTGATTTCAATTTTATTCCTAAACCATTAGAGAAAACATAATTACTATTTTTAACTCGTTCTCCCAAATACCGATCGAAATACTCCATATTTTTTATCCCCTTAACAATAAATATTACTTTCTTGTTTTCTAAGTCAACGGATAACTTTCAATTATCCATAAATAATTAAAGCGGACAACCTGCAAACAAAACAGATTGCCCGTCAAACTTATATATGAAAATCTTTCCTGGGATGTTTCGTGGCAAGGATGTTTCTTTGCTTAGCCACGGTGACATGAGTATATATTTCCGTAACGTTAATGGAGCTATGTCCCAGCATTTCCTGAATGTAGCGGATATCCACATCCGCTTCTAAAAGGCTTGTCGCAAAGGTGTGACGAAACATATGCGGCGTTATATGCTGGTCTATAGAGGCCAGGGAGGTATATTTGTTAATCATTCTACGCACTGACTGATCGGACAATGTTTTTCCCGATTGATTCACGAAAAAACTTTTACAGGATCGTCGGTATGCGTGAAAAGCTGCTTCGTACTCTGCCAAAACATGTATGACGGATTCGGTACCGATCTGAATACGGCGCTCTTTGTCACCTTTTCCGTAAATAAGGATAGTGCCATCATATAAGTTCACATCACTAACTTTTAAGGAACAGAGTTCGGATATTCTCATACCGGTTGCAAATAACAGTTCCGCAATGGCAGCGTCTCTGAGGGCATTTTGTTTTTGGTAAAGGGTTTTGGCAATTTCGCGCTGCTTATATATTGTAGATAAAAAAGTTTCCACGGTATGTAAGGGTATGGTTTTGGGCAGGATTACAGGTGCACGGAAATGTATTAATATTTTGGCAAATGGATTGCGGTCAATGACCTCCCGGTATTCTAAGTAATGAAAAAATGCTTTCATTGATGCTATTTTACGTTTTACGGTTTTGGGCTTATATTGCGTGTGCAGATATGCTATGTATTGTTCTATAAATTCGGGAGTGATTTCTGCAATAGTGGAATAAGGATTTTGTTCAGAAAACTGCCGCAGGTCAATCCGGTATGCTTTAAGTGTTTTTTCATCAAGACATTTTTGGGAATGACAGTATTCCAGATAATTTCTAATGCATGTTTCTACAGTGTCCATGGTTTAAATCTCCTTTGTGTTTTTAAGTATCGTATATCATAATTCTCATATTAGTCTATTTCTATCTGCCGATGAACGCAGTATAGAGGTGTCTGGCTTTGGGTACGGAAATTGGCGTATATCTTAGTAAAGACTATTGACGAGTTCCGTGGGATGAATCCGAAAGATGTGGTGTCCTATATTGAGGGAGATCCGTTAATCATTATGAGAATCATCTTACGCTTGATCAGATAGCGGTTGCGGCAAAGAAAAGTGTAGAGGAAGTCAAAGCTATCATCGAGAAAAGAAAGCCTGTATTGGTATAAGACTGTGCAGTTGGCATAAAAAGTCTTTGAAATCCATAGCGAAGAACTCTGATAATCATCAGAATAATGATTGTCAGGGTTCTTTTTGTGTCTTTTCTACCTGCCATATAAATTCTGGAAATATTACAAGTCAAAACGGAATATTTACGACATACAGGTGACGGGAATTTTTTGATGTATTATGTCTAAAAAGGTCGTTTTAGGATATCAGTGGAGATAAGTATGGGCAAAAAAACATTATACGCGGTGGCTGTGTCGCTGTTTTTAGTCTGCACAGCGGCTTTAAACTGTCAGGCGCAGGAAACCGCGATGGCAAAGGAAGATCTGAATATTGTCTTTGCGGTAGATCACAGCGGTTCCATGAATGAACAGGATGCGGGACAGATGATTCCGAAGGTGCTGCAGATATTTACAGATACGATGCACGGAGAAAATATCAGGATCGGATATCTCGCCTATAATGACACGATTGTTGCCCGGAAAACGCCTGTAGCAGTGGATCAGGAAGAACAGCGTCAGGCGTTGAAACAGACGATCGCAGATACGCAGAACCGCGGTGAGACAGATATTGGCCTCGGGCTTAAGGAAGCCTATCATCTGATGGATGGCTGCAGCGGGAAAAAGATGGTGGTACTGCTGTCTGACGGTGAGACGGATCTGGCCCGGTCTGACACGGGAAGGACGGAACAGGATTCAGAGCGGGATATCGAAGAAACCGTGCAGCTATGCCGGTCAGAAGGGACATCTGTCGTTACGGTTGCATTTGGCAGGGACTACGAGGGAGAAGAGGCAGAGCTGAAAAGGATATCGGATCAGACAGGAGGAGAGAGTTATGAGGCGGGCAGGCCGGAGGAGCTGATTTCCATTTTGTATGACCTGTTCCACACGGATTTCAGCTACAGTGTCAGGGAGATCACCGACAGCGTGTATGATGGCGGCAGCCAGCGGATTAATTGTGGAACGGACGGTATGACCTATGATGAAATGACGGTGTTGTTTTTTTCAGATCAGGAAATACAGGAAGCAGGAGTTATAAGCGGCGGCAGCAGGATATTGTCGGAAAGAAAAGATAATTATGCGGTGGTAAAGCTTCCCGGGACACCGGAAGATCTCGCCATAGAGTTTGAGACAAAACAGAAGCAGCAGATTTCCGTCTTTCTGGTGGGCAGACGAAATATTACGCCTATGGTTGAATGGGATGGTGATATCTATAAGAACAGGGAGGCGGAATTTCAGATTCACTTTGCGGATGACAGTGGGAAACAGCCGTCTTCTTATACAGGGTTTCAGTGGACCGCGGAATTTCAGAGTATGACAGACGATATCTCGGTGCCGGTTGCGCTGGAAACGGCGGAAAACGGACTTTTGGGAAAAGTGACGTTTACCAGCGCGGGTAAGTACAGCCTGTATCTGTCGACAGGTGCAAACACGGAGAATACATATGAGGTTTCGCAGATTTCGGTTCTGAACACCCTGCCGGTCAGCGTTAAGAATGACCGCATTGAAATGCTTACACGTTCTGGCGGACAGACGCTGGATCTGACGGCATATTTTGCGGACGGTGACGGCGATGCACTTACGTTTGCACTGCAGGAAGCGCCGTATGATGTAGTGTCGGTGCGCATCGAAGGAAATGATCTCCATATTGTGCCGCAAGGGAGAGGAACAGGGGATATCGTGCTTCTCGTCTCAGACGGAGAGGGCAGCCTGATGGGGCGCATTACGGTGCGGGTGAGATCGTGGATGGAGGTTTATCCCGCGGTGCCGCTTTTCCTCGTATGTCTGGCGCTGTTTGCCATCTTTAAGATTTACCGCAGGAAAAGGAAAGTGATCACTGTCCCGGAAACGGTGGAAGAGAAAAACAGATGCTATTTCACGGGCAAAGTGAATGTATACTTCACGCTGGTTCCGAATGGAACAGAGGAGATTCCGCCGCTTACGTTTATGCTGCATCCGATCAGGGAGGGTAAGATTACCGTTGGGGATATGTTAAAGAATTACGCAGAGTTATCGGCCCTGCTGGAGCTGGATCACATGTTCCTTTACCCTGCTGACAACAGGAAGATTATTTTTTACCACAATTCCAGGGCGTCCGTCATGATAGGGAATTCCATCGTGTGCCGCAGGATGCAGTATGCCTTGTCCTACGGAAGCGTGATTTATGTGACATCGCAGGATGGCAGTTGTGAGATGGAAATGCATTATGTATCTACCAATTAGAGACAGGTGCTGGAAAAGTCCGAAAAACCCAAATATAAAATTCTAAAAAGGAAAGAGAGGATGAGGCAATGGACGTAATCACGCAGACAAACAGGACGATTCTGTTTGAGGAGATCAATCCTGAGAAAAATGATCTGCTGACCCTGATTGGGGATGTGAAGGGACAGAGCAGTCTGGACGACGACAAGGTGAAAGAAATCAACGAAAATCTGCTGGTAAAGAGTTTTGATGAATTTCTGGACAAGTTTGCGCCGGTGGTGTACTCCTTTTTCAATGCAAACAACCAGAAGGTAATGTACAGCCTGAAAAAGCCGGAGAACATACCGGAGAACTGCATTACGGAGATTCCACTGAACATGGAAAATGATTTCCTGAAAATGCTGCTTACCCTGATCAGCACTAAGGGAGCTATGGGAATCGCAAACGTGGATTTTAAGTTTGACAAGATACTGGATATGATCTCACCCAAAAAGATCATGGACGATATCAGACAGTCCAGAAAAGAAATCCAGTATGTATATGGACAGTATGAGGCGCTGGACGACGGGGACCCCAAGAAGCTGGATGTGGGCGATAAGCTGAATTACATGTTTGAGCAGGCGAGCCAGAACTACAACAATGTCATGGCGATGCTTCCCCTTGCCATAGAGGATATCAAGACAAGGCTGCTTATGGGAGACAGGGAGAACGGAGAGGGCGGACAGAAGTTTACGGCCGGACTTCTCAGCATGGGCAATGACGGGGAACTGAAGATTCTGGAAGTCAGCAAGGAGGAGAACACCCAGCTTGCGGTCGTGGATGACAGCGCAAACACAGGTCTTATCGCGGCATTCAAAGAGGACTATGACGCCCTGAATGAGAACCGTTCCGAGTATGTGCGGGATCTGGTTGTGAGGACATTCTGCCCGCTGACATCCACGATGGAGAGCGAGGTGGATCTGCCCCGTGAGATAGCCAACTACAATAACTATCTGGATTTCTACAAGCAGACAAAGGACGACTTTGTGAAAGTTGTGAAGCCGTTAATTGAGAAGATGCTGGGCGTCAAGACATTTTTTGACCAGTACAAGGTCAAAGAAAACGGGATGCGGCCCGCGCTTCTGGTGACCAATACAAGACTGGAGCAGCAGGTTAAGGCACATAACCTGCCCCGTCTGGTGACATATCTGAACACCGTGAACGACAAAAACGAGTTTGAGAACACCATATGGTTTGCCATCGTCCCTAATCTGGAGCTGGAACAGAGCAAGGGGATGAAGCTGCAGAGAGTCCGCTTTGCGGGAAACGAAAAGGTGGAGAAAACGGACCAGAATACCATGGAGAGCCTGGCGAATCTGATGAATGCGATCTACCCCTACAAGGTTACCACCTTCTTCAGCTTTCAGTCTGGGGAGGAGACGACATTCAGCGCCATGGCCTCCACAGGTGTGGAAAAGTACAAGGAAAAGTGCGCCATGCTGATGAAGCGGGAATACAGCGAGTATGTAGTGCCCTGTATCCCGAACGTGACAGTGATTCCGAAGGATAAGTCGGGGCTGATTCTGGACAAGAAGATGGTGCTCAGCGAGGAGGGCGGCGCGGCTCTTTCCAAGGAAAAAGAGGATATCATGAAGCTTTGGATTGAGGGCGTCTATATCGGCGCAGCCTATGAGGCGGCAGGCCTGGTGGCGGCATGGCAGTGCCCGGAGTATTTGCGGGAGCGTTTTCCGAAGACGAACCGGAGCTATCCGGGTGTACGGTTCGACATTGAGGCCGGAAATCATGCCCTGTGCGCAACCACGACAATGACCAAGGAGATATCCGGGTTTACCAATACGATCAAAAATTCCATCAACAGCAGTGGCTTCGGATTTGTCTTTTCCTCCGAAAATGCGCAGCATAAAGGTAAGGACATACGCAACATCATGGTGTATAAGGCCAGAAACCTGCTGATGAATGAGAATGAGTTTGAGCCGATTTATAAGACGCTGGTCAGCACTTATATTGAGCGGATACTGCGCTTCTACAGCAACGATTTTAAAAAGGATAACATTTTAAGCTTTTTCAGCAATAATCCGGACAGCCAGAAGAGCAGATGGGGCGCGGACAGGGACTATGTCAATTCCATTTTGCAGGATGGAGACGAACTGTCCTATGAAATTGACGATAAGGCGGGAATCTGTAATATCCTGATTACCTTTAACAACAATACGAAAAATTTGAAAGTAGAAATGAGCAGGAAGACAAGTTAATTCCAGATTAAAGAAAAGGAGGAAAAAAAGATGGGATTAAGATTAAAAATTGAGGGGAATGAGAGCATCCAGCTGAATGAGACCATCGTAACCGGGGTCAAATACGGTGCGGACATTCCGAAGGATTCCAACGCGCGCTCGACGGACCTGGGTTCCACGATCAGGATTACGGGTAAGATCCTTGCGGCTGTGGGCGGCGAAGCGGCAGACGACACGATGAAAATGGCCAAATGGGCGCTGGTGCCTGCAGAGAATGCAGACTGCTACAGGAAGCTCACGATCGATGTGGTCAACGCGTCACAGGTGGTAAGACAGGTTACGCTTCCCAATGCGTTTGTCATCGGATACGAGGAGGATTTCGCCGATGAGACAGGCGTGGGCACTTTTACCCTGCTTGTGAAACAGAAGAAGGATAAGATGGCGGGACTCGCGTTTGAGGGCGGGTTTGCAGGCGAATAGAAAGGAGATCAGCTATGGGATTCAGATTAAAAATTGAAGGCGGCGCGGCAATCGAATTAAAGGAGCAGAGCATCACCTCTGTCAGATTCAGGACAGATATTCCGCAGGATTCCAATGCACGTTCCACGGATTTGGGATCCACAGTGGAAATTACGGGGAAGATACTGACAGCTGTGGACGGGGAACCTTTTGACGCGACAAAGGAGATCGGCAAGTGGGCGCTTGTGCCGGCGGAGAAGGCAGACTGCTACAGAAAGGTTACGATCGAGGTAATCGCGGCATCCCAGGAAGTGCGCAAATATACTTACCCGAACGCTTTCGTAGTGGATTACAGGGAAGATTACGGGGATGTGGAGGGCGTAGGGACCTTCCGGCTTGTAATAAAGCAGAAGAAAGATAAGATGGCAAACATTGCAGTGGAAGGCGGGTATGCCGTATAAGATTTGAGTTGAGTCTGCGGCGCGGGTATTCCCGCGCCATAGATTTCGACAGCGCTGTCGGAGCCGGACATTGGGAGGCGGTATGGACTATTATCAGATATTGAATATCGGCAGAAATGCCTCGCAGGAGGATATCAAGAGAGCTTACCGGAAGCTGTCCAGAAAGTATCATCCCGATAATGCGGGAGAGCAGGCCAGAGAACAATTCGACAGGGTACAGGAGGCTTACGGTGTACTGGGAGATGAGGAGAAGCGCGCCGTTTACGATGAGAGAATGCGCGCAGACGGGTCAGGAGACCGGGGCGGCGGGAAGGCGGCTCACGGCAAAAACGCGGGACAGCCGGACGGGCAGGAAGATTATTACAAGGATCTGGCCGCATTTTACACCGGGGCATACAAGAATAGTTTTGATCAGTTTTTTGGAAAAGGCATGAAGAAGCAGGCGGAACAGAAGAGCGGTGCAAGGCCGGTAAATACGGATGCCTTATTTGAATCCTATTTCAAATGTAAGTGACGGGAGAATCCGGAATGTGGAAGAAGATAACAGATGCAGGAATAGTGCTGTGCGCAGCGGCCCTCGCCGTATATGTGGCGGTAGAGATGACAGATCTGTGGAAATGGCCGCTGTTTATTTTTCTTATGGCATTATCTGTTTTTGCATTGAATAATTTGATAGATCAGTTTACACCCCATGAACAGGAACAGAAATACGGAAATACAGAGGGGACAGATTACGGCGTCCGTGAATTAATCCTCTTAGACGAAAATGAAAAGCCGGTCAAGGCGTGGAACCTGGCGGGAAGGGTATCGCTTCTGATCGGCAGGGATAATCCGCAGGAGCCGGTAGATGTGGATTTGGAAGAGTGTGAATACAGTGCACTGATTGATGAGCAGCACGCAGTGCTTAACTATTGTATGGATGCATGGTATGTGGAGGATCTGAATTCCATGAACGGAATCCGTGTCCGCAAAATAAACGATGGATTATGCTACCGGGTTTCAAGAAACAGGCCCTGCCGGCTGGAATCCGGGGATCTGCTGTTTATTGCAAACACGAAGCTGCTGATCACTTGAAAGGAGCAAAAACACGATGAGTCTGATGAGATGTCCAAACGGACATATGTTTAACACGAGAAAACACGGTAGTATATGCCCTTATTGTAATATGGAGACCGCTGTGGTGGAGGAGGCTAAAGCGCCGGAGGGGTTTGAGACGCCGATGGAGCTTTTGGAGGAGGAGGTTCCTCCCGTATGTGGATGGCTGGTATGCATCGAAGGGGCAAGAATTGGCAGAGACTATAAAATCAAGGACGGTAAGAATTTTGTGGGCAGAGGGGATGACATGGATATCCAGCTTCTGGGGGATAACGAGATTTCCCGGAAAAACCACACGATCATCGTGTATGACGCCAAGAAGAAAAATACGGTGATACTGCCCGGTGACGCGGCTGGCATTGCCTATTTAAATCAGGAGGCGGTCTATGTCCCCACGGAATTAATGCCTTATGACACCATAGAGCTTGGAAGGAGTAAATTTGTATTTGTGCCTTTTTGCGGCGAACATTTTGAATGGAATGATGTGAAAAGATGACAGTGCGGATAATCATCAGCGTGCTGGTACTGTGTTGTGCTGTCCGGGGAATTTTGCAGCTTTTACAGGAACGCCCCAGGGGTGATGCGAAAGACGGAACGGCGCAGACTACCGGGAATAAAGAGATTCAGGCGGATGCTTTGGAGGTCAGGATCACCGGCGCGGGAAAGCTGGCGGTGCTGGCGGACGGTATCGGCAAGGAAAATACGGGAAAAGTGTGCGCATCTTTGGCGGTGAAGGAGTTTATGGATGCGTTTTCGCTCTACAGATCCATCAATAATCCGGGATATTTTTTTGAACGGACGATGTATGGGCTTCACAGAAACATGCAGAAGGTGCTGGAAGAGAGGCAGGGTGGCGCAAGTGTGGGCGTCCTGCTTCTGGCGGAGGAAAACCTCTATTATGCGATGGCAGGGCAGATAAGGATCGCTCTTTTCCGGGGTGGGGAACTGATCCCCTTGTGCGAGTGCCAGACTGTGGATGTACTGGCGCAGCGGGCATATCAGGAAGGCCGGCTGGGAAGACAGGAAACGATCTGGTCTTTGCAGGACAAAAACCTGTGGAACTATGTAGGAAAAGATGGATTTTGCCAGATAGAAGTGTGTGAAGCGCCGGTGCGTTTAAGGAAAGGCGATCTGGCAGTTATGATGACGAAGGGCATTTATGAGGAGGTGCCTTTCGCGGAGATAGAAAGAATACTGGCAAACGAGATGCTGACAGTACAGGGCAAGGCGGACAGAGTCGCACAGTGTGCGGATAAATCTTTGGCACAGGATAAAGAGAACGGGAGTATTGTGGTGCTTTTGACAGATGGGGCAATGAGATGAGAAGAGAGAACGCGGGATTCCGGACGGCATTCGTGTCCGAGGAAGGAACGAAGCTGCTCAACCGGGATTATTTTGCATATGTGGAAATGGATGATTATGCCTGCTATGTGGCAGCAGACAGTCTGGATGACGAAAAGGATGAAAACAGTGCCCAGATCGTAGTGGAATGTATTTTGAGGGAATTCACGGAACATCCTGCCATGAATTCCTTTTCCCTTAAGAAAATGGTCCGAAAGGCGCACAGGGAGCTGATTGGAAATAAACAGGGGTTGAGACTCCGGGCGAGTGTGGCGGTAGTAGTAACGAACTATGTAAAGTGCAGATATCTCACTGTCGGAAACACCAGATTTGCGCTGCTTCGCAATGACAGGATTTTATACGGGAGCAAAGACCAGTCACTGACAGAGAATCTGGTGGAAAGAGAAACGATTCCACGGGATAAGGCGGCGTTGCATGAGGAGCGAAATAACCTGTACTCCTATTTGGGACAGGTCAACGGCAGGATGCAGATTCAGGTTTCCCGCAAACGGAAACTGGTAAATGGCGATGTTCTTCTGCTCTATACGAGAGGAATCTGGGAGAATTGCGATTATGTGGATCTGAAAGACGCCGCGAAAGAAGTGAGCACGCCGCAGGAGATGGCGGACAATCTGGAAGAACTGATCCTGAGCGGCCAGAAGGAAGAGCTCGATAACTATACGCTGGCGGTTACGTTTGTGGATAAGGTGTATCTGAATCCCAAAAAGCGCTGGACGCTGAAGAAGGTACTGGCGATTGTGATTCCGGTCATGGTTGTGCTGATGATCCTCGGTATTACTTTGTTTGTGCGCTACCGCATCCGGGCCGGCTGGAAAAGGGATATGCTGCAGCATATGGAGACCGCGGATCAGTATGCGGCATATGAAAATTATGAACCGGCGGTAGAGGAGTATAAACAATCCGGCGATTTGGCAAAGAAACTAAAAGATAAGAAAACGCAGGAGGAAGCGGAGAACCGGCGTCTGCTGGCAGAGCAGATTCTGCTTGCGGATCAGGCCATGGAAGACGGGGATTACAACAAGGCATTGGAGCTGTATGAGCGGGCGAGGGAGCTTTCCGGCCAGAGCGGGGGAATTGCCGCAGAGTATATCGGGGAGCAGATCGCCAGAATTGGCAAATACCAGGAACTGTATGAATTGTTGGAAAGCGCGGAAAACAAGGAAACCTACGGCGACTATGCGGGCGCTGCCGAACTGTACCGTAAGGCGAAAGAAATCGCTTCCGGACTCTACGATCAGGATGTGAGGAAGGAGGCGCTTGACAAGCAGCGCGCGGCGGAGGAAGCGCTGGAAAAGCTTCGTCAGGAGCAGATGGCAGAATTGGAGGAAAAAATCCAGAAATCCATCGAGGACGAGAAGGTGGCGCAGGAACTGGCGGATCAGAGTCTGATGAATGATAAAAAAAATGCGCTTGAACTGGAGAGCAAGGGCAACGAGCTGATGAATCAGGAAGATTATGTCAGCGCCATTCCTTATTTTGAGACGGCTATGAGTATGTATGAGAACCTGGGTATGGAGAACCGTGCAGCGATATTGAAGGAGCAGATCGAAGCCTGTAAGAAACTTGCGGAGGAGGCTAAGCGCAAGGCTGAGGAGGAGGCGCAGAAGCAGTCAGAGGCGGATAAGGCGGCAGAGGACGCAAAAGCGGCCGCAGAGGAGGCAAGACAGGCGATGCAGGATTTGAAGGACGCAGAGAAGGATAAAGCGCTGGAAGAGGCGCAAAAGGCTGCGGAGGAAGCGAAGAAAGCGGCGGAGGAGGCTAAAAAGGCCGCGGAAAAGAATAAAAACGAAGAAGATAAGAAAGAAGAGGAAACAGAGAAGGAAGAATAAATGGGATATACCTACAGATTATCCGAAAATACGGGAGAAAAAACAGAAGGGATGGCGGCGTATCATCTGGAGAGCCTGAATGGGATGACGACCTACCAGCTACGGGAAATCTGCCAGAAAGAGCGTCTGGTGGTTCCTATGGGCAGCCGGATGGAGCGGGAAGAGCTGATCCGTTTCATCATGCGCTATCGGGGCATCCGGGAGCACCGGCATATTACAGGCTGGGCAGAAGACGGCATCGGGCGGCTGCAGAGCTTTCTGGATAAGGTGAAGCTGCTGGAAGAGGAGAAATTCCAGATCGCTTATCCTGCGCATCTGGTTCTCTATGAGGGCGAGGGAATAGAACTGACGGACCACTATGAGGTGTCGGGAAATTTCCCGATGTATGAGGGAAATCTCCTTCTGGTAGATGAGCAGGACCGCATATATACCTGTCTGTATCTGAAACAGGGAGAAGGAGGGAACCTCTGTCTGTTAAAAGGAGATACCGTCCCGGTTCTCAAGACGGAGAACCATAAGTTTTCCCTGCTGTATTTCAGGCGGGAGGAAGTCTCTGAGCTTTTGTATGAACTGTATTACGGGAGACAGCGCACCATTCCCAAACAGGCAGCCTGTATCAGGACACCGCTTCTGGCGGTAGATCTGTGGCCGACGGAAGAGACGGCCCTGCCGCTTATCATAGATTTCGGAAGCTCCAACACGACTATGGGACGGTACGATAACGATGGCAGTGTAAGGATTGTGCGCGTGGCGGATACGGAGGGGGAACAGTACCGGGAAAGTGAAATGATTCCCAGCGTGATCGGGATTGCAGGCGTGGAGGATACGGGGCCGGTTTACCGTTTCGGGTTTGCGGCCAGACATCTGGCAACGCTTGCCTACCATGACGAAGACTGCCCGGTGTTTTACGATATCAAACGGTGGGTGAGTGCGCCGGAAAGAGAGCAGGAAGTGATTACCGGGGATGGCATTAAAATCAGGGTCCGGCGAAAAGATATGCTTTCCGCATTTTTGTCGTATCTGATTCACACGGCGCAGCAGCAGTTTAAGTGCCGCTTCACCTGTATACAGCTTCTTGCGCCTGTCAGGCAGAAAACACGCTTTGAGGAGCTGTTCCGGGAACTCCTGCCTGATTACCGCGTGGAATGTGTATTGGATGAAGGGATGGCGGTGCTCTTTCACAGCATTAACGAGCTGATTCTGGCAGGAAAATATGCGGAAGGCGTGTGGTATCAGGCGCTCATCATGGATTGCGGCGGCGGAACAACAGATCTGACAGCCGGAAGGTTCCGCATACGCAATAACAGAGTCTCTTACGAGGTGGATCTGGAGACCGGCTATGAAAACGGCAATACGAACTTTGGGGGAAATAATTTAACGTTCCGCATACTGCAGCTTTTAAAACTGAAACTGTTGGAAGCGCTCGGAGAAGGAAGGTTCCGCTTTGAAGCGGCGTTTTCCTTAAAGGACAGGGAAGCGCGGGAACGGCTGGATCATATGTATGAGGAAGCGGAAGCCTGTCTTCCCACCCGTTTCGCGGAGTATGAACGGAAGGGCAGAGAAGAATATTTCCGGGTTAAAAACAACTATTACTATCTGTTTGGCGTTGCGGAGACAATCAAGGAAAGCTTCTTCCAGAAAGCTTTACGGTATGAACTGAAAACGGGATGCGGGGAAGAAGTGCCACTGGATAAGTGGCGGATTTCCATCAGGGAGAACGGGCGGCTGCTATCCTGCAGAAAAGATTTTTCCGTTCTGTTTTACCTGTATGAAATAGAGAACCTGCTGCGGCTTGACATTTATGACCTGATGACCCGGTTTCTGGAAAAACCTTTTATGAACGGGGAATTGTCGGAATATGGGATGCTGAAGCTGACAGGGCAGTCCTGCAAATCCAGCCTGTTTACCGAAGCGCTTAAGGAATTCGTACCGGGGCGGCTGATTCGGAACGAGCGGGATTTAGAGCATGGAAGCGAACTTAAGATGTGCTGTCTGGAGGGGGCGATCAGCTATTTTAAGAACCTGAAGCTGGGATATATGAAAATCAACCAGAAATACAGGGTAAATGCGCTTCCCTATGAGGTGACGGCGTACACCCATGAGAATCAGGAGAAGATACTGATCCACAGTCTGCGCAAGGAACAGGATATCGGATGTATTTCCCGTTTTAAGATTGGTGAACAGCTGGATCTCTATCTCAGGGATGAGACGGGGCGCAGGCTGACAGCTTATCATTTTGGATATGACGTGTCTTCGTTCATCCATGTGACACAGGAGTACTTCAACGAACAATATATGGGCACGGTTATTCAGGAGGAGACAGATATCATCGTGGAGGGCGAGATCAAATTCTTTGTCTGGCCGGCCAGAGACAAATGGGGATTCATCGTACTGCCGGTACTGCGTGAAAATGATCTGCTCAAACGGGGTGAGGAAACCTTCTTCGCGTTTGAGGATGATACGTGGGAAGAGAATTTCTTTGACGGAAGGAAGTAGCTTATGGCGGACATGGAGGAAATGATCAAGGAGGAGATCAGCCGGATTAACGGGCTTAAGGAACGGGTTGTATTTAAGGATGTGGTTGAGCGTCTGTTTCTGTCGCTGTACGAGACCAATCAGGAAATGTACCGGGAACTGGAAAGCCGTATCATGGATGATCTTGTGTTTGACTTAAACCGTTACCAGATTACCATAGGGATTCTGGAAAGGGAATACTTAGACCCGTCGCATCATCTGCTCTCGCCGATAAGAGAAGCGGATATGGCTGTCCCGGCATATGACATTCTGGAGATCAGACAGCAGCTTGGTGAGGAGGGGCGGAGTCTGGTCAGAACCTATTTCATGGAATATGACTATCTGGGAATACAAAAGTTTCTGGACAAGGAGAGGATCGGGGGAAGGATCTATACGGATGAGGGGGACTATCCGGCAGAATTTGCAGTCGGAAAAAACGAGGCATATCTGCGGGAAATCAGCCGCCTGTATGAGGTGTTTGTAAGCAACGGCGTTCCGTGGCAGACAGTAAATGCACCCTATCTGTATAAGTTTGTGGATGTGTATTTGGTAAAGCTGCCAGAGGAGATCACGCCGGCACAGAAAATTTTAAAGATGGAACCGGATCTGGAGGAGTTTGCACAGTGGGCACATGACGATTATATTCCCATTTGGAATATCAGGAAGTTGACGATGGACAGCGTGGGATTTCCCGTTCCCTGCGAGGATCATAAAAGCTATGAGCATACCATCTCGATCAGGGAGTACGGAAACGAGCATGTCTATCTGATCGACGATACAGCACATATTTACAGCATACGCCAGAGAGAAAACAGACTTCTTATAATGGGGGAGGAAGCGGAGGCCCACAAATGGCATGTATATATGATAAGGAACGGATCAAACCGTCGTTTTGACCGCTTTACCTATCCACTTATGACCAACCAGAGAAAGGACGAATTTCTGGAGAGATTCAGCAAAAGACAGGGGCGGAGAGTCAGGACGGGAGCTGAACTGGCCAGATTGATACAGGGCTACGGGATGGAAGAATATGTGGCGTATGAAGGCTATGAGATACTGGACCGCGCAAGCGATACGGAAACCTCGGAAACTTACTCCATGAACGGTTTTATTCTGGACGAGATACGGGAGGGTGAATTTGAAAAACGGCTGGTTCTTCTGTTTCGGAAGAAGAGCGCACTGACATTTCTGCTCAGGGACATTATGAGTTTTCTCGTATCGGAGGTGCAGCTTATGTATGGCGAATATATGTGCGAGGGGAAACTTATATGAACTATCTGTGGGAAATTCTACTGCAGGCGAAGGCACAGGGAATAGCGGAGGAGGACATACGGTTTCGGCAGGCGCGGTCTTACAGTCCTTATATAGAACTGGCGGAAGAGTGCCTGAATATCAAAAAGCTGGAAGAACCCTGTCTGGTGGAGATCAATCCGAACTACAGGTTTCAGAAAGTGTTTCAGGAGCTGTTTCATCCCGATGTGACGGATTATCCGGCGCTGCGGAAAGGTCTGTTCCAGCTTCTGATCCATCAGATTGGGGAGAATGATATCCGTGCGGGGATGACAAGGGAAGAATACTACAAAAAGATGCTGGGACGGGCCTTTGCGGACGGAGATTACGGGGTGGAGAAAAAGGAGGCATACACACTGTTTCAGGGAAACGAGCGGGAGATCCTGCTGGAAGGCTTACTTACCCTGTACCGGGAGGGGGACAGTATAGAACTGTTCCGCCGTGTGATGACAGCCCTGATACCGCGGTGCATTGTGTATGGCAGCAATGACAATCCTTATGAAATTCTGATCTATGTCGGCAGGAGACAGACGGAAATGCTGGAGAAAAAGGTGCAGTTTGTCATAGCGCATTTTTTAAACATCCGGTATCAGCCGGAATTGTATTATGAGTACCATTTCGGGATCATAGGGATGGAGGAGACGATGCAGGTGGGAGAGATCGCCATCTGCTGACGGGAGGAAAGCACGTGTTTCGGTACGAATATCCGATCTTTGAACATAAAAACCTGTTAAAGAAAAGTATGCTGGATGCACTCAGGGATTACCCCTTAAGCCTGAGCCGCATGTACTTCGCGGGATATGGCGACGGCATTCTGGAAGGGTGTGGCTTAAGCTGGGAACAGGATGTGCTGCATCTGGAAGCGGGACTGCTCCATTACCGCGGGGATATCTACCGGATGGAGGAAGCCTGTCCGTTTACGTGCAGCGCGACAGACCAGCTGACCTATCTGAAGGTGCGGTTTGCCACCATGGATTACGAGCGGGGAAAGCGCGGCGGCATGGGAGAGATCCTGTTAAGCAGCACCCCGGCGGAGAACGGGGAGATGGAACTGGGACGGTTCCGTTTACAGGAGGGAGCCAGACTCCGGACCGTATATGAGAACTTTGAGGATTATCAGACGGAATACGACACGGTAAACCGTATTCATGTCCCTTATGCCGGGCCGGGAGGAGCGGGACTGTGGCCGCAGCTTCTCAGGGTATATGCGAAAGAGCTTCTGGAGACGGGAACGACGGATGTGTACGACGTCAGCTTCGCGATGGCAGTGCTGGGGGCGGACGGACAGGCGGCGCCCGCGTGCATCAGGGCCTATCTGGCGGGTACGGGAGAAGAGACGGGGGAGCAGCCCGGAAACGGAGAATGCTACAGAAAACTGCTGCATATCCTGAGAAACCGCAAAAGCGGCGGCACGGGATGGAAACAGCCGGAGGGCGTCAGGGGGCAGATGATTTTGCTGTAGAAGGGATAGCTGATTTTGTTAGAGGAAAGCAGGGTGGGTATAGATGAAATATTTTGAAATTGAAGATACACCGGAATTGAAATATGCGCCAAGGATAAAAGATTGGTATGGTAAATTTGATGTGAGAGATGTCAAATTAGAGACTTATCCTAAACTGCCCAGGAGACAACTTTTTATAGTTGAACCATCTGAAAATATGATTTTTACAGACTTTGTTTTATATCCATTTTTGTTGGTGACACCAAAAGTAATGAAAGTAATTTCTATGTATAAAGAGTTATGCTTTTACAGAGATGTTATATTATTGAATCAGCTCAAAAGAGAATCTCAGCTGTATTATATGCCGGTATTCAATGAGACAGATGAACTACAAGTTATAGAAAAAATATATGAAAAGAATATGGAAGAATCAATCTTGCGAGTAAAGGAAAGAGAAAAAGTCAATGTTTCCAGTCAAATATTTTGGGTAAATGATTCTATAAAGAGACACACGATTATTTCCTTAGACTTAACTGAGAGTTTATTGAGACGCGGCGTATTTGGCCTTGGAATAAAGGAAGTTGAATTATTTCGAAAATAATAACAGAGGAGAGAACGATATGAGGGAACAGATCATTAAAATACATCCTTTTAATGAATTGCAAGTTGAGGGTTATCAGGGGATTAAGCAAGCGAATGAACATGCCTATGCAGAAATTACAGGAATGATTCCGTTTGATAAGATGGAGGAATATTGCAGTTTGTGTAGCCAGGAAACATGGGCGCAGGTGATTGCATGTGGGGAAGAAATGGAATATATCTTATTTCATGGAGTTGTAGAAGAAGTAAGGATAGAGGTTGTGAACGAAACTTGCATGATGCGCGTAGCTCTAAAATCAGGAACAGTTCTGCTGGATGAAAAGAAGAGGATTCGTAGTTTCCAGTCTCCATGCCTGTGTTATGAGGATTTACTCAGTGTGTGTAATGAGAAATATAAAGATGCAAGTGCATTTATGACGGAAGGACAGGGGAAGGCAACAGGACAGTTTGTCATGCAATATCAGGAAACGGACTGGATGTTTATCAAGCGTTTGGCAAGTATGAATAATACTGTAGTAGTTGCTGATAGTTCTGTTTATGGGCAGAAGTATTATTTTGGAGTGCCAAAAGGAAAGTCAACAATAGATGTTGAACATATTGAGTATAGGATCCAAGGGAACATAGATGAGTATTGGAAGAAACAAGCAAAAGGACTAGATATAGAACCGACAGATACCATGACCTATATTTGGGAAAGCCGCGAAATATATGAGTTGGGTGATAGAGGGGTAGTTGGAGGAAAAGAACTTGCAGTATGGAAAATTGAATCAAAAATGAAGGGAAGTCTTTTGTATCATACCTATTACATGAGAACGAAAGCAGGATTTCAGGTTCCTTTAGAGTATAATATGGAACTCTGCGGTGTCTCTTTGTTTGGGAAAACCGCAGGAGTAAGAAGGGAGAAGGTGCAAATAGAACTGACTGAGGATGAAAATAAAGGGCAGACGGATAAATATTGGTTTCCTTATGCAACAGTATATTCATCGCCGGATGGAACGGGATGGTATTGTATGCCTGAAATGGGGGATAAAATCAGAATTTATTTTCCGACAGAACAGGAAAGTAATGCATATGTGGCCAGCGCGTATCACGAGGGAGATGGCGGTCTTAGAACGAATCCGGAATGTAAGTTTTGGAGAAATAAAGAGGGTAAGGAGATTCAATTATCACCGGATAAGATATTGCTGACAAATAATAATGGGACTTATATTGAACTTTCTGATGCAGAGGGGATTAAGATGATCAGCGAAGGGGGAATTATTATCCAAGCAGGAGGGATGTTGTCTATGCTTAGTCAAGACGCATCGATTGAATTTAGTGCTGCAAAGGCAGTTACATTTAAGCAGGGAGAAACAGAAATGGAACTTGGTGGCAATCTTAAATTAAGTGGAGCGCACATAAAATTATAGAGGGAGCATTTGAATGAAGATTAAAGTAAATAATGAACTAGAAATAGAAAGTGATATTGCTTTTGATTTAGTTGATAGATTGTATTTGGAGTGGCTGCCTAACTGTCATGCGTCTTTGACTGTCAATGGATGCATTGACAGCAAGCAGGAGCAAAAAATGGAATTTCTTTATGGAAGTAAAATTCTAATATGGTGGAAAAAAAAGGACGCAAAGAGGCTCGTTTTCAACGGATACTTGGTAAAAGCAGTGCAAGAAAGCATAGGAAAAACTGAGTGGATGAACATAGAGGCACAATCAGCAACGTGTTTACTGGATTGTCATTTGCAAAAGAGATCATTTCAAATGGTAGAAAAAACATATGAACAAATTATTAGGGAGCTAATAGGAGATTCTAATGGACAGGTTATTTGTTTAGTGGGGAAAAATAAGCAAATTGAAAGGCCGTTGATTCAATATATGGAAACTGTGTGGGAATTTAGTAAACGTATGGCAAGTCATTTTGGAAATTGCGTGGTGGCTGATACTACGGTTGATAATAGCGCATTGTGGTTTGGAATGAGAGAAGGGGAAAATATTCCACCTTTCTTTGGAGAGGAATACAGCATAAATATAAGGCGAGTGTCTGGGGAAAAACCTGAAATAACCTATCAGGTAAAAAGTAGGGAGTTTTATAAAATTGGAGATAGGACGATCTTTAAGGGAGAAAAACTGATCATTTGTGGTGTGACAGCAAAATACGAATTTGGTGAACTGACTTTTACGTATTCATTAAGGAATAGGATAGATACATCAAAGGTGTACAATGGAGCATCACGCGGATTGGGACTGATGGGAACCGTTGAGGAGGTACAAGGCGAAAAGATTAAAATTGTTCTGGATATTGACAAAGAATATTCAAATGACTACTATTTTTATAATTGGTATTCGGAAACAGAAGGTACACTGTATGCCATGCCGGAAATAGGAACGAAAGTAGTTCTTAATGTTGCTGGTCGTAATGAGCAGGATGCATTTGTATTACATTGCATACCTGATAGTATAGATAAGAATATTTATCACAATAAGCGTATTTATACGATTCATAATAATATGGCCAGCTTGGATGGAAAAGGAATATGTATCTTAAGAAATGGGGAAGACAGGTTAGTATTTGGTGAAGGGACTATACTATTGTCTAGTATGGGAGAGTTTTATCTTTCAGCAAAGAATAATGTGCGGATAGATGTAAGGCGTATAAGAGTAGTTTCTCCCATAGAAATAAATGTATGCCAAGGATAAAAGAGGAAATGGAATATGTCTGATAAAAAGGATAAATTAGTAAGAGAGTCTAATGAAATAGTAGCAGGAGAATTTACATTTGAGTTTGACAGTACATTTGAGGCAATGATAGCCATGTGGTTCACAAAGCCTGATTGCGAGGCGCGCGCTACGGAATTGATGGAAGCGCATTATGCCTTTTATGGACAACTTGAAGAAGAGGCGTATGTGACGGCGGGCTCTACTCTAAATTGTACATGTGGAACAGAGCCAATAGAGATTGGAATAACGATAGATCATGGAATAACAGCGCCAAATGGTAAAGCAGTTCTGACCAGCCAAGACTGTGATGTAGATATCAATAACATCAAAAATTTTGGAAGTTGTAAATGTGAAATATCTAAATATGATATTTTGCCGCATCCGACAAAACTATCTGGAGAAGAAGATGAAACTGGAAAAGGAAAATATAAATGTTTTCCCATTTTGGGTAGAGAGTGGATTGCTCAAGATAAAGATTATGTGATATGTTTAGTTGGATTAGAGGGAAATTTGGAAGAACTACTGGAAAAGAGCGCGGTGCTAATCTGTCAGTATGGTGGTATGATCACGATAGAAGAGGTTGAGGAGGAAGAGGAGGAAGAAGAGGAAGAAGAGGAAGAAGAGGAAGAAGAGGAAGAGGTAAGAGAAATGACCAGAATAGCCCCGTGGTTAAGGGCATATCATGGTGAGCCTACACGTGGTGGAGGGAAAAGTAGAGATCTACATGACGAGGAGAGAAGAAAAATGGAGGATGTTGATTGGTATGCATATATGACCGGTATCAATGGACTTGTTGAAGAACAATTTGAAGTAGCAGGAAAAGATAAAGAATATAGTGCGATATATGATGAAATAGGCGGTTATTGTATTGAAAACACAAGGAGATATTGGGTTGCGGTAGGACCGAAGGTTTTATGTCCAGAGTATGATAAGTATTCTCCTGAAGAACAAACTTTAAACGCAAGTCAATTTAAATATGGTACAGAGATAGATGTAGTATTGAAATGGACAAGCGAAGAGGATCGAGGAGAATTTCCGGAGATAGCATATATTGAATGTATAGTTGGTGAAATAAAAGGCCATACATATCCGAATGGTGTGTTTCAAACTGGCAAACCTTATCCATTTAGCAGTAATACATCTGAAGATACTTGCAATCTCATAAAAAAAGCTATTGACGATGTTGATGCTACTGACGCTGATGTTATTGCAGCTATTACCGGTGATGCTAATGTTGATGAAGCAGTGAAAGCTAATGAAGCAGTGCAGGCTGCTACTAAAGCTTATGCTAAAGAAACTGTTGTGGGGGACGGTTCCTATATAGAATTTCTTGGAGGAAAAAGGGAAAACAATAAGATGAGCAAATATTCTGTGACAAAAATAATAGTATATGAGCGGGAATGGTAAAATAAATGAGGAAGATACGAACTGGCACGAAAGCGTCATATATTAGCTTGTTTTTTGTTTGTATATGTGTATTGGTATGGACTTTTCTGTATGAGAAAGGGAAAAACATTCCAGATACGGAGCAGGATGACATAATTATGGTAAATGAGGTGTCTGGCAAGGACATGGATAGCCCTGAAGATGTGGAAATGGAACCCGACGATATTGTAGATGAGATGATTACCGAGCTGGTCTGTAAAAGACTGCGGGCGGTCGATTTCAAAATACAAGAATATCTAATCAATGAAGAAATATATACAGAGGAGATGGATCGAGAATATAAAGAAGTTTTTTTACAGGTCTTGTTAAATCAGATACCGTTACAATATGAAGATGGAGAAGAAACCTATTTTGAAGATATTGATCCCGTTAAGGAAAAACTGAATGTGGATAATATTACCATGATAAAAGAGTTCTTTGTTTATTGCTATCTTGATTTTGATGGAGATGGATACCCGGAATTGATCGTAGATCCGTGCGGGGCATATGTACGTTTTGGGGGACCACGTATATTAAGGTATGATAGGAATAGTAAAAAAGTATTCGTAGATGGATATCGTTTTATGAAATACAGGCCGCTATGTGCTGGTAAATTTTATTATGAAGATAAAGGGGGAGCCTCAGCAATTAGATATGGATATCAGGAAATAGATTTGCAGGGGAATGTAATCGAAGAGGTAACATTTCAACTTGTGCATCCAGCATATGAGTATCCGGAACGATATTTTATAACTTCAGTAGGTGAGTTTGAACATGTGAATGTGGAGTTAGATAAAGAAAGCTGGGATGAGATGCTACATGATTTTTTTGAGGCGAAAGACAATGCCATTAAAGGCATCACATTTGATGAGCTTTTCAGCGATATTGAACACCCATAAACATTAAAAATCATTGATTTTGAAACAAGGGAAAAAGATCTAAGTGAAGAAATACGGAGTAGACAACAATGAAGTACTATGATGAGAAAATCCTAGAGGCGAGAAGAGAAGAAGAAAGACTGAGACACACTACGTTAGAAACAGGAATCTACGTGGAAGATGATTTGATTACATTTAGGCAGATTAGCTTACCGAATATTCCAATACGAATTGTTTTGCCAGAACAGTTTATCCCTATGCCAGGCGTAGTAAAGGATGTCAAATATCCGTCTAAGAATGCGCCCGATCTTGTAGTAACAAGTATGGACAGTGCAGTTAATTTTGGATTTAACCTGTTCAACAAACTGATTGAGGATGGAGATACTGTGGTTATGAGCCGACAGTTTAGGGATGCGCTGCGGAACATCAATCCGGCTATTAAAATCAGTAAATGGGAAGATAATATAAAAACAGATAATGGTTTTGAAATGAGTTGGTTTCAATTTAAGGGATATGCGCTGGATGGACAAAACTTTAACCGTATGTATTTTATTAAAATGAAGAAAAGTGTGTTACATGGTATATTTAATTGCCCTATGCGAGTTAAAGAAGAGTGGGTAGACATTGCTGCGAAATGTTTTCAGACAGTGGAAGAAATTGAGGAATAGATTAGGGGAAAGTACATATGAACCGTTTTGTAGAAATGGAGGATTATCTGCAGGACTATCGTATTCAACGATCAATGCTGAAAAGGGAAAAGTTGGATATAGAGTGCAATTGCTTTACGGATTCGCTTAATGAGCAGGTAAAGATTCTAATTGAAGAACAAGTATTTCGGCAGGAAGTTAAATCTCAGGGGGCAGTGAAGTATATTATATTTTGCAATCTTTTATCAAGTGGATACACACACAGCCATGAAATAGCATTAGGATTAGCTGATGAGCGACTCTATTTGAATGAGAAATTGAATTGGGTATATTGGAGGCCAGAATATATATATACAAAAATGGATCAAGACTTGGAGGAAATGGCGAGGTTATTGAGAGAAAAATTTGTCCGTATAGAGAAGTATGAACTGCTTTATTTGCAAAGAAAACTTCTTATGGATGATTGGGAGCTGTTTATTGAGTATCTTTCCAAAGTTTCCGATGAACTTTTGGAACGGATTATCGAAAGTCCGTTACTTATTGAGCCGGAGTTAGAAATACTATACGGGGGATATATGGACGAGCCCAATATGGCTTATCAAATTGTAATAAAGGAAAGAGAGGAACGCAAATGGGTAAAAGTTCATTTCATATAGGAGATGAATTTAATGGTAAAGGGGAAAAAGTGTATTTGCAGGCAAGCAAACATAATGTAGTTGAAACGCCCAAAAAGCAAAAGGTGCGACTTACGCCTCAGTTCACTGGTGTGGTTCAGAAAGCAGTGGGGGCGATGCCGTCCATGAATTCAGTTAATGAAAATAACAATTTTTTAGCAAAAGCTATAGGGGCAGTTGCAAATGTAGGTAGAGTGGCGGTAACTAAGGATGAGAAAAGTGATAAATATGTAGTAAGCTTTAAGGTCAGTAAAGAACAATTGACAACAGGGGCGTATTTGCATAAAGGTAATGCGCAAGGTAAAAATTAGGCATTATTTGCAGATAAATGTGTAGTTAGGATTTTATACATAAATAGAGAGGAATAAGAATGATGGTTCTGCTGATATTGGTAACTATCCTATTTATATTATCGCTTGTTTTTGAAATAAGAGAACTATATTATTTGGCAACATCACAAAGACCGGATACAGATCAAGAAGGCTGTTTATTTAAGAAATTAGATTCGGATTCAAATGGATTGGTATCAGCAACTTGTAGAAATAAATTTTATAGCAAGAAATTTAATAAGAATGGAAAAAGATGTCCGATGAGATGTTTGGGACAGACATATAAAGATTGTAATAATAATTTTGAAACGATGACAAAAACCGATAAGTATTTTATGGCGAAGAAGATGTTGTGTATGCTCAGTACAATATTAGGAATGATTTTAACATTCTTAAATATTATAGATAAACTTTCTTAAGGGGGCATAGTATGTTAGTAAAACCAAATGAACAATATAGTAGGAATGATAACGATATGGAAAACGATCTTTATAGAAAATTTAATGCAATTTTTACAGAGATATTACATCCGGATGATAGCTCATATGATTTAGATACATATTGTGAAACTAAAAATTTGACTGAGGATAAAGTTTTTAATATATTGAATAATTATTCGGATTGTATTGTACCTATATTGGGTTATACGGGAATGGGGAAAACATATCTGATGCATTATTGTATCAGGAAAAAATATGGCGTGAAAGGGTTGCTAAAAAATATGAGTTTTATAGTTAAGGATGGTATGAGCAAGAGCATTATTATATATGCATCCTATGACGCAAATAGAATGGATAAAGTAGAAAATGGAAGGCTGGCTGGAAAGCTGGGTGCCGCTAGTGACATAATACTAAAAGAATTGAAAATGGACAATGAAACTAAGGAGGAAAAATCAGCTATATCTGAAAAAGTTGCAAAATATATTCGTCACAATAAAGCAGAGTTGTTAGAAGAAAATGCCCCATCGACAGATGCTTTAGATATAGAGAAAGCGGAATCTTTATATAATAAAAATCAATTAGCATATGAACAAGAAAAATTAAAGTGGTTGTTAACTGAAAAAGCCACTGATATAAAGGATGTTATAGTAATACTAGATGATATAGAAGGATTAGTAAATGTACAAAAGAAAAATTTAGTTGAGTATGAATTAATTGACACATATCTAAAAATGTATGATTGCTTAAGACGTTGCGAAAATGAAGACAGGAAATATAGAGTTAAACTTTTCCTATGCATGAGAGAGAGGACATATAATGAGGTGAAAAAGAGTGCATGGTATAATACACATAGAGTTAATAATGATCCGTTTTTTCTGACAAGTGGTATAAGCTTGGGTGAAATATTCATGAAACGTTTTTCTGCGATAGAAAGCAAGACGGGTGTTTTGGAAGAAATAAAGAAAAAAGATACATGGGAAGAAGCAAAGAATGTTTTGAATAGACTTAGTGATGAATTAGAACGTATTTTGGGTGATAGTATTTTGGAAATATGCAATTATAATGTATGTGATGCAGTTCAGTTATTTGCAAGTATTTTGGGTAATAGACAATGGACTCAGAAAAGTGAGAGGGCTCAAGCAAGTTTTAAAATTGAAGAGTATCAATATTACTTATCTCCTGCTTCTTGCTTTAGAGCAATTGCGATGAGAAATGCTACCATATATACGAATGAGCACCATTTAACTAATATATTCTACGATAATGATAAAATGGGATATTGTTTGCCAGTATATATTTTAATGATGATGAATGAGGTGGGAGCAAATCGTAGAGAATTATCATTAGAACAAATGCAGGATAATATAATAAAAGTTTTGAAGTGTGAATCTGGTATTGAAAAAGAGAAAAGGGAACAAATAAAAGAAATCGTACATTATTTCACGGAAAGAGAAATTTTTTTTGAGAAAATTATTGTATTATCAGAAATGGAAGTTGATTGTAAATACTATATCTCACCTAAGGGCAAAGCTATATTAAGAAATTTTTTTGATAACACAATATTTTTGGAAATATATAGAGATGATATATTTTTAGATGATAATAAGCATAATTTAGATTGTTCTAGCAGCTTGACAAGGGAAGACCTATTTATGGAGGTAATTAAGATAATAGATGAAATAGGGAAAGAAGAAGCGGAGTATATGGAGACATTTGTAAATAGAGGGACGTTAACGATATATTATAGGTTATGGAGAAATGAAAGGATAAGCATTAAGCTTATTGAAGCACAGAAAAAATCATTATATAAATATTATAAGCAGAGTGTTCCAGATAAATTGATGAGAAGTTTGGTCAGTATAGAAGCAAAATATAGAGAAGCTTTGGACACATTTACGCGCTATTAATAGCTAAAAATTTTGCTTCTATGATATGGTTTCAAATTAGATAGAGTATTTTGGGGAGTCATCAACGACCATATACGGATGGGAAAGATTAGTCCGAAGAATTTGGCGTCGGGCTCCTTCCTGATGACGGTCCATGAGTTCATCCTGCCGGGGGTACTGGTGCCCATCTACCTGACCAGAAAATACTGCTCCGGCAACGGGAAGAGCGGCTGGCTCGGGAAAGGGTGGCATTTCTCCTACGAGGGCAGACTATGCCGTGATGAGGAAAAGGGCATCCTGCACGTGCAGCTTCCCGACGGGTACTGTGCGGCCTATGAGGCGGTAGAGGCAGGAAACGGCGGCACCCTGTACCGCGATGTAGTCGGCAGCGGCAGATATCTTCTGTCCCGTGACGACATGGCGGATCTGTGGAATGTGACGGACACCCATCAGTTTACGGCCTACTGCTACGACGGGGAGGGGCAGCTTGTCTCCGTGGTGGATAAAAACGGCGGAAGCCTGAAGATGGAATACGACGGCGGGGTGCCCGTACGCCTGACCACACCCTTGGGATTCACGGTGACGTTCACCTTCCGGGAGGGACGTCTTGCGCGCATGGAGGACAGCGCGGGGCGTGCCGTGGAATACCGCTATGAGAAGAACCTTCTGACAGAAGTAGTGCATATGGACGGAGGCATCTCCCGCTATGCCTACACGGCGGAAGGATATATGGAAACCTCCACGGACCAGACAGGGCTGACCTACCTCACCAATGAGTATGACAGCAAAGGGCGTGTGACAAAACAGACCCTTGCCGACGGCAGTACTTACCAGGTGCAGTACGATGACCGGAAGAGACAGGTCACCATGGAGTACAGCACCTATCCGGGCACATACACTTATACATACAATGAAAAGATGGCGGTGACGAAGGTGGCCTATCCCGACGGGACGGAGGAGACCTTTGCTTATGATGCCTGCAACCAGCTTGTTGAAAAGACAGACAGGACAGGCGCCGCCACCCGCATGGAATACGATGCCAGAGGCCATCTTGTCAGGGAGACCATGCCGGAGGGGCTGGAGAGGACGTATGTCTATGACGGCAGGGGAGATCTGGTATCTGTCAGGGATAACGGCGGCAGGGAGAGGATCTTTGCCTATGACGGTCTCCACAACCTGATCCTGCGCAGCGAAAAGACCGCGGAGGAAGAATGGCGGGAGGAAAAGTTCACATGGGATCCCATGGGCAGACTCACGGCCGGGGAGGACGGGGAAGGCCACCTGACCCGGTACTGCTACGAAGCGACATCCGCATATCCTTACCGCACCGTCTATGCGGACGGCACGGAGCTTCTGTGCGGCTATGACGAGCTGGGGAGAAAGCTGTGGGAGGAGGACGGTACCGGGCGCACGGAGTACGCCTATAACCGCAACGGCTGGCAGACCATGGAGCGGGACGGGGAAGGCCATGAGACCCACCGCCTCTACGATGGCAGCGGCAGGCTGACCGCCCTCTACAGCCCGGAGCAGTGGGCGGCGGGGAACGGGAAACGGACCGAGTACCGCTATGACTTCCTGGACCGCCTGACCGAGACCATCCACAGTGACGGCAGCCATGAGAAACAGTTCCGCGACGGGGAAGGGAACATCGTAAAGAAAGTGCATCCCAACGCCTACGATGCCAGAACAGGGGACGGGGAAGGCACCCGGTACGACTACGACGGGGAGAACCGGATGCTCCGCACCCGCTACCCGGACGGCGGCGTGGAACGCTTCTTCTATGACGGGACGGGGAACATGGTCAAACACGTTCTGCCCGGACAGTATGAAGAAAACACCGACGACGGCGCGGGACGCACCTACACCTATGATAAAGAAGGCCGCCTGCTTTCCGTGACCGCGCCCGACGGGACCGTGGAGGAGACAAATGCCTACGACCTGTGGGGGAACCGCATCTCAAAAACAGACGCGGACGGGTACAGCAGTTATTATACCTACGATCTGGCAGGCAGACCGGTACGGGAGCTCATACCCATGGGCCGGGATCAGGGCGATCTGCACTACCGCATGACAGCGTATGATTACGACGCAGACGGGAACCGTGTCAGGGAAACCCGTTACGGCGGCAGATATACAGAAGAGGGCACTTTGACAGAGGCAGGGACAGACCTCATCCTGACTTTTACTTATGATGCGAGAAACCGCCTTGTACGGGTGGAGGACGGCCTGGGGGCGAGGGTTTCCTAGTAAGGGTCAAATCCGACGCCCACCTATAAAATTAAGCGCCGTTTAGTTGCGG
>CAMWPB010000045.1 GCA_947176065.1 uncultured Lachnospiraceae bacterium | reverse complement strand
TTTCGCAGATGAAGGTATTCTGCGAAATTTCATTTTAATTTTTTAACGTAAAAAACCAAACGGTGAATTGTCTCTTTGACAATCCACCGTTTCATTATTTCAATTCCGCCTATAGTTTACATAACACTATCTCGTTTTACTTTTCTTACTTCGTCAGCATCATCATAATCTCATTGCTTCTCGCCACGAACTTAGTCATAGCCTCCGGCTCAAGAGGCGCCTGCTGCAGCAGTGCCAGATCGTAAAGCTGCTCGCAAATCATCTTCACATTCTCGCCGTCCTGATGCTCCAGCACATACTGCACAAGCGGATGGTTCGCATTTAAGATCAGCGTCTCTCCCTCCTTGCCGAACATCCCCATATCCATACCCGGCATGGAGTACATCTTCATCATATCCTGCATTCTGCGGGACTCCTCGGAGAGCGTAATCATGGAAGAAATCTTCTTGTTCTTCAGCTTCTCAATCTTCACCTTGATGGCGTCCTTCTTAAGAACCTTCTTCATCAGCTTGGCGATGCTTTCCGCCTGCTCTTCCATCTCCTTCTCGGCTTTCTTGGATGTCTTTGCCTTAAAGGTATCTGTCAGATCTGCGTCGATACGCTGGAACTTAATGCCCTCGTTCTTCGCCTCAAGCTGGGAGACAAAGGGCTGATCGATATTGTGGGTCAGCACCACCGCGTCCATCTTCGCCGCCTTGAACATATTGATGTACTGACTCTGCTGTTTCTCGTCGGTCACATAGTAGATGACTTTCTCTTTTTTCTCCTCTTCGACAGGCTCGCCGTTCTCGTCAAGCACTTCGCCGTCCACTTTCTCAGCATCGTCTACGACCTCGGCCTCCACCTTTTCGCCGTTTTCATCTACTGCCGCCGCGCTATCCTGCTCACCGTTTCCGTCTGCTGCCGTCTGCTCTGCACCGTCCTCTTCCTCCGCCTCGTCGGGATCAACTTTGTTGACCTCCAGGCACTCCGGCAGCGTCATATATACGCCGTCCAGATTCTTAAAGAGGATATAGTCCGTCATCTTCTCGCAGAACTTGTCGTCCTTCAGGCAGCCGAACTTGATAAAGGGACTGATATCATCCCAGTACTTCTCGTACTCTTCCTTTTCCGTCTTGCACATGCCGGACAGCTTATCCGCCACCTTCTTGCTGATATATTCGCTGATCTTTTTCACAAAACCGTCGTTTTGCAGCGCGCTTCTGGATACATTAAGCGGCAGGTCAGGACAGTCGATCACGCCCTTTAAGAGCATCAGGAACTCGGGAATCACTTCCTTAATGTTGTCCGCGATAAACACCTGATTGTTGTAAAGTTTAATCGTCCCCTCAATGGACTCATACTCCATATTGATCTTCGGGAAGTAGAGAATGCCCTTCATGTTAAACGGGTAATCCATATTCAGGTGAATCCAGAAAAGCGGCTCCTTGTAATCCTGAAAGACCTTGCGGTAAAACTCCAGATACTCCTCTCTGGTACACTCGTTGGGGTGCTTCGCCCAGAGGGGCTGTGTCTCGTTGAGAAGCTCAGGACGCTTTTTGATTTTCAGCTTCTGCTCGTCCTCCTCCTTCTCCTTCTTGATCTCCTCCACTACCTCGTCGGTTGGAAGCTTTTCCTCCTCGGTGATGATCTGTGTCTCCGTGGTGTTTGCCTTGGAAAGATAAATTTCCGTAGGCATAAAGGAACAGTATTTCTTAATGACCTCTTTCGCCTTATACTCGTTGCAGAACTCCAGACAGTCCTCGTTGATGTGAAGGGTGATCTCCGTGCCGACTTCGGTTCTCGTGCCGTCCTCCATGTCAAACTCCGTGCCGCCGTCACAGGTCCAGTGCACCGCCTGCGCACCCTCCTGCCATGATAAGGTGTCGATTTCCACCTCGTCCGCCACCATGAATGCCGAGTAGAAGCCCAGACCGAAATGACCGATGATCTGATCCTCATTCGCCTTGTCCTTATACTTCTCGATAAAGTCCGTCGCGCCGGAAAAAGCGATCTGGTTGATATACTCCTCCACTTCGTCCGCCGTCATGCCGATACCGTTATCAATGAATTTCAGCGTCTTCTCTTCCGGGTTAACAATCACCTGGATTTTCGCCTTATAATCATCAGGCAGGGCGTACTCACCCATCATATCCAGCTTTTTTAACTTCGTAATCGCATCGCATCCGTTAGAAATCAATTCACGGAAAAAGATGTCGTGGTCGGAGTACAACCACTTCTTGATAATCGGAAAAATATTATCGCTGTTGATTGATAAACTACCATGCTTCGCTGCCATAATTACTCACATTCCTTTCTCTCTTCCATTACTGAAATACCGCTTACACAGAACGCCCCGCCGCCCTGCTTTTCACACTGCACAAATTCTTCCCTCAGAATTTGTTTACCTGTGGAATAGTTTAATACCCCTAAAAATAGAAGTCAAGACAAAATTAGCACTCATTAAAGATGAGTGCTAATAATTTGCATTTTATGCCGATTTTATGCGGCTTTCCGCAATTATAAACTTTTTCTAAACTTCACGGTTTCCCGCTTCCAGAATGCGTAACAGCTCAGTTATACGCCATGGCTGAACTATTGCCAAAATACTGTGCATACACTTCAAAGAAATTCTGCGTAGTCACTTCCTCATCATGGATAAAATTCACGCTGTCCCACAGCTCCTCATTCAGATTTCTGGTGAGGGTATCCACGTAAGCGTCATACTCCTGCCCGAAAGCCTCCTCCCGCCTCTGCTCCACGATCTTGATCTTATTCGCATCCGTCTCCTCTCTGTCAAAGGTGTTGATGCATTTAATAATGTGATAACCGAACTCCGTCTCCACTACGTCGCTGATTTCCTCTGTTCCCAGATTAAAGGCCGCCGTCTCAAAGGACTCCTCCATCTCCCCTTTTCCGAAGGAGTAGGTCGCCTTATCGTCCTCACTGTATTTGCGGATCAGCCCGTCGAAATCCTCGCCCTCTCTCGCCAGACTCAGCGCCTCGATCGCCCGCCTGTAGGCGTCACGCTTCGCATCCTCCGTATACTCAATCTTTTTTCCTGTCCCGTCCAGCGCATAAGTCTTAATCAGAATATGCTGCACGGTAATGGTGCGGGCCTCGTCATCGCTGATCTCCGGGTTGATGTCCTTGATCGTGTACTGGTACATCTTCTCCGCCCGGGCAAGCTCCGTATAAAGCGACCTGATGGTCTTCTCATTGACGTCCATCAGCTCAATCTCCCGCTCTCCCAGCGTCCCATAATATGCCTTGGCCGCATTCTCCGCACGCGCTCTCTCTTCCTCGTCAAGCTCCACCTCATATTTTTCCGCCATCAGGTTCATGGTTTTGATCTGTGCAATCTGCGCCAGCGCAATATTCTTTACATTCTCCTCAAGGGTCACGCCGTCCGCAATCGTCTCCCAGATCTCCTGGCCGTACACACTCTCATAACGGTTCTGAATCGTGGTCAGATACACCATCAGCTCCGGCAGTTTACAGGAGCTGGTCTCAATCCGAAAGATTTCGTCTTTTTCAAATCCCGTGGTGAGCACCACCTTTGTGCCAAACCCTTCTCCGTCGCCGCATCCACTGACCATTCCAGTCAACATACACGTCACCAATATATATATCGCTACCCTTTTCCATCCCTTTTTACTCATGATCCTCCTTCTTGCCTGCTTTTTTATTATCTACACACTCTATTTTATAATTGTAGCCTTCTCTTCAATACTGTAATTATTGTGCACATAACATAATCATAAGCAGACCCTTGGAAGTGTTTAAATCCTTCGGATTAAAACTGTCAGCGCTTAACGAGGTATTTTCGAGTTTAGCGCTGTTACGGCTGGAACGGAGCGCAAGCGCGTCTGCGTTGATTATGCTATTTGCACAATCTCAGTCTGTCAAAATAACCTTCCCTCTTTTATCATACCACACTTTCCCGTCCGTCATCACATAATCCTCCCCGTCCAGTACCGCCTGCACATAATCTTTTCCAGAGCGTAGTCTTCTGCGGAAGGCCATGCCGCCGCCAAACAGCTTAGTCGAATGAATATCCGAGCCTGCGCTCAGGGGAAATTCGTGCTCCCCCGCATAGGCGACAGCCCTCTTGTCAAAGACGGTCTTATCGCGCAAAGCCCCTGCATACCAATGGTGCGCGGCATTGATTCCCTCCACGCCGTCCACATAGTCCGGGAAAAGCCGCACCTGGGGAATATAAGCCTCCTCCCTGTAAGGATGCGCATGGATCACCATCCCGCCTGCCTCATGCACCAGCTCATACTGTTCCTCCACCGATATATAGCGAAGCTCCGGGTGCGCCTTCATCCATACCTTATCCAGCCCATACAGCAAAAATTCCGTTGCGTCATAACCGGCCTCATAACCGAAAAATACATCCAGGCCGATTTTATCTCCCTCCGCCTTCGCATGTTCATATCCCAGACAGAAGCGGTCCACCCACTCGTCCCACGGAAGATTCCCGTCAACACAGGTGTTTCCGCCCCAGTTATGGTCTGTCACAAAAATGCCGGTATACCCATACTCCTTACAGGCTCTCGCCATCTCCTCCCCCGTGCTTCTCGCACAGGCGCTGGACTCCGACGTATGCAGATGCGTCTCATAAAAATAGGGATACCGCTCTCTGATCTTTGTACTGTTCATCGTTATGCTCCTCTTTGATTCCTGCCCCATGACCTGAAAAAGGATTAAATTGTATGCCTGCGCATCCCAACCTAATCCTTCCCCACTTCTCTGTCTGTCAGCCTTTCACCCCAAAATATACCCGGCTCTTTTCCGTTCTATTTAATCACATGAATCCATCCTTCGGGTGCGTCGATCCTGCCCATCTGAATCCCTGTCAGCGTGTCATACAGCTTCTTTGTGACGGGCCCCATCTCGCTCATGCCGCTGGGGAAAGCAATCTCTTTTCCGTGATCCACAATCTTTCCTACCGGGGAAATCACCGCCGCCGTACCGCACAGACCGCACTCCGCAAAGTCCTTTACTTCCTCCAGGGCAATCGGCCGCTCCTCCACCTCGAGCCCCAGATAATCCTTCGCCACCGTCATCAGGGACCGTCTGGTAATAGAGGGCAGAATGCTATCGGATTTCGGTGTGATTACCTTATTGTCCTTCGTCACAAAAAGGAAGTTCGCGCCGCCGGTCTCCTCCACATAAGTCCTGCTGCCCGCATCCAGATACATATTTTCGTCAAAGCCTTCCGCGTGCGCCGTCATAATGGCGTGCAGGCTCATCGCATAGTTTAATCCTGCCTTGATATGTCCCGTGCCGTGCGGGGCTGCCCGGTCAAAATCACTCACCCTGATTGTGAGCGGCTTTACACCGCCTTTAAAGTAAGGTCCCACAGGCGTGGTAAATACCCGGAACTGATACTCGTCCGCCGGTTTCACACCGATTACCGGGGAGATACCGAACATAAAAGGTCTGATATAGAGGGTTGCGCCGGAACCGTAGGGCGGCACATAAGCCTCGTTCGCTGCCACCACATCCGTCACGGCCTGTATGAAACGCTCCTGCGGAAATACCGGCATCTCCAGCCGCTTACAGGAATCTTCCATGCGCTGCGCGTTCAGGTCAGGGCGGAAGGTCACAATACGTCCGTCCTCTGTGGTGTAGGCTTTCATGCCCTCGAAACAGGTCTGCGCATACTGCAGGACGCCCGCGCACTCGTTCATCACGATATTGGCATCCTCCACCAATGCGCCGTCATCCCATGCGCCGTTTTTGTAATTCGCCACGAACCGCCTGTCCGTCTCATGGTAGCCGAAACCGATGTTCGCCCAATCCAGATTCTTTTTTTCCATAATACCCAACTCCTCTCCCTCTGTCATTTCCTCTGTTGTTTCCCCTGGTAACCATTCCGCCCCTGATTGCAGGCATCAGGCTATCTTATACATTATACCTTTATCCCCAAAAGTCAAGCAAGTTTAGGGAAATGCAGCTCAAAGCACCGCGTTTACCACCTCGAGGGCGATATCGTAAGCGTAGTCCTTGATCGCTTTCTCACACAGTCTGAGCATCTTCTTATCCGACTCAGGCCGGTCATAGCGTTTCAGCTCCCGCAGCTTGGCCGCCGCGCTCTCCCCGTCAAAATCATCCAGTCTGGCCGCCAGCTCCTGCAGCGCCCTGACCCATTCTGTCTCCGTGATGTTCCCCGCGCTCTCTTCCGGCGCCTCCTGCTCAGTCTTCTCACCCGCATCCTCTGTTTCCAGATACACCCGCAGGCTGTTTCTCATAGTGTTCATCATGCCGAACAGAATCGGGGAGCGCACCGTCACATCCTCCAGCTGTCCCGCCTTCGCCATTTTCTCCAGCTCAAAGGCTTCGTCCGCCAGATCATCCGCACCCACATTTCTGGCGTTTCCCTTCAGGGAATGCACGATAATCGTATAACCGGGCATGTCGCCTTTCTGCAAAAAGTCCTTGAGGGCCGTCTCCTTCTCCTGCAAAATAGAATGGAAGTCGCGCAGAACCTTACCGTAAAGCGCCTTGTCGCCGCCCATATATCTGAGGCCGTTTCGCAGGTTAAAGCCCATCAGATAAAGCTGGCTCTCTCTGATATCGAACTCGCCGTCCCCTTCCTCCTGTGTCTGCTCATATTCGTTGCTGATATTCCTGTTGTTAGTCAGATAAACCACGTTGCTGGGAAGATACTCAATCAGCATATTTTCAAACTTATCCGCGTCTATGGGCTTTGTCAGATAATCCTGAAATCCCTCTTTCAGATAAAGCTCCCTCGCACCTGCCACCGCGTTGGCAGTCAGGGCGATCACCGGAATGTCTCTGGACGGGTTCCCCTCCAGCGCACGGATGGCATGCAGTGTCTGTACGCCGTCCATCACCGGCATCATATGATCCATACAGATCAGATGGTAAGTCTTTCTCTTAATCAGTTCCAGACACTCCTCGCCGCTGGCCGCCACGTCGATCTGCAGTCTCGTTCCCTTCAGAAGCCCCTGCGCCACCGCCAGATTCATGGCATTGTCGTCCACAATCAGGATTCTGCCCATGGGCGCAATGAATTTTTCATGGTAATCCTCGATGCTTCGCAGGCTGTCCTTATATTGTTTCTCGAAGTCGCCCAGCGGCTCCCTGTCCACTATCTTCTGTACAATTCTAAAGGAAAAAGCAGAACCCTTTCCGTAAACACTCTGTACGTCCAGCTTACCTCCCATCATCTCAATCAGACGCTGTGTGATGGCAAGCCCCAGCCCCGTCCTGTCATTCTTGCTGCGCGCCGCGGAATCCATCCGCTGAAATGCGTGAAAGAGCTTCGGAATATCCTCCTCCTTTATGCCGATTCCCGTATCTTTCACAATCACAAAAATCTCAATGGAATCTTTTGGCAGCTCCTTCCAGCTCAGATGCAGTGTGATCCTGCCCTTTTCCGTATAGCGGACCGCATTTGACAAAAGATTTCCGATAATCTGCCTGATATGTATTTCATCGCCAAACAGCTTATAGGGAATATCCTGCGCGATCTCCAAAACCAGATCCAGCTTTTTCCGGCGCTGCTGCACCGAAATGCTGTTAATCAGATCATTCAGAAGCGAGCTGACATCATATATGCCCTCCGTCAGCTCCATCTTATCCGCCTCCAGCTTGGAAAAGTCCAGAATATCGCTGACCAGCGCGAGCAGAATATTACCCGCCTGCCGGATATCCCGGGCGTACTCCTTGACCGCCTCCTCCTGACTCTCCCTCAGAATCAGCTCATTCAGCCCCAGAATCGTGTTGATTGGCGTCCTCAGTTCATGGGACATATTCGCCAGAAAAATATCCCTGGCTTTCTCCGCCTTCTCCACCGCACTCTTAGCTGTCTCCAGCTCGACATCCTTCTTCTGCAGCGCCTCCTTCGCCTGCGAAAGCTCCGTCCCCTTATTCGCCGTCGTTTTCTTTGTCTCCTGCCCCATACCTGCTACCCTTCCTTAATATCATTTCCCACTGCCTTGTTTCGCCTGCCCTCAACAGACTCCCCTTTTGTTATTGTATTTACTAATGTTTTCTTTCATATTTTAAGAAGTAATAAGGCAGATCAAAGTACGTCTGCTCCTCACTCTCCGCCGTAATCTCCCAATCCCCGTCCTGATCCAGATCCGGGAAATAAGCGTCCGCCTCATAGTCGTGGTCGATCTTCGTCACATGCACCACATCGCACTCCGGTAACATCTGCCGGTACACGCTCTCCCCACCGATGATATACACATCCTCCGTGGCATATTTTTGAAGCTCCGCATCCAGCTCTGCTTTATTATGCACCACCACCGCGTCCTTCACCTTATAATCCGGATTTGTGGAGAGGATAATGTTCGTCCTGTTCGGCAGGGGCATCCCCTGCGGAAAGGTCTCCAGCGTCTTTCTCCCCAGCACCACCACCTTGCCTGTGGTCTCCTGTCTGAAATTCTTGTGATCCGCCGGAATCCTCACAAGCAGGCTGTTCTTACAGCCGATCGCCCAGTTGTTATCAACGGCTACGATTGCATTCATATGGTTATCTCCTTTGATGGTTGCGAAACTCAATCTTGGTTTTGACATTGCACAAATAGCATAATCAACGCAGACACGCTTTCGCTCCGCTCCAGCCGTAACAGTGCTAAACTCGAGAATACCTCGTTAAGCACTGACCGTTTTAATCCGAAGGATTTAAACAATTTCCAAGGGTCTGCTTATAATTATGTTATTTGCACAATTATTAAACGTTGTGTTGAGTTTCGCATATGTCAAACTATAGATTACTATATCGCCACCGGTATATCTGTAACCTGCGGACCGGTGGTGTAGTCTTCCACCTTCACGTCGTCTCTGGTAAACCGGTAAAAGTCCGTGACTTCCGGATTCAACCAGAATGTCGGCGCGTCATAGACGGGCCTCCCGATCAGCTCCTTTATAATGGGAATATGCCTGTCGTAAATGTGCGCGTCCGCAATCACATGGACGAGCTCTCCCACCTCCATGCCGCACACCTGCGCCAGCATATGTACGAGCACTGCGTACTGTACCACATTCCAGTTATTCGCCGTCAGCACATCCTGCGAGCGCTGGTTTAAAACCGCGTTGAGCGTCAGCTTTTCATGTCCCTTCTTCTGCGTCACATTAAAGGTCATACTGTAGGCGCAGGGGTATAGATTCATCTCGTGCAGATCCTGATGCACATAGAGATTTGTCATGATCCGGCGGCTGAACGGGTTGTTTTTCAGATCGTAAATCACCCTGTCCACCTGATCCATCATGCCCTCTTTGTACTGATGCTTCACGCCCATCTGATAGCCGTAAGCCTTGCCGATACTGCCGTCCTCATCCGCCCACTGATCCCAGATATGGCTGTGTAAATCGTTGATGTTATTGGACTTTTGCTGCCAGATCCAGAGCATCTCGTCCGTCGCGCTCTTAAGGGCCGTCCTGCGCAGCGTCATAATCGGGAACTCCCTTGACAGGTCGTAGCGGTTCACCACCCCGAATTTTTTCACGGTATAAGCGCTCTCACCGTCCGGCCAGTGGGGTCTCACCTTCTCCCCCTCCGTGCTCGTCCCGTTCTCTAATATATCCTTACACATGTCTATGAAAATGTGATCTGCAAGACTCACCCTTCATTCTCCAATCTTTTCCTCTATGTCCTATCCCACTTGTCGCAAAGCGAATTGATCTGATCCGCGAACCGCGCCAGATCTTTGTTTGCGCCTCCCTCGTTCTTGTGGATAACGGCGATAAGCCTCTGCCCGCTGGCCAGCAGCCTTGCAAAGACGTCGGAAATACCGCGCGTCTTTTTCTTGATCGCCACAGGCGCCGCCTCGTGGACAAATTCACCGCTTATCAGATCATATCTGGTGCCGCTGTAAGGCGCATAAGCGTCCAGTCCGTGCTCCACCTTCAGACATTCCGTAAAGAGTTTGCAGACACTGTCCTCGCCGTGTACCACAAAGACCATATCCGGCTTTTTCTCAAAGCCGTCCACCCACTGCAGAAGCCCGTTTTTATCCGCGTGGCCGCTCATGCCTACAAGCTTCGCGATTTCGGCCCTGATCTCAATCGGTTCCCCGAACAGCTTAACCTCCTTCGCGCCCTCCACAAGCATTCTGCCAAGGGTTCCCACAGCCTGATATCCCACGAACAGGATCGTGCATTCCGGCCGCCACAGATTATGCTTCAAATGATGCCTGATACGGCCCGCCTCGCACATGCCGGAGGCGGATATGATAACTTTCGGCGTATGTTCAAAGTTGATCGCCTTGGATTCGTCGCTTGTAATGGCAAGCCTGAGCCCCGGGAACGTAATCGGATTGATCCCCTGTCTGACCAAAGCCATGGACTCCTCATCGAAGCATCTGGCTTCGTTCTTATGAAAAATACCCGTAGCCTCCACCGCCAGCGGACTGTCCACATAAACAGGGAAATTCTCATGTCCCTTCACCAGCCTGTCGGCTTTGATCTGCCGCAGGAAATAGAGCATTTCCTGTGTCCTGCCCACTGCAAAGGAGGGAATCACCACATTTCCTCCCCTGTCAAAGGTGGTCTGCAGAATCTTCGTCAGCTCTCCCACATAATCCACCTTCTCAGAGGAGTGCAGCCTGTCTCCGTAGGTGGATTCCATCACCACATAATCCGCCTCCGCCGTGTTTTTCGGGTCTTTTATCAACGGCTGTTCGCTGTTTCCGATATCGCCGGAAAATACCAGCTTCTTCGTCACGTCCCCTTCCGTCGCCCAGACCTCGATGCTGGAAGATCCGAGCAGATGCCCGATGTCCGTAAAGCGGATCTTTATATTATCACATACCGTTACTTCACTGTCATAGTCGCAGGGAATGAGCCGCCTGATCGCCCCGTCCGCATCCTCCATCGTATAAAGAGGCTCGACCAACGCATTCTCCGCGCTTCTCTTCGCCTTGCGGTTTTTCCATTCCGCCTCCTGCATCTGGATGTGCGCACAGTCACGCAGCATAATGCTGCACAGGTCACAGGTGGGCGCCGTCGCATAAATCGCGCCCCTGAATCCCCTTGCATACAAAAGCGGCAGAAGGCCGGAATGATCCACATGCGCGTGGGTCAGGAACACATAATCTATAAGCGCTTCCTCCACAGGCAGGTCGCAGTTCTCAAACACGTTCGCCCCCTGCTCCATGCCGTAATCCACCAGAATATTCTTATCGCCTACCCGAAGATAATGGCAGCTACCTGTCACCTCATGGTCTGCCCCGATAAACATAAGTTCCATACAATCCCCCCTTGCTGCTGCTTTTTCCTCTTACGCCTGCGCACTGCTCCGTTTATCCTCTGTCTGCGCATCCGATCCGCAGTGCAAACTCGAAAAACCTTCGGTTTTCCTCGTTCGCGGGCTTCGCCCTATGCATCCATTCGGATAATCGTCTCGGTGAGCAAGCTCCCCGCTCCGTTTATCCTCTGTCTGCGCACTGCTCATTGCCATTACGTACATCATAACATTTTTTTGCGAAAGCGTAAATCTTTTCGGGGATTTCTTTTCAGATTTTCCCGCCCTCAACATCCCACTCCATTTCCATACAATATAATAAACCTGTGATGAGGTAAACTCCCATGTCCTTTTCCCTTTCCTCCCTGCTGCTCTTTCTGGTGGCCGTTTCTCTGGATTCCCTGACAGCAGGATTTTCCTACGGCGCTGAGCGGGTACACATCAAAGCCCTCTCCCTGCTTTTCTTAGCCTGCGTTCCGGCTCTTTTCATTACCGCCGCCGGCGGACTCGGCGACATCGTCGGCTCCCTGCTGCCGCCTGGCGTTCTCCCCTTTCTTTCCTTTTTTATGCTGGCCGCCATCGGCATCGCCAGGCTTTTTGAAAGCCTGATCCGAAGCATTGCAAAAAGACACCCCAGTCTCATGGGAAACTGGGGCTGTCAGATCAAACAGCTCAATATTATTTTCACGGTCTATCTTTCGCCGGAAGAGGCGAACCAAACGGACCTTCAGGTTCTGAGCGCAAAGGAAGCGCTACTTTTAAGCCTAGCCCTCTCCCTTGACAGCGTTCTTGTGGGAATGGCTTTTCCGGCTGCAGACATTCCCCGGCTGGTTCTGTTTCTTAGCGCCACCCTTTTCAACCTTTTCCTGTTTATCACCGGCTGGCTTTCGGGCCGCCTTCTCTCCCGAGTGCTGCGCATCGACCTGTCATGGCTTTCCGGGCTTTGCCTGCTGCTCTTAGCCTTCCGCGCGCTGACATGAATCCGCCCCGTCTTTTCAACCGCTGCCTTTTACTCCCGGCCCTCCGCGCACGGGCATGACGAACGCCCTGCGGAAAGACCGGCCATCCCCACAACCACCAACAGCTCATGCACGAAAAGCGGCGTGACGGAAAGCGCAAGCAGCCTGACCCATTCCTCCATACTCAACCGCACAGTGCCAAAGAGCGCAACCAGCAGAGGGATCTCTGTCACCGCTGCCTGCAGGGCAATGCCCACCGCAAGCGCAAGCAGCATCTGGGGATTGCCTCTGTGATTCATCCGAAATACAGAGCGGTTGACATCCCGCATGCCGATTGCGTGGAAAAGCTGACTGATGCCAAGCACCGTGAAAGCGTGGGTCTGCGCTCTGGCAAGAACAGCCGATATTTTCAGCCCTTCAAGAATATTATGTAAACTTACAGGCAGGCCCTCCGTCACGATACGGTCATAGGGAACCTTCAAAAACGCCGCCAGACTGATCCCTCCAATCACCAGTCCATAACAGATCACACACATAAGCCCGCCTCTGGCAAACAGCGACTCGTCACCTCTTCTCGGCGGCTCCCGCATCAGACTTTCCGTATCGTTGTCGTCCACTCCCAGCGCGAGCGCGGGCAGGGAGTCCGTAATCAGATTAATCCAGAGAATAAACCCGGCAGTCAGAGGCACCGGCAGTCCGGCCACGATCGTCACAAGCATGGTGAGAATTTCCCCCAGATTGGAAGAAAGGAGAAAAAGCACCGATTTCCGTATGTTTTCATAGATACCCCGCCCCTCCTGTATGGCCGTCCGTATGGTCGCCACATTGTCATCCATCAGTACAAAGTCCGCCGCACCCCTGGCCACGTCGGTGCCCCCCTGTCCCATGGCAATACCGATATCCGCCGCCTGCAGGGAAGGCGCGTCATTGACCCCGTCCCCGGTCATGGCTACCGTTTTATGTAAACTTCTATACCCTTCCACAATACGCACCTTATGCTCCGGCGTCACCCGCGCAAAGACCTTAAGCTGCGGCAGTCTCTGTAAAAATCCCTGCTCTTTCAAATGATCCAGCTCTCTGCCTGTAATACACTCCTCCGTACGGCTTGCAATGCCGAGCTGCCTTGCAATGGAAAACGCCGTGTCCGGGTGGTCTCCCGTGATCATCACTGTGGAAACCCCTGCCTGCGCGAACCCCTGTACCGCCGCAAGCGCTTCCGGCCTGACCGGGTCCTGCATACTGACAAAACCTAGAAACACCATGCCCCGCTCTTTCATACTCCCCTCCGGCTCCATTGCCAGCGCAAGCACACGCCTTCCCTCCCCCATCAGACGCTTCTGTATGCTAAGCAGCCGGTCCCGTTCGGTCACGGTAAGCTCCGCCATGCGGCCGCCTTTAAAACATCTCCCACAGTTTTCCAGAATCCGTTCCGCGGCGCCCTTTGTATAGGCTGTCTGTCCGCTTCCCTCCCGGTGCAGCGTGGTCATCATTTTACGCCCCGAATCAAATCCGATCTCGTTTATGCGGGGATACCGTTCCCTGATCCGCTCCACTCTGATACCGCAGTCCTGCGCCATATGAAGAAGCGCCAGCTCCGTGGGATCTCCCATTCCCTCTTCCCCTGTCTCCGCATCGTTGCAGAGCACACAGCCCAAAAGAAAATGCGCCGCGCAGGAGAGCTCCGTCCCGTCCGTGTCCGCTTCCTGAAAAACCGCCGAGAACCCGGCTTTCTCTGTAAGTTTTCCGTCCAGATAGCACTCCGTCACCGTCATCCTGTTCTGCGTCAGCGTTCCCGTCTTGTCCGAGCAGACCACCTCGACCGCCCCCAGCGTCTCCACCGCCGAAAGCCTGCGCACAATGGTTTTTGCCTTCACCATCCGGGACACACTCAGCGCCAGCACAATCGTCACAATAGCGGGAAGCCCTTCCGGCACTGCGGCTACCGCCAGAGAGACAGAAGTCAGGAGCATATCCCCCACATCCCGCTTCTGCAGCAGCGCCACAACAAAGAGCAGCACACAAATTCCCACCGCAAGAGCGCTCAATACCTTTCCCAGTTCCCCCAGCCTTACCTGCAAAGGCGTCAGTTTTTCCCTATGCCCATGCAGCATGTCCGCTATATGGCCGACCCTTGTGTCCATACCCGTGGCTGTCACGACACCCGACCCACGCCCTTTCGTCACATAGGTAGACATATAAACCATATTTTTGCTGCTGGTGTCCGTCTTTCCCTCCTCCACAAAAGCAGCCTCTTTTTCTACTGGTACAGACTCTCCCGTAAGGGTAGACTCTTCTGCGAATAGGCCGATACTTTCTATCAGTCTCAAATCAGCCGGCACTCTGTTTCCCGCTTCCAAAACCACAATATCCCCAGGCACCAGTTCCTGCGCCGGTATGTTGTGATGCACCCCGTCCCGCAAAACCGTCGTCCTCGGTTCCGAAATCTGTTTCAAAGCCTCCACGGCACGTCCCGCTTTGCCCTCCTGAATAATTCCTACAGCCGCGTTCAGCGCAACCACCGCCACAATGATAACGGCGTCCCCAAATTCACCCAGCATCATGGAAATCGCCATGGCCACCATCAGAATTAAGATCAAAGGGTCATTAAGCTGCTCCGCAATCCTTGAGGCAAGACTTTTCCTTTCCTGATCCTTTAGCCGGTTCGGCCCGTACTTCGTCCTGCGTTCCGCAATTTGGGCCGCGCCCAGCCCCCTCTCCGCGTCTGTCTGCAATCCTCGGATTGTCTCCGATACGCTTCTGTTTTCATACATACGCCTGTCCTCCCGCCATTTCCTAAAACCTGTCCGTTCCACCCAACAATAGGGCTTGTCACTTCTTCTTTAAGATATGCGCGAATAAGCAGAGTTAGAACGTAAGAAAGGAGCCTCCATCCTAGAAGCTCCTCAACTTATCCGTTCCGTCATCAATTGTGTTTTCGATAGATTTCACCACCACATAATAGCCTGCGCCTCCGGCCAGTTCCACATAGACGCGGTCGCCCGCCTTATGGCCCAGCAGCGCCTTTCCGAGCGGCGATTCTGTGCTGATCAGTCCCTCAAGGGAATTGCCCCGCACCGTCGTCACCAGCTTGTATTTCTCCGTGAGGTTATCCTCCTCGAAAAAAACCTCCACCGTGTTGTTCATGCCGACCTCGTCTTCCGCGGATTCGTCAGATACAATCACGGCTGTTTTTATCATCCGTTCCAGATAGCGGATGCGGCTCTCGTTCTGGTTTTTTACTTTTTTCGCCGCATGATACTCGAAGTTCTCGCTCAGATCGCCGTGTGCCCTGGCTGTCTTCACATCCTCCAAAGCTGCCGGACGCACCACAAGCTTGCGATACTCGATCTCCTCCTCCATCTTGCGGATATCCTGTTTTGTCAGTTCATTATGCATCGTTTCTTATTTTGAATTTACCATGTAATCAAGCAGACGGTTCACATCCTCAGGATCATGCGCAACAAGCTCCATCTCCGGGATCGCATTGTCGGCAAAAAGCTTTGTGAGCGCCACATACTTGGTCAACTGGGACTTTAAGTTCAGTCTGTCGCCTTCCTTTGTCACTAACTCCACTGTGCCCTTGCACTGGTTTACCACCTCAAAAAACTTTTCAGGGTTGTCGATGTTCATTACTTTCATTTTCTTTTCCTCCCTTTTCTTTACTTTATCTACTCTTCGTTTACACCAACATAATACACCATTTTCCTCATTTGTCAAATCTTTTTAAAAAAATTAATTTTTGTTATTGACAAAGTAAGACACCTATAGTATATTAATAAATGTCCGAGCGATACAGCCGGATAACAAGCGCGAGTGGCTCAGTTGGTGGAGCGCGACCTTGCCAAGGTCGAGGCCGCGGGTTCGAGTCCCGTCTCGCGCTCTTTTTAATGGGGCGGAAACACTGATAAATACAGCGTTTCCGCTATTTTTGTGTGTCTACAAATCGGTAGACAGTTGTAGACAGTACCTAAGTACCACTACAATGCCTTTGTTATGAGGTCATAGGTTTCTTTTTCCGTCAGCGGATTGTAGATATATTCTAGGGTTGTGGAAAGGTTACTATGCCCTAACATTTCCCTTATACAATCCAACGGTACACCGCTTGCGTTCAGATTGCTTGCATAGGTCTTGCGCATCTTATGGGTACTTTTTGTGCGTGTACCTTGACGCTCTGCAAACTTCTCCAATACATAAGCAACCTGTCTTGATGTAAGACGCTCCCCATCCCTCATAAAGATATACTTGCCCTGCTTTGGTATCTTCTCCAAGATTGATACCGCTTTCGGAATAAGGATAACAAAACGGTCGCGGTTTGTTTTGGTATGTTCTACTACCTCATATTGGTTTGTCTCCTGATTTCTGATCTCCTCACGAACAATATGAAGATGTGCAGGGTCTTGACAGTCTTCCCACTTGAGGGCTACCAGCTCACCCACACGCAGGCCGAGCAAAAAATTGATTTTTACCGCCAGAAATGCAACATCCTCTGTTTCCGCATACATTTTATCAAGATACTGGTTCAGTTCCTTTAATTCCTCTGTATTGTAAGTCTCAGTCCTTCCCGTTTTCTTGACAACCTGCCTGTACTTCACATAAATCTGCACCTTATCCATAGGGTTTTCGGTCAGATATCGTTTCCGCACGGCATAGGTAAACATACCGTTTAAAATCGTCTTGATATTGCACCATTCTTTGCGCGGCAGATTAAACTCCTTTATAATACGGTTGCACTCCTGCTCTAACATAAGTTCATCTATCCTCTTGATTTTCTTTTCATGCAGGACAGACTGCTCAAAATATTTGCGGTAGTGCTGCCTGTGCCTTTTAATGGTATTGGAACTGTTAGTCACGCCAGCCTTATACGACAGCCATTCCTCATAAAGTCCGTTGAATGTTAATTTGTCAATGTGCGAATTTGCGAAATATACTGGAATCAGCTTATCCAATAATTCCTCTTTTGATTGTGCCTTGATATTCTTTCGTTTTCCCTTTTCATCCCTGTAGCAGGTCTGCCACCGTCCATTCTCTGTAGATGGCGGGGTAATCGCATAAGGGTGTAATTTTAATATAGCGTCTCTCTTTTTTGACATAAGCGTATCAAGCACACTGTCTACATCTAATATACCTAAATCTACGGCATCCTGCAACAAAGACAGCTTTAAATTGTCTGTTTTCCCATTCTTTTTCATAACCGCGCCGCTCCTTACAGTTTTTTTGATGCGTCTTTCTGTAAATGAGGCCCGTGCGCAAACTACCTCGAAAAAAATGGTTTTCCTAACATGATACCTGTCATGCTCCTGTTTTCCAACTTAATTTCAATTTTTATGGCTGAGTATGCTCTTTTCTCAACATGATTCGTGTAAAGTCCCTTTTTTCATTCATTTTTTTAATTTATGCAGATTATCTGCTTTTTTCTAACATGATAGGCAGAATGTACCTCTTTGGGGCTTTTTCTTCCTTATTTATGTAATAAGAGCGTTTTCCTAACATGATAGGAGGAATGTCTGCTTTTTCCCTGTTTTTGCTGTTTGTTTCTATGGGTAAATTTTTAAGATTAAATTTGAAAAAGAAGATTTTCATTCAGACAGCAGATTGATTTTCCGCTTTTATGCTGAAATATAGGGTATTTTCATAAGAAAAAAAACTGAAAATGGAATGTTTTTATCATACAAGAATCTTAATTTGATACCATTTTTTAAGCCTAGGGACATGTTTTTTTGAAAAATGCCACATTTTTCATTGTTTTTTAAAGGGTTTCGGCAAAAAAATATTTCCTGTCTTAATCTTTAAATGTATTTTCAGATTTTTTTGGAATGCCAGAAGCTGATGTGCCGTCATCCTTGTAAAAGGTGCAGATATCTTCTATGGGTGCATCAAGTATATTACAAAGTTTGTTCACAGTATGCAGGGATACAAGTTCATTGTGCCGCAACTTATAGATTGTCTGGCGGCTGATGCCGTGATAGGTGTACAGTCTATATTCACTGATGCCCTTTTCTTTCATGGTAGCCCATAAATTATCATATCTTATCATTTTTTCAATAAATAGAAACCCTTTTATTATTTTCTTGCGTATTTCTAATTATAAAAGTATAATAATGTCAGCAATAGTCTTGTATTTTCAAGATCATTTGTGAAAAAAGGGTGATAAATATAAAAAAGTGGAGACAGACTGCAACTTTTTGGAGAAAAGCACACACTATTTGAATAGAACATAAAAATTTATCCAAAGGAGGAGAAACATGCAGAAAAAGAAGGCAATCGTTGCAGGAATTAGTGTTGTGGTGGTAATCGCCGCTATTATGGGCGGTATCGTACTACATAAAAACAGTGAAACAGTGGAGACGATGGCAGAAGCCACTGAACCAATCACGGAAGAAACTTCTCCAGTATCGACGAAAAAAACAGAGGAAACCACGGAAGCGCCTCAGACTGCCGAAATCGAAAAGGCAAAGGAAACAGCGGAAAATGTTGCCAATACAGAGCATGAAACGGATGTCTTGCAGGAAAATGAACGCGAACAGGAAAAAACAGAACAGGATGCCGCTAAAATATCCGAAGATGATGACATAACGGAAATCGACGCCTATATGTACACCACGGCTGACCTCAACATGCGCAAAAAAGGTACCACCGAATCGGAAGTGATTGGGTCGATACCTTACGGGACGGAAATTCATGTGACCGCCCGCACGGCAGATAACTGGTATCGGACGGAACGGGGAGAAATCGGGTATGTGTCGGGAAAATACCTTTCCGACACCAAGCCCGAACAGAACACATCCTCCCAGCAGGCATCCTATGGTAGTTCCGAATCAACTCAGCCGAGCGGCGCTTCAAGTAGCGTCCCTAGTATTTCACAGGCGGATATGAACGCAGTAAACGCAGCAATAGCGCAGTTTGGAGAATTAACACCATACACAGGCCCCACAAGCGAAATGGCTTGGGAGAGTGCAGGTGGAGGGCATCATTTGAATCAGTAATATTCATCTGTTCAACTTATTATAAAGTAATAACATGAAACGGTGAGAAATACGGCAGAGAAAGCGGGGTGAATCAAGCATCACAGAGACACAATTTAGCCCTTCACCTATCCAGTTAATTAAACACAAAAATACAAAGGAAGGAGCGATACACGCTTAACGTGTGTCAACAAAACATATGGAACACGAAACTACATACATTATTTATCGCGGCGTAAAGGTAACTTTTGGAAAAGACGACAGAGCTTTTGCTGATTACCCGAATGAAGGTGATATGCAAACACGGGTCGATAATCAGGTCACCAAAAACGGTAATACAACCCGTGAATTATTAAGCGACCCGAAGAGATATCGAGTATACTATCCGAAAAACTCGTTAGCACAGCTTTTCACGGATATCGAGGCAATCATGCCGTAGCTAGAGATATACAGAGAATATAAAAGGCAGTCACAACGCCCATTATGGAAGTTTGTTGACTGCCTTCTATTTTTGATTCACCATTTTTACATAACTTTACGCCGCTTTGGAATAATCAATGACAGCAATTTCCTGCATAAGCTGTTTCGCCATATTCACAAGAGATTCCACTTGCTCCGCAACCTCATCCGAATAATATTTCTCACCGCATTGCTCACACTCTTCACAGGGTACATTTTTGATAATGATAATGCAGTTTTTATAATTTACGACATGCGTTGTCAATGATGGCATCATGTTCTTACATTTACAATACATACACATAATTACTGCCCCTTTCTTGTTTTTAAATCTTTTTCAAACTTATCGGTACTCGGAAAGTAAGCTGTTATGAAAAACAGACTGTTACTATCTGAGCCGACAACAATATGCAATATTTTATCTTCTTTCGTATATCCGAAAATAAGATAACTGGGGTGTGGGAAATCGTCTTGATAATCCTCTATGATTTCGCCCGTTTGCAGACAAGACTTCACATCCGCAATACTGATATCCCTTTCCTGCATACGCTCTAAGCAATGCTTTGACCATTTTATATTGGACGAAACATTTAATAGCTTTTGAAGCTGTTCTATATCCATATCCACAATTCCTTTTCTTGTGTTTATAAATATTATACACTATTTCGGCATGAAATAAAATAAGTTTTCCGACCTCTTACAGAAGATTGTAGACACACTGTAGACAATGTGCATTCCTCCTTGATTTTATTGGCTTTTCGGGCATCCAATTTTTCGAGTCCCGTCTCGCGCTCTTTTTTAAGAGCGGAAACACTGATAAATACAGCATTTCCGCTATTTTTTTGTTCTGATTCTTTTGATTACAGTTGATTACACTTTTTTGAACCTTACTCTGTTTTGTGCGTAAGAACCTTTTCTAACATATTTTCTCTCTCGTTCTTCGGCATACGGTTGAAACAATAATTCCTGTAGGTGGTACGCTCATCCTCATGCCCGGCCTGTTTCCGTATCTCATTGATAATTACGCCCGTTTGCATTTAAGTACAGATAACCGTGGTCGTGATAGCTGCGTTCCCGATTGCTCTGCATTACTAATTCTAAGATAGACCTTGCAGTACTGCTCAAATAAACAAGCCTGTCACCCGCTTCGGTTTTCGCATGTTCTGCTACTGCATAGTGAATCGGTCGACCAACTTCTTTTGATGTAGATATCTTTTATATCTTAAATTGTAAGCTGGAATTTTATAAATGAAGTATTTTTTCATTTTTTCGGAAATCGCTAATATATGCAAAACCGCATCCAGCATTTAAAGCTGTTAAACAATCTTTTTCTTCATCACCAACAAATAATATATCTGCTTCTCGAATTTCAAACACATCTGCTATGTAGCATATTCCACCTTTATTTGGTTTTCTCACGCCACATATTTGTGATGATACATATAAATCAAAACATGGAAGAATTTTTTCTACTGCAGGTTTGTATATATAATCAGGCATTCCATTTGGCAAGTCTGTTAAACAGGCAATTTTGAATCCCAAATTTCGGCATTTCTTTAATAATTCTATGGAATATTCATATATATTTGCCTTTAAACGCAAGCTATCAAAAAATATTTCTATTACTTTGTTTACATCGGCTTTTTCTTCCCAGTTTGATATAACGTCATTAAAAATAACCTCTGGTTTTATTTCATATTCTCTCTTACTGATACGGGGATTATATGATTTTAATATATTCGCAGATTCTTGCAGATCATTTTCTGACAAATTAAATTTTAAAATTTCATTCAATTTTTCAAATCCACAAATATAATAATCGCTCCAATTTCGCGGCATTCCTACATATTCCATTAAAGTTCCGCCTAAATCAAACACAATCGCCTTTTTCTCTTCATAAATAGAATCATCACTCTTTCTAATTACGCATCACCCTGTTTTTTATAATACATGCGGTTCAGCCTGTTATGATACGCAGCCATTGCAAGAATGCCGCCCATTGCTTCAATCATGCACAGATATCCCGCTGCCACTCCCTCAAAGGGAAGCCCGCATACAAAGCAAACTATAAATCCCACCCCATATAAAATCCACATCAGGCCATGCTTTCGGTTATAAGCCCTCACATCCGTAATCTGCTCCCTATTAGGCGGTTTTTTCCCTGACCAGAAGCCAACCGGTTCCTTGCTTCTAAACTGCACAATTCCCAGCATGATAATCGGTCCCGTAGCAACCAGACAGATTACCGCAGAAAAGATTGTTTCCGTCAAATCCCATCCCCCCATTCTGTACTCTAGTTCTCCAGTTTCCCTGCGCATTTCACCCGGTAAATCCGGTTCAGAGACTCATCGATCCGCTCCTCCGAAATCGTCCCCTCCTGCACCGCCGCAAGCACTGCCTCGTACGCCTTCTCAAAATCCTCTGGCATAAGCAGCATATCCGCGCCAGCCTCCAGCGCCATTACCGCCGCCTCCTCGGGCGTATAATAATCTGTAATCGCCGTCATATCCAGCGCATCCGTAATAACCACACCCTCGAATCCCAGCTCTCCCCGCAAAATATCCGTAATCACTTTCTTCGACAGGGAACTTGGCACATTATCCTCATCCAGCGCAGGCGCCGTGGCATGGCTCACCATCACAAAATCCGCCCCTGCCTCTATGCCAGCGGAAAACGGTACAAAATCCGAGACCCGCATTTCGTCTATCGACTTTGTAATCTCCACCCTTCCGTCATGGGTATCCTCCGAGGTGCTGCCTAACCCCGGGAAATGTTTCAGACAGGCACTCACGCCCGTGCCCTCAATACCGCCAACCGCACTGGCAACCATCTCCCCAACCACCTGGGGGTCGGCGCCGAAGGAGCGGTTGCCTAAGGCGCTGCCCTCTCCTGCCACATCCGCAACCGGTGCAAAATCCACATTAAAGCCAATCTCCTTCAAATAAGAACCGATCGTTTCCCCGGCTTCGGCTGCCAGAGAAGCGTCTCCGCCCGCGCCAACAGACGCCATATCATCCACCTTTGTCACTTCAACCTTGCTGTTCGCGACCCTGCTGACGTCTCCGCCCTCCTCATCGACAGCGAGAAAAATCGGATAATTGCTCATGGATGCCGTGTTCGCAAGCATACCCGTAATCTGCTCTTTATCCAGAATATTCTGGCCAAAATAGATCAGACCACCCACTGCGTACTGGCTCAAGGCCTCCTGTGTGCCGCTGCCGGCCTGGGTCGCTGTCCCAACTCCGGTTATCGCCTCCGGCGTTACCATAAACAGGCCTGCCACCTTATTTTCAATCGACATCTCAGAATAATAGGACTCCGCCAATCCGCCCAAAATATCCTCTTCCTCCTCCAGCTCTTCTTCTACCGGCTCCGGCGTATCAATAACCAGTTCCTCCTCCGGCTGCTCCTGCTCCGCAGCCTCCTTCGCCTTTTCCTCCTCAGCCGCCTGCTTCTTCTGTTTAATAAAAGAAGCAGCTTTTCTTCCGACCATAATACCGCCCCCGGCAATCCCCGCAGCTACAACAAAAATCACAAGATAGACGATTATCTGATTACGGATCCGACGTCTGCGTCTGTATGCGCGGCGATCTTCCTCCTCATCATATTCTTCCTCATCTTCGTCTTCTTCCTCTATTTCATCCTCATCTTCTTCATCCTCGTCTTCCTCTATTTCATCCTCTTCCTCATCATCGTCTTCCTCTTCAAATTCCATATCTTCCTCATCCAGCTCCTCGTCCGAATATCCCCTTCTTCTCTTATGCAGCTTTCCCATTGGCTGTATCCATGTCCTTTCTAAAATCTTTTGTAACAGATTCTCAAATTCCGCCGCATACAAGATATAGTATGCATGAGTATACTATAACCTATTTTTAGTGGAAAAGCCACCCCGATTTTATTAAGATTTCTATAAGAACAAAAAGAAAAAGACAGCGCGAAACGGGTATTCATTCTCTAAGGAATCAATACCCGTTTCTAAAACTCATTGTCCAATGGCCCTTACCTCCGTTTTTTCCCTCACGTCCTCTTTCCATCTCTTCTCTCGTATCCCTGATACTGTGGCGTCCTGTTCCCTCTCTCCCCTCGGATCTCTTCTCTTTTCTATCATCCGTTCTCTTCCCTTCTTCTATGGGAGCTTTCCCGGGACTCATTTTCTGATTCGCCATCCTCTACCATGTACTCGATTCCGCTCGTCTTTTTAGTGGCCTCCTATTCACTTGTAGTTCTCTGATGTGTTACTTTAAGTTTTTGGTGGACCGTACCTCTCTTTCTTTTAGTTTATCTATGTGAAGTGTTTCTTTATGAGTTTATTATATCATCTCATTATAATTTGTCAACACATTTTTTGAAATTTTTTTAAAAATTTTCACTTTCTTTTATATCGTATATTGTTTTCTCATTTTATTATATATTTTCTCAAATTAACTGTCAATTCATGATATGACATCAGACATTTCCGGATGCAATCCAGGCTAAATTGCAGCCTGTCTGATACTAATTCCCTGCTTGCACCGTTCGGAGGTACAGTGATACAATGAATGCAAAGCGTTACAAAACATCCCAATGGTACGGAGGAGATACAGATGTCACATAAAAAAACTGCGCTGGCCAGACAGGCGGAAAGCATTATCAAAAATCTGGAAAAAAGAAATATGGAAGGCTATTACTTTGATACAGCGTCAGCCTGCGTCGAGGCAATTCTCGCCGCAATACCCTCAGGCGCAATCATCGGCTGGGGCGGCAGCGAAACCCTGAAGGAGTGCGGCCTGATTGATGCCATCCACGGCGGCTCTTATGAACTGTTGGACCGCAGCGCCGCGAAAACGCCGGAAGAATCCCGGCAGATTTACGGCAGAACCGTTCTTGCCGACTATTTTCTGATGAGTACCAACGCCATCACTCTGGACGGCGAACTGATCAATATCGACGGCAACGGCAACCGTGTGGCCTGCCTGATCCAGGGACCTTCCAACGTTATCGTTGTAGCCGGTATGAATAAGGTCGTTCCCGACGTGGAAAGCGGCGCTGCCAGAGTCAGAAATACGGCCTCGCCCGCCAACGCCATCCGTCTGGAGCGTAATCTCCCATGCGCCGTGACGGGTATCTGCCACGACTGTCTATCCCCGGAATGCTTCTGCTGTCAGGTCGTCGTGACAAGGCGGAGTATGCATCCCGGCCGGATCAAAGTCTATCTTGTGGGTGAGGAACTCGGCTATTAAATAAAAACATAAAGTAAGACCGGAGCTGTTAAAACTCCGGTCCTTTTCTTTGACTGCATCATTTCCGTATTTAGCTGTTTAACTCGGCAAGCTTCTCTTTCAGATCACTCGAGATCGTGCTTACCATATCGGCCGACGCCGCAATCTCCTCCGTGGATGCCGCCAGATTCGTCACCCGTAGATTCACGCCGTCAATGACGCTTATCAGCTTCTTGGCATCCGCCAGAAGCTCGGAAATCGCTGTCTGTATCTGCTCCTTATTCGCATCGGAGTCACTGGCTGTATCCTTGGAAGAGTCTGCCAGCTTCTTGATATTCTCGGCAATGATGGCAAATCCTCTTCCCGACTCCCCGGCTCTGGCTGCCTCAATACTTGCATTCAGCGCAAGAAGGTTCGTCTCCTCCGCCACATTCGTGATTTCCTCATTATTCTCTTCCAGTTTGACAAGCAGCCCCTGGATCTTCCCGAGCGCTTCGTTCAGCTGGTCACAGAAATTCACCACATCGCTCATGGAAGCCGAAATCCCCGTACTCTCCTCCGCATTGCTGTTATTGCCCTCCGACATTTCACTGATGGAGATGTCAAGACTGTCAAAATCTACCTGTACTTCGGAGATCAGTTCCGCAATCTTCTCATTCTTCGTCTGAAGCTCTGCGTTCTTCTGCTCCACTTCGGAGGCCATCGTTCTGGCGATCTCGCCTTCCTTCTCCACCTCACCTTTTACAAACTGGATACAGTTATAGATGTTGTTGCAGTCATTATGTATCGCCGTAGCCATCTTCTTACAGCTGTCGTAACCGCAGGCGGAGCAGTTGATAGTGCGCTCTGCATCCGTGCGCTTATCCATGGACACAAAAATCTGATCAATTTCGGAAGGGCTGGGCTTCTTCGCTATCACCATCGAAGATTTATCCGTATAACGTCTGATAAAATCATTGATATCCAGCTTCGCAAACTGCTTATTAAGTCTCGCCAGCCTCTGTTTCGGCGTCAGACTCCTGCTGAAGGCATGCTTCTTATCGTTCTTCTTGCTGGCCTCCCTGATCTTCTGTAATTCATATAGCGTGTCGTCGGACTTTGTCTTCTCCTCCTCTACGCCCGGGCCATAAATACAACCCTTCGCGCAGTTCAAAGCGTCTACCATAAACGGCAGCTCTTTATTTCCCAAAACTCTTCTCTTATAATCGGACAGGAATTTATAAACGTGCTCCTCGCCCTCAATCTGTCTGATAAAGATATCTTCACCGCAGAACCAGTAAACATTTTCCTTTAAGCCGCCCGGCATGGGATAAATGGAACCAAGACCGTACTCGATCTCATCCGTCACCGCGGGACCTGAAATGTTGTTCTCACGCACATACTGCATCAGATGATTGAAGGTCACGTTGTAGGAAACGTAGCCGCCGCAGTTCGGATCGTCAATCTCATTCTTCTTCGCTATACACGGACTGATGAAGGCCAGCTTATCCGGCACCTTCATATATTTCTTCACATAAATCGCGCCGCACATCATCGGAGAATGCACCGGCATCAGGTTTGGAAGCAGTTCCGGCAGATACTTTTCTATGTATCCCACCACTGCGGGACAGGGCTGCGAAATACCTCCCGTAAAATTGTGTTCCGTTATGTATTTGACATATCCCCAGGTCGTAATATCCGCGCCAAAGCTGATACTGATAATGCGGTTTACGCCAAGCTTCTTAAGGCCACCTAAAACCGTAGCATACTCCTGCGGATAATTTGCCAGAAAAGCGGGAGCAAGCAGAAGCGAAATTTTCTCTCCCTTCTTCAAATCCTCAAAGAAGCGCTCCGTGTCGTCACAATAACTTCTCGCATTGTGTGCACAGGCATCAAAGCAGGCACCGCAGCTTATACACTGGCTGCCATCCACGATAATCTTATTCTTCCCCTTTTCCTCTACCGCACGGTTTGCCGTCAGCACAGGACATGCAGAAATACACTTGTTACATCCTACGCAGTTGTCGTTGGTATATACCAATGCGTCTAACTGTTGATTCGCCATTGTACCCTCCAAAGTTATCTATTATTGTATTTGCTTATACTGTTTGTGCAATTCCAAAATTATTTTAGCATAATACTAAGAAAAAATAAACAACTTTTTAATTCGCGCGAATAGAAATGTGTACAATTTTACCTGTTAAATCTGGGAGATTACAAAAATATCGTAAATCGCTTTAATCGCCGTCTCAAAATCGGCATTCGCCACGCCGATGATAATATTCAGCTCGCTGGAGCCCTGGTCAATCATCTTGACATTGACATTGGCATGCGCCAGTGCGGAAAATATCCTTCCCGCCGTGCCGCGGGTGGATTTCATGCCGCGCCCCACCACCGCAATCAGCGCAAGATCGGCCTCTATGTCGATGGAATCGGGATCGGCCAGCCTGTGAATTCCGGAAACCACCTTCTGCTCCTTGTGCATAAACTCATCCTGATGCACAAACACCGTCATGGTATCAATGCCGGAAGGCACATGCTCAAAGGAAATCTCATTCTCCTCAAAGGCCTGCAGCACCTTGCGCCCAAAACCGATTTCCGAATTCATCATTTCCTTTTCTATATTGACCGCACAGAACCCTTTCTTTCCTGCGATACCGGTAATCACATATTTTGACTTCTGACAGGTGCTCTCCACGATCCATGTACCGTTGTCATCCGGCGCATTGGTATTGCGGATATTGATCGGAATCCCTTCGCTCCTGACAGGGAAAATAGCGTCCTCATGGAGAACCGAAAAGCCCATATATGCCAGCTCCCGAAGCTCCCTGTAGGTGATCGTCTCCACGCCCTCGGGCTTATAAATAATCCGGGGATCTGCAACCAGCACGCCCGAAACGTCCGTCCAGTTCTCGTACACATTCGCCTTGATTGCCCGGGCTACGATGGAACCCGTAATATCAGAGCCGCCTCTGGAAAAGGTCTTTACTTTTCCGTCCTCATAGGCGCCGTAAAAGCCGGGAATCACAGCCGCCTCCACGCCTGCCAGCCGCTCTTTCAACAGTTGGTTTGTCACCTCCGCGTCATGCTCTCCGTCCGCCTTAAAACGGATAACCGTCGCCGCGTCCACAAATTCATAACCCAGATACTGCGCCATGATAATGCCGTTTAAATACTCGCCGCGGGAGGCCGCATAATCGGAACCTGCCTTTTCCTTAAAGTTCTTTTCGATGCCTTTGAACTCCTTATCCAGAGAGAGTTTTAACTCCAGACCGTCTATGATCTCCTGATATCTGTCCCTGATCGCCTGCATCTGCACAGAGAAATCCTTTCCCTGCTCCGCAAGCTCATAGCAGGCGTAAAGCATATCCGTGACCTTCGTGTCCTCCGACGATCTCTTCCCGGGCGCGGAGGGCACCACAAACTTGCGTTCCTTGTCCGCACGGATAATCGCGCCCACCTTCTTAAACTGCTCCGCGCTCGCCAGTGAGCTTCCGCCAAATTTAACTACCTTATTCATGTTCCTTCCCCCTGCTATGCCATGATCCGGATTCTGTTTATGCATCCGCCGATTTTCTCAATCTTTTCGTTAAATTCCTTCTCGGTCATCTCCTGCGTCATAAAACCAAATTCTTTCATCAGCCCTACATTCACCTCCGCCAGCGCGCCAAAGGCCGCCATCGCCGCCTCCCGCCTGTCTGCCGGTATCCTGACAAAGAATTTTCTTCTCGCGCTCGTTACGTCCGCAACCTCCACCTTCTCCTCGTCCCAGAAGCACATGATGGTCTTGCCCTGATGCCTCGCGCAGTCCACCACATCGGAAACCACCGCGCTGGCAGTCGGCAGCTTGCCTGCCCCGCGTCCGTAATACATGGAGTCTCCCAGCATATTGCCGTGTACATATACCGCGTTAAACACATCGTTTACACTGTAAAGCGGGTGCTCTCTGGAAATCAGGAAAGGCGCAACCATGGCAAAAAAACCTTCCTCCGTATCCCTGCTAAGCGCCAGCAGCTTGACGGACTTGTTCATCTGCTTCGCGTACTTAAAATCAGCCGAAGAAATTTTCGTGATTCCCTCCGTGTAAATATCCTCATAACTCACATTTTTGCCGGACATCAGGGACGAAAGAATGGCAATCTTGCGGCAGGCGTCATACCCCTCCACGTCAGCCTCGGGATTTCTCTCCGCATAGCCCTTGTCCTGCGCCTCCTTCAGAACATCCTCAAAATCGGCGCCCTCCCTGTCCATCTTGGTCAGGATGTAATTGGTCGTACCGTTCAGGATTCCCGTGATGCTGTCGATATGCTCCGCCGTCAGGGAATAATTAAGCGGACGGATAATCGGGATACCCCCGCCCACACTGGCCTCAAATAGATAATTACAGTGATTCTCCTTCGCGATCTTTATAAGCTCCGGTCCGTGAGCCGCGACAAGCTCTTTATTGGAGGTACACACGCTCTTTCCCAGAAGCAGCGCCTGCTTCGTAAAATCATAGGCCGGCTTCGTGCCGCCCATGGTCTCGCAGATGATCTTCACCTCAGGATCGTTCAGAATAATGTTGTAGTCATGCACCACCTTACTCTCGTAAGGATCCCCCGGAAAATCCCGCAAATCCAGAATATATTTTACCGCCAGATCCTCCGCAGCCTTTTTGTTGATATCCGTCTTATTTGTCTCAATCACTTCCACCACACCGCTGCCCACGGTGCCGTATCCCAAAACCGCTATTTGAATCATTGTTATCCTCCCTGCATGAATCTATGCGGAGAATGCCGTTTTCAGGCATTCTCCCGGGTGAAATGGAGTTGCAAAGCAACTCCTAGAACTTCTTAACGAGCCAGCCTCTGCTGTCGAGTTTTAGAAGTTCTTTTCACTCTGTTAAATCAACGGATACTTATCCGTCAGTGTCTTGATAATAGCCTGCGCCTTGCCGATGCCAGCCTCGCCTTCCTTAATCACAATGGAAACGGCCTCTGCGACCTGCTCCATATCCGCCGTGTTTAAACCGCGGGAAGTAGCCGCCGGCGTTCCCAGACGAATACCGCTTGTCACAAAAGGAGACTTCGGATCGTTGGGAATGGTATTCTTGTTGGCCGTGATATGCGCTTCGTCGAGCAGCTTCTCCACCGCCTTGCCTGTCAGGTCGTAATTCGTCAGATCCACAAGCATCAGGTGATTGTCCGTCCCACCGGAAACAATCCTGATATCCCGCGCCTGCAAAGCCTTGCAGAGCGCCTGCGCATTATCCGCCACATTCTTCATATAGACCTTGAAGTCGTCGGACAGCGCCTCCTTGAAACACACGGCCTTCGCCGCGATCACATGCATCAGAGGCCCGCCCTGAATGCCGGGGAAAATGGCCTTGTTGAAGTTATATTGATCCGCCACCTCCTGGCTTGACATAATCATGCCGCCGCGGGGGCCGCGCAGGGTCTTATGGGTGGTGGTGGTCGTTACATGCGCATAAGGGATGGGGCTCGGATGAAGCCCTGCCGCCACAAGACCGGCGATATGGGCAATATCCACCATCAGCAACGCGCCGACCTCGTCCGCAATCTCCCTGAATTTCTTGAAATCAATGGTTCTGGCATAAGCGGACGCGCCTGCCACAATCATCTTCGGTCTGCACTCCAGTGCAATCTTTCTCACATTATCGTAATCGAGGAATCCATCATCGTTCACGCCATAAGGCACGCACTTGAAATACTTGCCGGACATATTGACCGGTGAACCGTGGGACAGATGCCCGCCGTGATCCAGATTCATTCCCATGAAGGTATCGCCCGGCTCCATCATCGCAAAGAAAACCGCCATATTCGCCTGCGCGCCGGAATGAGGCTGCACGTTGACATACTCGCAGCCAAAAAGTTCTTTCGCGCGGTCTCTGGCAAGCTCCTCCACCACGTCCACGCACTCGCAGCCGCCGTAATATCTCTTGCCGGGATACCCTTCCGCATACTTGTTTGTAAGCGGACTGCCCATGGCCGCCATAACCGCCTTGCTCACCCAGTTTTCGGAAGCAATCAGCTCAATATGGGAATTCTGCCTGTTCTGCTCGTCAACGATCGCCTGCGCGATTTCGGGGTCGACATTTTTTACCTCATCCAATGAATACATTCCTCGTTCCTGCCTTTCTGATAATTTCCACCCTGATACTCTCATAAAATTTCCTTCTATATATTATATATCCTGCATAATTATATATCCTGCATAATATAGAGGCAATTTCAAAACAATATTATAAAGTATTATGCTATGTATTGCAAACAAAATTTATGATATGCAATAAACCCTGCGTAATCTTTGTTAAATCCCCAAATATATCTTTGGCATATTGGATAGAATTTCATGGAAAATTAAGAAAACTTTATGGAAATCTTATTTTGACTTTTCCCCTTAATCTGCTATGATGTAACGTATCAGCAGAAGGTCAGTCATATGCCAGACAGGCATTTAATTCCGGTCAGCATGGGAAAGACGGAATAATACATCAGATTGATCGGAAAAAGGAATAAAATATGATGAAAACAAAGATGAAAAAAACGCTTATCACCTTTTGGCAGCAATACAGACACGCGCTGCCGCTTATCCTTTACGGGATCGTATATATGCACTGGTTTACCTATCTCGAAAAGACCGTGACAAGCCACTATCGGCTGATCCATTTCAGACCGGATGACCTCATTCCGTTTTGCGAGGCGTTTGTCATCCCCTATCTGTTATGGTTCGCCTATGTAGCGGTGGTGGTCGTATACTTTTTCTTCCGGGATAAGGACGACTATTTCAGAGCCTGCACTTTCCTGTTTACGGGAATGACGGTTTTTCTGATCATCAGCACACTCTGGCCGAACGGACATGATCTTCGTCCTGTCGTTATGCCAAGAGATAACATTTGCACAAGGCTGGTGTCTTCGCTTTACCGTGCTGACACACCGACGAACCTCTGGCCAAGCATTCATGTGTACAACTCTCTCGGCTGCCACATCGCGGTTATGAAGAGCGCCCGGCTGGAAAAGAAAAGGGGAATCCGGATCTGCTCGTTCGTTTTATGTGTCTCGATCATACTGTCGACCATGTTTATCAAGCAGCACTCCGTATTCGACGTGACCACCGCGTTTATCATGGCGGCCGTAATGTACGGTATCGTATACCTGTCTCATATAAACATCTCCGAGCCCACGAGACATCTCACCAACGCCTATGCGCGCGTACTCA
>CAMWPB010000044.1 GCA_947176065.1 uncultured Lachnospiraceae bacterium | reverse complement strand
TGCGAATATTGATATAAATCCCGGTGGAGCTGCAAAATATAAGAGGAACGAATCGGGATATATTCATAGCTCTCATGGATTGTATTTAAAACTTCCCGATACCCCATAATTTCTTCCTCATCCCTATTCTTAGGTGTTGTCTTTTGCATAACAAGCTGTTGAAGCCTGGTGCTTGTCGTAACAATGCCTTCAATTTTATTGGAAGCCTCGGTACTTTGTATTTTTGCTATCTCGACCAGTTTTTCCAGTGCGGCAGGTTTCTGCTTAAGGTATAATTCCTGTTTTCCTTTAAACTCATGAATCTGTGCTACCAATCCAAGAATTTCCGAATCCCATCTATAATCTTTTAGATTGGCATAATTAAAAATCCGCATTCGCCTAACCTTCTTTCTTTTCGCCTAATAAATTCTTAAATTATGTGAAAATTTAAGCGTTAGGCGATTTCATTATTCAAAAATACATACTTTTGCGTGATAGTACGCTTTTATTCCTGATACGCAGGCTTGCCTCCACATGCATGATCCAATGGCGGGAGAAGGGCATCTGTATCAAACCTCTGACGTTTTTACCGCACCAGTAGTCTATCAGCCAGTAAGCCTTATCATCCTCACTCACAACACCAAGCGCCTTCAGCCTCTCTTTATCCGCATCCGCCATTTTGCGTTTTAAATCCGCAAAGGACAAACCTTTTAACATGTCCTCCGTACTTATCTTTACGTCAGTTATATACCGATATAATTCATCCAGGTTCAACGTTTCCGAAAAGTCTGCAATCTGCTGCCCAACAAGCTCGTTCCCCGTGGTGATAATCGGGGAACCTGTCCGTTTCTGATAATCCCCCGAAAAGAAAATCTGCTCGTCCCGGCCAATCAGGGTATGTGCGACAATATCTTCAATCCGAAAAATATGCCAGATGGAGTATGCGATCGTTTTGTTGTGGTAACCGTCTGCATGGAGAAAGGGCATGGCATTGAAAATTTCTCTGCCCAGTTCTGTCTTCATCTGCAATAACTCATGAAACAACTGTTTCCGCAATTCCAAAAGGACTTCCATTCCCTCGCGATACGTCCCTTCTTTTTTCATTTTTGTCTGCACTGTTTTGTTTAATTCCGACCACTCCTTATTCATTGCTCTCCCCGTCCCTGTTGTTCTCTCCCCAGACGCACAGTTGGTCTAAAACCACCATCAATGATTTTCCTCTTTCACTCAGACTGTATTCCACCTTAGGCGGTATCTGGGGATACTCTTTTCTGACAATAAGTCTGTCCTTTTCCAGCTCTTTCAGATTATTGCTGAGCGTTTTGTCCGACACGTTTTTTAAATACCTCTTTAATTCGTTAAATCTTACCACTTTGAACTCCATCAGGCAATAGAGGATCACCATTTTATGCTTGCCTGATATCAGCGACAGTGTGTAGCTGAAACCGGTATCTTCAAAATTGGCTTTTTCAATATAATTCTGTATCATTTTATACTTTCCTTTATGATAGTACCTTTCCAGTAAAATAGTACTTGTATTTTATTCGTTACTATCTATAATTATAGATACAGACAAAGGCTCTGTCAATCTTAAGAAACCTGACGGCAAGCGCAAAGTCAAACGTTTCAGAATGGAGGAAAATATGAGAAAAAAACTGAATATCACAGAAGGTATCTTCCCCATGCCCGTTTTGATGGTGGCAACCTACAATGAAGACGGCAGCGTTAATGTCATGAACGCCGCATGGGGGACCATGCAGGAAAGGGATCATGTCGTTCTCAATTTAACAGAAACACACAAAACCGTACAGAATATCAAGGCAAGAGGCGCTTTTACGGTAAGTATTGCCGACGCCGCTCACGTCGTAGAGGCAGACTACTTTGGCGTGGAATCCGGCAACAGAGTCCCCGATAAGCTGAGCACAAGCGGCCTCACTGCAGGCAAAGCCGAGAGCGTGGATGCGCCGGTCATCAATGAATTTCCGCTCTGTCTGGAATGTGAGTTTGTCGAATACCAGAACAGCAAATATGGCTGCGGCGTAATCGGAAAAGTCGTCAATGTCACAGCGGACGAAAGCGTCATGTCCGGCGATAAAGTAGATATGTCTCTGGTGAACGCAATCGCTTTCGACCCATATACACACGGTTACTATAAAGTAACGGAAAGAGTGGGAGAAGCCTTCAAAGACGGCCTCCGGCTTAAGAAATAGGATAAAACAGCGGGAGCACTCTTTCAGGAAATCGTGTCAACCGGTCGTTTACATTTGTAGCAAACATGTGGCATATCCACACCCCGATACTGTTTCGTCCAGGTGTCGACTACCGTCATCCCGTTTCTGAGAGCCACATTCCGGGACGCCGTATTGGTGTCCCGGATGATGGAATACACCTCGTCCGCCTGTAACGTGTCAAAGGCGTACTGCTTACATGCTTTTGCCGCTTCCGTCGCATACCCCCTATGCCAGTGTGACCGTTCAAACAGATAGCCTACTTCAAGTATCTCCTCATCCTTCCACGGCTGCATGGTGAGCCCGCATTGGCCGATCATCTCCTCTGTTTCTTTTAAGATGACCGCCCATAAGCCAAATCCCCACTTCTGATACCGTGCAAGCTGTCTGTCAAGCCATTCCTGCGCCTCCTGATCGGTGAACGCCCCTTCATAAGCGTACATGGTCTCTTCATCCTGTAGAATCTTGCACAGCGAAGGAAAATCAGCCTGCGTCATTTCCCTCAGATATAATCTTTGCGTTTCCAGTATCCTGTCTTCTCTCATCTGTTTTCCTTTCCTCCTTCCCGCTTTCTGTATTCACCGGGCGTCACCCGAAACACTTCTTTGAATTTGCGGCAAAAATAGCCGACATTTTCAAACCCGGAATCCCGGGCTATTGCCGAGACGCTGCTCTGCGTTGTGACAAGAAGCTTTGCCGCGCGTTTCAGCCTGTAATCCACCAGATAGTGGATGGGCGAAGTGTGAATATTTTTATGAAAAATCCCCAGCACACTGCTTTTACTGAGAGCCACCGTCTCTGCAATATCGTCCAGCGAAATCTGATACGGATAATTTTTATGGATATACTGCAGCATAATCTGGAGCTGCGCCTGCGTTCTCACCGATGACTGCGGCCCGGAAGTCTTTTCCGTAAGATCCGTATTTTCATAGACCATGCGCCACAACTTAAGAAGCAGCTCCACCGTTTTGATCTCACAGTCTTTCTCCGTTTCCTGCACGGCAAACACAGCCGCCATTGTGTCCAATATCATCCTTTGTCCCGGATCATCGGCAGAAAAAATCAGACACTCTGCCCCATCCAGAACCGGCCGTATATAGTCCCGGTAGATCAGGCTGTCTTCCGACGACAGCAGGGAGGGCAAAAACACCATATTCGGAATAATAACACTTTCCGCCGCCTCAAACCGATGGATCACCTGGGAATTGATAAAGATACCCGTTCCAGCTCCCAAAGTATATCTTTCACTTCCGACAAGAAGCTCCATCGTTCCCTTTTCAATCAGCACAAATTCCACTTCAGGATGCCAGTGCCAGTCTATACAGTGGAAATCAAACTGCCAGATATCCTCCAGATAATACCGGAACGGATACTCTTCGCTTCCATGGGGAATGGTCTCCCTCAATGATTCATCGGTTACAATTTTGCCATATCCCTCATTTATTTTCATAGGCCGCCGTTCCCTTTGTGATATTGTGTAATAATATTGGGATATATTTTATTGATATCCGCATCGTCTTACTATATAATGCAATTTATTACAGAAAGGAGCCAATGTCAACATGTCCAAAAATTATAGAAAAACACTGACCGCCTGCTATCTGGGCTTCATCACACAGGCCATCTGCGCAAACTTTGCGCCCCTGCTTTTCCTGAAATTCCACAATGATTATCAGATTCCTTTGGGGCAGATCGCACTTATTTCCACCGTATTTTTCCTGACCCAGCTGATCGTGGATATTCTGTGTTCCTATTTCGCAGACAGGATCGGATACCGCAAGTGCGTCGTTGCCTCGGAATTATGCGCCGCGGCAGGACTGATCGGGCTTGCCTTCCTGCCCGACCTCCTGCCCAATCCGCTGACCGGGATCATCGCAAGCGTCATTGTCTATGCCATCGGAAGCGGTTTGATCGAGGTACTGTGCAGTCCCATTGTGGAGGCCTGTCCTTTCGACCACAAGGAAGCGGTGATGAGCCTGCTGCACTCCTTTTACTGCTGGGGCTCGGTGGGCGTAATTCTCTTATCCACCGTCTTTTTCGCCGTCTTCGGCACCGCCGGCTGGAAATGGCTTGCCTGCATCTGGGCTGTCGTTCCGCTTTATAATATCTACAACTTTGCAACCTGTCCGATCGAGCATACGACAGACGACGGCAAAGGTATGAAGATAAGCAGTCTGCTCCGGGTTCCATTGTTCTGGATAGCCATTGTCCTCATGGTATGCGCGGGCGCTTCCGAGCTTTCTATGGCGCAGTGGGCCTCCGCCTATACAGAATCGGCGCTCGGTTTTACAAAAGCGATGGGTGATCTGGCCGGCCCCTGCATGTTCGCCATAACCATGGGCATCAGCCGTGTAATCTTCGGGAAATACGGCGACAGACTGGATTTGATGAGATTTATGATGGGATCGGGCGTCCTGTGTCTGAGCTGTTACATAGCGGCATCCATTTCAAACAACCCGGTAATCGGACTGATCGGCTGTATCATGTGCGGTTTTTCCGTGGGCATCATGTGGCCCGGTACCATCAGTATCTGCTCCGGGCGGCTCCCCGAAGGCGGCACCGCCATGTTTGGCCTGCTGGCCATGGCGGGCGATCTGGGCGGCGCATTCGGACCCAGTCTGGTAGGCAATATCACACAGAACGCTGGGAACGATCTGAGAAAAGGAATGCTTGTGGGATGCGTTTTTCCGCTGGTACTGATACTTTCTCTTCTGATTCTGAAAAGTATGCGGCAGACGAAAAAAGCAAAATAAGAAAAGCTGACCGTCTGCTCTGTGATGGAAATTCAGCCAGCCTGATGGCCATAGGCCGTAAGCTCCGCCATCGCCCCATAGTGCAGAATCGTAAACTCCTCCGGGGCAATCTCGGAAAGCAGACTGATATGTTCCTGCTCCCAGGATAAAATGTCCTCCTCCGACAGGGACGCGCCGATTCCCCGGCAGGTTTTCATTCTGCCGTGCCAGCTTTCCCGGGTGAACGGCACCTGCAAAAAATACTCCTCATGGTAAGTCAGCTCGAAACTCTCCCGGTAAATTTCCGGGACAACAATCGGATGCATCGTCTCTCCCGCGCCGCTCCACGCCGGATTATACTGCAGGGCAAGCTTTTTGTGGTTGAAATACCAGAAGCACTGACAGGCCGTGACGACGTCGAAGGCATTGTCCGAAAAATCAATCCTCTCCGCAGGCGCCGCATAATAGGTAATGTCCATGCCCTCTGACAGAATCCGCGCCTGCGCGATCTGCTCTTCCGAAATGTCTGTCCCCGTCCATTTTGCCCCATGACGGTACATGTTTCTGGGCAGCACACCTGTCCCCGTCCCCAGATCAAGAACGTTCTGCCCCTCCACACACAGATTTCGTCCGATTATCCTGTCGTAAAACTCCTGCGGATAAATATCCCGGAATCTGGCATAATCGGCTGAGGTTCTTCCCCAGTCAAAGGCTTTGCCGCCGTCTATGTCTTTGTCTATAATGTTCATGGAATCCCTGTCTTCTTCCCGTTATCTTCTCTTCGCATTATCGTTCTTAATTCCGGTTTCCGACAAGGCGGAACTTTTTCTTTAACCGGAGATGCCGGATTTGGGGTTTTCAATCATTGTCTGGATTGCCTCAATCTCCACTTCCAGATCCTCCGCAATCTCTGGAAGGGTCTTGCCTTTATCCCATTTCTTTTTGACCAGCTCCCGGAGGAGTTCCTCTCTGCCTTCTTCCCTGCCTCTCTCCATTCCCTCGCGATAGAGCGTCCTAAAATGCTTTTTCTCATCATATTCCGTCAAAATCATATGCAGCACCTCCGCTTTTTGCTTTAACAGGATATCCTCAAGTATCCCTTTCCCGATACAGGTGTCGATGGCCGTGTGAACGGCTTCCTCCCGGCGCATTCCCTTTTTTATGTTCTCCTCTATCTCTGAGGAAAATTCCGAATACTCCCATAGTCTGTGGCACTTTTCCATAAGCGCCTGATTGTAGCCGCGGTTGATGTTTAATACTTCACAGGTGCATTCCAGGCAACCGCTTCCCCTCCCGCCGGAAAAGGAATCTGACAAGTAAAGCATCAGATTGTCAGTCTGCATCCTGCTGCCGTTATAAAAGACAATGTATACGGGCGTTGGCAGACTGACCCGGCTCATACCGTAAATATCATCCTCCCGTGAGGCCAGCAGTCCCTCAAACTGCTGGGCAAAGTAAAGAAGTCCTCTCAGGGGCATATTTGGGTTCCAAGTGCTCTGATGTTCATAAAGGTTTATTGTATTTCCGATGATAAAGGACAAATCGTTCTTCATTTTCATAAAGATCACGTCCTCCATCGTGACCACTTCAAGTTCCTCGGGGTTTTGGTATGTACTACCGTTTAAGGCGTTATAGAGATCAAGAAGATCCTTTTTATCCCGGAAAAGCCGTCTAAAAAGCACATCCCTGTATTTTCGGTTATTTTTAAGCCTTCTCCACCAGTTACCGTGTCTGAACCACTTCTTAACATTTCGTTTTACCATAGATTTTCCTCCATTATACAGTTTTTTTAGACTGAATACAAGAGGAATACGGCCTTTCTCTGATCCAGTCCGTTTTCAAGTAAGGGATTGTTTCCGACAGCCGGAAAGAATCTTAAGACAGAAATCCTTTTCAGAAAGGATTCCCTTATGACAGATTGACCATCCGCCAATATGTTATTTATTATAAAACGGAACCGACTTATTTTGCAAGTATATTCTTCTATCTATTCTGAATCCCTGTTCCCAATCCGCTCCACCCAGACACAGCCCGCCGAAACCCCCAGCAGAACCGCACACCCTGCCGGGGTAAACAGAATCTCCTGTACGCCTGCAAAACGGGCCGTGGTATACACCGCCAGATTCGCCACGGCATGAAAGAGCAGAGGAATCAGAAACCTTCCGCTTCTCTCATACAGATACGCCATCAGCATTCCCAGACACGCCCCGTAAACGCCCTGCACCAGATTGCCGTGAAAGGCGCCAAAGAAAAGCCCGGACACAGCAATTCCTACTGCCGGGTTATACAGGCGGCGCAGACGGTTATAAATCACGCCGCGGAACACCACTTCCTCAGCCAGCGGAGACAGAAGGCCATAGAGCGCCAGACCCACCGCGAAGGCCACGCCATACTGCCTGTCCGCCACCTCCTGGTAAGTCTGCGAACTGTCCGCAAAGCCGGTCAGCGTCAGCAGGGCATTGAGTCCCAGAGAAGCGCTGAGAGCCAGAAGGACCGTAAGAGCCGCCGTCCTTCCCGGCATGCACCGTTTGCCTGCTGCAGTGACAGCCTCTGTATCGTGCGCCGCTTTCGTCCTCACGAAACCAAACGTCTCTCCCCGCCTCCGCAGTTCCTCTTTTAGCATCGGCACAAGTGGAAAGATGCCCACAAGCATACACAGCCCGCTCATCGCGCCCGCGACGGTGGCAGCGTGTGTATCCATAAACTGTCCGTACACACCGCCAAAGCTCTGCACCGTCGTCTGATACAAAAAAGCCAGAATCAGATAAGCGACATTATAGGCCAGATAATATAACAGATAAGGAAGCAGCACATCCCATGCCTTTTGAAAGGACGTCTGCCGCCCGGTATTGCTTTTTTCCGACATATACTTCTCCTCCCATAAAATTCCCTTGACATTTCCCCCGCATACCCCTATAGTTAAGAAAGCGGATTTCATCCGCCGCGGTATAAGCCGCATAACCGAATAACTTGCTAGGGGAGCTTTTGCTGAGATTGAGCCCGCGTATACAGATACACCGGGACTCTAACCCTCATCACCTGATGCGGCTAATACCGTCGTAGGGAAGCACTTGTAACTACTGCCTGTCACAGTATTTTTGTGCCACGCCGTACTTACCATTCTCCCCTCCTTGCTTATTCCAAGACAAAGGAGGATTTTTTATGTTCTACAATGTTGTTGTCGATGACTGGGGGGCAGCCACTTATGTCCCCACCACCCTGGGCAATGTGCTGCTGTCCGTTGCTCTGGCGGCTCTGCTTGTCTGCGCCGTAGTATTCGCAAGACGGTATGCGGCAGCGCAGAATCAGGAGAACAAAGAAACTGCCAAAAAAGGCGGCAAGCTGACAGTCAAGCAGCTCGTCTTCTGCGCCATGTCGATTGCGCTGGGCACCATACTTTCAGAAATCAAAATCATTGATTTCCCATGGGGCGGTTCCGCAACGCTGTTTTCCATGCTCGTCATCTGCCTTCCAGGCTATTTCTTCGGCTTGGGCGCAGGACTGTTGACCGGTGTCGCCTATGGCGTCCTGCAGCTTCTGGTGGATCCCTATGTCCTTTTCCCCATGCAGCTTGTGATGGACTATTTTCTGGCCTTCGGCGCACTCGGTCTGTCAGGTCTGTTCTCAACCGCAAAGAAAGGGCTGCTCAAGGGCTATCTGGTGGGTATTCTGGGCAGATATGTATTCGCAGTGCTCTCGGGCTGGATTTTTTTCGCAGAATATGCCTGGGAGGGCTGGCCTGTGCTGCCCTACTCCCTTGTGTATAACGGCATTTATATCTTTGCGGAGGGAGCGATCACCATGGTGATCCTTCTGATTCCTGCCGTGAGCAACGGCATCAGCACCGTCAAAAAAATGGCTTTAACATAAACCGGTATTTTCAAACCGGGTAGGAAAACCCCCAACTGTCTGACAGATGGGGGTTGCCTTTTCTATATTTTCAATCAGGCAGGAAAGATTTCTCCTCCTGTCCGACGCGCGGCGGGAGCATTTCATTCCCGGAATCCCGCTACGCTGTCATAAACATCTCATATGCGCTGATGGCCTGCTGCATACGGAAATTGCTGACGCCGTTCCCCGCGCCGCTTCCGTCAAATGCCGCCTGCACATTCATCTGCGCATTCCCGGAAGCCGCCTCCTTTTCAGGCTGTACCGCATCCGCCGCCGGCTCTCTGCCAAATTTCACCGCCGCATTCTCCGTCTGCCCGGTCTCCTGCGCTGTCCCTGCCGACTCCTGCATTTCCTCCGCCGGTTTCATTATTCTCGCAGCGGCACTTCTCCCGCGCTGCATCTGCATCTCCAGCATATCCTGAAAATTCAGGGTCTGTCCCTGTTTCAGCGGATTCTCATTCTCCACAAGCCCGCTGAAATCCGTCTTTTTATCCAGCACATTATCCGAAATTCTGGACAGCTTATTCATGCTGGCCGGACCGATGGCGTTTACATTATACACATAAGGTTGAAAACTGATTGCTCCGATTGTCATACTTCATTCCCTCTTTACCGATACAAATCTTTGTTGCTACCCATCCGGGATCACTCCCGTTTCCTAAGATTTATCATAAAACTTCCTGCCGAAATATACAAGCCCGAATTTACAAAATTCACAGCAGATGGCAGGGTAAATATTCCAAAATCAATGCCGCGTATCGTAATTCACCAGAGCCGTCACCTCTCCCGGTCCACAATCTCCACATCCACCGCCGTCATCTCCTGCTTGAACATCTTAGCGTTCTTATAGATCCTTGAAACAATCCATACATTGGAAAGCCCGTCATAAATCAGGAAAAAGCCGATCAGCATAACCACCGTATCTATAGCGGCGAAGGGTCTGCACACCAGCAGCACGCCGAATCCCACCGTTAGCACACCCAAAATGAGGGCAACCCACCATCTGTCATACTTATCCCGCCAGAGTTCTGCTGCCTGCTGTAAATTATGTAAACCATGTATCGCAATAACAATACCGACAATAATCGGAATAATTGCCATCACTTTATCCGGTTTCATCACGATCCAGACGCCCACTACCGCCAATACGATACCGAAAATCAGGTTTGCCTGCGAATACAGACTGCCGTCCCTTGCGGTAAAGTAATCGATCATCCGCATAACGCCGGATAATATCAACACCACACCGACAGCCGTGCAGACAATCCGCATGGACAGTCCCGGCCTAAACACAAGCACCAGACCCAGAATCACGCACAGTGCGGAGGAAACCACCACATTCGTCTTAATCTTTTTCAGTAACCCTTCCATCGCCAAGCTCCTTTCTCTTCTCTCTCCAAAACCGCATCAGACGGTAAATGCCAAAGCCGAGAGATGCACCGACACAATTTAACAGAATATCATCCACATCAAAAGCGCCAAAAGCGCTGAAAAGCTGAAACACCTCAATCCCCAGAACAAACACAAAGGCATTCAAGAGCATCACAAAAAACCGCTCTCCATCCTTCGCAACAAAAGGAAAGAGAAATCCCAGGGGCACAAACACCAGCACATTGCCCGCCAGATTCTCCACGCTGTTCAGTTTATAAGAATACTCTATATACATTTTTATTGTTTTAAAGAGCTTAAAATTCGCCGTCCCCAATCCCTCAAATATGACGCCCCTGCGCCACGAAGCCGCAATCTTCATAAGCTCCTCGTAGGGATATTTGAAGATAATAACCTTTATGACAACTAAAATGTAGATAGCAAAAAAGAGTTTCCACCAGTTTCTTTTTTGCACTCGCGTTCTCCCCGCTGCCTACTTATGATTTTTCTTATCCTTAAGCTTTTTGATAATCAACGGCTCCTCCAGCTTAATCTGGGAGGCTTCATAGAACTGCTCCTTAGCCGCCTTCTCCTCCTTTGTCTCCTGTCTGTAGATATCCTTTGTCTCCCTCTCGTATTCCTCCACAACGGCCATATCGTCGGGACGGATCTTACGGAAATGGTTAAAGCCCGCCACCAGAATCCGCAGGCTCTGTCTGGTCGTGTCAAAGGCGCCTTCCTCGTAAAGGTTAACAACAATAATGCCGATAGGCACTGCCAGAATCATTCCCAGCACGCCCGCCACGCGGTAGCCGATATAAAGCAAAAACAGAGTCGGTATGGCGTCCATCCCGATGGAATCGCCCACAATCTTCGGCTGGATCACCTGCCGCACAAGCTGGCCGACCAGCCAGATGGCAATCAGCCCAAACATCATCCTGTAATTTTCCGACAGCAGTTCTATAATCGCCCAGGGAACCATCACCGTACCCGTACCGAATACCGGAAGGAAATCCAGAACAGCGATGCCGAAAGCGACCAGAAAAGCGTAATCCACTCCCAGAATCATCAGTCCGATCACCAGCAGGATGTAAATCCAGCACTCAATCTTAAACTGCGCCCGGAAATATCCCCCTACCGCATTACGGAAACTTCTGCGGATCAGATCCAGATGATACCGCACCGAAGCCGGTATAAACTTTTCCGCCGCAGCCGCCATATATCCCTTATCCGCCACAAAAAAGTAAGCTGAAAGCAGACACATCACCACACCGAGAAAAATATCCGGGATCTGCTTCGCCGCATTTCCCACCGCCGCAAAGGATGGCAGCTCTATTTTTCCCATGATACTACTCATATAATTCCCCATTTCCAGAATTATATCATCAATCGTAGCCTGCATATCCGCAGGCATCCTGTTATAGACGCCCTGCAGGTTTGCCCCCACTTTGTTAAACTCCGCCAGAATGACATTCCAGATATCTGGCAGCTCATTGATAAAGTTGACGCCCTCTTTGATCAGCTTGCCAATCAGCAGATAAACCAGAAGCACCACCACTGCCAGTACGGCCACAATCACCACGGCCGTCATGGCTTTTCTCCTCACCTTCAGCTTCTCCTCAAAAAAACGCACCACGGGAGACGCAATCAGCGAAATAAGCCAGCCCAGAATAAAGGGCATAAAAAACCAAATGCATCTGGGAAGAACAAAAATACACAAAAGCACTGCTGCAAGTGCAGTAAACAGGTTCATGCTTACTTTCAGATAAATTTTTAAAGCTCTTCTCATAGACTCTCCTCTGAAGTGTCTCCTGCCATCCCGTCCAACAACTCGTAGATCTCTTCCCTTCCCTGTTTACTGAGTGCGGAATAGGGTATGACAATCGTGTCCTCTACAACGTCAAGCGTGTCGCAAATGAGCTTCACCTGTTTTGCCACCTGGCTTCTCTTAATCTTATCCAGCTTTGTGGCAATAATAACCGGCTGATACCCCCGGTCCAAAATCCAGTCGTACATAATCCTGTCATTCTCCGAGGGCGCATGTCTGATATCCACCAGAAGAAACACGGCACGGATCTGCTTTGACTGATGCAGATAGTCCTCAATCATCTTCCCCCACGTCGCCTTTACCTTTTCATTGGCAGTGGCGTAGCCGTAACCGGGCAGATCCACAAAATACATCTCATTATTTATATTATAGTAATTGATGGTCTGCGTCTTTCCCGGCGAGGAGCTGGTGCGTGCCAGCGACTTGCGGTTCATCAGACCGTTAATCAGGGATGACTTACCCACGTTGCTCTTTCCGGCAAAGGCAAACTCCGGCAGAACATTTTCGGGAAGTTTGCTGGTAACGCCGCACACCGTCTCTAAATTTACGTTTTTGATAACCATATCCCGCTCCGTTTCCAAACATTCCGCACCGCAGCTCACTCCGGACACCACATGATATCCGGTCTGCGCCGTGACGCTTCACCATTCTCAATCCTTCTGCAGCAGGGCACAGTCAGCCACTTCCTCCATCGTCTCCACAAAGACGATCTCCAGCCCTTCCTTAATCTCCGCTGCAATCTCCTCGATATCCTTCTCGTTTTCTTTCGGCACAAGAACGGTTTTTACCTCCGCCATCTTTGCCGCCAGTATTTTTTCCTTCAATCCGCCAATGGGCAGCACCCGCCCCCGCAAAGTGACTTCTCCGGTCATTGCCAGATCCGCCCGCACGGGCGTATGTGTCACTGCCGACAAAAGCGCTGTCGCCATGGTGATTCCTGCGGACGGGCCGTCCTTCGGCACTGCCCCCTCAGGAATATGGATATGAAAATCTTTCTTTTTATAGAAGTTCTCCGCTACCTTATACTTCCCGCTGACAGAACGCACATAGCTTAACGCCGTCCGTGCGGACTCCTTCATCACGTCGCCCATCTGACCGGTCAAGTCAATTTTTCCCTCTCCGGGCATCACGTTAACCTCGATCTGGAGGGTGTCGCCTCCCACGCTGGTCCATGCCAGCCCTCTGACAATACCGACCTCCGGCTTCCCGTTGATCTTGTCCTGCCTGTACTTCGGTTTTCCCAAATAATATTCCAGCTTTTCAGGCGTGACATGAACCTCTTCGGTCAATTTCTGCTTCCGGCGGTCGAAGATAGCTCTTGCCTCTTTCCGGCAGATCGCGCCGATCTGGCGCTCCAGACCTCTCACCCCGGCCTCTCTCGTATAAAACCGCACGATATCGCGGATCGCCTCGTCGGAAAAGGCAATCTCCCCCTTCCTGATCCCGTTCTTTTGAAACGCCTTCGCTACCAGATGCTCTCTGGCGATATGGAACTTTTCATTGGCGGTGTAGCTGTTTACTTCTATGATCTCCATGCGGTCGAGAAGCGGACGTGGAATGCCGTCACGGCTGTTTGCCGTCGCAATAAAAAGCACCTCCGACAAGTCGATGGGAATTTCCACATAGTGATCCCGGAACGCATGGTTCTGTTCTCCGTCAAGCACTTCCAGAAGCGCGGATGCCGGATCTCCCTTATAATCGCTTCCCAGCTTGTCGATCTCGTCTAAAAGCAGCAGTGGATTTTTGACGCCCGCCTGCTTAACCGCCGCCACAACACGCCCCGGCATGGCTCCCACATAGGTTTTTCGGTGGCCCCTGATCTCCGCCTCATCGCGCACGCCGCCGAGACATATCCTCACGTACTTCCTCTTAAGGGCATCCGCCACACTCCTTGCCACAGAGGTCTTTCCCGTACCGGGAGGCCCCACCAGACAGATAATCTGGCTCCCCGCTTTGCCGGTCAGCATCCGCACCGCGAGAAATTCCAACATCCGCTCCTTCACCTTTTCCAGACCATAATGCTGGTCGTTTAAAATTTTTTCCGCTCCCTCCAGATCCCTGCTGTCCTTGGACGCCTTATCCCATGGAAGCTCCAGAAGGGTTTCGATATAGGCGCGTTCCACCGCGCTCTCCGAGCCGCTGCCCGCCACATTTTTATATCGTCTGATCTCCTTGCGGATTTTCTCTTTAACCTCCGGCTTCGCCTTCAGCTTCTCCGCCTCCGCCAGAAACTGCTCCACATCGGAGTCCGTGTTATTTTCTCCCAGCTCTTCCTTTATATAGTGAAGCTGCTCCCGCAGAATATAGTCCCGCTGGTTCTTATCAATCCGCTGTCTGATATCCTTCGCCAGATCATTCTTAATACGGATGACTTCCACTTCCCGGGTGAGTATTCCCGTCAGAATCGAAAACCGTTCCCGCACCGAGATGGCGCTCAGAATCTTCTGCTTATCAGCCACCGAGAGCGGCATGTTGATGGTAATGCTGTCTAAAAGCTTTCCCAGCTCCATTCCCTCTTCTATCTGATCCTGCACCGCCTTCCCCACCTTGGGAAAGCAGGCGCCGTATGCTTCCAGCGCTTCTTTGACCGTTCTGGTCATTGCTTCTTCCGATATCTCGTCGATATCCGTTCTGTCGTCCCTTTCATATGACACTCGCGTCACTATTCCGTTCGCAGTCTCAGAAAGTCCACAAATGCGCGCTCTGGAAACGCCTTCCACCAACACGCGCAAAACATGCTCGGGAAGTTTACTGACCTGTCTGATCAATGTAACGGTTCCCACATCATAAACATCATCCATCCCGGGATTTTCTTTACCCGGATCTTTCTGGCTGACTACCAACAGCCTCTGGTCTCCCAGCATCGCCTGCTCCACGGAAGCCATGGACATCTCCCGGCTGAGATCAAAATGAATCACCATTCCCGGCAGAATCGTAAGCCCCCTGAGAGTCACCGCAGGCAGCGTCCCCTCCTGCAGGAGGGAAATCGCATCCGTGTTTCCCTTGCCGTTCTCCAGCTGATTCCAGTTATCCATAAAATCATCCCTCTGATTGCAAGAAATCGAGTGCTTCAGCACTCGATTTGCTATTTTGCCTGTAATAATCTGTCCCGGTATCTGAGACGCGGTTTCTCCTCGCCGTTCACCGCCTTTTTCGTCAGAATACATTCCGCAATGCTGTCATCCGATGGAATCTCATACATCACATCCATCATAACTTTCTCCACGATAGACCGCAGCCCTCTCGCGCCAGTCTTTCTTTCATGGGCAAGCTTTGCGATTTCAACCACCGCATCGTCCTCCACGGAAAGCTTCACCTCGTCGAACGCAAAGAGCTTCTTGTACTGCTTGATCAGCGCATTCTTCGGCTCTTTCAGTATGCGGATCAGCGCTTCCTGATCCAGCCCGTCCAGCGCTACCGTCACCGGCACGCGGCCGATAAACTCAGGGATCAGCCCGAACTTCATGAGATCCTGCGGCGTTACTTCCTTCAAAATTGCTCCGATCTCCTTGCCGCTCTTCTCCGCCACCTGTGCGTTAAAGCCGATAGAATGACGATCCAGACGCTCCTCGACAATCTTATCCAGTCCGTCAAAGGCGCCTCCACAGATAAAGAGAATGTTTGACGTGTCGATCTGCAAAAGCTCCTGATGCGGATGCTTTCTGCCACCCTGCGGCGGCACGCTGGCAACCGTTCCCTCGATGATCTTGAGAAGCGCCTGCTGGACGCCCTCGCCCGATACATCCCTGGTAATGGACACGTTTTCTCCCTTTTTTGTAATCTTGTCAATCTCGTCGATATAAATAATGCCGTACTGCGCCCGGTCGATATCGTAATCCGCCGCCTGAATCAGCTTGAGCAGAATGTTCTCCACATCCTCACCCACATAACCGGCCTCCGTGAGAGTCGTAGCATCTGCAATCGCAAAGGGCACATTAATGATCTTCGCCAGCGTCTGCGCCAGATAAGTCTTACCGGAACCGGTGGGCCCGACCATAATGATATTGCTCTTCTGCAGTTCCACCTCGTCGTCATCGTCCTTGGGCGCCATCACTCTCTTATAGTGATTGTAGACGGAAACCGCCATCACCTTTTTTGCCTCTTCCTGACCGATCACATACTCGTCGAGAAAGCTCTTGATCTCCACCGGCTTTAGGAGGTTGATCTCCATCTCCTCCACTTCCGGCTCATCCTCATATTCCTCCTCTATGATGTCCGCGCAGATATCTACACATTCATCACAGATATAGACGCCGCTGGGACCGGCAATCATTTTCTTGACCTGATCCTGCGTCTTATTACAAAAAGAGCATCTTACTTTTTCCTCAGAAATCTTTCCTGCCATCTTAATCCTCATTCCGGCGTGTCATTTCACACACCATTTTTTCCCGCATCAAAACAGACTTCCTATGACTGCCCCTCAGTGCTGGCATGACTGGTGATAATGCGGTCAATCAATCCATAGGCAAGCGCTTCCTCCGCGCTCTTCCAGTTATCTCTCTCCGTGTCCGCCATAATCACTTCAAAATCCTGACCCGTATTCTCCGCCATGATTCTGGCCATCTTTTCCTTCGTTGCAAGGATATGCTTAGCCGTGATCTCAATCTCGGTAGCCTGCCCCTGCGCACCGCCCGCCGGCTGGTGGATCATAATCTCCGCGTTCGGAAGAGCCAGTCTCTTGCCCTTCGTGCCGCCCGCCAGAAGAAATGCACCCATGCTGGCCGCCATACCGATACATACGGTAGACACATCGCATTTGATAAACTGCATCGTATCGTAAATTGCCATTCCCGCGGTAATTACGCCGCCGGGGCTGTTAATGTAAAGGTTGATATCCTTCTCCGGGTCCTCAGACTCCAGAAAAAGAAGCTGCGCCACAATCACGCTTGCACTCGCATCGTTTACTTCCTCGCCCAGAAAGATGATTCTCTCTTTCAAAAGTCTGGAATAAATATCATAAGAACGTTCTCCCTTGGATGTCTGCTCAATGACATAAGGTATTAAAGCCATGTATTACACCTCCGTTAATCAATCCGCTTTTTTAGCCTTGCTCTCCTTGGCATTCTCCGCAATGAATTCAGCCGCCTTTCTGACCGCCAGATCCTGCATAATGCCCTTCTTCTCACGCTCTCCCATAAGATCCCTGACCTTATCCACTTCCATCTGGTAGACTTCAGCCATAGTCTTTAACTCATCCTCGTATTCTTCCTCGGTAGGCTCCAGCTTCTCCGCCTTCGCCACAGCCTCAAGCACAAGTCTGGAGCGGATTCTCTCCTCCGCCTGCGGCTTCACCTGCTCTACCATCTGCTTGTAATTCGTGCCGGTGAACTGAAGATACTGCTCCATGGAAAGCCCCTGCATGGTGATACGCTGTGCAAACTCATCCACCATCTGCCTCTGCTGGGTCTCTAACATCGCATCGGGAATCTCCATCTCGGAAGCATCCACCGCTGCCTTCACCGCCGCATCTTCCTTCGCTCTCTTTGCATCCTTTATCTTCTGCTCTTCCAGATTTTTCTTCACATCCTCGCGGTACTCCGCCAGTGTCTCAAACTCGGAAACATCGCTTGCAAACTCGTCGTTTAATTCGGGAAGCTCTCTCTCTTTAATCTCTTTTACGGTACACTTAAAGACTGCTTCCTTACCCTGCAGATGCTCCGCCTGATAATCCTCGGGGAAGGTAACCTTCACCTCCGTCTCCTCACCGATCTTCGCACCTACAAGCTGCTCCTCAAAGCCCGGAATGAACGCGCCGGAGCCGATGGTCAGGGGATAATTTTCTCCCTTTCCGCCGTCAAAAGCCTCTCCGTCCACAAAGCCTTCAAAATCCAGCGTGGTCATATCGCCGTCCTTCACAGGACGGTCTTCCACCGTAATATTTCTGGCGTTGTTCTCCCGCTCCTTCTCAAGCTCCGCGTCAACCTCCTCATCGGTCACCGCCGTATCAATCTTGTCTACCTTCACACCCTTGTATTTGCCAAGCTTTACCTCCGGCTTCAGCGCAACCGTAGCCGTGAAGACAAAAGGCTTGCCCGCCTCAATCTGGGTCACTTCGATCTGCGGAGAGGAAACGATTTCCTCCTCGCACTCGTCCAGAGCCTTATCGTACGCATCGGGAATCAGGATATTCGCCGCCTCCTCAAAAAAGACCTCTTTGCCGTACATCTTCTCTACCATCTGGCGGGGCACTTTGCCCTTACGAAAGCCCGGTATGCTGATCTGCTTCTTCTGTTTCTGATAGGCCTTCTCGATAGCCTTCTCAAATTCCTCCACGCCGGTCTCGATCGTCAGCTTCGCCATGTTCTTCTCTAATTTTTCCACCTGTAAACTCATGTTATGGGTTCCTCCTTCAATTCCTCTGTCAGCTCTCTCTCATCTATCATAATGCCCCTGCGGGCTTCCAGCTACAGTCACCCAAACATTATAGCACAGGGCTTTCTAAAATGCTAGACATTTTTGCGCGAATAAGCAGAGTCAGAAGACGGTACAGACAGAATGCATGCTCGCATGTGATTCTGTCTATGCCGGCTTATGACGAGGCGCAAGACGTCCGGGGGACGTCTGTCCTGCGCGGACCGGAGTGGAACGTAGACCGCGAATGAGAGATGCGCAGCATCTCGAATCTGCTTATTCGCACACCCACACAAAGGCGCCCCGCCTGTGTCTTCACAAACGGGGCGCCTTCGTCCTGCCTTTTGTTACTTCATCTGCTCTTCCTGCTTCTTGATCATTCTACGAACCATCTCACCGCCGATAGAACCGGCCTCCTTGGAAGTCAGGTCGCCGTTGTAACCCTCTTTCAGGTTTACACCCAGCTCAGACGCAACCTCAGTTTTGAAACGATCCATAGCTGCCTTTGCCTCAGGAACTTCTACTCTATTGGTCTTGTTACTTGCCATTTCTTTTCACCTCCGAAATACTTTGAATCTTTTGATTCTTTATCTATATTTGAGACAAGCGCATTCTCCGTGCGCCTGTCCGTCGGTTTTGTCCGCTTAAAGCACACTTTGTTTGCCGCTTATCTTGATGTTAGTATGTTCGGATGAGATAAAAATATTATAGTATTTTTTTCCAGTTCGGCCGGATCACATTTTTCGCAATTCTGTATATGGCGACTGTGAAATCTTTTTTATCGGTACACTATTTTCGCCGCCATCGCCTCAGCCGCTTCTTTCCCCTGCAGCTTTTCCAGAATGGCAAGTCCGAAGGGAATCGCCGCGCCCATGCCGCGTCCTGTGATAATATTGCCGTCCGTGACAGCCGGTTCACACTTCACATCCGCGCCCTCTAAGTGACTTTCAAAATCGGGGAAAGAACATGCCTTCTTTCCTTTTAAATGACCGCGGTGCCCCAAAATCGAAGGCGCAGCACAGACAGCCGCCACGGTTTTGCCCGCCTTCACGAAAGCGTCCACCTGCTCCATCAGCGCTTCGCAGGCCTCCAGATTCTTCGTGCCCGGCATACCGCCCGGCAGGACGATCACATCGGTGTCATCAAAATTCACTTCCGAAAGCGTCTTGTCCATCGTCACTTCCACACCGTGGGAGCTTGTGACGCGCCGCTCATCGGTGATGGACACCATAGTAGTATCTTCCCCCGCGCGCCGCAGGATATCCACTACCGTCAGCGCCTCGATCTCCTCATAGCCTGTTCCAAAAAATACTGCAATTTTGCTCATGTCTTCCTCCATTCCGAAGCTTTCGCCCCTTCTGTTTTATTTCTATCTTAATACATCTGCAAACTGCTGCGTCCTGCCAACAAGTTTTTTCCCGCTTGTTTTCACATGCAGTCTACAGCCGCGCCCACCTAAATTTTCTCATAACGTTCCCCGCTCCGCCGCATCAGCACAAAGCCCGTCACATCCGCCAACGCCCAGCCGATGGGAATCGCCCACCAGATACCGAGAACGCCTACCTTCGGAACTGCAGCCAGTGCATAAGCAAGCGCAACCCGCGTTCCCAGAGAAATCACCGTCAGCACAAGGGAAACACCCGGCCTGCCCACGGCCCGGAAATACCCGTACAGCAAAAACAGAATACCGATTCCGATATAAAAAGCGCCCTCGATCCGCAGATACTGCATACCGATCTCTATGATCTCCGTTTCCCCCGCATCCACAAAAATCAGCATCAGAAACCTTGCAAGTGCAAACACCAGAACCGAGATCACCCCGCAGAAGCCGGCGGAAACCGCCATTGCGCGCCCTGTTCCCTGCTTCACACGCGCGTTCTTTCCCGCGCCGAAATTCTGCGAAATAAAAATGGAGTAGGCATTGCCGAACTCCTGCGCCGGCATATAGGCAAAAGTATCGATCTTGACGGTTGCCGCAAAAGCAGCCATCACCGCAGGACCGAAACTGTTGACCAGACTCTGCACCATCAGAATGCCAAAATTCATCACCGACTGCTGTACCCCGGTCATCAGAGAATAGCCGCAAATTTCTCCCACCGGCTTCTCCTCCTGCCAAAAGCGTTTCAGTGAAAACCGGAAGTACGGCTCCTTCTTCCACAGGTAAACGCCAAGCCCCAGACCGGAAACTGCCTGCGCGATCACCGTGGCCTCCGCCGCGCCGGAAAGTCCCCGTCCCAGGCTGCGCACAAAAAATAAATCCAGTCCGATATTGAGCGCCGAGGCCGCTCCCAGAAAGTACAGCGGCGCGACAGAATTTCCAAGCGCACGCAGCAGAAAAGCGAAATAATTATATAGGAAAATAAAGAAAATCCCCCAAAAGACAACTGCCAGATAATCCCTTGTCATCCCGTAAAGCTCTGCGGGCGTGCGAAGCAGCATAAGAATCGGATGCATCAATACTTGTGAAAACGCTGTAAGCGCCACCGCCAGCACACCGATCATCACAAAAGCCGTCTGCGCGCAGACCCGCACCCTTTCCCTGTCTCCCTTCCCTATATAATAGGAAAAAACAGCGCCGCCGCCCATGCAGAGTCCGATCAGCAGAGAGTTTAAAAAAGTCATCAGCGCATAGGAGGAACCTACCGCCGCCAGCGCATCCGCGCCTACAAATTTTCCCACCACCCAAGTGTCCGCTATATTGTAGCACTGCTGTAACAGATTTCCTAAAATCATCGGCGCCGCAAACGTAAGCAGCGATTTTGTCACATTTCCTTTTGTCAGATCCTGGTTCATGCCTGTTCGTTTCCCCGGTAAATAAACTCTATCTTTATCAGTGATTCCGTTTTACCTTATTATATCCCTATTCAAATGATCCTTCCATATCTTTTTCCCATTTTCTGCCTAATGAGCATACCGATTAAAATTGTAAGAAAAGTTGTATGCTCTTGACATTGCACCCGATGCCGTGCTACTGTATATCTGTCATTTACATTTGGTCTGTATGGCTGTTCCAAGCCATATCTGTCACGGCAATTCGCCGAGAGTTTCCAAGTAAACGATTTATCGTATGTTTATCAGTACCTTGACAAACAAATAAGACTTTACACCGCCGTCAAATCCCTTTATAATAAATACAGTTAAAAGTTCTTTATGCATAACTGTCTGTAAGGAGGGTGAAAGGATGTATGAAATGCCAACCGATCTGCAATATAAGGATGAACTCAGAAAAGAACGCATTCGCATTGAAGACGAACTGGAAATGCTGCGTAACAAAGAATATGAGAAATTGGAAAAGAAACTGGAACGCGACTTAGCACGGGTAAATGAAGGAATAGAAAGCTAAACGCAATGTAACCACAAAACCGAGGTGTAGAGTCTTATACTACGATAAGACTTTACACCTCATTTTTATGATTCATTTGGAAAATCAACTCATACCTATACTCAAAGCTATCCTCCGATGCGGCCCGGTTCCTCCTTCCGCCATACTCGCCTGTTCTGGTCATGCCGAGCTTTTCCATCACCTTATACGAAGCCACATTCTCCGTATCACAGTGGGCAATAAAATGAGTCGTGCCCATATGATCCCGGAAATATGTCACAAGGGCATCCGCCGCCTCATACGCAAACCCGTTTCTCCAGTATTTCTTATTCACGATCCAGCCAAGCTCTCCGACTCCGTTCTCAAAATATATACCCACTACCCCGATGTGCTCGTTATGATAAAGCATGGCAAACTCGAAAAAATCCGGCTTTTCCTTTGCCCACTCCGCCTCTACGTCCGCCAGAAATTTTACGGTTTCCTCCACATCCTCATTGGGGAGACGGCACATATATTTTGCATTTTCATAATCCATGGCGTAGGCGTTCACCGTTTCCAGATATGCGCTTCCCAAAGGTTTTAAACTTAATCTCTCTGTCGTAATTTCGATATCTTTCATAGCGTCTCCCTCTATAGAACTGCAATCCCGATTACAATTGCTAATAACGTTGCAATTATACCATATCCCCAGTTTGGCCACAATAATACATCCTGCCCCTTGACTTCCTCTTTATGTTTTATTGGCGGTGTTGTCTGTTTTATACAGCGCTTGACATTCCATCTGATACCATGTAATGTATACTTATCATTTACATTTGGTCTGTATGGCTGTTCCAAGTCATATCTGTCACGGTAATTCGCCGAAAAAATCCAGGTAAATGCAACAATTGACGCACGTGTTTATACGTGTTATAATGCCATTTAAGAAAAGGAACTCCACAAGATGCCAATGACATCCTCTGAAATGCTTAAGTACCTGAAGAAAAACGGTTTTAATATAATAAGCCAGAACGGCTCACATGTTAAAATGCAAAACCGCCACACACAAAAAACTGTAATCGTTCCCCACCATGCCAAAGATTTGAAAAAAGGCATCGAACAGGCTATTTTAAAACAAGCCGGTCTAAAATAATACCATATTCAAAAGGAGATGCGCGTATGCAAAAATTATTCTACCCCTCTGTCTTCCACGCTGCAGAGGAAGGCGGTTTTTGGATCACTTTTCCCGATTTGCCGGAATGTATGACACAGGGAGAAGATATGCAAAACGCTTATGAAATGGCTGTTGATGCTCTCGGTCTTGCCATTTCCAGCAGAAGACGGGATAAGCAGGAAATACCCGCCCCCTCGCAGCCATATGAAATTCCCCTCTCCGCAGGTGAATGCTGCGTAGTCATTGAATTTGATATGCTTGCCTATCAAAAGCGCACGAACTCCAAAGCCGTGAAAAAAACACTTACAATCCCGGAATGGCTTAACGAGGAGGCACTTTCCCTTGGCCTTAATTTTTCACAAGTATTGCAGGAGGCGTTACTGCAAAAAGTAAATGCCAGTCTTTAGCAGACAACGTTTCCAATTATACCACCACCCGAAAGGAACCCGATACATGGAAATCGAACGCAAATTCACAGTGAAGACCCTGCCGGTCAATCTGGAATCCTACCCCTGCCACATCATCGAGCAGGCCTACCTCAACACTGACCCGGTTGTCAGAATCCGCCGGGACGACGATGCCTTCTATCTGACCTACAAAGGAAAAGGACTCCTCGCAAGGGAGGAGTACAATCTCCCCTTAAACGAGGAGTCCTACTATCATCTGCGGGAAAAGGCAGACGGAAATATCATCTCAAAAAAACGGTATGTCATTCCCATCGATCATCCGCAATTCCATCCGACATATATGTCGGCTTCCGAAAATGCAATTGACCAACTTAGTTTATGCGTAGAGCTGGACATTTTTGAACCACCCTTCGCACCTCTGGTCATCGCGGAAGTGGAATTTCCGGACAAAGAAACAGCGGAAGCGTTCCTCCTTCTTGACTGGTTTAGTCAAGATGTCACAAACGATCCCGCCTATCATAATTCCAATCTCAGCTGTAAAAAACTATGACGCATCCCGCCAGCAGACTCTCCTGCTTTACTTTGGACAGGGCCCGGTAGAATCCCTCACCACAAGTTCCGCCGGAAAGATGATCTGCTGGTGCTCCCTGCGCTCACCGATCACATCCAGCAGCAGACGGATGGTCTTCTTCGCCATCTCCTCCACCGGCTGTTTGATTGTCGTCAGCTTCGGATTATAATACTCTCCCATCTCAATGCCGTCATACCCGGCCACTGAGATATCCTGAGGAATCCTTTTTCCGGCCTCCAGCACTGCCCGGCAGGCGCCGATGGCCAGCGCGTCAGCAACCGCGTAGATGGCCGTCACTTCCTTCCCGGACTCCAGCAGCTTTTTCGCCGTCAGATACCCGTTCTCCATAGAATAGTGGTCAATGTCTTCCTGCACATAGCAGATCAGCTCGTCAGGTACATCCAGCCCGTGCTCCGCGTAAGCCCGTCTAAATCCCTCCATTCTCAGACGTCCGATGGGTCTTTCCGAACGCTCCGTAATCAGAGCGATTTTCCTGTGTCCCAGGCCAAGCAAATACTCCGTCAGCTTCTGACTTTCCATCCTGTCGTCCACCGCGATGTTGGAAAATTCCATCTTATTCATCTGTTCCGGCACATTGACCCCTATCGTACTGAAAATAAACGGCACCTTCAGCTTCCGTATCTTTTCCTCGGAATGTTCAAACTTACCGCCCAGAAAAACGATTCCGCGCAGCCTTTTCTCCTTCTCCAGTTCCAGCGCAACGTCAATCTCATCCTCCTGCGCCTCCACATGCCGGAGCACCAGCGCATATTTGTTCCGCTGCGTCTCCTCCTCTATGATCTGGATCATACTACTGAAAAAGGGATTGGTGATTCCCTTTACCAGCACGGCAATGCACTTGGCATCCGTGCGCTTCAGGTTTCTCGCGCTGTTGTTCGGAATAAAACCCGTCCGGTCAATCACTTCCAGAATCATCTTTTTTGTTTCCGGGTTGATATCCGGATGATTATTGATTGCCCGGGAGACCGTACTGACGCCCACACCGCATTCCTTTGCTATGTCCTTTATCGTAATTTCCGCCATCTGCATCCCCCGCCGCATATTATCCCGTTACTCTGCAGAGTCTTAAATACCTTTATCTCACTCTGCCGTAAAGCTTTGACATTTCCAGAATCCGCGCCGCCAGCTCGTTCGTGAACTGTCCGGGCAGCATCCGCCACTTCCAGTTTGTCCCCAGCGTGGAGGGCATGTTGGTTCTCGCCTCCGTGCCAAGCCCCAGATAATCCTGCATCGGAATCACGCAGGTATCGGATACACTGGCCATGGCCGCTCTGATAAACTCCCACTGGATATCTTTATTCGTCTTTATATTCAAATACCTCTTTGCAAAAGCCTTATCCCTGCGGTTCAGCTTCTCATACCAGCCAATGGTCGTATCATTGTCATGGGTTCCCGTATAGACAATGCTGTTTGCCACATAATTGTGAGGGAGATAATCGCTCTCCTCTCTGGAATCGAAAGCAAACTGCAGAATCTTCATACCGGGATAGCCGGTCTTTTTAACAAGATTAATGACTGACTTGGTCAGGAATCCAAGATCTTCCGCAATCACCGCTTTTTTCCCAAGCTTCGCCTTCATGGTCTTAAAGATATCATAGCCCGGCCCCTTTTCCCAATGCCCAAACTCCGCTGTCTCGTCGCCAAAGGGAATGGAATAATATTCGTCAAAGCCTCTGAAATGGTCGATCCTCACCACATCATAAAGCTTATAGCAGTAGTCGATCCGCTTCATCCACCACTCGTAATCCGTCTCCTTATGATAATCCCAGCGGTAAAGCGGATTTCCCCAAAGCTGCCCGGTCGCGGAAAAAGCATCCGGCGGACAGCCGGCCACCGCCACAGGCGTCAGCGTCTCATCCAGTTGGAAAAGCTCCGGGCCTGCCCATGTATCCGAGCTGTCGAAAGCCACATAAATGGGAATATCCCCGATGATTTCGATCTTCTTTTGATTTGCGTACTCCTTCAGTGCAAACCACTGCTTTGCAAAAAGATACTGCTGGAACTGGTAAAAGGCCACTTCCTCCGCATACTCTTCGGCATACTTTTTCATAGCCTCCGGCTTGCGGAGCTTGATATCCTCATCCCATTCCGCCCAGCTTTTGCCACCAAAGGCGTTCTTTACCGCCATATAGAGGGCATAATCCTTCAGCCAGTAGGCATTCTCCTCCACAAAAGCCTGATAAGCCTCATCTTTTTCGATCTGGCTGTTGTTAAATGCCGTCTTTAACACCTTAAACCGGGACAGATAAATCTTTTCATAATCGACATAAGCATCATCATCCCCGAAATCATACTGTTCACAGTCGTTCTTTGTCAGATAGCCCGCCTCAACTAACGACTCCAGATCAATGTAATAGGGATTGCCCGCAAAGGTGGAGAAAGACTGATAGGGCGAATCGCCATAGCCCGTGGGGCCAAGCGGCAGAATCTGCCAATAGGACTGCCCCGCTTCTTCTAACAGATCAACAAAGGTATACGCCTCTTTGGAAAAGGCACCGATCCCATACTTCGACGGAATCGCAGAAACAGGCAGCAAAACACCGCTTTTTCTCATAACGTCCACATGTCCTTTCTTAAAAAACCGTTCCGCCCCTTCTCGGAAAGCGATTTCTATAAAAATTTTACTCCATCTTGTCGAAAATAGCAAGTATGATCAGGGGCTTTCACCCCTGATCATACTCTGACTGGCATTAACCTTTCACTGCACCGGCTGCCACACCCTTAATGATGTACTTCTGGCATGACAGATAGAAAATGATAACCGGAATAATGCTCATCAGGATAAGCGCCATCGTTGCACCCAGATCCACCGTCCCGTAGCTCCCCTTCAGATACTGGATATGAATGGGGATCGTGCGGTATTTATTGATATCAAGCACCAGCACAGGCAGCAGATAGTCGTTCCACACCCACATGATCTCCAGAATACCTACGGAAATCATCGTCGGCTTCAGCATCGGCACAACCACCTGAAAGAAGATCCGCACCGGTCCGCAGCCGTCAATGGACGCAGCCTCCTCCACCTCCAGCGGAATCGCCTTCACAAATCCGACAAACATGAAGATGGCAAGCCCTGCGCCGAAGCCCAGATATACGATCGAGATCGACAGGGGCGTGTTCAGATGCAGCTTATCCGCCGTTTTGGACAGCGGGAACATAACCATCTGGAAGGGCACCACCATGGAGAATACACACAGGAAGTAAACCGCCTTACAGAACAGGGAATTGACTCTCGCGATATACCACGCCGCCATGGAGGTACACAATAAAATCAAAAATGTGGAAACCAATGTAATTTCGACACTGTACAGCACGCTTTTTACAAAGGGATAGTTACCGAAGGTCATACCTTTTACAAAATTGCTGAATCCGGCGCTCATCTCCCCGGTGGGAAGTGCAAAAGTATCTGTTTTTACAAATGTATTCTGCTTAAACGAGTTAATTACCACTGCCAGCACAGGAAGTACATAGACAATGCTGACTACGGCCAATATCACGGAAAGAATGGTTTTTTGCCGGTTCGCGGCAGAAATTGTATTCTTATTCATTACTGCTGCACCTCCCTCTTACGCGTATAGCTCAACTGGAGCAGACCGAGTCCCGCCACCAGAATGAAGAAAACCACTGCCTTTGCCTGCGCCACACCCTGAGAAGTCGTGTTGGAGCTGTAGAATGTATTGTAAATATTGAGCGCAAGCATTTCTGTCGTCTTAATGGTCGTTCCGCCCGGCTGAATGATGAACGGCTGTCCGCCGGTCAGAGCCAGGTTCTGGTCAAACAGCTTGAAGCCGTTTGTCAGGGAAAGGAACATACAGATCGTAAAGGAACTCATCACGTTCGGAATCGTCACCTTAAACAGTGTCTGCATGGAAGTCGCGCCGTCAATGCGGGCCGCCTCCAGAATATCCCCGGGCACATTCTGCAGCCCCGCAACATAGATGATCATCATATAACCGATCTGCTGCCAGCACATCAGAATAATCAGTCCCCAGAAGCCGTACTTACTCTCTAACAGAATAGAAGTCTGGTAACGGCCGAGTATACCGTCAAAGATCATCGACCAGATATAGCCCAGTACGATACCGCCGATCAGGTTCGGCATAAAGAACACGGTACGGTACAGGTTGCTGCCCTTAATCCCCAGCGTCAGAATGTATGCCACAATAAACGCCAGCACATTGATAATGACAAGCGATACGATAGCAAACATTGCCGTATACCAGAACGCATGACGGAAAGAAGCATCCTGAAAAGTCTTCACGTAGTTGCCAAAGCCGATGAACTTCGCGTCTGAAATCAAACGGAACTGGCACATGGACAGCCAGATACCCTGGATGAAAGGCCAGACAAATCCAATGATAAATGCAATAAGTACAGGACCCATAAAGAGAACTCCCCAACGTTTTGTCGCCTTTTGAAGAGAATTCGTGGCGGTTATTTTCTTGCTTTTCATGGTATCACCCCCTGATTTATTTTGTGATAATGCACGAGCTCGCAGTATAAGCAGACTCGAAATGCTTCGCATTTCTCATTCGCGGTCTCCGTTCCACTCCGGTCCGCGCAAAGCAGACATCCCCCGGATGTCCTGCGCCTCGTCAGAAACCGTCTTCGACAATCTTGCATGTAAACATGCATCTTGTCCCAGCCGTCTTCTGACTCTGCTTATACCCGGAAAAGGCGGGGCGGATAAGACCGCCCCGCCGCATAAGTGACATATTCACTTTTTCTATATGATATAATCCCTGATTAGTTGTTCACAGCGTTGTATTCTGCTGCCCAGCCGTCCACAAATGCCGTGCGTACCGTCTCCCAGTTTGCATCGGACTGATCTGCGTTGTACTGGTTCAGTGCACTTACCAGAGTAGCGCGGTAAGAATCTACGTTAGGCTGGAAGTTGGTTGCCCAGTTCATGACATAGCATCCGTCAGCCGTGTACTTGTCAGCCGCTGCCAGGAATCCGTTGGTGGACTCTGCCGCAGACTTATAAGGCATAACGCCGAAGGTATCTACCAGCTTGCGAGAAGCATCGGGATCTGTCACACACCAAACCATGAAGTCCATCGTAGCCTGCTGGTCCTCTGCGGAAGCTTTGCTGTTGATTGCCCAGCAGTTCTCTGTACCACAGTTTAAGCCTGCCTTTTCCTCGCCTGCAACACCGCAGTAGTAAGGAATCATCGTTGCGTTCGGCACGTCAGCCTTTACCGCTTCATATTCCCAGGAACCGTTTACGAAAAATGCCGCCTGCCCTGTCTTGAACTCGTTCTCCGCATCATGTCCGCCGGTAGCCAGCTCCTTCGGATCTGTCAGGCTGTTGTTGATGCAAAGGTCATACAGGTTTTTGAAGTTATCCAGATACTTGCCGGAGATGGTAGGCGGGCACTCTGTCCAGGCCGTTCCCTCCTGCTCGTAATAGTACTCAAGGTTCGCCATATGTCCCGTAAATCTCCAGGAAGAAGAATCATCCATATCGGAGGAGGAGAAAGCGTCAAAGCCAAGCTCACCCGCACGTGCGTGAATGTCCTCCGCCACCGTCTTTAAGCCCTCAAAGTTCTTGATCTCATCCATGGAGTGACCCGCCTTTTCAATCAGGTCAGGATTTGCGATGATGCCGTAGCACTCGTAGCAGTAACCGATGGACACCAGCTTGCCGGTCTCATCATAAAGGTTGTAAGCGTCTGTGTTCAGCTCATTGGCGATCGCTGTGCCGTTCAGATCCAGCGCGTAGTCTTTCCAGTCCTTTACGCCGGCCTGATTACCGATGACAAACAGTGTCGGGGGCGCGGATTTATCCATCTCGGATAACAGTGTTGTGGAATACGTGCCGGAAGCTGCTGTCACTACCTTTACTTCCACGCCGGTCTTTGCCGTGTAGTCAGCCGCTACTTCCTGTAATACTTCGTCGGACTCGGGTTTGAAGTTCAGCCAGTAAACCGAACCGCCGCCTGCTGCCGGAGCTGCATCCGCTGCAGGAGCCTCTGCCGCGGAGTCGTCCGCTGCGGGCGCCTGTGCCGTACCGCCATTGTCAGAACCGCCGCCGCAGCCTGCTAACATGGTGGAAATCATCGCTACACAAAGCATTGTGCTCACAATTTTCTTTTTCATTGTCTTCCCTCTCCCTTTCAGTAATTGAAATAATAGTTGGTTGTTCTGGTAACGTTTGCGGTAACGGTTTCGGTATCGTCCCCGGTAACGTTTCCGTTTGCTTGACTTTAATATACCACCCTCCCGTCAATCTGACAAGAGTTTTTTTCTAATAATATCCAGTTTTGCCATTTTAGATAGAATTTATACAGACGTTTTATGCATTATGCACAGTTTCCATTGTTTTGGCTTACACTGTCGCAATTTCCTGTAGAGGTTAAGGTGTCAAAATGTGTTCTATCGAACAAAAAACGGCGGGCGGGGAATTTTTCTCCCCTGCCCGCCGCGCAGCCCGTATCACTGCCCGCTCTGTAAGAATGCCAGAAACGCCGCCTCAGGAAGCGGCTTTGAGAAATAGTAACCCTGAATATAATCAATCGCCAACTCTTCCATCGCCAGATACTGCTCTTCGGTCTCGATGCCCTCCGACACAATTTTGAGCTTCATACCATGGATCATCTGCATGGCGGCATTCATTACATACTTTGCCTTCTCATCCTTGAAAAATGCCTGACTCATCTCCCGGTCAAACTTCACGATATTGACCGGCATATCCACAATATAATTCAGATTGGACTGACCGGTGCCAAAATCGTCCAGCGAAAAATACACCCCGTATTCCATCAGCCTGCGCATATTTTCCAGAAGCGTTTTCTTCGCCGCCATGGACGCGGACTCCGTGATCTCCAGATTGATGTATTTCGGATTGATCTGGTATTTCTCCATAATCCCTATGTAATCGTCCGCCAGTCCCGGATATCCGCACTGGACAACCGACAGATTTACTTCTATATAATGCAGCCCGTACTGCTCCAGCCGTTCCTTCGTAAAAAAGCGGCAGACTTTTTCAAACACAATCTCCCCGAGCTGCAGGATCTTGCCGTTGGCCTCCGCCACGGAGATAAAAGCGCCCGGCGGCACCAGATTACCATCCTTATCCCGCATCCGTACCAGCGCCTCCGCGCTCACAAACTTTTTCGCCTTTGTGGAAAAAATCGGCTGATAGAATACTTCGATCCGGTCCTCCTTCATGGCCTCGTCCAGCATCTGCTCCATGCTCTTTTCCTTCCGCATCTGCTCCACGAAGTCCATATCCACCTGCTTGAAATTGGAAGCGCTGTGATCGCTGCTTTTCCATCTGGCATACTGCATCAGATGAACCATCTCCTGATAATCGCCTACCAATGCCGCGTCCGGCATATATGTGAAGGCCGCCTGCGCCATTCCTCCAAGCTCCCTTCTTCCGTACTCGACGAAGCTCCTGACTTTCTCGATGGTATCCTCCACATGCTCCAGATCCTCAAAGACCATCCACACCTCGTCATCCGCCATCTTAAAGACCCTCGTGTGATCCAGCTTCGGCAGCCTTTTGGCAAAGGCAGCCATCACCGCCTGCTCCCTTGCCCCCTCATCGGCCTGACTGACTCCCAGATTCCACCAGATCGAAAGCAGGGAAAAATTCTTTTCCCTGTTATACAGCTTTCTGGCATAAAGCAGCAGACCTTCCTGATTGTACAGCCCTGTCACCCGGTCCGTCAGATACTCCGGATTTTCAAGCCTGAAAAAGATCACCAGAATGCCCAGCGCTCCCGCGTAGCCCATCAGCAGCAGCTCGTTGTTTAAAAACTGTACAAACGCCGCCCCGAACCATATGGCCATCCAGCACAGGATCACCTGGCTTCTTCTGGCGTTCGCCTGTTTTCGGTGAGCCAGGGTAAAGATAATATTAAAGACAACAAAGCTCCCCGCAAAGGCGTAAGTCGAAAGCACCGCCGGTCCGGCCGTATACACCACCCGGCCCATCTTATAAATCCCAATCGGCAGACAGGCGATCACGACACTCTCCGCCAGCCAGATCCCGACTCCGACAGCGACCATCTTCCAAAACTTTTTCTGTCCTTCATACACATCCGAGCACTCGTACAGAAATCCCAAAAGCCCCACCAGCACCAGCGAAATCAAATACAGCCTGCAGACCGCCAGCACCAGCCCCCTGTGGTCCAGCAGCAGCCTGACAATCGCCCAGATGGAAAGCATATCGCTAAACACGCAAAACAGCATACCAAACAAAAGCACCTGAAACATAATCTGGGTGCCCAGCTTCAGCGACTGATATCTCCTATAAAACAGAAACATCGTCACAAGCAGAATAATTCCACACATTTGCGCCTGTATATTCATGTTATCCTCCATATCGTAAATTCTTACCCGGTGCCCATCATTTCAGGAAGGAAATCATCTCCCGCACCGATGAAAAAATAAGATGCGGTTTTATCTCGGATCTGCGCACATCCTCTAAGGATGCTTCACCACTTAAAACCAGCACACTTTTTAAGCCATGATTCCTTCCCGCCGCTATATCCGTGTACAGACGGTCTCCCACCATGGCGATGCGGCTTCTCTCCGCATTGACTCTTGTAGTCAAATACTCTATGATATCCCCATTCGGCTTGCCGATCACCCTGTCGGGATAGCGGAACGCCGATGCGTTTATAAATGCGTGAATAGCCCCTGCATCCGGGATAAAGCCGTCCTCCGTGGGGCAGTTATAATCCGGGTGGGTCGCCAGATAGGGCAGTCCGGCGCGCACGAAATCGCAGACCCTGCACATTTTCCTATAATCAAGAGAAGTGTCAAAGGCGGTCACCACCACGTCCGGGTTATCCTCCTCCAGAGCGATGCCGGCCTGCCGAAATTCCTCCCGCAAAAGCTCATTTCCCAGAAGAAATACTTTCCTGTCCGGAAAATGCCGTTTCAAATAGTGGATCGTAGCCTGACCTGAGGTGACGATTTTATTCTCTCCCACAGAAAGGCCCATCCTCTTAAGCTTCTCCACATAGACCGCCGCATTTTTCGAAGAATTGTTGGTTACAAAGACATAGCTTCTCCCTGACGCTTCTATGCGCTCCAGAAACGCCTGCGCGCCATCGATCCATTTTTCTCCCAGATAAATCGTGCCGTCCATATCGAGCGCAAAGCATTCTATCTGTGATAAGATTTCTTCTGCGTCTTCATTTACCCCGGGAATCTGATTTTGCATGACTTATTCACCTTTCTTCATCCGTTTTATCCCTGTCATCTGCGGAAGCATTTGCCGCAGTCCCTCATATATGCTAGAATATAATAACCGTAACAGAAAAGAAAAGCAAGTGATTTTAAGGTAATCGGAGGTATTCCCATGAAAGAAAAGCTCTACACCATCCCCTTAAACGACGCCATCAACGCACAGGACGAGTGCCCCTTCTGCTTTATCGAACGCAATGTGGAACAGGATCTTCTGGATTTTGTACTCGGTTCCGGCTCCTCCTACATGGAAAGCGATGTGCGGGAGCAGACCGATAAAGAAGGGTTCTGCAGAAATCATTTTAAGAAAATGTTTGATTACGGCAACACGCTGGGAAACGCCTGGATTCTGAAAACGCACTACCAGCGCATGAATCAGGAGCTCCATGAAAAAATCAGGGCTTTTGCTCCCGGTAAAACCTCCTTGAAAGATAAATTCAAAAAACAGACCGAACGCACGAATGCCATCGGTATCTGGGCCGCGGAAAAGGACGCCTCCTGTTATATCTGCAAACGCTATGGGGACACCTACGAACGCTATCTTGACACCTTTTTTGTCATGTTTAAAAAGGATCCCGAATTCCGCGCAAAAGTAAAAGAGAGCAAGGGCTTCTGTATTCACCACTTTGGCGATCTTTGCGAAGCGGCGGACAGCCGCCTGAGCGATAAGGAGAAAAAAGATTTTTATGATATGATTTTCCCGCTGATGGAGGAAAATATGGCGCGCCTTTCAGAGGACGTCTCCTGGCTTGTGGAAAAATTCGACTACCGCAACAAGGACGCGGACTGGAAAAATTCCAGGGATGCCATCCAGCGCGGTATGCAGAAGTTAAAGGGCGGGTATCCCGCCGATCCGCCGTATCAGGCGAATAAATAAAAAAGGGACAGACCATTCCGTCTGTCCACTCGCAAACCCGCGCTTCGCGCTCTCTGTCCGATTGCATCGGACGTTTGCTCGTTAGCAACGCAAGAAAAACAAATGTCTGCTTCGCAGCCGCTTGTTTTTCTTTTGCGGTTGCTACATCGCATCCATGGAGCCGTCGCTGTCATCGTCGTCGAAAAACTCTTCCACTTTCTTCACGCTCCCGACAACCTTATCCGTCGCCACTGCTTTCGCCGCCTGAATCCCTTCCTTAAACTCCGCTGCCGCACCGTTCTCCTCTGTCTTTCCGAGGTCAAGATCCACATAATTCCGATCTGTTTCATTGTCGTCGAGATCGTCGTCAAAATTATCGAAGTCCTCATCGTCATCGAAATCGTCATCCATCAGTGCGTCCCTGCCCTTCAGGTAGTAGTACGCACCTCCCGCTACGGCGCCAAGAGCCGCTGTCACCATCAATAACCTACCGAATTTTTTCGCCATCAGTGTTCTCCTTTCACCGCATCTGTTCCTATTATCATTATATTAATACTATTTTGTGAAAATGAAAAGAGAATATGTATAAAAAAAGAGAAAACTTTATTCCTTCTGCATTTTAGGCACAACATCTTGTGGCTGAAAATTTTCTTAAAACTAGTTTTTCGCAGGTCATTGAATCCCGCGCGGGGTTGTGCTATAGTTATAGTCGACCAAAAAGGTCAATTTATGTAGAATTGAGGAAGGTATGAACGAAAAATTTTTTGATCTGAAAAAGGAAAAACAGGACCGCATGATTAATGCCTCTTTAAAAATATTTTCGACGGGCGGCTATAAACATGCCAGTACAGATGATATTGTAGGTGAGGCCGGCATCAGTAAGGGACTCTTATTTCACTATTTTGGAAGTAAGCTCGGCCTGTACAGCTTCCTCTTTGACTACAGTGTACGTTTTATGAAGCTTGAACTGACCGGAGGCGTTTCCTCCACAGAGCGGGATTACTTTGAAATCCGCCGCCAGATGGAATATGCCAAAATGCAGGTGCTGAAAAATTATCCTTACATGCAGCAGTTCCTTGACCGCTGCCGTTTTGAGAACGTAAGCGAGGCTCTTATGGCTATTGAGCGCCAGAAGAACGTATTAAGCGACATGCAGGCTGTCCTGAAAAACCAGAGTGACCGCTCCCTGTTTAGGAGCGAGGTTGATTACGAAAAGCTGGATCAGATGGTAACTTACACGCTGGACGGGCTGATGGATACCCATTTTCAGGATTCGTCTTTCCACCCGGATATGCTTTACGAGGAGTCCTGCTCCTATCTGAATATGTTAAAAACGCTTTCCTACCGTTGATAACGGTGTCTCACAGAAATCGAGTAGGAGGAATTTCTCTTAGTTGAGAAATTCCGACCTCTCACACCACC
>CAMWPB010000043.1 GCA_947176065.1 uncultured Lachnospiraceae bacterium | reverse complement strand
CACAAGATTGAACAGGACCGGCTGGAGCATGAACAGGATCTGCAAAACTATAAGCGCAAGATTGAGCAGGACCGGCTGGAGTATGAGCAGGATCTGCAAAACAATAAGCAAAAGATTGAGCAGGATAAGTTAGAACATGAGCAGGACCGGCTGGCATATGAGCGGGTAATTGCGGAGAAAGAAGAGGAAATTCGACAGCTTCGTGCGCAGCTTGCGCAGGGGTAGAATGTAATTATAGTTGACAAAACCGATCCCTGCGGCTAAAATGGATGAAAATACAGCCGTTTAGGGCTAATAATGACAGGAAAACGTGGCGAAGAAGAGAATAGTACGGATGGGAAACGTTGCAGAGAGAGAGCCATTGGTGGAAGGCTTTTACGGGAACTGTTCGGAACCGGCCTTGGAGCCCTGTGTGAAGAGCGCAGCGTAGCACCGGCGATAACGGTATGAGAAGCAGAATGCAGACAGGTGCATTAATTAGGGTGGTACCGCCGAGATTTCGGTCCCTTACGGGATGGAAGTCCGGCGGTTTTTTGCGCGCATAGGCAGAGTCAGAAGGCTGACAAAGCAGACATCATGCCTGCATGAATGGATGCTTTGGAAGGCTTATGACGAGCAACGCGAACGAGGGATGCGAAGCATCACGAGTCTGCTTATGCGCATAAAGGAATTTAAGCAGAGTCAGAAAACAGAGAGGAGTAAAATTATGGCGGACAAAAAGTTAGTGGAAGCGATCACTGCGATGGAGGATGATTTTGCGCAGTGGTACACGGATGTGGTAAAGAAAGCGGAGCTTATTGACTATACCAGTATCAAGGGATGTATGGTATATAAGCCGGCGGGCTATGCGATCTGGGAACTGATGCAGAGGCAGTTGGACGACCGTTTCAAGGCATCGGGAGTAGAGAATGTGTATCTTCCCATGTTCATTTCGGAGAGCCTGTTGAATAAGGAGAAGGATCATGTGGAGGGTTTTGCGCCGGAGGCTGCCTGGGTAACCTATGGCGGTGCGCAGCCTCTGCAGGAGAGGCTTTGTGTCAGGCCTACCTCTGAGACACTGTTTTGTGAGTATTATAAAAATACGGTGCAGTCTTACCGGGATCTGCCGCAGGTTTGCAATCAGTGGTGTTCCGTGGTGCGCTGGGAGAAGGAGACGAGACCGTTTCTTCGGAGCCGGGAGTTTTTATGGCAGGAAGGGCACACGGCCCATGCCACGGCCAAGGAGGCGGAAGAAAGGACTATTCAGATGCTGAATATCTACGCCGGTTTCTGCGAGGAGGTACTGGCGATTCCCGTGATCAAAGGCCGTAAGACGGACAAGGAGAAGTTTGCGGGAGCGGTTGCGACCTATACGATTGAGGCGCTGATGCATGACGGGAAGGCTTTACAGTCCGGCACGAGCCACAATTTTGGCGATGGTTTTGCACATGCTTTTGGCATTCAGTTTACGGATAAGGACAATACCTTAAAATATGTACACCAGACTTCCTGGGGCGTTTCAACCCGTCTGATTGGCGCGGTCATTATGGTGCATGGCGACAATTCCGGACTGGTGCTGCCGCCTAAGATTGCGCCTACTCAGATTATGGTTATTCCGATCCAGCAGAAAAAAGAGGGTGTGCTGGATAAGGCATATGAGCTGAAGGAGCGTCTCGGCGCATTCCGGGTAAAGGTGGATGACACCGATAAGAGTCCGGGCTGGAAATTTTCCGAACAGGAGATGCGTGGTATTCCTATTCGCGTGGAAATTGGTCCTAAGGATATTGAGGCAGGCAAGTGTGTGATCTGCCGTCGGGATACCAGAGAGAAGATTGAGGTTTCTCTGGATGAAATTGAAACGAAGGCCGGGGAGATTCTGGATCTGATGCAGAAGGAAATGCTGGAGCGCGCCAGAGCGCACAGGGAAGAGCACACCTACGAGGCGACGGATATGGAAACATTCCGCAGGCTCTTTGCGGAGAAGTCCGGCTTTGTGAAAGCTATGTGGTGCGGAGAGCAGGCCTGCGAGGACCAGATCAAGGAGGAGATGGCTGTTACCAGCCGCTGCATGCCCTTTGAGCAGGAGCAGATCGGCGATACTTGCGTGTGCTGCGGGAAGCCTGCGAAGAAAATGGTTTATTGGGGACGGGCATATTAAGCTCTGGCACGTGTCTTTTATGTGGACGTTGGGTATGCCGGACTGCCGGAGGTGCAGTGGCGGCAGCTTCATAGGGAGTCGTTTATGAGCAGGAGAAAAAGAAAGAAAAAGGGGCTTGTCCCAGTGATTGTTCTGGGGCTTTTGCTGGGGGTCTGTCTTGTTGTGGTAATCGGACTCGCCAGCGGATCGCTGACAGGGACAGATAAACAGCCGATAACCCAAAAAGTTTCCGAAGGCATCAGACATGCCGTGACAAAGAAGGTATCCGAGACGGTGATGGAACAGGCGGTGAAACAGGCTCTTGAGAGCAGCGGAGATCCTCAGGCGGCCGAGAAGGCCAAGGAGATTGTGGACAATATGGATGAAACTGACAGGCAGAAGGCCGAAGAGATCATCGAACGCTACGCGGACAGCGATACGCTCTCCGATGTAATGGAAATTGTCGGGGGCGGCGTGGACGGCGATTCTCTGTCAGAGGTCAAAGAATATCTGCAGGAAAATGTGTCCGAGCAGGACCAGGCGGATTTGGAAGAGCTGTATCGGAAGTACAGCGAGGGATATTGAGGGGTGTGTGGCTGGGTGCGGGCTATGCAGTTAAAGAAGTTCATAGAGAACGAAAACAGGGAATCCGAAAGGGTTTCCTGTTTTGCTGTACAAAGAAAATGATCTGGCGGACAATTCTTCCATTGGGATAATATTAGGGTTGACAGGCGTATACCCGGCGTGTATGATACAATCATAAGGTATACATTCGTATACCAAAATCTGCCAATGTTACTAATAGGGAGAAAACATAATAATACAGAAATTGTTCCGCGTATCTCTGGAAAATCGGATGAAATACGGTAGGATGCAGAAGAAAGGACGGAAACGGCGTGGTCAGTTTATCAGACGGAGAATGGAAAATTATGAATCAGCTCTGGGAACGTGAGAGCACGATTACAGAATTGAAAAATGAATTAAAACAAGAAACGGGCTGGGACAAGCATATTGTGATTACTATGCTTTCCCGTATGGAAAAGAAAGGCGCCGTTGCCCACAGGGACGGCGGCCGTGCGAAAATATTTTATCCGCTGGTTACAAGGGAGGAAGTATCCATGCAGGAAACCAGGGGGTTTTTAGAGAAGGTTTACCGGGGCAGTCTGGGCATGATGGTCAATGCCATGGTTGAGGATCAGGGATTGACTGAGGAGGAGATACAGGAACTTTACGGTATTTTGGAACAGGCGAAGAAAAGAAAAACGAAGAGCGGTGAGGAGGATGATTTATGAGAGAAATACTGATAACGGCAACAGTTCTGATACTGTGCGTCCTGCTGATCCGGCGGATTTTTCGCGGAAAAATCAGCAGCAGATTACAATACGCGCTCTGGTTTCTGGTAGCGCTCCGGCTGGTCATTCCGGTTTCAGCGCAGTTTGACTTAGGGCCGTTTTCCCGGTTCCGCCTGCTGGATCTGATGGAGAGGGATGAGAGCGGCATTGCGGAGCGGCTTAACGAGACCATTCGATTGGAGGAACCCATTCAGATGACGGTGGATTCGGGCAGCATTCTGTTTCGCCTGTTTACGACGGATGAGATCAGGGAGACGATAGAGGATATGTCCAAAGACGGGCCGACTTCCGTGTTCATGGCGGGAACACTGGGTTTTTCAAGGCTGGATGTGTTGTGGTTTTTGTGGGGGCTTGGCGCGCTTATTGTAGGTGTGTGGATTCTGGCCGCCAATATAGTATTCAGTCGGCGGTTAAGGAGAAACAGACAGTCCTTTGCATTGCCTGAAAATGTGAAGGAAGCCGTATTAAGAGTGAAGAAATTTTCGGCCGGGAAGGATATGACGGCTGCAGATACGCAAGGGGAAGAGGGATCTGACAGAGAAGAAAAGCAGGGGCGGCTTTTCGGTAAAAAGAGCCGTCTGCCTGCGTTCTGGCTGGCGGAAGGCATTTCTTCGCCCTGCCTGTACGGGTTTCCGGGGCGTGAGGCAGTTTATCTGACAGCGGACGTTGTCGATGACGAGGACAGACTGCGGCATGTAATTGTCCATGAGCTGGTCCACAAAAAGCAGGGGGACAGTTTTTGGGCGCTGCTGCGCAGTGTTTTGGTGACAGTGTACTGGTTCCATCCACTGGTATGGATTGCTGCAGTATGCTCTAAGCGGGATTGCGAGCTGGCCTGTGACGAGGGCGCTTTGGCCTTGCTGGGGGAGGATGAGCGGATACCTTATGGAGAAACGCTGCTCTCCATTATCACGAAAAAGGGGCGGGCTTCCGATCTGGTATGCACGGCCACAACCATGACCGGCAGCGGAAAGAGCGTAAAGGAACGGATTCGCTTTATTGCAAAGGAACCGAAGGTGTTCTATGCGGCGATAGCGGGCGCGCTTTTCCTGATTGCGGCCGTGTGCCTCTTCGTCTTTACCAGAGACGCCCGGTTCCATGGGACAACGGTAGATGAGCAGGAAGGGCTTATGGTCACGGGAGCGGATATGCAGATTCCGCTGCCTGCAAGCATCGGCGGTATCAGCGGCTGTGTGGTGGAGAAAGGAAGTGACGATGTTGTCATTTATCATATTGGCGCGCAGGAAGAGGTGGGCAGATTTTCCAGAATGCCGCTCAAGGACGCGCTGGAGCTGGTGGACGAGGGGCGGGAAGTTTGGCCGATCGGAGAGTATGGATATAATTATCTGCTGAGAGCTTATCTCGGAGAGCCTTTGTCGAGGACGGAGCATTATTATTTCCCGGCCGAGGCGGGTGATGCAGGGCATGGAGACGCGACAGAATATGTTCCCGGAACGGACGAAAACCCGATGCTTAGCAAAGACTGGGAGGTTATTCCGCTTGAGGACGAAAATCCATACGCAGAACAGGGAAACAGGAGCGCGGGGATTTTAAGTCATGAAGATATCTATCTGCCCGCTGAGGAGATTATCATCTCGGATGCGCCAATAGACAAAAGTACGAAGCATACCTTTACCCAGAATCAGGACATGGCAGACGAAGCGGAAGCAGCCGGCGGGGCAGAGACGGGCGTGCCGGGAACAGACAGTAATACCGCGTCCGGCACAGACAGCATCGACGACACTACCTATATCATAGATGACGACAGCGCCCAGACCGGGGATGAGGGCAAGGTGGATTATCTGCCCAACGAGACAATCACGACGACCACCTATGAGCCGACCGAAGTCAATGTAGACGAAATGATATCGGGCTGCTATGTCTATGTCAAGGCGGATTTTTACGGGAAAGTGAAGGACAAATATCAGGAGGAAATGGCGTTTATTGACACAGAGTTAAAGGCGGCAGCCAATCAGGTGATCATTTTAAGTCTGAACCGGGAAAGGCGTGAGGCGTTGTTTGATGCCCTGACAGCGAACCGGACGCCTTATGTGGGAGACAACATAAAAGTGGGTGCGTTGACGGATGCACTGCCCCTGCCGCCCACACTCAGCTGGTCAGGCGGCTTTTCCCTGCAGACATTGGAAAGACCTTATTCTTTGCGCTTTGACTATGAGTCGAGCACGGATTATTTTACGAAAGAAGATCAGGATATGCTGTATTTTAACGCGGCGATGCTGTTTTATGCGATTGGGAATGTGGAGGCGGTCTCCATGGAAGTGAAACATCCGTCCAATGAAGGCTCTGTGATGGTGACATATTACCGGGAAGAGCTGGAAAAGGAGCTGCCGGGACTGCAGAATGCGGATTATGAGGACGATCAGGTTTTCCGGGACGGGTTGTCAGAACTGCACACGGCGGTGGAGACATATCTTTCGGCGGCAAAATAAGTTGACGGGAGACGTAAAGTACAAAAATAAAAAAATATTAAGAATTATGTAACCTTTTTCTTAAGTTCCCCACTCTAATATATAGACGTAGAAAAAGGTCAATTTTAGAGAAATTTTAAAGATTGAAGTACTACAATAGTGTGTAGCAGTACAAAAGAGGGGGAACATCATGGGGCAGGCACAGAGGAGTGACAGAAGAGACGGCATAAGCGTCATATCGGGAAACAATTCGCAAAACAGGACACGGTCCGGCGCGCAGAGGAGCAGAAGCAGCAGGGCGGGTGCAGTACGGCGCAAAACAGACAGGGACGGGCTGGAGAATCTGGAACTGTGGGAAATTTCCAGGAAAGATGACAGCCCCCGCCTGATGCGCCTTGCGGACCGTGAACAGGTTCGTTACGGACAGAGGCGTCCGCATCCGAAGCCGTATCCCGACCGCCGCAGCACAGGGAATCCCTGGCCGGTAAGCTCTATCAAGCGGCGCAGGGCGAAAAAACGGCGGCTGAATGTTTACCGCCTTTTTGTATTTCTTATGATTGGCGTATGCCTGATCCTGATTTATCAGACGACCGGGGCGGTTTACCGTATGATGCATCATGAAAAAACTGACAATAGCAGGGGAATTGTGCAGATTGTGTCCGAAAAGATAGAGGGGAGCCGGATTGAACCGCCGCCAATGATTGTGGATTATCTGGAACCGAATGAATTTTCCAGACCCGGAACGGAATTAAAAAAGATCAAAAGTGTTTTTGTGCACTATACGGCGAATCCCGGAACCTCCGCGGCGCAGAACCGCAGTTATTTCGCAAATCTTGCCGAGACACAGGAGCGGTCGGCAAGCGCGCATTTCATCATAGGGTACGAGGGTGAGCTGATCCAGTGTATTCCGCTGGAGGAACAGGCTTACGCGGTGGCCACCAGAAATGAGGACTCCGTTTCCATAGAGTGCTGCTATCTGGACGACGATGGGAAATTCACGCAGGAGACTTACGATACACTGGTACATACGCTGGCCTGGCTGAAACAGGAATATCACTTGTCAGAGGACGATATTCTGCGGCATTATGACTGCGGCGGCAAAATGTGCCCGATCTACTATGTGGAGCATGAGGACGCATGGGAGAAGCTGCTTGCGGATGTAAAGGACTATGAGGAAGGCTGATGATGAATTAGAAGTTATGGGGAGATAAGGAAATGAAAATATTATTATTGTGTTTAAATGCATTTGAAACAATGGAATTTAGTCCCTTTGTGGACGTTGTTGGATGGGCACATGATGATTTTAATTGTGATATAGCGATTGATATATGTGGATTCAATCGTACTATCGTCAGTACATTTGGAGTGTCTATAACAGCAGATATTCTAATAGATGATGTTGACGTAGATCAATATGATGCGTTGGCTATACCCGGAGGATTTGAAGAATATGGATTTTATAAGGAAGCGTATCATGAAAAAACACTAAACCTAATTCGCTCTTTTCATTCATATCATAAGCCCATTGCTTCAGTCTGTGTTGCTGCTTTTCCATTAGCTAAAAGTGGTATATTAAGAAATAGAAAAGCAACAACATATCATTTGCGAGGTGGATATAAGAGAGAGGAATTGAAAAATTTTGGAGTTGTACTCGGAGATGAATGGATAGTAGTTGATGATAATATCATAACATCATCATGTCCTAAAACTGCTCCTGATGTTGCATTTCATTTATTGGAAATGCTTATATCACAAGAAAAAACTATCGAAGTCAAGAAAGCAATGGGATATTAATAAAGAACACGCTGAGTCTGCGGATTTAAATTTTTTTGCATTTTGAAAAATTTACTTTCTTGACTTTTTGAAAATGAGTTTGTTATAATTGCTAAAGTAAAAATAAATACAGTCATTCAACGACACATGTAGGGCTTTGCCCGTAAATCTGATTACGGTACGGAAAGCGACTGCATGTGGGAGAGCGTGATTTATGCGGCACATGCAAAAGCATGTGCCTTTTTTTGTCTGTAAAACAGGAGGTTTTATCTATGGAACAAAACAACTACTTAGGCACAGAGAAAGTCGGTGTATTGCTGAAACAGTTTGCAATCCCGTGTATCTTCTCACTGATTATTTCCTGCCTCTACAACATTGTAGATCAGATTTTTGTAGGAAATGGAGTTGGCTACTTGGGAAATGCTGCAACGGGAGTTATTTTCCCGATTACGGTGATTGGCTGGGGCGTGTCGCTGTTCTTTGGTGACGGTGCGGCGGCCGATTTGAGTGTTTCTTTTGGAAAGAATGAAACGCAGGACATTCATACCAGCGTAGGAAACAGTATGCTGGGTTCCTTTTTCTGCGGGATAATCATTATTGCCATCAGCTATCTCTGGGGCGATAACCTGTTACGCCTCATTGGCGCGACAGATGCAAATCTGTCACTGGCGCACGACTACGGCTTTATTATTTATGCCATGATGCCCTTAGCTTTGGTACAGAATACGCTCGCATCCATCATTCGTGCAGACGGAAGCCCCCGTTATGCCATGTCCGCTATGCTGGTCGGCGCCGTTATCAATATAATAGGCGACCCGGTGGCAATTTTTGCGCTGGGTTTAGGAATCAAGGGAGCCGCGTATGCGACGATCATAGGACAGTTTGTCAGCTTTTTAATTTGTGTTTTCTATCTGACAAGGAGCAAAACATTTAAAATTTCACTAAAAAGTTTCCGTCCCAATACGGGGATTTTAAAACGTGTTATGGCGCTGGGTACATCCAGTTTCCTGACCCAGTTATCTATCGTGGTCATTACGGTCATCAATAATATACTGCTTGTAAAATACGGCGCAGTTTCCGTTTATGGAGCGGATATTCCTTTGGCTGCATTTGTTGTCATTATGAAATTATTCCAGATTGTCTTAAATATTGCGATCGGTATTGCGGCAGGAGCACAGCCAATCGTGGGATATAATTATGGCGCGGGGAAATTTAGCAGGGTGCAGGAGTTGTTAAAGCTCATCATTAAATGGACGGCAATTGTCTGCATTATATGCACTGTTCTTTTTGAAGCATTTCCCCTGTTATTCATTAAGATGTTTGGCGCGGACGGGGAGCTTTATACGCAATTTGCGGTTTTATGTCTGCGTATTTACCTTTCCCTGATTATTTTTACCTGTGTGCAGAAGGTTTGCGCTATTTTCCTGCAGTCCATAGGACACGCAAAAGCTGCGGCGCCTTTATCCATTTTAAGGGATGTACTTCTCATTGTCTTCTCGCTGATTGTTCCGATTTTTGGTGGCGTTACAGGTATCTTTTGGGCTGCCCCGATTGCTGATATCATTGCCATTTCCATTACGGCCGTTGTGATGGTAAGGTTATGGAAAGAGCTGGAACAGGAGAAACAGACCTCCCAGCCGGAAATAAGCGGCCAGACGATACAGGCTTCCGCTCCCGGCGTGATTATCACGATTGCCCGCGAACATGGGACGGCCGGAAAACAGATTGGTCAGTTAGTGGCCAGGGAGTTGAATATTCCGTGTTACTACAAAGAAATGACTGCGATTGCCGCAAAAGAAAGCGGGCTTGCAAGCGAGTTTATCTCCAACATCAATTCAGATGAAAATGCCGTTATGCGTGATTTATATTTAAGCACCAATGTGATACAGCAGGCCGTGATCGCACAGGACAAAGTGATCAAAAAGATTGCAGAAGCCGGTTCCTGCGTGATTGTCGGGCGTTCGGCAGATTATGTCCTGCGCCACAATAAGAATCTGGTGAGAATTTTCATATATGCCCCGAAAGATTACCGCACCAATAAAGTAATGGAAATGTACGGGGATACGTGGGAGGAAGGAAAAAAGAATATAGAGCGTTCCGATGCGGCACGGGCGGCCTATTACAAAAATATATCAGGAAGAAAATGGGGCGACCCGCACCAGTATGAGCTCTGTATTGACAGCTCCATTGGTGCCCGGAAATGTGTAGATGTCATCGTGAAATATATATCGGAAAGAAGTGTATCATAACCACTCATATAAGAGCCTGCGGGTATGCAGCGGATGTGAAGAACGGCTAAAAAGGGAAGAGGTAATGCCAAAGAGGAAAGCGGCAAAAACGGAATCGGTATAGTTCGGCAGAAAAAGATATGTTATACTTACATGCAGAAAGAGAAGGCAAAGACATATCATTTCACTGCTTGAGGCATGTACTGCCTTGAGAGCCGGAGAAAGTTTATGGAAAAAGCATATAAACTGGAATTTGCGGGAGAGCAGACGGGCAGCCTGTACGTGAACTGCTGCGGCCTTTCCCGGACGGAGCCGATGCACAGTTTTGGGCCGGCCTTAAAACCGCATTACCTGATCCACTATATTCTGAGCGGCAAAGGGAAATTTACAATCGGAGGGGAAGAATATCCGCTGGAGGCGGGATACGGGTTTTTGATCACGCCTGACGAGCTGGCATTTTATCAGGCGGATGAGGAAGAGCCGTGGACGTATGTGTGGGTAGGTTTCAGCGGCACGCAGGCGTCGGAGTATGTGGGAAATATGGGTCTTTCCGTAAGGCAGCCTATTTTTAAATCGGAGGCTTCGGAGGAGCTTTACCGGATCGTGAAGGATATGATGGATCATAATACTTATGGCCTTTCCCACGATCTGCGGCGGAACGGACAGCTCGGCATTTTTCTTTCGGTCATAGCCGAGGGCAGCAGGGTAGAGAAGCGGAATGAGGACGACAAGGCAAATGTCTATGTGCGCAAAGCCGTCTCATTCATCCAGAATAATTACTGTAATCCTATCAAAGTGACGGATGTGGCTGATTATGTGTGCATCAACAGAAGCTATCTCTACACGCTGTTCCAAAATTCCATGGGTATGTCGCCCCAGCAGTTTCTGACTACCTTCCGTATCACGAAGGCCACGGAGCTTTTGCAGCTCACCTCCCTGCCTGTTGAAAGTGTGGCCTTATCCTGTGGCTATCATGATCCACTGGTGTTTACGAAGGCGTTTCGGCAGATGAAACAGATGTCTCCCACCAGCTTTAGAAAGGAGATGCAAAAGGGAGAGACAAGGCGGAACAGAGAGTATCTGCGGCAGGTGGAAGAGTTTATCGGCCAGATTAACAGCTTGAATCAAATTTAACATTTTGACAGGTTTCAGTAACAAAGGACTATTTAAGGATAGTCCTTTTTTGTTATAATTAGAGTGAAAAGAACTTCTAATAGCAAAGCAGAGAAGGAGAGCGGGTATGAAAGAAACGGTTTTAAAGAAATTTGAAGAGTTATACGGGGACGCCGGGGGAGCAGGCGTATATTTTGCGCCGGGCCGGGTGAATATGATTGGCGAGCATACGGATTACAATGGGGGGCATGTATTTCCCTGCGCGCTGACAATCGGCACCTATGCGGCGGTTAAGAAAAGAACGGACAGAAAGCTCCGTTTCTATTCCATGAACTTTGAAAAAATGGGCGTGGTGGAGAGCAGTCTGGACGATCTGACGCCCTCCGATGCGGCGGGCTGGACAAATTACCCGAAGGGGGTTATGTGGGCTTTCGCGGAGCGCGGCATGAAGATGGACTGCGGGCTGGATATCGTGCTAAACGGCAATATTCCCAATGGCTCCGGCTTATCCTCCTCCGCTTCTCTGGAGGTGCTGACCGGTTTTTATCTGCGGGATCTGTTTGGGTTTGACGTGACAAATGTGGATCTGGCGCTGATCGGCCAGTATTCCGAAAATAATTTTAACGGCATGAACTGCGGGATCATGGATCAGTTTGCCTCTGCGATGGGTAAAAAGGATAACGCGATCTTTTTAGATACGGCGGATCTGTCCTACCAGTATGCGCCCCTTGTGCTGGACGGCGCGAAGATTATAGTCACCAACAGCAATGTGAAGCATTCATTGGTCAATTCGGCGTACAACGAGCGCAGAAGCGAGTGTGAGAAAGCGCTAGAGGAACTCAAGGCAGTAGTGGACATCAAGGGTCTGGGCGATCTGTCCGAGGAGCAGTTTGAGGCGGACAAAGACGCGATCAAAGATGAGGTGCGGCAGAAACGCGCAAAGCATGCCGTTTACGAAAACCAGAGAACGATCCGTGCGGTAGAGGCTCTTAAGAATAACAATCTGAAAGAGTTTGGCGAGCTGATGAATGCCTCCCATGTTTCCCTGCGGGATGACTATGAGGTGTCCTGTGATGAGATCGATGTGCTTGTGGAGGAGGCATGGAAGGTAGACGGCGTGATCGGTTCCCGTATCACGGGCGGCGGCTTTGGCGGCTGTACGGTGAGCATTGTGAAGGACGGGGCGGTGGAAACCTTTAAGGAAAAGGTGGGCGCGGCTTACAAGGAACGTGTCGGGAAAAACGCGGACTTCTATGTGGTGGAGATCGGGGACGGCCCGTCAAAGCTGTAACAGTGTAAGAAGAAGTTCCATAAAACAGGACTTCTCCGCAGATATAAGTTGAGGAGGTTGTTAACATGATTCAGCAAAATATAAAGAAACTTGTAAAATATGGTCTGCTTACCGGGTTGATCGGTGAGGAAGATAAGATTTATACGACCAACCGTCTGCTGGAGCTTTTCGGATTGGATGAGCTGGAGGAGGGCGGCGACGTCTCCATGAGTGTGGAGGAGCTGGAGCAGGTTCTTAAGGAGCTGCTGGACTACGCCTGTGAGAAGGGGATGATAGAGGACAGTATCGTATACAGGGATCTTTTTGACACGAAGATCATGAGTCTCCTCACGCCGAGACCCAGCGAGGTAATCAGGACGTTCCGGGAAAAGTATGAGACAGATCCGAAAGAGGCGACGGATTATTTCTACAAACTGAGCCGGGACACGGATTATATCAGACGTTACCGCATTGAGAAGGATCAGAAGTGGATTTCGTCTACGAAGTACGGCGATCTGGATATCACAATCAATCTCTCAAAGCCGGAGAAAGACCCGAAAGCGATTGCGGCGGCGAAGAATGCGAAGCAGAGCGGCTACCCGAAGTGTCTCCTCTGCCGGGAGAACGAGGGCTATGCGGGCCGGGTGAACCATCCTGCGAGGCAGAACCACAGGATTATTCCCGTCACCATAAACGGCAGCGAGTGGGGATTCCAGTATTCTCCTTATGTATATTATAATGAGCACTGTATCGTGTTTAATTCACAGCATATTCCCATGAAGATTGAGCATGATACCTTCTGTAAGCTGTTTGATTTTGTGAAACAGTTTCCGCATTATTTTGTGGGCTCCAATGCGGATCTGCCGATTGTGGGCGGTTCCATTTTGAGCCATGACCATTTTCAGGGCGGGCACTATGAGTTTGCCATGGCAAAGGCTCCTGTGGAGCGCATCTTTACGGTGCAGGGCTTTACGGATGTGGAGGCGGGCGTGGTGAACTGGCCGATGTCCGTGATCCGTATTTCCCATGAGAATCCTGACAGGCTGGTGGCGCTCGCAGATTTGATTCTGGAAAAATGGCGGGGATATACTGACGAGGAAGCATTTATATTTGCCGAAACCGACGGTGAGCCGCACAATACGATCACGCCGATTGCCAGAAAGCGGGATGACAGATTCGAGCTGGATCTGGTACTGCGCAATAACATTACTACAGAAGAGCATCCGCTGGGCGTATATCATCCCCATGCGAAGCTGCATCATATCAAGAAAGAAAATATCGGATTGATCGAGGTGATGGGACTTGCCGTACTGCCGGCCAGACTGAAAGGAGAGATGGAGCGTCTCGCTGAAGCGATTCTGTCGGGTACGGATATCCGGGAGGATGAGGAGCTGGCGAAGCATGCCGACTGGGTAGAAGAGTTTTTGCCCGCCTATTCGGATGTGGACAGGGAACATATTATGGAGATCCTGCACAAAGAGATCGGCAATGTATTTATGGAAGTGCTTGAGGACGCGGGGGTATATAAGAGAGACGCGCAGGGACAGGCGGCCTTTGACAGATTTTTATCCATTCTTTGACAGTGTGCACAGACATGAAATGAGGCGGGATTTTAAAATCCCGCCTTTTGACAGAAACGTTAATATAACGTGTAGATCAGATGTGACAGCATAGGGGTATAAGCATTATAGGGCGCTGGCAATCTGATTAGATATGCTGAGTGAGACAAAAAAGATATATATTTAGAAAGGCTGGGCGTCACCTGTCGGTGTCAGATTCCGCATTATAAATCATCGCTCATGCCTAACATACTGCATAGGAAATTGTAAAAGTCTCCCTGTTGTTTCTGGGTCATTTTCTGGTAAATGGCGATAAGATGCCGGTATTTTTTTAAATTGCACATATTATCCGCCAATAGGGAATCTGCTGTCAGACGTTCTTCGGAGAGTAATAGAATATAGTCTGTGGTGACATGAAAGAAGCGCGATAGATCGGCCAATAGCAGAGCGTCAGGGGTGCTGGCTCCACATTCAATTTTGCTCAGACTTGTTTGATTAATGCCAAGCTGTTTAGCGAGAGCTTGTTGTGTCAGTTTTTTTTCCAGTCGGAGTTCCTTTATCCTTGTCTTCATTCGTAATCCCTTTTTGTTATTGTAGTTTATATGGCGCCAAAAAATATTCCAATTTTTAATAAGGATATTCATTACAGAATATTTTTGTGGAAAGACCACTTTTTTATAAATAAATGGCAGATAGACTACAAGATATAGTGAGAATAAAGGGTGACAGGCATAGATATAGTAATTATGGAGTGTGTTGATTTTTTGACAGAAACAGACAGGCTGTTTAAGTATGCGTTAAGCGGGCTCTTGCCCGGGATTTTGGTACGCGGCATAGAGGAAGCTGCGTTGTTTAAAAATATGTGTGCTGCTTTGGGATGGGATTGGTATGGAGGGAGAGATGACAGATTCCTATGTGTGCATTGATTTGGAGACAACCGGGCTTGATCCGAAGCGGGATAAAATCATAGAAATCGGTGCGGTCAGGGTAGAACGGGGAGAGATGACGGAAGAGTGGAAAACTTTTGTCAATCCCGGGCAGAGGCTGTCGGAACGGATTGTGGAGCTGACCGGAATCCATGACGGAGACCTTTCCGAGGCGAAACCGATTGGGGAGATTTTGCCGGAATTGCTCGCTTTTCTGGGAGAAGACGTTCTTTTAGGGCACAGCGTTCTTTTTGATTTTTCTTTTTTGAAAAAAGCGGCGGTGAATGAGAAGCTGTCCTTTGAGAGACAGGGAATCGACACGTTAAAGATTGCGCGGAAATATTTGAAGGATCTGGAAAGCCGCAGTCTGGGGGCGCTGTGTAAGCATTATGGGATTTCCCACAGCGCGCACAGGGCTCTGGGGGACGCCCGGGCCACGACCGCGTTATACGGGAAGCTTGCGGAAGAATTTTATGAAAGAGAAGAAGCGGAAGGAGAAAAAAGTCTGTTCCGGCCAAAGCAGCTGATCTATCAGGCGAAACGCGATACGCCGCTTACGATTGCACAAAAAGAACAGTTATATAAGTTGTTGGACAGGCATAAACTGATAGTAGACTATAAGGTTGAAAACCTGACCCGCAGCGAGGCTAGTCGGAAGATCGATCAAATTCTTGCAGCATACGGACGATAGGCTTCTGCATGGCGGAAGTCAGGGACTCGGCTACAGGATAGAGCGCATCGATTTTTTCGGGGGTGCCGTTTTCCTGATAAATGCGGCAGAGAAGACGGTAAGTTGCACTCACGTCCGTACTGGTGGACACGGCAAACTCCAGAAGCTGACAAGCCTCCTGAGAGAAGCCGTTGTCGTAAAGCGCCTGCGCCCACTGCTGCAGGGTACGTGCCAGAAGCGTGTAATTCTGGTCATAAGTAGTCAGCAGCGTGATGTTGGGCGCGCCGTAGCGCAGTTTTAATTCCGTGTTGGAAAGCCCCGTGAAATTGACGATGGGCTGATCTTTCAGGGAAAGAATGATCTGCCGGTAATCTTCGACCCGTGGGATGTCCTGTAAAAGATCCATGGGGAAGATTTCCATCGGCAGTTTAATATAATCCAGATCATCCAGCGGTTTACGCCGGGTGTTGTTTGCGGCACGCTCTCTCTGCCAGAATTCCTGCTCCATGGCAGCGGCGTTTTTCCGGCTTTTGGAGGAGGCTATGGCGATGGCTGCAGCCAGTATCAGGGTGCTTGCAATAATTAAAAAATTCATATATAATTCCTTTATGCCAGAAGAAGGCATTCCTTATTTATTATAGTGTAGTAAAAAGATGGATGGGGTGGTATTATGAAGTTCAACAGGAAAACCAGAAAAATCATTTCATCAGTTATTATTATTATCGTTGTTTTAGCGATGGTCATTCCGATGCTGGCCTCTGCATTTTATTCATTTTAGCACAAGAAACGTTTTTTGTGAATGGCATGGGACTGAAGGACTGACAAGGGAAAGTGGAAAGCGGGTAATGTTATGAAAAAATTATCGGGGATGGCTTTGGCGGCATTTATTACGGCTGTGTCTGCCGTTATGCCGGTGCAGGCCGCTGAAGGAAAAATTGAGACAGGAATTTATGTGGATGATTTAGACATCTCGGGAATGACAGAGAGCGAGGCGGGTGAAGCGATCGAAGCGTATGTCGCTTCCTTCGGGGATGCGCAGATAACCCTGCATGCCCCGGAGGAGGGAGAGATAACAGCATCCGCCGCAGAGCTGGGTTTAAAATGGGGCAACCGGGAGATTCTGGAGGAAGCCGCCAGCTTTGGCCGCGACGGGGATATTCTGCAGTGTTATAAGGAGCTGCGGGATTTGGAATACAAGAATAAGGTTTACCGGGTAAATTTCGACTTTGATAAGAATAAAATCCGCGCGTTGATTGAGGAAAATGCGCAGCAGTATGATCAGGAGGCCGTCAATGCGAGTCTGCGCAAGACGGAAGACGGCTTTGAGGTCACCGAAGGGCAGACCGGCCGCGTGGTAGACTGTGACGGTACGACGGAGAGTGTATATGAGTATCTGACGAGTGAGTGGACAGGCGGCGACTGTGATCTGGATATGCAGGTGGAAATGCAGGAACCGCAGGGCAAAGCGGAAGATCTGGAGAAGGTGAAGGATGTTCTGGGCACCTTTACCACCAGCTTTTCTACTTCCGGCGGTGCGAGAAGCGCAAATGTGACAAACGGATGCAGGCTTCTCAGCGGCATCACGCTGTATCCTGGAGATGAAATTTCGACGCTCGAGACAATTACGCCCTTCTCGGAAGAAAACGGCTATTATATGGCGGCTTCCTACTTAAACGGGCAGGTGGTTGACAGCCTGGGCGGCGGCATCTGTCAGGTTTCAACCACGCTTTACAATGCGGTGCTGCAGGCGGAGCTTGAGGTGACGGAGCGCTACAATCATTCTATGATTGTCACTTATGTGGATCCTTCCGCGGACGCGGCTATTGCGGAGTCATCCGGGAAAGACTTTAAATTTAAGAACAATCTGGATTATCCTGTCTATATAGACGGTTATACGACACCTGATAAACAGATTACATTCACGATTTACGGGCTGGAAACGAGAGACAGCGGCCGGGAGGTAATCTACGAGAGCGAAGTCTTGGAGAGAATAGAGCCGGATGCGGAAGTGATCTACACGGACGCATCCCTGCCGGTGGGGTATTGCTCCGTGCAGTCTGCCCACGTGGGCTATAAGGCAAGACTGTGGAAGGTAGTGAAAGAGAACGGCGAGGAAGTGAGCCGTGAACAGGTGAACAGCAGCAGCTACATGAAAGCGCCCAGAAGCGCGACAGTGGGAGTGGCGACGGAAGATCCGGGCGCATATAACGCCATTATGGCAGCCGTGGCGTCCGGCAGTGTGGATCAGGTAAAAGCAGTATCCGGTGCATACCGCGGCGGAGATCCCGGGCAGATACAGGCGGCAGCGCAGGCGGCACAGGAGGCAGCGGCAGCCAAAGCGGCGGCGGATCAGGCAGCGGCAGAACAGGCGGCAGCGGAGCAGGCAGCACAGCAGCAGGAGACACCGCCTCCGGCGGAATAATCGTTCCAGTGAGATCAAAGGTCAGACTGTGACGAAACTTCTTGCGAAGAGTAAGGCATGTAATATGAAACAGGAAAAAATATCGGAGAACGTGTCGGAGCGTTCTCCGCTGAAAAAGACAAAATCATATGTACAGGAAATGAAAAATGGCGCAGGGCTGGGGAAAGACTGCGCCGTTTTATGCGCAGGCCCGTGCAGTGGGAATTTGCCGCATATGGCGGGCGCGGATCAGGAAATTGTGGTGAGCAAATGGATCGGTCTGGAGGGAACGGCCAGACTTGCCGGGGCAAATTACGAGAGGCTGCGGCAGCGGTTTCCGGCACGCATGATCGAGGAGGCCGCCGCTTTTGACAGATATCTGTCGGTAGTACCGGAGGCCGCCACCGCCATGAAGTCCGGCGTCTGCGGTATACATGCTGTTTCCCGGGGCGGTATTTTTGCCGGGCTGTGGGAGATGGCAGAGGAAGCCGGCGTCGGACTGGAAGCGGATTTAAGAAAAATACCTGTCAGACAGGAAACCATAGAGATCTGCGAGGTTTTCGGAGAAAATCCCTATGAGCTTTTATCAGGCGGATGTCTCATCATGACGACGGAGGACGGCAATGCCCTTGTGGATGCGCTATTGCGGGAAGGGATTCCGGCGGTAGTGATTGGACGTACGACCAGAGGGAATGACAGGGTGCTCTATAATGAGGGGAGAAGGCAGTTTCTAAACAGGCCGAGGCTGTGAACGCACGGAAAACCAATTCTGTGCGAGTCATTGCCATAACAGACAAATAATAGAAATAGATATGGAGGAGAAAACATGAGAGAAGAACTGTTAAAAATCATAGAAAGGAACAGCCGCATAGACTTGAAGGAGCTGGCGGTGATACTCGGGGTGGAAGAGATTGCTGTGGTGAATGAGCTGCAGGCTCTGGAGGAAGAGGGCATCATCTGCGGTTACCATACCATGATCGACTGGGAGAAAACTTCTATCGAGAAGGTGTCCGCGCTGATTGAGGTGCGTGTGACGCCCCAGAGAGGACAGGGTTTTGACAATATTGCGGAGCGGATTTACAAGTACCCGGAGGTGACTTCCGTGTATCTGATTTCCGGCGGGTATGATCTGCTTGTTACTCTGGAGGGAAAGTCCTTGAAGGAGATATCCGGCTTTGTATCCGACAAGCTCTCCACACTGGATTCCGTTTTGAGCACGGCAACCCACTTTATTTTGAAAAAATACAAAGATCATGGAACAATCCTGACGAAAAAATGTGAAGATACAAGAGAGAAGGTGTCACCGTGAAAGATATGTTATCAAAGCAGGCCGTTGGACTGAAACCTTCGGGTATTCGGAAGTTTTTTGACATCGTAAGCGAGATGGAGGATGCGATATCCCTCGGCGTGGGGGAACCTGATTTTGATACTCCATGGCATATCAGGGACGAGGGCATTTACTCGCTGGAAAAAGGGCGCACGTTCTACACGTCCAACAGCGGATTGACAGAGTTACGGCAGGAGATCAGTAATTACATAAAGAGAAAGCAGGGCGTTGTTTACGATCCGCTGCATGAGGTGCTGATTACGGTGGGAGGTTCTGAGGCGATTGATATCGGGCTGCGTGCGGTGATTAATCCCGGAGACGAGGTGTTGATTCCCCAGCCCAGTTTCGTGTCTTATGAGCCTTGTGCCATTATGGCGGGTGCCGTGCCGGTTATTATTGAATTGAAGGAAGAAAACGAGTTCCGCCTGACGGCAAAAGAGCTGGAGGATGCCATAACGGAAAAAACCAAGATACTGATTCTGCCCTTCCCGAATAACCCGACAGGAGCCATTATGGAACGGAAGGATCTGGAGGCGATCGCGGAGGTCATTAGGAAACATGACATTCTTGTCATGTCGGATGAGATTTATGCGGAGCTGACTTATAAGGACAAACATGTATCCATCGTGGAGATGGAGGGTATGCGGGAGAGGACAATCCTGATCAACGGGTTCTCCAAGGCTTACGCCATGACAGGCTGGAGACTTGGCTATGCCTGCGGCCCGAGAGAGATTCTGGAGCAGATGACAAAATTGCATCAGTTTGCCATCATGTGTGCACCTACCACCAGCCAGTATGCGGCTGTGGAGGCGCTGCGCAACGGGGACGACGATGTGCGGGAAATGAGCATGGCCTACAATCAGAGAAGGCGGTATCTGATGAACGCGTTCCGCGAGATGAAGCTGACCTGTTTCGAGCCATTTGGGGCGTTCTACGTGTTCCCGTGTATCAAGGAGTTCGGTATGACCAGCGAGGAGTTTGCAGAGCGGTTTCTGGCGGAAGAGAAGGTGGCTGTGGTGCCGGGAACGGCGTTTGGCGACTGCGGCGAGGGGTATCTGAGAATTTCCTATGCCTATTCTATGGACAACCTGAAACTGGCCATTGGCAAGCTGGCTGATTTTGTGACGAGACTGCGGCAGAACGGGAAGTAACTCCGATGCTCGCGGCAGAGGCCGTTTCGCAAAGAGCTTCTATGTCTCGTGTGAGAGAATGCATATGTGCATTTTTTGTGCAGGATGGGGGTTGTAGATGCACATCATATTACATCAGCCGGAGATTCCGGCAAATACGGGAAATATTGGCCGTACCTGTGTAGCGACAGGTACGGCGCTCCATTTGATTGAGCCATTGGGATTCCGGCTGGATGAGAAATCCATCAGGCGGGCGGGGATGGACTATTGGGAACATTTGGATGTGACACGCTATATCAATTTTGACGAGTTCCGGGAGAAGCATCCCGGCGCGAAAATATGGTATGCGACTACGAAGGCAAAACGCCTCTATACGGAGGCAGCCTTCGGGCAGGACGACTATATTATGTTCGGCAAGGAGAGCGCCGGGATTCCCGAAGAAATTTTGGTGGAAAACGAGGAGACATGCATCCGCATTCCGATGATGGAGGAGATCAGATCCCTGAACCTCTCCAATTCTGTGGCGATCGTATTATATGAAGCCTTACGGCAGAATGAATTTGCAGGGATGCAGACGGAGGGGGAACTGCACAGGCTATCCTGGTAGCAGACGATATAATATTCTTTTGTTCCTGCGCAAACTCACACCCACTTCACTTCGTGAACTCGGTGTTCAAACAGTGCTCCGGAACGTCAGGGTATTATATCGCCTGCTACCATATTGACTCGATCAGTCATCATCCTCCACCTCGGATTTTGGCAGGGAGAAAATAAACTCTGTCCCTACGCCCTCGGTACTGATTACGTTGATGTTTTCCCCGTGTGCCTGTATGATTTCCTTTGTGATTGACAGGCCGAGACCCGTGCCCTTTTTATCTTTTCCTCTGGAGAGGTCAGACTTGTAGAAGCGGTTCCAGATCAGCTTCAGGTCGTCTTTCGGGATGCCGATTCCGGTGTCTTTCACGCTGATAAAAATTTTGTTATGCTTTTCCGTCGTCTCAATTTTGATGAGGGAGTCGTGATGGCTGAATTTGATGGCATTATCCAGAAGGTTGTAGAGAACCTGCTGGATTTTATCTACATCTGCGACTACATACATCTCGTCGCCCGTGAGGATCAGTTCAATGCCGATCATCTTCTGGCGGCAGGTACCCTCAAAGGTGGCGGCTACATTGCGGATGACAGCGTTAATCTCAAAGTCTGTTTTGTTCAGCATGATCCCCTTCGTATTCAGGTTGTTGAGGGTCAGGAGGCTGTTTGTCAGTTTCGTCAGGCGGCCCGTTTCATTCAACACAATGTTTAAATATTTTTCATACATCTCCGGGGGAATGGTGCCGTCCAGCATGGCTTTCAGATAGCCTTCTATGGAAGTCAGGGGAGAGCGGAAGTCATGTGAGACATTGGCCACGAATTTTTTCTGGTCATCCTCCGAGCGGGCGATTTCGCTGGCCATATAGGACAGGGTGGCCGCCAGATAGCCCATTTCGTCCTCGCTTTCCACGCTGAATTCATAGTGCATATTGCCGCTGGCATACTGTTCCGTCGCTTCCGTAATTTTGCGCAGCGGAATATAAACCATCTCCGTAAAAAAGATCAGGATGATCAGGGACAGCAAAAAGAGAATAAGCAGCATGATATAGGAAATATTTAAAAGCTGGTTTGTCTCGGTCTGTATGCTGCCGAGGGAGGCGTGGATCACAACGTAGCCTTTTACTTTGTAGCCGGAGGTGATGGGGGCAAAGACACTCAGCATTTCCTCGTCAAAGGTCTGAAAAAAATCGCCTACCGTATAGTAAGAACCGGCGGTGATTGTGGGATCGAAATTTTCCACGACGATCTCGTTTTCCACATCCACCGGGGCTGAGGAGTCCAGGATCATCCGCCCTGATGGATTAATAATCCAGATAGTGGCGTTTAAGTAGGTGTCCAGCGCGTCCAACTGCGTCTTCACCGTTTCCAGAGACACCTCCGTATTGTACAGGTCGGTGGCGTAGGTGTTGGCAATCAGCGTGGCCTCCCGGTAGAGGGCGTCGGCCTTTTCCTTGGTGAGATGGTTGAAGGTCATATCGGACACAAAGGTGGCTACCACCACGAATCCAAACAGCCCGAAAATGATGTAGGCCAATATTAATTTTAAATAGAGTGTTTTCCGCATATCAGAATCTCTTTTCGCGTACTTCAAATTTATAACCGACGCCCCAGATCGTAGCGATGCGCCAGTTTTCATGGTCCTTAATCTTGTTGCGGAGCCGCTTGATATGCACGTCTATCGTGCGGCTGTCTCCGAGATACTCATATCCCCAGATCTGGTCTAAAAGCTGCTCTCTGGAAAAGACATGGTTCGGCGAGGAGGCCAGAAAGTAAAGAAGCTCCAGTTCCTTGGGGGGCAGCTCGATCGTTTCCCCCATATAAATGACGGAGTAATTGGTCTGGTTGATAATCAGATCCGGGTATTCCACGCTCTTGATGTCGGGCGCCGCCGGTTCCGCCACGGCCGGTTTATAGCGGCGGAGCACTGCCTTGACCCGGGCTACCAGCTCTTTGGAGTCAAAGGGCTTTTCCACGTAGTCGTCCGCTCCCAGCTCCAGTCCCAACACCTTATCAAAAACTTCGCCCTTGGCGGAAAGCATAATGATGGGGAGGGTGGATTTCGAGCGCACCTCACGGCAGACCTGATAGCCGTCGATGCCCGGCAGCATCAGATCCAGAAGCATCAGGTTTGGCTCAAAGCTGTCCACTGCCGCCAGAACGGACTCTCCGTCGTTGACGATCATTGTCTCGAAGCATTCCTTTGTCAGATAAAGGGAAATCAGTTCCGCGATATTGTTGTCATCATCCACAATTAAAATTTTTTGTTTATTTATCATGATAACCTCTACTTTCTTAAATTCTGTTCAGCTCGCGCCTGTTATTCTTTAAACTCTGCAATGGTAACGCCTGCGTCACCTTCCCCAAATTCACCCAGCCGGAAGCTTTTGATAACCCGGTTTTTGCGCAGATATCCCTGTACGGCTTTTCTGAGAGCGCCGGTTCCCTTGCCGTGCACGATGCGGACGCTGGGCAGATGTGCCAGATAAGCGTCGTCAAGATATTTGTCGAGCTCTGAGAGCGCCTCGTCCACCGTCTTGCCGAGAAGATTGATCTCCGTGGAAACCGAATAGGACTTGGACATTTTCAGTTTGCCGGAGGAGCTGCGCTGCATTTTTTCGGTTTTTACCGTCTCCTCCTCAAGCAGGACAAGATCCGACAGGGATACCTGAGAACGGATGATGCCGCACTGGACAAACAGCCTGCCGTTTTTGTCGGGAAGGGAGCTGACACTGCCCTTTAATCCCATGGATACAACCTTTACGCTGTCGCCCAGCCTGATCTGGTTTGGCTTGAGAACCTTGTGGGTGGGCTTGTCATTTTTGAGCGCCAGCTTTTCGTTTTTCTCCGAGATTTTATCGTGTACCTTGCGGCGCGATTTTTCCAGATCCTTAATGGAAGAGGCGGCGCCGGCCTTCTGAAAAGTGCGGATGGTCTCGTCCGCCAGTTCCTTGGCGCTCTGTAAAATTTCCCGGGCCTCCTCGTTGGCCTCTCTGATGATGCGGTCGCGGGACTGGTCGATTTTTTCCTGCTTGGATTCCAGCCGTTCCTTTAAAGCCTGAATCTCCCGTTTGTAAGATTCAATTTCCGCCTGTTCCTTTTCAATGGTAAGACGGCTGTTCTCCAGATTGGCAAGCAGATCCTCGAAGCTCTCCTTGTCCTGCGTAATGTGCCGTTTGGCATCCTCTATAATGTGGTCCGGCAGTCCCAGACGGGAAGAGATGGCAAAAGCGTTACTCTTGCCGGGAATACCGATCAGAAGCCGATAAGTAGGCCGGAGCGTTTCCACATTAAATTCACAGCAGGCATTTTCCACAAAGGGCGTGGAGAGTGCATAGACCTTCAATTCGCTGTAGTGAGTGGTAGCCATAGTGCGGATGCCCCTGCCGTGCAGATGATCCAGAACGGAGATGGCCAGGGCGGCGCCCTCGGTGGGATCGGTTCCTGCGCCAAGTTCGTCGAAAAGACAGAGTGAATCCGCGTCCGCTTCCTGTAAAATGGACACAATGCTTGTCATATGGGAAGAAAAGGTGGAAAGACTCTGCTCAATGCTCTGCTCGTCGCCGATATCCGCATAGACTTCGCGGAAAATGGAAAGCTCCGAGCGATCCAGTGCGGGGATATGCAGCCCGGCCTGTCCCATCAGAGTCAGAAGTCCCACCGTTTTTAGCGCTACGGTTTTACCGCCGGTATTCGGCCCTGTAATGATAAGCAGGTCAAAATCAATCCCCAGAAGAATATCCACAGGCACTACCGCCTTTTTATCGATCAGGGGATGCCGTCCCTTGCGGATGCGGATCTGGTGCTCCGTATTGAAAAGCGGCATGGTGGCGTTCTGCTCCAGAGCAAGGGAAGCCTTTGCGAAGATAAAGTCCAGCATGGTCATGGACTTCTGGTTTACGGCAAGGGCCTCCGTGTGGGCAGCAGCCTGTGCGCTTAAGGAGGCCAGCACCGCCTCGATTTCTTCCTGTTCCTTTATGGATAATTCTTTTAATTCGTTGTTTAGATTGACCACAGCCGCAGGCTCGATAAAAAAGGTGGAGCCGGTGGAGGACTGGTCGTGAACCATACCGGGCACCTGTCCCTTATACTCGGATTTCACGGGGATGCAGTAGCGGTTGTCGCGCATGGTTACCACGGCGTCCTGCAGATAAGTGCGCAGGGAGCCGTTAATCATGGAACTTAACTGCGAGTGAATCCGGTCGTTGGTAATCGCCATGCTGCGGCGGATGCGCTTTAGCGCAGGGCTTGCATCGTCAGCGATTTCCTCCTCGGAGAGAATACAGCGGTTGATTTCGTTCGCTAAAGGCGTGAGCGGTTCCAGGCTGTCAAAATAGGTGTCCAGCGAATCGCCGGGAATATCGTCCCGCTCCCTGCGGCCGTAGGCTTTGATGCGGTTGACGTTTTCCAGAAAGGAGGCGATGCGTAAAAGCTCCGCGATGGAAAGAACGCTTCCCACCTCGAGGGATTTCAGGCTCATTCCCAGATCTTTGTTGCTGCCAAAGGACGTGGAGCCCTTGGCAAAAAGACGCCCCAGAGCGTCCGAAGTCTGGGTCTGTGCCGTTCTGATTTCCTCCAAATCCGTCATGGGAACAAGCGCCGCCGCAAGCCGCCTGCCCGGTTCGGAGGATGCCTTTTCTGTCAACTGGTTGATGATTTTATGGTATTCTAAAACCCGTAATACTTTGCTGTTCATATGTTACCTCTTCATACTCTACTATCTTTTCTACGCATTATCCTACCACAAATATGGGGAAATTACTATGGCTGTTCGATTTCTTGTCATGCCGCGGGGAGGTATGTTATAATGTACGCGTTGGCAATGAGCAGTGCGCAGACAGAGGATAAGCGGGGAGGGGAGCTCGCTCACCGAAACGTTTATCCGAATGGATGCATAAGGAGAAGCCCGCGAGCGAGGAAAACCTTAGGTTTTTCGAGCGTGCACTGCGCAGATGAACTAATAAGCGCAAAAGAAAAATAAAGCGCATATTATATAAGAGGGCAGTTATATGTCTGAACAGGAAAAAGAACGGAATAAAACAGAAGGGGAGCCGGTCAAAGAACAGGCGGAGTACACGCCTTCTGTGCAGACGGAGTTTATGCGGGAAAAGATCAAGCAAAAGCCCGTCAATAAGAAAAAGCTTCTTCGCAGAACGGTCATTACCGCTGTGATGGCGGTGGTATTCGGTCTGGTGGCATGTTTTACCTTTCTGGTGCTGGAGCCGGTGATCAGCAACCGCCTTTACCCGGAGGAAGAGCCAAAAGAAGTGGCGTTTCCCGAGGAGACGCCGATCGAGGAAATGAAGCCGGAGGACATGCTGGTTACAGAGGAAGATGCGGAGCCGCAGATGCCGGATCCGGTGGATCTGGAGATGGTGGATGAACAGATTCAGGAGGTACTGTCCCAGGTGGACAGGGAGCTTACGCTGGAGGATTATCAGTCGCTCCATGAGGAACTGCGGAAGTTTGCGGAGGACGCGGGACGCGCGGTGGTGACTGTGGCCGGCGTCACTTCGGATGTAGACTGGTTTAATAATATATATGAAAATGTGGCCTCGGCCTCCGGCGTGATCGTGGCCAACAATGAGAAGGCGCTGCTTATTTTAGTCAGTGCAGGGAACCTGAAAGGGGCGGACAGTATAGAAGTTACCTTCTGTGACCAGACACAGGTGGAGGCGGAACTTGTGCAGAAGGATGAAAATACGGGGCTGGCGATTCTGTCGGTGCCTCTCACGGCTGTCAGCGGGGAAACCATGGATAAGATCGGCATTGCGGAACTGGGCAGCTCCAACACCGTGAATATGCTGGGAATGCCTGTGGTGGCGCTGGGAAGCCCGCTGGGCACCAGCGGTTCCATCAGCTACGGCATGGTGACTTCCACAGGGACGCTGATTGACCGGCCGGATGCGGCTTATAAGAAAATTACAACGGATATTTATGGGAGCCGTAATGCCACAGGGATTCTGGTTAATTTAAAGGGAATGGTAATTGGCATTATAGACAATGTCAATACCGGGAACGATATGAGCAATCTGCTCACGGCATATGGCATTACCGAGCTGAAAGGTACGATTGAGCAGATGTCCAACAATAAGGAGCGCGCATATCTTGGTGTGCATGGGGCGGATGTGCCGGGGGAGGCTATTGCAGATACGCAGATTAACACCCCTGCGGGCACATATATCAGAGCGATTGAAATTGACTCGCCGGCTATGGAGGCGGGCATTCAGAGCGGCGATGTGGTGACCAGGGTGGGAAATACGGAGATTTCGACTTACAATGAGCTTCTGGGGATTTTACATTCAGCGAAACCGGGAGATGTGCTGACAGTCACGTTGACAAGACAGGGACACGAGATGAGCGTGGATGTGACGCTGGGAAGCTGGTAGACTTTTATAGGTTTCGGAGAGTGCCGAACCTGAACAGAGAAGGAATTCCCGGCCGTAACCGATTTATTCGTACAGGTACCGGCAGGAAATAGAGGATAAAGGAGCATAGAAGAAAAATGAAGTATATTAAAGACTACAAGGAAGGCGACAGATTATCTGATATTTATTTATGTAAACATAAACAGTCGGCAGTCACAAAAAACGGTAAACCTTATGACAATGTGATTTTACAGGATAAGACAGGCACCGTAGATGCGAAGATCTGGGATCCCAACAATGCGGGGATTGATGACTTTGACAGTTTGGATTACATAGAAGTGTACGGCGATGTTACCAGCTTTCAGGGCGCATTGCAGGTTAATGTGAAGCGCGTGCGCAAATGCGCGGAGGGTGAGTATGATCCGGCGGAGTATTTGCCTGTCAGCAGGTTTCAAATAGAAGACATGATGAAGGAGCTTCTGGATTTGACGGCAAGCGTCAAAAATCCTTATCTGCATCAGTTGTTGGAGGCCTTTTTTGTAAAGGACGAGGTGTTCATCAAAGCGTTCCGGCAGTCCTCGGCGGCCAAGACGGTACATCACGGGTTTGTGGGCGGCTTGCTGCAGCATACGCTGGCGGTGGCAAAGCTTTGCGACTATTTCTGCACGCAGTATCCCATTCTGAACAGGGATCTCCTGCTTACGGCGGCGATCTGCCACGATATCGGAAAAACGAAAGAACTTTCTCTTTTTCCGCAGAACGATTATACGGACGACGGACAGTTTCTCGGCCACATTGTGATCGGTAGTGAGATGATCGGAGAGAAGGTCAGGGAAATAGACGGATTTCCCCCGTTACTTGCCAACGAACTGAAGCACTGTATTCTTTCCCACCACGGGGAGTTTGAGTTTGGTTCGCCTAAGAAGCCTGCAATCGTGGAGGCAGTGGCTTTAAACTTTGCGGACAATGTGGATGCCAAAATGGAGACCTTTGCGGAAATTCTGGACAATAGCACGGAGAAGGGATGGCTTGGGTATAACAGACTGTTTGAGTCGAATTTGCGCGGGACGAGTGTGGATTAGAGAGAGGTAACTTATGGAGCAGGGAAGTTTTAAAAAGAATGATATTGTCCGACTTACGATAGAGGATATCGGAAATGACGGCGAGGGCATTGGCAAGGCGGAGGGCTTTACGCTGTTTGTGAAAGATGCCGTGATCGGGGATGTCGTTGAAGCGCGCATTACGAAATGTAAGAAAAATTATGGCTATGCGAGAGTAGAGAAGGTGGTGACGCCTTCTCCTTTTCGTGTGGAGCCGAAATGTCCTTTCCACAGACAATGCGGTGGCTGCCAGATTCAGGCTATGAGTTATGAGAGACAGCTTGCTTATAAGCAGAATAAAGTGCGCAATCACTTACAGCGCATTGGTGGTTTTTCGCCGGAGCAGATTGATGCGGTTATGGAGCCCATTGTCGGCATGGAGGAGCCGTGGCATTACCGCAATAAGGCGCAGTATCCCGTGGGGTACGACAGGGAGGGAAATCTGGTCGTAGGTTTCTATGCGGGCAGGACCCACGATATCATCCCCAATACCGACTGTCCGCTGGGGCCGCTGGAGAATAAAGTGATTTTGGAGACGGTTCTCGCCTATATGAGGGAGAACGATGTGAGCGCCTACCGGGAGAGCACGGGAGAGGGTCTGGTGAGGCATGTCCTGATCCGCACAGGATTTTCTTCCGGGGAAATTATGGTTTGCCTGGTGATTAACGGGAAGAAGCTGCCCGCGGAGGAGCGGCTGGTGGAGAAACTGCTGGGGGTGCAATTTGAGAAGGTGACAGCGGATGACTATGAGCAGTCTGCGGCGGGCAGAGAGCAGAAAATACCGGGTGATGAGGTGTCCGCAGGCGTTTGTGGCCGGATTGCAGTGACGGAAGAGAGAAGAATGCCGTGTAAGAGGATCGTCAGCATTTCGGTTAGCGTTAACAGGGAAAAAACAAATGTGATTATGGGAAAGGAAATACGGGTTCTCTGGGGAAGGGGATGGATTGAGGACAGTCTCAGAGTGTTGGATACAGCCATACCCGGATCAGCCCGGAGCGCAGGAGACGGGAATGCAGAGGGCAGAGAAAAAGTCACATTTCGGATTTCGCCCTTGTCCTTCTATCAGGTAAATCCCCGACAGACCGAAAAGCTATACGCTCTCGCGCTGGAATATGCGGGATTGACGGGGAAGGAGACGGTGTGGGATCTGTACTGCGGCATCGGAACAATCTCTCTCTTTATGGCAAAAAGGGCAAAAAAGGTCTATGGGGTGGAGGTCGTTTTGCAGGCCATTGAGGACGCGAGGGAGAACGCCGGCAGGAATCAGATTACAAACGCGGAATTTTTTGTGGGGAAGGCGGAGGAAGTGCTGCCGGCGTTTTACAGTGGGAAAGGAGGAAATGGCAGTCCGGTGACTGGGAAAGAGTGCCAAGAGGCGGATGCGGAAGGAAACGGTGGATTGGAACGGGAAGGCTTGGCGCGGGAGCAGATGCGTCATCCAGATGTGATTGTGGTAGATCCTCCCCGGAAGGGCTGTGACGAAAAGTGTCTGGAAACCATGATCGCGATGCAGCCGGAGCGGATTGTCTATGTGAGCTGCGACCCGGCAACGCTGGCGAGGGACCTTAAGATTCTTTGTGAGGGCGGATATGAGATGAAAAGGGTGCGGGCGGTGGATCAGTTTGGGCATACGGGGCATGTGGAGGTTGCCGTCCTGTTGCAAAGAAGAGGTGCAGACTCGTTATTGTAACCAATAAGATTTGCCTGCACAATGAGAGCATGGTGTGGATAAATTTCGGTCGGTCATAGAATTGTGCAAAAGGATGACAAAATGAAAGCTAGAGAATTAAACCAGAGAAGACGGCAGATTAAAAAAAGAGAACTCTGCATCGTCGGCATAACTGCACTTGGCATGGTTTTTGCGTCCTGCGGTGCACCGTCAGGAAGCATGGATGGGAATTCCGACATTGAGAATGGGTCCGATATGGCAATGTTTCCCGGGGAGGATGATCTTGGGGAAGAACTGAAAGAGTGGCCCGAGGAGCATGATAGCTGTGAAGTGCAGGAGCTTAGCGGCTATCTGTTTGATCATAGTTCTGTAAGCCCTTATGCCAGTGCGAAGATTATGATAAAGGATTATGAAGGGGAACAGTTGGAATCCGAGTGGGATGCACCGTCGGCTTTTCGGTTCGCGGGAGAAGCGGATGTGACATGGCAGTTTTACAATTCGCTTGCGGAAATGGAGACAGCGCTGAACGAGGCGGCCAAGCAGGAAGCGGATGAGAACGCGTTTCATTTTCTGTACTATACCTTCCCCATGACAGAGAACGATCATGCTCTCGATTTATACCACACTTTGAAAAGAAAATTTGATACGGAAGAGCATCCTGTGACTGCATGGAGCGCAGACAACGGGAAACTGTTTTATTATATACAGGAAACGATAAAAGAGGAGGACGGTTACGAGCTTACATATCTAAATAATCGGAATTCGAAGGTCAATCTTTATGTGAAGGACCGGACGGCGTACGGACTTACTCTGTTGAACCCACCGTCGGAGGATGACGGCGAAACTCTGGAATATGTGTTTGTTGATGTTTTCCAGCACTACGGTATTTTGGGGAGCGGTTGGGGATTGGATGAGGAAAACCTGTACTGGATCGACCATGAGAAGCGTGTGACCGAGTCAGAGGATCCAAAGCGCAGATTTTTGGAAGTCCGTGGAATTGATGAAAATTGGGAAGACTCCGGAGACGAAGGGATCATGCGATATTTCGGCCTGCTTGTGGAGGCCGATTACGAGCTGCCGCATACGGAGAACGGCAGGATGCTTTCGCTGCATTTCTCACTTGCGGAGGATGATGAGGAAGAAGTTTCTGTGTCCGATTATCTGTATGAACTCAAAAAAGATCTCATTATTTCCGCTGCCGGTTCTTTGGCGGAAAGTGGCGACGAGACTTCCTTGGATGAAAAAGAAACAACTGCAGAGAAAGAAGATACGGAACTTCGCTATTATCTCCTGAACGGTTATTGTATGGACGAACCTTACGACATGACAGTGACGGATCTGGAAACCGGCGAAGTGCTCCAGGAGAGCAGGGTATCCCTGAGTATTGAGCTGCCGGACACGATTACTTATCCGGACTTAAACGGTGACGGTTACGCAGATATGCGGGTCGGTGCGCCGGTTCATGCGAGCGGCGAAAAGGCGGCGGAGGAATACTATTCGCCGCCCTCTTACCTGCTCTGGAATCCGCTGCTGGAGCAGTTTGAGCGCAAGACGGAAAAAGAGGTGGAAAACAGCAGGCAGGCGGTGGCAAACGGTTTAACGGAGGGAGAACAGGAAGAAAAGACCAAGCGGGAAAGGAAAGATCCTTTTGCGCCGGTTCGGGAGCTGCCGGAAGGAGCCGGGCTGGAGGACTATATCAAACTTATGAGTGGCACGATGTCGGGATACGAAGTGCAGGAGGGAGACAGTCTCTGGCGTATCAGTGAACGTTTTTATGGAACCGGATACAAGTGGCCGACAATTGTGCGGGCCGAGGATGCGCCGGAAGATCCGAATTATCTGCCGGTTGGGGAGACGGTATTCATGCCGGAGATTTTCTATATCCGCAAAGACCCGCTTTCCAGGGGCGGTCTGCGCTCCGAGGGAAGCTTCCAGATTGAACAGCCGGATGGGTTCGCTTATTATTTTCTGAATGGTGATTTGACTTATGCTTCCTGGGAGGAAGAGAACCAGATTCACAGTCTGCCGGTAACGAATCCTGTGGGGGAAAATCCATTCCGTGAACCGGAGGATTGGGAAGCATTTCAGGCGGAGGCGGTACGATGCAGCGAAGAGCTTTGCCCGGGAAGAGTGTCGAACCTTACTTTTGAAAAGAGTTATATGGAGGATGGCTGTGATCTGTACGGGTATTCCTTTGCGTATGATACGGGGAAAGAAATCATAGAGTACGTGGATTTCTTCAAGTTTGGCAAGGACAATATGTCTGAAGTAATCGGCGTGCGCGAGCAGGAGCCCAACACGGTGCTGGTGAATACCGTCCGGTATGTGGCGGCTAGCTTCACCGATTACGGCGGCGAGCCGGGCATGGGCTGGGGTGATGGCACGATCCCCAATGTAGGTGCGGATAGATGGGAGTATCCTTACCTTCACAATTTGTTTGAGGCGGCGAGGGAACAATTTGAAACTACTAATGGTTCTGAAGAAGGAGCTGCCTCGGAAAGTTCATAGGAGGTGGGTGCAGAATATGAACGGAAACGCATTGCTTGTATATATAATTTTTGTTCTTTTGGGGATGTTTGCGGTAGGCGTTTTCCTGATCATGATGTTGATTGCAATTGTAAAAAAGAGCAAGTCATTAGCTAAAAAGGCGTGTGTCGTTGTGCTTGCATATGTCTCGCTTTTAGTTATTTTCTTTATATTGGATGGAATTAGGGCTATGCGATTTGATTTTATACCACAGTTGGCAGTCGATGGTAATCAGATGACGGTATTAAACTCCGGTACCGGCTCAATGGGAAGCGGGGCAGTATATGTCTGTTCCGAGGAAGGTATTATCGAGGAGATTGATACCCCGCATTATCGGTATTATATGAGTAAAAAATTTGGTTTTACCTTTGAGGCCAGGGCTGAGGGTGATATATATGTAGCAGTTATTGAGAGCGACTGTGGTGACTGGTCGTATGCCGATATTTATGAAGTGAAAGTAGGGCAGGATGGTTCGCTGTCGGCTGAAAAGGTAGAGCACGTAGATCCGATATTGATGGAAGAATTTTTGGAATATCTTATGGAGGAGTATGGTTTTTCAAGAGGGGGTGTGGAGGAAGAGTTTGGGTATTATTTAAATAATTACTAAATGAATGCGAAGCATCCGTATGACATTAAGAATATCACACCAATGGTAAAATCTGTCGATTTAGTCTCGGATTGGTGGCAGGCAAATGATATAAAGCATGGGCGGATGGAGACGAATGAGGCAGCAAAAATTATTATATATAAAGTATTTGAAATGTTCAATTTGCCAGAGCCCCAAATAGAAAATTCCATCTGGAGTTCTGATAATGTGTATATTTACTAGGTAGTGGTAAAAACAGTAGGGATTTGATATAATTTGTAACAGGTAAATGCCGCATAAAAAGGAATATAGCGTGTCAACTAACAAAATGGATTTAAAAAAATAAATTTAAAGCAATGAAGTAAGATTGTCTGGTTAAAAGATAAGTATTGTGATCTTTAAATGAAAATAGTTATTTCATAACGGAGGTTAAAATGGCACAAAAGACCAATGCTAACATTGGATTTGAAAAACAGCTTTGGGATGCAGCATGTGTGTTGTGGGGGCATATCCCAGCGGCAGAGTACAGGAAGGTGATTATTGGCTTGATATTCCTTCGCTATATTTCGGCCGCATTTGATAAACGATATCATGAGCTTGTGGAAGAAGGCGATGGTTTTGAGGATGAGCGAGATGCCTATACGATGGACAATATTTTTTTTGTCCCTGAAGAAGCCAGATGGAGTACTATCGCGTCCGCTGCTCATTCAGCGGAGATTGGTACAGTGATTGATAATGCCATGAGGGCCATTGAAGCGGAAAATAAGACGCTTAAGAACGTTCTGCCGAGAAATTATGGCAGCCCGGATCTTGACAAGAGGGTGTTGGGAGACGTAGTCGATATCTTCACGAACAACATTGATATGAGCAGTACAACAGAAAGCGAGGATCTGCTTGGACGTACTTATGAGTACTGCATTGCGCAGTTTGCCGAAAAAGAAGGTGTCGGTGGGGGTGAATTTTATACGCCGTCAAGTGTAGTAAAGACGCTTGTAGCCATCCTTCGGCCTTTTGATAATTGTCGTGTATATGATTGTTGTTGCGGTTCTGGAGGTATGTTTGTACAAAGCGCAAAATTTATTGAAGCGCATTCTGGCAGGCGGGGAGCCATTGCTGTTTATGGACAGGAAGCAAATGCGGATACTTGGAAAATGGCGAAGATGAATATGGCGATTCGGGGAATTGACGCGGATTTTGGACCGTATCAGGCAGATACCTTTACCAACGACCTACATCCCACTCTGAAAGCGGACTTTATTCTTGCGAATCCGCCATTTAACTATCATCCGTGGAATCAGGAAAAGCTTTTGGATGATGTCAGGTGGAAGTATGGGATTCCGCCGGCAGGCAATGCCAACTATGCATGGATTCAACATATGATTCATCATTTGGCGCCGAATGGGAAGATTGGTCTGGTGTTAGCAAATGGCGCGCTGTCTACGCAGTCTAGTGGTGAGGGAGAGATCCGAAAAAATATTATAGAGGATGATCTGATTGAAGGTATTATTGCCATGCCCACGCAGCTTTTCTATAGTGTCACAATCCCGGTTACGTTGTGGTTCATTACTAAGGGAAAGAAACAAAGTGGAAAAACTCTGTTTATTGATGCCCGTAAGATGGGGCATATGGTAGATCGTAAACATAGAGATTTTACAGATGAGGATATTCAGAAACTGACTGACACATTTGAGGCGTTCCAAAATGGTACGCTGGAAGATGTGAAGGGTTTCTGCTCAGTTGCTACAATACAGGATATTGAGAAGCAGGATTATATTCTAACGCCGGGTCGCTATGTGGGTATTGAAGAACAGGAAGATGACGGTGAGCCTTTTGAAGAAAAGATGGCAAGACTGACATCGGAGCTTTCCGATATGTTTAAAAAGTCCCATGAGCTGGAGGATGAGATCAGAAAGAAACTGGGGGCGATTGGGTATGAAATATAAGCTATCGGATATAATGGATTTGATAGGCGGTGGAACCCCGAAGACGAGTGTGCATGAATATTGGGGTGGGGATATCCCATGGCTGTCAGTTAAGGATTTTAATAATGATTATCGATATGTTTATAAAACCGAAAAGAATATTACAGAAGAAGGATTAAAGAATAGCTCAACAAAAATGCTTGAGCGTGATGATAGTATTATTTCTGCTCGGGGGACGGTTGGTGAAATGGCGATGATTCCCTTTCCAATGGCTTTTAACCAGTCGTGTTATGGTCTCCGCGCAAAAAAAGAAATTGTTGACTCTACATTCTTGTATTATCTCGTGAAGTATAATGTTCATATTCTTAAGAAGAATACGCATGGATCAGTTTTTGATACTATTACGCGTGATACTTTTGCTGGTATTGACGTTGATGTTCCCAATATGGATACACAGTTCAAAATTGCGGGAATGCTTCAAAAATTAGATGACAAGATTGAGCTTAATACAAGGATAAACGAGAATTTA
>CAMWPB010000042.1 GCA_947176065.1 uncultured Lachnospiraceae bacterium | reverse complement strand
TGCCTGTATGATGAGAATAGGAAGCTTTTGCAGACATTTCCCTGTGGCATTGCAGCGGAGGAGCTCGTATTTCGGTTTGACCGATTATCCCATGATTATGGTTATGACGCGGATTTGATTGTTTTTCCGGCAGGGGCGCCGGAGACGGGAGCGGACGGGCTGTGTTATCAGTGGCAGCGTGAAAAACAGAGATTTGTTGAAGCGCCGGTAACCATGCCGTGGTATCAGGAAGGGTCTGTGAGAGATAAAGCGTTTTTGGTGCTTGAAGCAGAAGAGAGTGTGCAGACAAATATAATATGCAGGATCAATGAGGAAAGCCGGAGCGTGGTGGAACTGCGAAAATGGACACTATGTAAGAATGAGGAAACAGGAGAAGAAAGTCTTTGTATTTGCGATTGTCTGGAAGGGCAGGATATCTATTCAGGAAAAGTGAAGAGATATGAAACAGGCGATTTAGTCAATGAGAAATACTATCAATATCTGTTTTGGAACGGCCTGAAAGATTTTTGGAGTCCGAAGAAAAACGAGCCGATTTGGGTTCAAAAAGTAGTACAGGGGAAAGGGCTGGTAAATGCAGAGTATCGGGATAAAAAGGATTTTCTTGCGGACTATGGTTTCGCGCAGACAGAACCGTTTTATGAATATTATGATCAATTTCATAATCTGATTATGGAGTTGTATTTTAATCCGCAGACAGGGCAGGGCTGTGGTATATGTTTTCATTATTACTTTAATTACGAGTTGGAGAAAGTAGCCAGTCGTGAAGGGTTTGTACTTGATGAAACCAGGACTGCCTTCTGGAAGCCGCAGGATATCTTTTCCAGATTGTCGATTTCCGGGGAAGATCTCAGGGAATACCATATACCAGGATACAGGGAAATTTATGAATATACGGATGACGGCCGCCTTTCTTTTTTTGAGGCCAGAGGAATAGACGAGTGTGAGCACGAGTCGGTGGAAGTAAGTCTGCTTTCCATGGATTATATCTATCGCAGTGATGGGACGTTGTGTCATAAAGTATATCATCATTACCCAATGCTGTTTAGCACAACCTGTCAATGGCAGTGTAGTGATTATGATGAACAGGAAAGACTCGTTTACTGTTCCGCCTATATCACGCATGGGATGTTAGAGTATTTTTATATTTATGGCGGCGATAGTTCGATACCGGCCTATTGTCTGGAATTTGATCATGGCGGGAGTCCGCCGGTGATGGTCGCGTATGACAGGGGTAATTGATTGGGAAAGAGGTAACTATGCAGGAAGAATTTAGCAGGACAGAGATGCTTTTAGGCGAGGAGGCTATGGAAAAACTGGCCCGCGCCCGTGTGGCGGTGTTCGGTGTGGGCGGCGTGGGCGGCTATGTGTGCGAGGCACTGGCGCGCAGCGGTGTGGGCGCCCTGGATCTGATTGATAAGGATACGGTGGCACTCTCGAATATAAACCGGCAGATCATTGCCACACACAGAACGGTGGGAAGAGAGAAAACAAATGTGATGCGGGAGCGGATTTTAGATATCAATCCGGAGGCCCGGGTACAGGTGTACCCCTGCTTTTTCCTGCCGGAAAATGCGGACAGCTTTCCCTTTGAAGAATATGATTATGTGGTGGACGCGGTGGATACCGTGACTGCGAAGATCGAGCTGGTGATGCGCGCCCGCGAAAAGGGCGTACCGATTATCAGCAGTATGGGGGCTGGAAATAAGCTGGACGCTTCCTACTTCCGTGTGGCGGATATTTATGAGACAAAGGTGTGTCCTCTGGCGAGGGTGATGCGAAGAGAGCTGAAAAAACGTGGTGTGGAGCGTTTGAAAGTGGTTTACTCGGAGGAGGAGCCGATCGTCCCGGATGGGGGCGAAGGGAGTAGAGACGTATCACGCCGACAGACGCCCGGCAGCACGGCCTTCGTCCCTTCCGTGGCGGGACTCATAATCGCGGGGGAAGTGGTGAAGGATCTGGCGGGCAGATAGATTAGTTATGTAAACTGTTTAAGGAGAATGCGAGGTATTCTCTGAATCATCGCTCTGCGACGATTTTTTCATCAGGCCAAAAGACCAGATCATCAGCCACAGCAGAATGGGCATACCGATGGTAGCCACGAGACATCCGGCAAAGAGACGGCCGGAGTCGCCAAGGTCTAAGCAGGCGACCACAAATGCGCCTATATACATACCGACCAGAAGGATGACGCAGACGAGCGCCGCGATCTGTCTTGGTGTTGTTTTTCTTTTTTGCTTTTCCGGTTGGTCGTTCTGGGGGTTCGGATGTTGTGTCTGACGGGACATTCTGTGTTCTCCTTAACTGTTATTTACGGGGTTTTTATTCTATCATAAGCTTGTTATATCTGATTATAAAGTATCTGTGTGCCGTTTACAATGAAAAGTATAGCGACAAAAGAGGAAAAGGTTTGCAAAAGGGGAATTTGACATGCCGGATTACGGATATATCAGTGCGTGGATGGGGGAGAGAGACCTCGTTCTTGCACCGGGGTTTGCACAAAACCTGAGAGGGCTTGCCGAAACGTTTAAAAAAAATATGGCGGCAGCCTGACAGAGATTTACGGAGCAATCGGATGTTCCAAGCAGAATATTTCTTATTGGCATACACATGCGCACAGCACGCAGTATAAAAAGTCTGTCTATGAGGTCGTTGACAGGGCGGCCTGTCTGTTTGGGCTGTCTGCGGGACAGTCAGAACTTCTTGCCAACTCGGCAGGACTTTCCTTACAGAACGATGCGGTCAATTTAATAGAGGATCTGGGGTATCAGGGCAGAATCAGGACATTGTGTGAGCGGGCCATGGTGAGCGAGCGCATGTTTCGGTACTATAAGGAGAAAGTGCCATCCAAGCAGGCGCTGCTCGCGCTGGCAGTCGCTCTTTCGATGCGGGAGGAGGCTGTGGATGAGCTGCTTCGCAAGTATGGGTACTGCCTGTCCGGGAGCATTGCGGGAGATGTTGTGGTCCGATGGCATATACGGCAGGACAGGGGAGAGGAGATAAGAGAGGAACGGATTCTTTTTGAGATTAATGAGGTGTTGGAACGCATGGAAATTCCGCTTCTGATGACGAGACAGTGGTGACGGTCAAAATTTATTTCCGCTTTTTTATTTTGCGATCCGCTATAGTGAATGATGAAAACATATACAATCCGGGTGCGGCAGTCAGAAATTTCAGGTTTCGGCGTATGTTTTTGGAAAAACGTTCTGACATGGAGATAAGCGCGCCGGATCACAACAAAAGCGAAAGGGGGATAAAAATGGCAAAAGACGACGACAAAGCAGAAAAAAGCAAGGGAACGGCAGCTGAGGAAAAGGGCGCCTCTGCGCAGCCGGCAGTAACCGCGGGAAATGGCGGTTCCGTAACAAATGGCGGAGGAACGAATGACGGAGAAACAGGCGGCGGTGATTCCGGCGGCGGCCAAAACAAGAGTGAGGCAGCAAAAAATTTCAGCGATCTGCTGTACGATGAGATCACGGCGGTGATCGGCGGAGACAATCCGAACCAGTTTTTCTGTATGAGCCTGCCGGGAACGCTGATCGATCCTTCCCAGTATGCGTATGATGTAAAGAACAATGAGCCGAAACCTGCCCATGTGAAGGCGAATGAGTCAAAGCTGGTGAATAAGCTGTTTGACGCCTGTTTTATGACGGCGTCGGACAACGGCAGACATTTGCAGACACAGTACAGGACTGCACTGAATATGCTGACACCGAAGATGAACGGGAAACTGTTTGAGGCGAAAACGAAACTGCGGGAGGTGCTGATGACGCCCTATCCCTACAACTTTGGGGACGGAGATACCAGTGTTCTCACGCTGGAACAGGTGTTTTACAGGCTGTACGGCGAGTATGTGGAAACCAAGCAGAAATGGGCACAGAAACAGCTTGACAAGAGAAATGAACTGAAGAAAAAATATCCCGGCGAGACGACACAGTCCTATGTCCGGCAGGAGGACGAGTTTCTGGAATGGTATGGCGTTGCGGCGGAGAGCGAGGAGCTTCTCGTGCAGGAGAAGCTGGGAATGGTTCTGAACGTATTTTCACCGGGCGATATGGAGATCATCAACGGGATTCTGGACAGCGGTACGGGACGGGAGCTGACGGAGGCGCGCACCACATTGGACAACGTGGAGGAGATCAATCCGGACGGGGGCTATGTCTATCCTGTCACGCTTTATCCACAGGATTGGTTCGACCTGCTGGACACCTCCTTCCAGCCGGTTGACCTGTTGGAGAGTCCGGCGGCGCTTTCCCAGCAGTTGAAGGTTCTCGAGATGCAGAGGAGCAATATCACGGCAAACCTCAACCAGTTTTTACAGGTGATTCCCGATGAAAAGGTAGTCAAAGGTCTGAAGGATGCCTACGACGGGTGCGAGAAAGCATATCAGGAGGCTTTTAGCAAATATATATCAGACAATACGGGTGCCACCATGGATATGTTTAAAACGGCGGTGGATATTATCGCATCGAAAACCGGCGACGACGGTAAGGTTGCGGAAAATGCCATTTCGGAATCCACAACGGCGAGAATATTTGGGATTGACAGCGGTAAGGCAAAAGATGTGATTTCACTGATAGAGAATAAGGCGGCAGACTGTATCAGGAAACAGAATGCGCTGGTAAACGCGGCGGAGAGCACGGTGAAGGCGGGGATGAGTTATTTTGAAAAGAATAACCAGCTGCAGCTCAAGACCATGCTGCAGCCCTTACAGCAGCAGCTTGGCGAGGTAAATGACCAGATAAGCCTGCTTAAGCAGAAGATCAGTCTCTCCGCAACGATGAATCCGGACGAACCGAAGGATGCGAATGGTAAAGCCACTGTAGCTGACAAATCCTCTGTGGCGCCGAATCAGGTGCCGGACCGCTTTACACAGATTATCATTGATACAAAATTATCGTCGGTCAGCCAGCAGTCATCCAGGGAGTCGGAGTCCTCAGAGTCAAGCTGCGGGGTATCCTTCTTTTTCGGCGGCTATTCCAGCAATAAGTCCCATCAGTCTTCCGTGGAATCCATGATGAACAGCCAGAATGATGTGGAAATTCAGATCGGTATGTCGGTGGCGAAGGTGCAGATTGAGAGGGAGTGGTTTAACCCGGGCGTATTCCTGCTCACGGCGGATATGTACAATACTTCCAGCGAACGTATTTCTCCCGCAAGCACGACCAGTTTCGCCGATCAGGACACGGAGAAGGTCAGAGACCGATTTAAGCAGATGAATGAGTGCGTCTTTCCCTGCTACCCGGTTGCTTTCGTGGTGGCGAAGGATGTGACGGTCAAGTTTGTGTCGCAGAGTGCGATCGCCTCCTCCTTTGCGCAGAGCGTGGAGGATCATTCCAGCAAGGGAGGCGGATTCTTTATCTTTGGCGGCAGCAGCGCGCAGGCATCCTCCTCCTCGGGCAGCAGCTCCAGCGCCACATCCACCTCGAACAGTGTGACGGTGCGTTTTACGTCACCGCAGATTCTGGGGTATTACCTGGAGGCTGTTCCGGCCGATCACAGCATGAGCATCAGCAGCTCCGATGCGGCCAACGATACGGATTTCATCTCCGTATTCGAGTTTATCACGACCTTTAAGAAGATGCTGGATGACCATAACGAGAAATACAATAAACAGTTGATGAGCGAGTAGGCCGGTTGTCAGGGCGGCGTTTCATGAACGCCTGGCAGACCGGCTTTGGGAAAGGAGCGTATGAGGAAATGACATTTCAGGATTTAACAGCAGTACAGAAGTTTGACAGGAGAGGCAAGTTGCTTGGAACTTACAACAATATATTCATACAGAACGGCTGCCAAAAGATCAAGGAAGACTTTGTCGCGAATGTTAATGTCGAGGAGCAGCATTACGAGAGCATGCTTACCGACTTCGATCTCTATGACGGAAGGGTCATAGCGAATTACGATTCCTGTTCTATCGGGGGAATGACGGTTTACCATGTCTCCTATGGACAGCGGGGAGAAAATTCCTTAAGTGTATTTTTCAGGATTTATGCGGTGGAAATGGATGATGCGGGCGCGTTCGCACAGGCGTCTGGCGATGAGCTGTATTTTGTCGCATACATCAATTCCGGCAATGGAAACACAACCATAAAACTGAGGCGCAGTGACGGGGAAATACCCAACCTTACTGTGGATTTGATGACTGGCATTTTTTCAAATGACGGAAGGCGGTACCGCGCTGTTATGGAAATCGTAGGCGTGGGCAGTCATGATGGGAACGGAGCCACTTACAGGCTGGCGGCAAGAAATGAAAATCTGTTTGAAAATTCAAGATTGTCACTGTGAGAATACATGGTGTTAACCGGGTAATGACAGTGACGACAGCTCTGCGGCGGGAGGATTGCCTCCCGCCAATTGTATTTCTACCGCGCATATGATAAAATAAAGAGCGTTATAGAAACAGGGAAAACCGGGAGCCGGAGCCTGAAAGCGGAGTGATGCAGGAATGAACGGAGCGGGAACAGAAACAACTAAAAAGAGAAAAAGAAACAGAATATATCATGTGTTTTATGCGGTTATGGCGACCGCTTTTTTAGCGATGCTGATATGGGCGGCCGCCGCGAATCGGGGAGAGTCGCCGACAGGCTTATTGTCGGAAGGAAATATTCCCTTTGGCGAGGGCTGGTATCTGGAGGACGGCAGTGCGGCGGATATGGAGCATCTGCATAAAATGTCTTCCGTGCGGCCTTATCGGGAGCAGAGCGTTTATCACAGCCTGCCCTCTGATCTGGGAGAAGGAAAGTCGCTGTGCTTTCGGACGAAAAATATCAGCTATCAGGTATATGTGGGCGGTGAGCTCCGTTATGAACCAAAGATACGGGAAAGCCGCGTCTACAACCGTTCCCCCGGTACAAGGTGGAGTTATGTGCCGCTTGGCAGGGACGATGCGGGTGCGTCTGTGGAAATACGATTTCAAACCGTATACGAGGATGCGAGGGCCTGTATTGACCATCTGATTCTGGGATCGGCGGCCGGGGAAATTACGGGTACCTTCACGGGGAAGACAGTCGCCTTTTCGACCTGTCTGCTATTGTTGTTTGCGGGTCTGCTTTTGATTATTGCGGATATTCCGGCCAACCTGCAGATGGATAAAAACCATGAGCTGCTTTATCTTGGATTGTTTGCCATCAGCATTGCAGTCTGGTGTCTGGCGGAGACGAATCTGCTGCAGTTTTATACGGACGACAGTAGGATTTTACAGTCGCTGTCCTGCTGCTCGCTGATGATGATTCCTATCCCGCTGGTGCTCTATCTGGATGCGGCCTTTGGCTTTCAAAGGAAATGGGTTGTGCCGGTGATCAGCGGTATGTCTGCGGCTGAGTTTGGCCTCTGTACCATCCTGCATTTTTCGGGATTCATGGATTATCACGAGACGCTGACTTTCACGCATGTCATGCTGGCGGTTTCAGCGGTGCTTCTTCTGTATTCGATTGTAAAAAACGCGTTTGCCCTGCGGGAGAGCAATGTAAGAAATGTCTATAAGGCGATACGGACCGTGGGACTTATGAGCATCTGTTTTGCCACAGGAATAGACATAGCGAGGTATTACTACGGCCACAACAGCGACAGCGCCATGTTTGTACGCATTGGTCTGCTGATCTTTATCCTGTGCTACGGCAGCGCCAGTCTGGAGAAAATGGTGAATGCGGTAAAACTCGGTATGCAGGCGGAGTTTGTCAGTCAGCTTGCTTACCGGGACGGCCTGACGGGAGTGGGCAACCGTACGGCCTTTCAGGAGCGGCTCGAGGAGCTGGAGGGGAAAAAGAGAGAGGCTTCCGGGATTGCCATTATGATGTTTGACGTAAACGATTTAAAGTACGTGAACGATCATATGGGACACCAGCGCGGAGATGAACTGATCGTAGGCTGCGCGGATATCATAAAAACGGCTCTGGAAAAAGAAGGCGGCTCCTGCTTTCGGATTGGCGGGGATGAGTTTGCAGGCGTCCTTGTCGGTGAGAATGCAGCCGGACGCTGCGAGGCGGTGCTGGCCCTTTTCAGGGATGCGGTGGATAGTTACAACGCTGTGCCGAAACAGAGAATCCGTATCAGCATTGCGGGCGGCTATGCGGTTTATGACGCGAGTCAGGAAAATGAGATGCTGATGGATGTCTACCAGCAGGCGGATGTGCGCATGTATGAAAACAAGAAGCAGATCAAGAGCAGGCAGGTAAGACCGGAGGAATTTTATGCGCGGTAAGTGAAGCGTTTCGAGTCTGCTTATCGCATGCAGCAAACAGTAAAAAGGAGAGCAGAATGAATAAAATGACTTTAAGCGGCGAAGGCTGGCGGATGCGGATTGTGGGAGAAAAGGATGTGTACGGGGTGAACGGAAAGGAACTTTCTGTAAAGATTCCCGGCTCTGTCTATGGGAATCTTCTGGAGCAGGGACTTATGCCGGACCCCTATGACAGGATGAATGAACTGACCGCCCTTTCCCTCATGGAGAATGATTTTGTTTTTGAGACGGCATTTTTGCTGACGGAGGAACAGCTCGCGGCAGATTTTCTGCTGCTTCGCTTTGACGGGATTGACACGCTGGCAAAAGTCTACCTCAACGGGAGACTTTTGGGGGAAACTTACAATATGCACCGGGTCTGGGAATTTGATCTCAGGGAAGCGGCGGAGGCAGGGCAGAACACGCTCCGGGTGGAGATCGCCTCGCCTACCCGCTATATTGAGGAGGAGAACCGGAAGGTATTCACGGGCGGCTCCCCGGATGCCATGCGCGGTTTTCCCCATTTGCGCAAAGCACACTGCATGTTCGGCTGGGACTGGGGGCCGAGGCTGCCCGATGCGGGGATATTCCGGGAGGTATCCGTTTTATTCGGAAAAAGCGCGAGAATCAGTCGGGTTTACATAACACAAGACTGGAGCGCATCAGAGCGGCAGGAGAACCTGGAGGACAGCCATCAGGATTCAGTTGACATAACTTATAACGTGGAAATCGAGGATTTTGCGGACGGGAACGGTTACGGGCTGCGCACGGCTCTTTATGATCCGGACGGCGCGCTGGTTGCGGAGAAGTCATCGAAAAGGGAGGCGGACGGCTGGGATACCATCACCGTACACAATCCGAAACGCTGGTGGCCAAACGGTTTGGGGGAACAGCCTCTTTACCGGGCGGAGGTGACGCTTCTGAACGAAGAAGGCGGGGAACTTGACTGTTGGAGCCGCCGGATCGGTCTGCGCACGCTGACCGTGAATACGGATAAGGACGAGTGGGGAGAGTGTTTTGCCCATGAGATCAACGGGGTGAAGATTTTCGCCATGGGCGCGGATTATATCCCGGAGGACAACCTTTTTTCCAGAATCACGCCCGAACGCACCCGCCGTCTGCTGGAGGATGCCGTGGCGGCCAACCACAACTGCATCCGTGTCTGGGGCGGCGGCTATTACCCGGACGACTGGTTTTTCGATATCTGTGACGAGCTGGGACTGATCGTGTGGCAGGACTTTATGTTCGCCTGCGCGTCCTACGAGCTGGATGATGCGTTTGCGCGCAATATCAGTGCGGAAATCCGTGACAATGTGCGCAGACTCCGCCATCACGCCTGCCTCGGCATATGGTGCGGCAACAATGAGATGGAGACGCAGACGCTGGACGGCGCGTGGCAGCCTTCCATTAAGCAGAAATGTGATTATATTAAGATATTTGAATATATCATTCCGAACATTCTGGAGGAGGAAGATCCCGTCACCTTTTACTGGCCCTCCTCGCCCTCCTCGGGAGGAAATTATGACAATCCGTGGGATGAGAACCGGGGGGACACCCATTATTGGGATGTTTGGCACGGAAACAAACCCTTTACCGATTATCGCAATTATTATTTCCGCTATATGTCCGAGTTCGGGTTCCAGTCTTTCCCCTGCTTAAAGACGGTGGAGACGTTTACCGCGCCCGAAGACCGCAATATTTTCTCCCGTGTCATGGAGATGCACCAGAGAAATGCGGCGGCCAACGGTAAGATTATGACCTATCTGTCTGCAACGTATCTTTATCCGACGGACTTTGAAATGCTTCTGTACGCGTCCCAGCTCTTACAGGCGGATGCGATCCGCTACGGCATCGAGCATTTCCGCAGAAACCGCGGCAGATGTATGGGCACGGTGGTGTGGCAGCTCAACGATATCTGGCCTGTGGCTTCCTGGGCGAGTATCGACTATTATGGGCGTTGGAAGGCGCTGCATTATGCGGAGAAGAGAGCCTTTGCGCCGGTTATGATCTCCTGTGAGGAGATTGGCGAGCTTTCCGAGCGGCCCTTCTGCGTGGCACAGCCTGCGCCGATTGAGAAATCGGCGAGACTGCATGTGGCCAATGAGACGATGGAACGCGTGGACGGCACGGTGAGATGGAGTCTGAGAAAGGCCTGCGGGGAAACACTTCTGGAGGGGACGCAGGAGGTCAGCGTGGAGCCCTTGTCCGGCCTGTGGCTGGAAAAAATGGATTTCTCCGGTTATGACGAGTTAGAGGTTTACATAAGTTATTCCTTTGAGAAGGACGGCAGAGTCGTTTCGGAGAATACCACGCTGTTTACCGCACCCAAGCATTTCCGTTTCCATGACCCGGAGCTGTCATGGCGCAGGGAGGGCAGCGCTCTCGTCATTACCGCCGGGGCTTACGCGAAGAATGTGGAGATCGAGGGCGTGGACGGTGATGTAAAGCTCTCCGACAATTTCTTTGACATGAATCCGGGAGAGAAGCGGGTGGAGATCGTGGAGGGGGACGCTTCGGCGTTTACCCTGAAATCGGTGTATCAGATTCGATGAGTATATCAAAAGTGTAATTTGATGTTTATCTCCACTCATCCAGATCATGCATAAGCAGAAAATCCTTTAGGCAAATATGGCGCACCGCACTTGTAGAATAATCAATCTCGTCATTTGTGATAAGGATTTTCTGCGACAGGTTATCTATATTTTTAAAGGCTTCAAATTCTCTGGTGTATGCCTTGTCGTCCGCGACACTGTATGCCACTTGGATGAAATAGCTTTTATTACCGGAGCGTGCAAGAAAATCAATCTCTTTTCCGGCATTGTTATACACCCATATATCATAGTTCATATAGAGTAGTTCAAGATACACGATATTTTCCAGATTGTGCGTGAGGTCAAAGTGGTTGTCAGGGCATCGGAGGGAATTGAAAGCTGCGTCGGCGTTGTAAATTTTTGTGTAAAAGCGCAGTATTTTTTTCGCTTTGGGAGAATATTGTCTGACGGATTCAATGATATATGCCTCTTCCAGATAACCTAAGTATTTCATTATGGTATTTACCGAGCAGGATTCATGCTCCTTTCTAATATAGTCGTGAATGGACTTAGCGGAAAAAATTCTGCTGTTGGAGCGCAGGACATAGTTTACAAGGTTCTTAAACAAATTTTCTTTGCGAATGTGATAACGGTGCATGAGATCGTTTATGATGATAGTATCATCCAGATCATTTAAGTATCTGCGTTGCGCTTCGGGGCTGTCAAACTCGAATCGTTTGGGGAATCCGCCCCAGACCAGATAATCCGTGACAGAGATTTCTTTTCCGAGTTCTTTCGCGTATGTTGTGATTTCCTTATATACAAACGGACGCACGCGGAAAGCTACATATCGGCCGCTGAGTTCTTTGGTAAATTCGCCGGATAAAAGTTTCGAGTTGGAGCCAGTGATAAACAGGGAATAATCGTAAAGGCGCAGAGTTTTACATACATTCTGCCAGCCGTCCAGTATCTGCACTTCATCAAAAAAGAGATAGCATTTCCCTGCTTTCCGATGGCTTTCCACATAGGAGAGCAGGGCGTCTTCATCGGCGATATTGGCCGATATGCGCCTGTCCTCAAAATTTAGATAAATGATGTTATCAGTTTTTCGACCGATTTCCTGCATGATCTGCTCCAGAATGACCGATTTGCCGCAACGGCGGATGCCTGTGATGATTTTAATTAAATCTGATTCATAAAATGCCCGGATGGGTTGAATGTAGTGTTCTCTGTGAATCATTGGAACCTCGATTTCTATTGTTAAAAAAATAATCTTTTCACTTTCATAGAAATTATACTGAAAACTTTTGACTGTGTCAAACAAAGTTTTCACTACTACTGAAAACTTTGATGGAAGATAGAAAAAGTTTTCAGTAGAGACCATAAAAAGAAAGCCCCGGGCCTGCGTGGAACAGATTCGGGGCTTTTGACGGACAGATCGGGGAGCGGAGATTGATTTTGTGATTCAGCGGGACGGGAAGCTGATTCCGCTGGAAGTAAAATCTGCGGATAACACGAAGGCAAAAAGCCTTAAGGTTTATATGGAAACTTACCATCCGTCGTATGCAGTGAAGATTTCTGCGAAAAATTTCGGCTTTGCTGACGGAAAGAAAACGGTTCCGCTTTATGCGGTGTTTTGTATTTGATGGCATTCTGCAGGAGATTTGTGAAACTTTTCGGAAAGGTCAATCGTATTACTTATGGAGAGACCAATCGGAAAAGGAGGATGTAGAAATGGGTATCAGCGGAATCGGAACGGACCAGTATATGGGCGAGACTTATGAGGAGCGCCTGAGTAAAATAACGGATCAAAATGCGGCAAACGCCTTTCGGGCGGCTTACGCAAAGAAGATGGCAGGCTCAACGGATTACATTTCAACCATCAGCAAAGCCTTTAATACGGGCAGGCCGGGGGCATCGAATTTTGCCGATGCTTTCCCGCAGTATGAGGTGATTACACATGTGGGAAATCCAAATGTCTCCTCCGCCAACTGGCAGAGAAACGACTTTCCTTTTTGGAGATACTTTCAGAAAAATACGGGAGCGGACGCTTTAAACGACTGGAAACCATCCGGTGCGAATCCACCCCAGACCCGTGCCGATCTGCAGAGTGGTTACAGCAGTGTGGGTTCCGGGCGGATTGCGGTTCTTGTGCCGGAAAGTCTGCAGAAAAAGATGGATGCAGATCCCGATTATGCCAGACAGATTATGGCGAAGCTGCAGGAGTGGAAGGAAGATTACGACCGCTGGGACAATACGGTGGCGGCGTCTTTCGGAGGCAATGTGGCGGAGCATCAGGCGTCAAAAAGTTATGTTTTTCAGTTGGATGAAGAGGGGAATGTGAAAAACTGTACGGTAACTTCACCGGGGAGACTTACCGGGCCTACCAAAGAGGAGCAGGAGCAGATTGAGGCAGAGCAGGCAAGAAAGTGGAAACGGCGCGTCAAGTATATAGAAATCATTAAGGAGAGCGCGGAGAAAGCGAAACTGCGGGAGCAGGAAAATATGCAGCTCTATCAGAGGCAGCTTGCGAAACGCGGGATAGACCGCTATATCAGCGAAAACTAAATACAGTGGCAGCGTCAGGGCATATAGAAACGGTAATCTATATGTCCTGTTTTTTTGCTGTCAGAAAAAATTGTGCAAAACAGCCAATACGACACGTGCAATATTGTGTAAAACAGAGAATGACAAACAGAGTGCACAAAATACGACATGTGTCGTATCGCGCTTTGGGGAATTTGTATATAACATAGATAAGATGAACGGGCATGATAGTAAATGTGACGAACGGAAGCGGCGGTTTCCGAATGCGGCATAGGAAAAAAGCAGGAAGGAGGAGGTGACCAATGGAATCAAAGCAGGAATTGGCACAGGTAATTGCCAGATTGGGCGGAGAACGGCGGCAGTACCTGAATGATTTTTTTGAGGACTGCCCGGAAGAGCTGGTGCATGCCATGCAGTACGAAAGGATTCCCAAAGGACAGGCAATTCTGCAGGCGGGTATGAGCTGTGGATATGTGTGGGGGATCTTAAACGGAGAGATCAGTGTGACGGACATCCAGATGCTGGGGGATGTGTACAGCTTCGCGGAGAGCTCCGGCTTTAATACCGTTATCATCGGCGATTATGAGCCCTTTGCGGGACTGGCGGAATTTCAGAACACGATCTATGCGGTAACGGATTGCGAGGCGTTCAAGATTCCCACGGCCGGTTACATGCGGTGGATGAGGCGGGACAGCAAGGCGCTCTTTATGCGGGCGCAGATCTTCGCGCAGACGCTGGCGCAGGAAATCTCAAACGAGCGCAAGTATCTGCTTTTAAACGGCAGGGACCGTCTGGTGCTGTATCTGACGCAGGCCTACGGGAAATGGGGCGGCGAAGGAGAGTATATCCTGCAAAAGACGCAGGCCCAGCTTGCCCAGCGTATTGGGATGAACGTGCGGACGGTTCAGAGAAGCATTCGGAAGCTGGAGGCGGACGGATTTGTATCATGCCGGGGCAGCAAACTATGCGTTTCACAAAAACAGTATGAGAAGCTTAAGGAATATCGGGAAGAAAATCTGATCCGATAGCAAAAAAACAAGAATGGAAGGAGAAACAGATTATGAGCAAAACACCTACACCACACATCGGAGCAAGCAAGGAGCAGATCGCAAAAACGGTATTGATGCCGGGAGACCCGCTGCGGGCGAAATTTATCGCGGAGAATTTCCTCACGGATTTCGAGTGCGTCAACACGGTCAGAAACATGCTGGCGTTCACCGGCAATTATCAGGGGAAAAGGGTGACGGTCGCGGGAGGCGGCATGGGTATCCCGTCCGTTGGCATTTATACCTACGAGCTTTTCAACTTTTACGAAGTGGAGCAGATCATCCGCATCGGCACGGCGGGTACTTTAAGCGACAAAGTCAACCTGCGCGACGTGGTGATCGGCGTGGGAGCAAGCACCGATTCCTCCTATGCGGCACAGTACAACCTGCCCGGCACCTTCGCGCCGATTGCGGACTTTGAACTGGCGAGGAAAGCGGTGGAGACGGGAGAACGTCTCGGCATCAGGACTGCGGCGGGCAACATTCTTTCCTCCGATATTTTCTACAATGACGACGAAGATGCGCTTCGCAAATGGGCGAAGATGGGCATTCTTGCCACCGAGATGGAAGCGGCGGCTCTGTATATGAATGCGGCGCGGGCCGGTAAGCGGGCGCTCTGCATGCTGACTATTTCCGATGCGCCCTTCCGGGGGGAATCCCTGTCGGTGGAGGACCGTCAGACGGGCTTTACGGATATGATGAAGATTGCGCTGGAGATCGCATAGAAAACTGCATAGAACGAATGGAATGGAAAGGAATGGAACAGATGAAAAAATGGAAAAAGGTGATACCGGCAGTTCTGATGGCATGTACATTGGCGGGCTGCGGTATGGCTGAAAAAGATGATTCGGTATACCGGGTGTCTATGGTGGCGGGCACGGGCGGCATCAACGACCAGTCCTTTAACCAGCTGTCCTGGGAGGGTCTGCAGAGCTTTGGGGAACACACCGGCGCGGACGTGAGGGTATTGGAGTCCAAGCAGGCTTCGGACTATCTGACAAACATTGACAGGGCGACGGATACATACAGCGACCTTGTATGGGCGCTGGGCTACTCGCTGGCAGATCCCATGCTGACCATCGCGAAGATGAATCCCGATATCAATTTTGCCATCGTGGACTTTGCGTTCGATGACAGTCCCCAGAACTGTACCGGCGTGGTGTTCCGCGCACAGGAGTCATCCTTCCTGGTAGGTTATATCGCGGGACTTACCACGAAGACGGATAAGGTGGGTTATGTGGGGCCGATGAAGAGTTTCCTGAACGACCAGTTCCAGTACGGCTACATGGGCGGCGTGGCATACGCCGGATATGTACAGGGACGTGAGATTGAGGTGCAGTCGCAGTTTACGGAGAGTTATTCCGACGCGGCGAAAGCGAAGGCGATCTCCAACAAGATGTACTCTAACGGCTGTGACATTATCTTTCACTCGGCGGGCGGCGCCGGCTACGGCGTGATCGAATCCGCCAAGGAGAACGGTAAACTGGTTATCGGTGTCGACACGGACCAGTCCCATCTGGCGCCGGACAATGTACTGACTTCCGGCATGAAGAACACGAACATTGCGGTGGAGCTTGTGTCCACTATGGCGATGAACGGTGAAGAAATCGGCGGCAACACCTACAGCTACGGGCTGAAGGAAGGGTGTGTGGGCATTCCTGAAGAAAATAAGATCATGGATCCTGCGGTTTACGAAAAGGCCATGGAGCTGCAGCAGATGATTATCGACGAGGAACTGACACCCCCGGTATCGGAGGAAACTTACCAGGCCTTTGTGGAAGGGTTGGGGAAATAGGAGAGAAGGACATATGGAAGTAAGAAAAGACTATGCGGTTCAAATGCATGATATCACGATTAAATTCGGCTCCTATACGGCATTGGACCAGGTGCAGCTCGATGTGAAAAAAGGCTCCATCCATGCTGTTCTGGGGGAAAACGGGGCAGGAAAGACTACACTGATGAACATTTTGTACGGGCTGTATCAGGCAAACGGGGGCGACATTTACCTGTACGGGGAAAAGGTGGAGATGAAAAATCCCAACGTGGCGATCGGTCACGGGATCGGTATGGTGCACCAGCACTTTATGCTCGTGGACAATTTCACGGTGACACAGAACATCATTCTCGGACACGAGACGACGAAAGCGGGAGGCGTGGTGGACCTTAAGAAAGCAAGGGAAGAAGTCATGGGGATCGTGAAAAAATACGGCCTCGAGGTGGACCCGGATGCGTACATCTCGGATATCTCCGTCGGTATGCAGCAGAGGGTGGAAATCTTAAAAGCGCTGTACCGGGGCGTGGACATACTGATTCTGGATGAGCCCACGGCGGTGCTGACCCCGCAGGAAATAGGCGACCTGATCGACATTATGCACAAGCTGGTTGAGGACGGGAAGACCATTATCATCATTACCCATAAGCTGAAGGAAATCAAGGCCTCCGCAGACTATTGTACGATCATCCGCAGGGGAAAATACATTGATACCGTGGAGGTGGCCGGGGTGACGCAGGAAGAGCTGGCGGACATGATGGTGGGTCACCGGGTGAAGCTGGTGGTGGATAAGGAGGAGGCAAAGCCCGGCGACGTGGTGTTTGAGGTGAACGGACTGACCGCAAAAGACAACCGCGGCGTGTATGTGCTCAAAAATCTGTCCATGCAGGTGAGGCGCGGGGAAATCTTCGGCATTGCGGGAATTGACGGCAACGGGCAGAAGGAGCTGGTGGAAGCGATCACAAACCTGATAAAAGTGGAGAGCGGAACCATCCGCATAGGCGGAAACAGTATTGAAAACAGAACCACAAGGGAAACCATGGACGCCGGCATCGCTACGATCCACGAGGACCGTCAGAAGCGCGGGCTTGTGCTGGATTTTTCTGTGGAGGATAATGCGGTGCTTGACACATACATGAAAGAGCCTTTTTCACACAAGAGTATTTTAAACAGAAAGGAAATCCGCAAATTTGCCTCCGGCCTTTTGAAGGACTACGATGTACGACCTGATTCCTGCGAGGAGCTGGCGATCAGGGGACTTTCCGGCGGCAACCAGCAGAAGGTGATTATCGGCAGGGAGATTGCCAACAATCCCGATCTTTTGATCGCGGTGCAGCCTACCAGAGGGCTTGACGTGGGAGCCATAGAGTACGTCCACAAGATGCTTGTCAGGGAGAGGGATAAAGGCAAGGCAGTGCTTCTCATCTCGCTGGAGCTGGATGAAGTGATGAATGTTTCGGACACCATCGGGGTGATTTACGACGGCGCCATCCGGTGCACGTTCAAACAGGGCGAAGTGGATGAAAAAACCATTGGATTAATTATGGCAGGAGGGACATTAGATGGAAAAAACAGTTAAATTCTTAAAAAGGCCGATCACGGCCACTCTGATTGCCATATTCTGCGGATTTCTCGTGGCAACGGTCATTCTGGCGGCTTCGGGATACAATCCCTTTGAGGCGTTCGGCGCGCTGCTGGGAGGCATTTTCGGAAGGCCGAAGTACATTTCTAACGTGATTATCAAGAGCACACCCATTATCCTGACAGGTGTCAGCGTGGCGTTTGCCTATAAGATGGGACTTTTTAATATCGGTGCGGAAGGGCAGTTCATCGTGGGCGCGGTGGCGGCCAATGTGGTGGGTATCGTCTGTGATTTTCCGGCGATTATCGAAGTGCCGCTGGTGCTTCTTGTAGGTGCCGCGGCGGGCGCGGTCTACGGAGGAATCGCGGGATGGCTGAAGGCAAAATACAATATTAACGAAGTGATCGTTGGCATCATGCTGAACTGGATTGCGCTCTATTTCTCCAATTTCGTGTGCAACATCGAACGGTTCCATAAGCCGGACTCCGACGGTACCTATGCGATCAACGAATCGGGTTTTATCTCTTTTTTCACAACGTGGAAGACCACGGAAGCGGCGGCGGATTTCGTGCAGGAACATCCCGTGATCGGTGATATTCTGCGGACGGATGCAAACGCCGGTATCTTCATTGCCATTGCCCTCACCTTTGCGGTTTCCTTCCTGCTCTATAAGACCACGAAGGGATACGAGCTTCGCGCCGTGGGCAGCAACAGGGACGCGGCGGAGTTTGCGGGTATCAACGTGGCGAGAAATATGGTGCAGACCATGCTGATTGCAGGCGCTCTGTCGGGCATTGCGGCGGCGATTGCCATAGCGGGCAACAATCCCCACGGGATTTCCCAGCTTTCCGCCTTTGAGTCAAACGGCTTAAACGGTCTGTCGGTGGCGTTCATTGCGGGAGGCTCCCCCATCGGCTGTATCTTTGCGGGACTTCTGTTCGGAGGGCTTTTGTACGGCGGGCAGTCCATACAGTATGTGGTGGGCGCGCCGTCCGAGATTATCAGTATCCTGATCGGTACGATCGTATTTTTAATCGCGCTCAAGGATATGGTGCCGGTACTTATTGATAAAATGGGGAAAAGAGGTGTAAAATGATGATGAATACAATTACGTTGTTACTCGGTGTCACGCTGCTGTATTCCACACCCATGGTATTCGGCGCGCTGGGCGGTGTGCTGTCAGAGCGTTCCGGCGTTGTTAACATCGGCATCGAGGGCATGATGACCTTCGGCGCGTTTGCCGGGGCCGCTGCGGGATATTACAGCGGCAATCCCTGGATCGGCGTGCTGTGTGCGGCTCTTGCCGGCGGTATTCTGGCTCTCCTTCACGCGGTGGCGGCGATCACCTGTCAGGCGGACCAGACCATAAGCGGTGTGGCGATCAATCTGCTTGGGCCGGCGCTTGCGGTATTCTTCTGCCGCCTTGCCTTCGACGGTGCGACCATGTCCTACCCGGTGGCAAACAAGCTCCCCAAGATCTTCGGAAGCGGCGCGGAAGGCATATGGGCCAACCTGAACGTGGATATTATGGTGATTGTGGCATTGCTGTTCGCTGTGGCGATGTGGTTTGTGCTCTACCGCACCAAATGGGGGATGCGCATTCTTGCGGTGGGTGAGAATCCTGCTGCGGCGGATACGCTCGGCATCAATGTATACAAAACCCGGTATGTCTGCGTGATCCTGTCCGGCATTCTGGCAGGAATCGGCGGCGCGACAGTGACCCTTGGCATTGTGGCGCAATTTACCCAGACATCCATCGCAGGACAGGGCTTTATCGCACTGGCGGCCGTGATTTTCGGCAAGTGGAAGCCGATAGGCGCGTACAGGGCGTGTCTGATCTTCGGTTTTTCCCAGGCGCTGACTGTGGTGCTGGGCGGCGGAGCGGTGGCGGTTCCCACGGAAATTCTGGCGATGCTGCCTTACGTGCTGACCATTGTGATCCTGATTCTTTTCATCGGCAAGTCCGTAGCGCCCAAGGCGGACGGCGTGCCCTACGTGAAGGGGAGAAGATAAAAGGAAGGCGGGAACCGGAGCGGACGTAAAATAATGTTTTTGCGCAGGGGAGTGTAACATCTCCTGCGCAGGGAAAAGAGGTAAAAATGAGTAAGTATAAGAGAATATTTACGATTGTAATCGATTCGCTGGGCGTAGGCGCGCTGCCTGATGCGGCGGCATACGGCGATGCGGGGACGGATACACTGGGCCATATTGCGGCGCACACCGATCCCTTTCGGATTCCAAACCTGCAAAAGCTCGGCATGGCGAATCTGCATTCCCTCAAGGGGGTAGAGCCGGTGGAGAAGCCGCTTGCATATTATGCAAAGTTAAATGAGGCCAGCGCCGGGAAGGATACCATGACAGGACACTGGGAAATGATGGGACTGCATGTCACCACGCCTTTTCAGACCTTTACGGAGACGGGTTTTCCCAAGGAGCTGATTGACGAGCTGTCCGAAAGAACCGGGCGCACCATTATCGGCAACAAGAGCGCCAGCGGCACAGAGATTCTGGAAGAGCTGGCGGAGGAGGAGATCGCCACCGGGCATATGATTGTGTACACCTCGGCGGATTCCGTTTTGCAGATCTGCGGCAACGAGGAGACTTTCGGGCTGGAAGAGCTGTACCGCTGCTGTGAGATCGCAAGGGAACTCACCATGAAGGATGAGTGGAAGGTGGGCAGGGTCATTGCCAGACCTTATGTGGGGAAGAAGCGCGGTGAGTTTAAACGTACCAGCAACCGCCACGATTATGCCCTGAAACCCTTCGGCAAAACGGCGCTGGACGCGCTAAAGGACGCAGGACTTTCTGTCATATCCGTGGGTAAGATATTCGATATTTTTGACGGGGAAGGGCTGACGGAATCCAATAAGTCCAAGAGCTCCGTACACGGTATGGAACAGACCATAGAGATTGCAAAGCGGGATTTTACGGGTTTGTGTTATGTAAACCTTGTGGACTTCGACGCGCTGTGGGGACACCGCAGGGACGTGGAGGGGTACGCGAAGGAGCTGGAGAAGTTCGATGAGAAACTGGGGATTCTGCTGCCGCTTTTAAAGGAGGATGATCTGCTGATCCTCACGGCGGATCACGGAAACGACCCGACCCACACAGGAACGGATCACACCCGGGAGAGAGTGCCGTTTCTGGCATACTCCCCTTCCATGCAGGGCGCGGGCAGACTTCCTGACGGAGAGAACTTTGCATGGATCGGCGCCACCATCGCGGACAATTTCGGCGTACAGATGCCGGAAGGGACGATCGGTGAGTCGGTGCTTGGGGCGTTAAAATAACCCTGTCCGGCAGTATGCGGGAGGAAGAGAAAAGCAGCCACAAAGTAACATAGTATAATAATAAGTAGAAAGGGACAACTATGGATAAGAAAGAAATCTTAAAGAGGGTGGATCACACCTTGTTGGCACAGACCGCGACATGGGAAGAAATACGCAAAATTCTGGATGAGGGGATGCAGTATGAAACGGCGTCCGCCTGTATCCCGGCTTCCTATGTGAAACAGGCGGCGGACTATGTGCAGGGAAAGCTTCCCATCTGTACCGTGATCGGTTTCCCCAACGGCTACAGCACCACGGCGGTAAAGGTGTTCGAGACGAAGGACGCAGTGGAAAACGGTGCGTCAGAGATTGACATGGTCATTAATATCGGTCTTTTGAAGGACGGCCTTTATGATCAGGTGGAAGAGGAGATCCGCAAGGTGCATGAGGCGTGCGGCGGGAAAATCCTGAAGGTGATCATTGAGACCTGCCTGCTGACGGAAGAGGAAAAGAAGAAGATGTGTGAGATCGTCACCAGGTCGGGCGCGGAGTACATCAAAACTTCCACCGGCTTTTCCACAGGCGGCGCAACCTTTGCGGACATCGCCCTCATGAAAGAAAACGTGGGAGAGCATGTGAAGATCAAGGCGGCGGGCGGCATCGCTGACTTTAACGATGCGGAGGAGTTTATCCGGCTCGGTGCGGACAGGCTTGGAACAAGCAGGCTGGCGAAAGGAGTATAACGGAAATGGATACACGTATGATTGTGGAGCTGGTCGGATATTTTTCTTCCCTGCTCGTACTGGTGTCTTTTCTGATGACTTCGGTAATCAGACTCAGGATTGTCAATTCGATCGGAGCGATCATTTTTACCGTATATGCGACCATTATCGGTTCCTATCCGACGGCGCTGATGAATCTTTGTCTGGTGGGGATCAATATGTACAATCTGCATAAGCTTCTTAAGTCCCAGAAGCGCTATGATGTGATAACAGAGGAGCCGGAGGCGGCCGGACTGCAGTACTTTTTAAACTATTATGCGGAGGACATCAGGAAATTTTTCCCCGATTTCCGGTCTGGGGAGACGAAGGCAGACGCCGCTTATATGGTGGTACACGATACGGTTCCGGCGGGTGTGCTGTTGGGAAGAAAAAAGGGGGATGGAACACTTGAAATCTCTCTGGATTACACGACGCCGCAGTACCGTGACTGCTCGGTGGGGCGGTATCTGTACGGCGCGCTCGGCGGGCAGGGCATTGTGAAGCTCTCCTTCCCGGACGCGCCGGCGGGACACGAGGACTATCTGAAAAAGGTTGGGTTTGTGAAAGAGAACGGCGTTTACGAGCGGACGATCTGACAGCGGACAGGTGGAATCATCATAGAGAATCCCCGGCACACATGTAATGCGCCGGGGGATTCTCTTTTAGGGGAGGATAAGTATTTCTTATCTTTTGCTTAGTATCATTGTTGCCAGTTTTGAGGGCTTTATACACTTTCCTTAAAAAATTTTGCAGCTTTTTTTCAATAAGGAGCGCACCTGCTAATCTTAAGGAAATATAAATTTACTTTTCTCATGAAATGGTATATACTTAATATCGAATGCGGCGACGCATCAGACAGTTTCCGGGTGTCCTTTCAGGGACAGGCAGGGAAACCAAGATTACAGGATAAAGGTGGTACGGTACAATGGCTTTATTACAACAGTGGCGCGATATGGCGTATTCGGAGACAGCGAACAAGGGAGATTTGCAGAGACTCTGGTCTGCCTATTTCCAGAAGGAAAAGGAAATCTATGCACAGCTTTTGAAGACCCCGGACAAGGCGGTAAAAGGTACGGTCAAGGAGCTTGCGGATAAATACGAAGTGGATCTGATGACCATGACGGGTTTTCTGGACGGTATTAACGACAGCCTGAAGAAGGCGAACCCCATCGAGGAGATGGAGGAGGACACGAAGGTAAGCCTCGGCTTCAACAAGGAGCTGCTTTATAAGAACATGGTAGCGGCCGGTGCAGACTGGCTCTATAATCTGGAGGAGTGGAACGACATCTTCGACGAGGATAAGAGAAAGGCGCTCTACAGGGAGCAGAAGGAGTCCACTACCGTTCATAAGGATAAGAAGGTTTATCCCAACGATCCCTGTCCCTGCGGCAGCGGCAAGAAGTATAAAAAGTGCTGCGGGAAGAACGCGTAAGGGTGTAGGACAACAGAGCATCCAAGTTATGTAAACCAAATGCCGGATGCAGCGAATGTATGTGTCTGTAGTAAAAATTTACACTTTACTTTTCGGTTTTTCTGGCATAGAATAAATATATGATTTTTACCCGGCTCTTTTACAGGAGATCCGGGCGGAAGCAACAGGATAGAGAATAATACATTGACGAGAAGAGTAGGATGCCGAACGCAGCAGAGAGAAGCGCCGTGTGCTGAAAGCGCTTTTGCGGGAAACATTTGAAAACCGACTCCGAGTGGCTTTAATACAGCCCGTTGACTTACGTTACAGTCGAATGAGTGGTTCCGGCGCCGCAAAAAGCGCACGGAACAAGCGAGGTGGAACCGCGTAAACATACGTCCTCTGCACAGTCTGACTGACAGTGCAGGGGATTTTTTGCGCGTATAAGCAGAGTCAGAAAACGGCAGAGACAGGACGCATGCTTGCATGCAGGACTGGCTATGACGGTTTATGACGAGCAACGCGAATGAGAAATGCGGAGCATTTCGAATCTGCTTATGAGCAGCAGAGTCAGAAAACGAAAAAGGAGGAAAACAATGGAACTGACCGAATGGAAAGAAAAAGCGCTTGACACGATAAACGGCGAGCTTACCTTCAAAAAACTGGATTTCTGCCTGATCGGGGCGATCTGTTTTCTGGCGGGCGTCTGTATCGGGATGATCGCCGCGCCGCTGACGCATGGTATCAGTATTGCAATAGGCAGCCATAATACGGGAAACGGCTGTCATAACGGCAGCGAGAATGGGAACAGTGACAGTCATAATGCCTGAGTGCATGTTAAGAAATTTTGATAAGGAGGAAAAGATTGAAAATGAAAATTACATTGAAAGACGGATCATTTAAAGAGTATGCGCAGCCTATGAGCATCTATGATATCGCGCTGGATATCTCCGAGGGACTGGCCCGCGCAGCCTGCGCCGGGGAAGTGGACGGCGAGGTAAAAGATCTGCGCACCATGATTGAAGGGGACTGCAGTCTGAACATTCTGACGGCGAACGACCCGGAAGGGCTTAAGGTTGTCAGACATACGGCTTCCCATGTGCTTGCGGAGGCGGTGAAGCGTCTGTTCCCGGAGGCGAAGGTGACCATCGGTCCTGCCATCGAGGAGGGCTTCTATTATGATTTCGACGCCGCGCCCTTTTCCAGGGAGGATCTGGATAAGCTGGAAGCGGAGATGAAGAAAATCATTAAGGAAGGACATAAGCTGGAGCGGTTTACCCTGCCGAGGGCGGAAGCGGTCAAGTTTATGGAGGAGAGAAACGAGCCGTATAAGGTGGAGCTGATTCAGGATCTGCCTGAGGATGCGGAGATTTCCTTTTACGATCAGGGCGGATTTGTGGATCTGTGCGCAGGGCCGCATCTGATGAGCACGAAAAATATTAAGGCGTACAAGCTGATTTCCTCCTCCATGGCATACTGGCGGGGGGATTCCAACAAGGCGCAGCTGCAGCGTATCTACGGCACCGCTTTTTCCAAGAAGGAGGAGCTTGCTGCCTATCTGGAGCATCTGGAGGATATCAAGCGCCGTGACCACAACAAGCTGGGGCGTGAGATGGAGCTGTTCACCACGGTGGACGTGATCGGACAGGGTCTCCCCTTACTTTTGCCAAAGGGCACGAAGATGGTGATGAAGTTACAGCGCTGGATCGAGGATCTGGAGGATAAGGAGTGGGGCTATGTGCGGACCAAGACCCCGCTTATGGCAAAGAGCGACTTATATAAAATGTCCGGCCACTGGGATCATTACAAGGAAGGCATGTTCGTGCTGGGAGACGAGGAGAAGGACAAAGAGGTGTTTGCGCTTCGTCCTATGACCTGTCCTTTCCAGTATTACTGCTACAAGAATACCCAGCATTCTTACCGGGATCTGCCGATCCGTTACGGTGAGACGTCCACGCTTTTCAGAAACGAGGACTCCGGTGAGATGCACGGACTGACCCGTGTGCGTCAGTTTACCATTTCCGAGGGGCATCTGATTATGAGACCGGATCAGATGGTGGAGGAGTTCAAGGGCTGTATCGCGCTGGCAAAATATGTTATGTCAACCTTGGGACTGCTGGGGGACGTTACCTGGCATCTGTCCAAGTGGGACCCGGAGAACCCGGAGAAATATATCGGTGAGCCGGAAGTCTGGAACGAGACGGAGGCGCATATCCGGGATATCCTGATTGAGCTGGAGCTTCCTTTCACGGAGGATATAGGCGAGGCGGCTTTCTACGGGCCGAAGGTGGATATCAACGCGAAGAACGTATACGGCAAAGAGGATACCATGATTACCATCCAGTGGGACGCTCTTCTGGCGGAGCAGTTCGATATGTATTATATCGACCAGAACGGCGACAAGGTGCGCCCCGGCATTATCCACAGGACGTCCATGGGCTGCTACGAGAGGACGCTCGCATGGCTGATCGAGAAATATGCCGGCAAGTTCCCTACCTGGCTGTGCCCGGAGCAGGTGCGTGTGCTTACGATTTCCGAAAAGTATGACGAATACGCGGAGGAGATCAGAAAAGAGCTTGCGGGAAACGACATTGACGTGACGGTGGATAACCGTTCGGAGAAGATTGGCTTCAAGATCCGTGAGGCGAGACTGGCCAAGGTGCCTTACATGCTTGTAGTGGGCGCGCAGGAGGCGGAGGACAAGACGGTGTCCGTCAGAAGCCGTTATGCGGGCGACGAGGGCGTGAAACCTCTGCAGGAGTTCATCGACCAGATCTGTAAGGAGATCAGGACGAAGGAAATCCGCAAAGAGGAAGTGTAGGAAGAGCAGAAGCAGTAGAGCTGACATAACCGTTGGTCTGCGGAGTTTGGCAAAGATAAAGGGAAGTGTATGGAGAAGAAGCAAAATCGGACGGGCAGGGACATTGCAGGATTCCTCCTGCTTGGACTTGGCCTGCTCATGCTTGGCAGAAGCCTGATGCTGTGCTTTAGCAATGACATCTGGTACGACGAGCTGTTCACCGTGGGGATGGTCGAACATTCCTACGGCGAGCTGGTCCGTTTTACAGCGGCAGACGTACATCCGCCGCTGTATTATTGTATTGTCAAGCTGTTTGTAGACTTATGTAAACTGATAAATCCGGCAATCGGAACAGTGATACCGGCGAAGATCGTGTCGGTGATGCCGTACTTTATTCTTCTGATTTATGCGGTTACCTTCATGAGGAAACGGTTCGGCCTGTTTGTGGGCGGCCTGTTTCTGTTCTGCGTGACGGCCATGCCCCAGCTTCCGGCCTATACGGTGGAGGTGCGGATGTACGGCTGGGCGCTTTTGTTTGTGACAGCGGCGTTTCTGCATGGCTATGCGCTGACGGGGTGTTATGTAAACCAGAAAACGATGCCGGGAGAAAACGGGCCGGGAGCGGGGGAACCTGCAGGGGCGGAGACGGAAACCGGGCGGCAGACGCAGAAGCGCCGCCTGCATGGCGCGGCACTTACGTTTTACGGGCTGGCGGCGGCCTACACCCAGTATTTTGCATGCGTGGCCGTGGTGGTGGTTTATCTCTGGGTACTGTTTGTATTCTGGCGCAGGGAAAGGCGGCGGATCAGGGAGTGGTTTCTCTATGTGGCAATATCCGTGATTGGCTATGCGCCATGGCTCTTTGCGCTGGCGGGACAGCTTGGAGCGGTCAGTGAGAATTACTGGATTCTGCCGCTGACCTGGCGGTCTCTCGGCGGGTGCGTAAAATTTCTGCTGAAGCCTGCCTTTACCGATGACAGAGTAAATACGGTTCTGGCGGTGGTGCTGTTTGGGGCTTACCTCGGTTTGTGGTGTCGGTGGGCGTCGAAACTCTACTATAATAGGAGAGAAAAATGTAATAACGGGGAAAATGATGGGCTGCTTTGGAAGACGGATAACGATACGGGAACGGAGCAGTTTTGGCTTGCCACGGCTGGCATCATGGTTTTGGCAGGGCTGGCGGCGTTCGGATTCGCGGCTTCGTTTTTGGTTCGTCCGATTTTCGTGTACCGCTATATGATATCCGCGTCGGGATGCTTCTGGCTGGGATTTGCGCTCTGTCTGAATGAGATATTATGTAAACCTATATCTGAAAAGAACGGAGAAAACGCCGCGGGCCGGGATGAAGTCAGCAGACATAACGCAAGAAGAAATCTGCTTCTTGAGGGAGTTGGTGTCGCACTCACGGTTCTGGTTGTGATAATCGGTCTGCGCGACTACCGTGCTTTTATGGGCGAGGAGGAATACAAAATACGCCTGATGGCGGAGACGGAAGATGCGCTTGCCATGATTGGCCCGCAGGACAGCGTTCTCTATAACTTTGACCAGGTACAGGCGGTGACGGGTTATTATCTGCCGGAGACAACGGCGCGTTTTTTGTGGCGCGCGGAAGGAGAGAAGCTGATCGGGGAAATCACCTCGCCCTGCGGCGTGGTCGGGGATGTGGAAGAAATCCGGGAAATGCTTGAGAAGACGCAGGAGGAAGGACAGGAAAAAAACCTCTGGTTTATCGGCAGTTTTAACAGCCGGGAGGAGATTGCGGACGAGTGGCGGCAGGCCGGACTTGAGGTGGAGGAACTGGGGAGTTTTCTGCTGGAACGGTATTGGTTTAATCTGTATAAAATTTCATAAGACCGGACATAATACTTCATGATGGAAATATAAGATGCGACAAACACAGAAAGGTGGAGTATTATGGCGGAATTAAAATGTGGCGTGGAAAACTGTAGTTACAATCAGGAGAACTGTTGCTGTAAGGGCGACATTATGGTAGGCGGCAGCCATGCATGCGACTGTGACGGCACGTGCTGCGAGAGCTTTTCCCAGAGGCGCGACGACGCTTATGTAAGCTCGCTGGATCATCCCTGCCGTACGATCAGCATTGACTGTGAGGCGGAAAAATGTGTGTACAATTCCAATTACAAATGCCATGCGGAGCATGTGGATATCAGGGGCTGCGGCGCGTGTGACTGCAGACAGACCCAGTGTGCGACCTTCCGTGAGGCGTGAGCGGGGGCAGTTTCTGCACAGGCAGTTCTGGCAGGGTTCGGCCGGCCGTTTAATATGGCGTTGCCAGTTTTGCGATTTTATATTACAATGGATATGTTGGGCGCAGGCCGTTTGGCTTGCGTCCTCTGACGATATGGAAAGGCAAATATAATGATGTATGGAAAAAAAGTGAAATGCCTCCTGTTGGCGTTATGCGTGGCTGCCCTTGTGGGATGCGGCAGCGGGGAGGCGGTACATACCAGCGCAGAGGTTTTAGAAGCGGAGGCAGAGCTGTCTGAGGACGGCGGGGCAGCAGACGGGGAGGAAACGCCGGCAGAGGAAGCGGAAGAAGGAGAGCCTTCGGACGCGGGCGGCGGCGCGGAGCCGGTCTACGAGGCAGGTTTTATGGCTCCTGTGGAAATGGATGAAACGCTGAAAAACGAGCTGGCGGAGGAGATGCTTCAGGAAAATGAGATGGATACTTCTGTGGTGGAGAGTGCGCCTGTCACCAAGGGATGCAGCTTTACCCTGCCGGAAGCCTTTTCGGAATCGGAAGATATCGAAGGCATGTATGTGACCAGACGCTATCCCATAGACGCTTCTACCATATATTATGTAGCGCTTGGCAGGGATGTGGCGCTGCAGCTTATGACGGAGGAAACCTTTAAGGCGCAGGCGGAGGAAAATTTCCGCAAGGAGTACGGGGAAGAGATTGAGGTGACCATCGACAGCTTTGAGAGCATTCGGATAGACGGTTGTCCGGCTTTTCGCATTCTGTGCCACTATCAGGTGGGAGATACGCAGATTTCGCAGCTGGAATATGCGATTAATGCGGATAAAAGTTATGTGATTACCTACTCCCAGACGTCCGATTACGACCGCATGGAAGAATACGAAGCAAGCGCGGAGACGATCCATTTGATTTTTTAATGTAATTTTTCCCAATAAGATAAAGCCTGCTGGTGCCGTGAATGTCAATTTTTTCATCGATATGCAGGGTCATAAAAGTTTGTGCATAAGATATGCTATAAACATCGACACCTTTGTGTTGATATGCACCACACTTGAAAATAAAGGGGGATTAAGGACATGAAAAAATTTTTAGCATGCAGTTTGGCGCTGGCGCTTGCGTTCTCTTCCAACGTATGTGCGGCAGAGACGGTTGTGCCGGAGGATCGGTTCCCGGAGCTTGAGACATTGGCGGAAACGGCAGGGAAAACACTGCCCGAGTATACTTCCAACGCGGTGACCGGTCATAAGACATTCTTTGAGGACTGGAGCGTGAAGATTTCGGACATTGCTTCCGGCAGTGATATGTTCATTGCGGGAGAGGAGACCAACGCGACCTGCGTTGTGGACAAGGTAGATTACCAGACAGCTTTGTATGCCCTGAAAAAGGGGGCTGAGGTCGGCGGACAGGCATTGGTAGCCGCGAAGCTTTCCGCGCCCGGCGTAAATCTGGCGGACGCGCAGGTTAAACTCTACGTGGAGGACGTGGCGGCAGGCGACGCAATTTCTGTTTTCAAATGCGTAAAGGGCGAGTGGGAGCCCGTGGCCGTTACGGCAGTGACTGACGGCTATGTACAGATTGCTTTTGACTATCAGGGGATTTATGCAGTTATAAAAACGGGATCTGTAAAATAAGGAGAATTTCGGAATAGCATTTATTATAAAAAAGCGGTTGACATATACCTGTACCGTATGGTATAGTGTCAAATGTGCGAGAGCACAGACAACCAAGCAGAGCATCCGCTCTCACCTTGCAACGATTTCAGTTCGCAAGCGTTCATAGCCTTTTACGCCGTCAGGCGTAAGTTTTAGCGGGCATTTATGAGCGGGTGGATAGCGAGGCTGTCCGCTTTTTTTGTGCGAATAAGCAGAGTAAGAAGAAAGTTTTCTTGTGGGAGGGTAAAACAATTAGCGACTTATTTATCAATGAGCAGATCAGAGACAGAGAAGTACGGGTAATTGGTGTAGATGGAGAACAGCTCGGTGTTATGCCGACGAGAGAGGCGATGAAGCTTGCGGAAGAAGCGGGAGTGGATCTGGTGAAGATCGCGCCTACGGCGAAGCCTCCTGTCTGCAAGATCGTGGACTATGGCAAGTTTAAGTATGAGCAGGCCAGAAAAGACAAGGAAGCGAAGAAAAAGCAGAAGATCGTTGAGATTAAGGAGATCCGGCTTTCGCCCAATATCGATACCAACGATTTGAATACGAAGGTGAACGCTGCCAGAAAGTTTATCAGCAAGGGTGACAGGGTGAAGGTTACCCTGCGTTTCCGCGGCCGTGAGATGGCGCATATGAATACCAGTAAACATATTCTGGACGATTTTGCGGAGGCTCTTTCCGACATTGCGGTGATGGATAAAGCGCCGAAGGTGGAAGGCAGAAGTATGACTATGTTTTTAGCTGAGAAGCGATAAGCGATCGGTTAAAATAAATGATATCTCGGAATGATATCTTGTAACAGGAATAAAAATACAGGAGGAATAGTAAAATGCCGAAAATGAAAACCAGCAGAGCTGCTGCAAAACGTTTCAAGGTGACCGGAACGGGTAAGTTAAAGAGAAATAAAGCGTATAAGCGCCATATCTTGACCAAGAAGACAACGAAGAACAAGAGGAATCTCAGGAAGCCGGCGATGACCGATAAGACAAACGTAAAGAGCATGAAGAAGATTCTGCCTTATCTGTAAGACAGGCACAGGAGCGGGAGTTTGAAATTTAGGAGGGAAAAGACATGGCAAGAGTAAAGGGCGGCATGAACGCCAAAAAGAAACATAACAGGGTGTTAAAGCTTGCGAAGGGTTACAGAGGCGCAAGATCCAAGCAGTATAGAGTAGCAAAACAGTCCGTAATGAGAGCGCTGGCATCTTCTTATGCCGGCAGAAAAGAGAGAAAGCGTCAGTTCAGACAGCTCTGGATCGCACGTATCAACGCGGCGGCAAGAATGAACGGTCTGTCCTACAGCAAATTTATGTACGGCCTGAAGAATGCGGGCGTTGACATGAACAGAAAGATGCTTGCTGAGATGGCGGTCAACGATGCGGCAGGGTTCACCAGTCTGGCGGAGCTTGCGAAAGCAAACCTGAAATAAGTATGAAAAATGAGGGCATGGCGTATACGCTGTGTCCTTTTCCGCATATAAGCATTAAGAAGTCAGGAGGCCTTTATGGGAGTATTGGACGGGTTACAGCCGAAACGCGTATTTCATTTTTTTGAGGAGATCAGCCGCATTCCCCATGGCTCCGGCAATACCGGGGCGATCAGCAATTATCTGAAAATGTTTGCAGAGGAGAGGCATCTTTTTTGCAGGCAGGACGGGCTTGGCAATGTCATTATCATCAGGGAGGCATCGCCTGAGAGAGAAGAGGAGGAACCCTATATCCTGCAGGCACATATGGATATGGTGGCGGTGAGCGCGCCGGGTGTGCAGATTGATATGACAAAGGAGCCGCTTCGCCTGAAAGTGGAGAACGGCCAAATCTTTGCCGAGGGTACCAGCCTTGGCGGGGACGACGGGATCGGTGTGGCGTATTGTCTGGCCGTTCTGGATGAGGAGACGCTTTCCTTGCCCCGTCTGGAAGTGATTCTGACGGTGGATGAGGAGACGGGCATGGAGGGCGCGACGGGCATTGATCTTTCCATGCTGCGCGGCAGACGTATGATCAATCTGGATCAGGAGGAAGAGGGGATCTTTATTACGAGCTGCGCAGGCGGAGCCAGAGTGGATGTGGAGATACCCATGGAGCGGGAAGAGGCGCCTGAAGAAGCGTACCGGCTTTTCGAATTGCGGATCGCAGGACTTGCGGGCGGTCATTCGGGCATGGAGATCGGAAAGGGTCTTGGCAATGCGCTCTGGCTTCTGGGTTCGCTCCTCGGCGGTCTTTCCCTGCGCTTTGATGCCAGATTGGTTCGGATGAAAGGCGGGCTTGCGGATAACGCGATTCCACGGGAGGCAGAGGCGGCGGTTCTGGTACGTGAAGCGGATGTGCCGGAGATCCTGTCTTATGCGGAGACGGAGGAGCAGAAGATCAGGGAGAGCCTGCGGGAAAAAGATCCCGGGTTTATGTTGGAAAAACTCTGCCATAATAGTACAGTTTCTGGCTCCGTATACACAAGAAAGGCCACGGCGGAGGCGCTAGCCTGCCTCTGCAAGCTGCCAAACGGTGTGGTTGCCATGAGTAAGGATGTGGAGGGGCTGGTGGAGACCTCCCTCAATCTGGGCGTATTATCCCTGCAGGAGAACTGCCTGCGGCTGCAGTATGCGGTCAGAAGCAGCGTTGATGAGGACAAGGAGGAGCTTTGCAGGCATATGCGCCAGATTGCCGAAAGGGCCGGCGCAAAGGCTGTTGTCAGAAATGCCTATCCCGGATGGGCTTACCGGAAGGACTCGCCCCTTCGGGAAAAGATGGTGCAGATTTATGAGAAGATGTACGGGAAGGAGCCGGTTCTGGAGGCGATTCATGCGGGACTGGAGTGCGGCATACTGTCTGGCAAGCTATCGGATCTGGACTGTGTCAGCATCGGGCCGGATCTGCAAAACGTGCATACGGCCGAGGAAAGCATGGATGTGGAATCCGTGGGACGGGTTTGGGCTTTTCTTTTGGAAATTTTATCACAGACGACTATGAATTGTTGACAGATATTGACAGATACGGTTTAAAATCGTAGAGTATAGGTAAGTGTGGGGATTATTTTGCGCGTGGATAGAAATGATTGTGTATGAGTAGGGTGAAACGGCAATGAAAGATGTATTGACAGGGTTGGACCAGTATGAGGTTTTTCTGAAAAAGCTGGAAAAAGAGATTGAGAATATCGGGGATGACCGTATTGTTATCGTATATACGGACATTAAGCATTTCAAGTATATCAACGATACGTACGGTTATAAAGTGGGAGATTCTCTTTTACAGGATTTTGTCGGCGAATTTATGGGAAAAACGGATATCATTATCTGCGCGGCCAGAGTGTATTCCGACAATTTTGTTGTGGCAAACAGGATTCCGCCTGACTATTGTACCAATGAGGAATTTCGTGATCTGATTTATCAGTTGAATCAGGAGCGCGAGGCAAAATTCCGGGAGAAATATCTGAACAGCAGATTACAGTTTTGCACGGGAATCAGTGTAATTGACAAAAACAGCCGCAGTCTGGATGCCGAGACTGCAGTTTCCAATGCAAATCTTGCGAGAAAAGTGGCCAAGGAGATGGAGAACGACAGCTGTGTGCTCTTTGACCAGAGTATGATGGAGGGAATCAAGCGGGAGGTGGAGATCACGTCCTCCATTCCCAAGGCGCTTGCGCAGAAGGAATTTCAAGTGTATTTCCAGCCGAAGATTGATACGGATACCCTTGAGTTGATTGGGGCGGAGGCACTGGTGCGCTGGCAGAAGCCGGACGGCAGTTTTGTCTACCCGGATGAGTTTATTCCCCTGATCGAGCGGAGCGGACAGGTCGTGGACGTGGATTATTATGTGTACAGGGAGGTTTTCAGCTTCCTTGCCGCACGGCTGAAGGAAGGGAAAAAGGTGGTGCCGATTTCCCTGAATGTGTCCAGAGTCCATCTGCAAAAGATGCATATTTTACAGTATGTAAAGGAGCTGCTTGAGGAATTTCAGATTCCCTGCTCGCTGGTGGAGTTTGAGCTGACGGAGAGTATTTATCTGGACAACACGGAGAAGGCGCTGGAACTGATTAAAGGTTTACATAAAATGGGAATCAAGGTTTCCATGGATGATTTTGGCTCCGGGTATTCCTCCCTCAACCTGCTTAGCAAACTGCCCATTGACATTATCAAGCTGGACCGTGTCTTCCTGAAAGAGGGTGAGATGCAGGAGAGCGACAGGATTATCATTTCCTGTGTGGTGGATATGGCAAGGAAGCTGAAAATCACTTCCCTGTGCGAGGGTGTGGAAACGCAGGAGCAGAGCGATTATCTGAAAGAAGTGGGCTGTCAGATGCAGCAGGGCTTCTACTTCTCCAGACCGATTCCGCAGGCTGTTTTTGAGAACCTGATAGAAGAGAAATGACGGGAGAAAGTGCGGGAAGAAACGGGAAAAAAGTTTCTGAAAAATTTCTGTAATAGGGCTTGCATTTTTTTGTAGAATTAGATATAATAGTAAAGGTTTTTCGGGGTGTGGCTCAGGTGGTAGAGCGCTACTTTAGGGAAGTAGAGGCCGCAAGTTCAAGTCTTGTCACTCCGATAGGAAAATACCTGATAATCACTGGATTTGGTGGTTATCAGGTTTTTTTAATTTCAGGGGGAATTTATTATTTTTGGTGATAGCGGAAAGCAGATTATTAGCCTGTGAAAGAAAGTCCTGATTGATTCGGTACCTGTTTCAAGGTATAATGACCATAAGGTCATATACCTTTGGGGAATGGCTTTTGCGTTTCCTATCAAAAGAAAAGGAGGTTTATGACTGTGGGTACGGAGATAAAAAATGCGGTAAATGCGGCAGATCAGGATGCCCAATATGATGAAAGGGCAAAACGCCTTTTGGGGAATAAAATCATTCTGGCGCATATCTTAGTAAAGACCATTGATGAGTTTCGTGGAATGAATCCGAAAGATGTGGTATCCTATATTGAGGGAGAGCCGTTTATCAGCGTGGTTCCGGTCGAGCCGGGTCTGACCAATGCAGAAGAGGAAGAAAACGGACAGCGTATTGTCGGAATGAATACGGAAAATGCGGAGATCAATGAGGGACTTGTAAGGTTTGACATTATCTTTTATGTACGAATGAAAGATGGTGTCTCGCAGGTTATTGTAAATCTGGAGGCGCAGAAAGATGAGCCGACAAGCTACCATATCCTGAACCGTGCAGTATTCTATGTAAGCCGCCTTGTTTCCACGCAAAAGGAAAGGGATTTTGTCAAGACGAACTATAATGACATTAAGCGTGTATTCTCCATATGGGTATGTATGAACATGGATGAGAACAGCATGGCGTATGTGCATCTGGCAAAAGATGATCTGATTGGTTCGTATCAGTGGAAAGGCGGGCTTGACCTGCTAAATATTGTTTTGATTGGTATAGCAGGTGAACTTCCGGCGCATGATGATAAATATGAGCTGCACCGTCTGCTGAGCACGCTGCTGTCAATGGAACTGTCCGTTGATGAGAAGTTAGGGATTATAGAGAAAGAATATAGTATTCCGGTAGACGATAAAATAAGAGAGGATGTGAGCACAATGTGCAATTTGAGTCAGGGAATTAGGGAAACTGCAACAGATAATGCCATAGCGGATGTAATAATCAATATGTATGAGAATCAGTTTACGTTTGATCAGATAGCGGTTGCAACAAAGAAAAGTGTGAAGGAAGTCAAAGCTATCATCGAGAAAAGAGAGCCGGTACTGGTGTAAGACTGTGCAGGTAAAGGCGTATGGGACGAAACCATGCGTCTTTTTCTTTTTCCCATAAAACAAATATATAGCTTTAAAACATGAATTGGATACAAGATGAAATAACGGAAATATTTTGACATAATACAAAATATTTGCTATGCTTATATTATAAATCGAAAATGATCTAAAGGAACTGTTGTTTTTAAGGTGATTTAATTGGGGTACAAATTAGGGTACATTATATTGAAAAGTCTCTGAAACCCAGTCTTTATGGGAAATTCGATGAATGTCGCAGAACTTTAGGGAAGTAGAGGCCGCAAGTTCAAGTCTTGTCACTCCGATATAAAAAATACCTGATAATCACTGGATTTGGTGGTTATCAGGGTTTTTTAATTTCAGGGGGAATTTATTATTTTTGCTGATAGCGGAAAACCAAATTACTTTTCTTTCAAGCGTGTCGGATTTTGGAGAAATTGGGGGAATAGTTACATGGGGGATTGTTTTTTTTACATGGGCAGGATTTTTTTGTGGAAGTAGTGTATTATAAATGTTAAATGCTGGGAAGCGATAATGAATAGTGTGATTT
>CAMWPB010000041.1 GCA_947176065.1 uncultured Lachnospiraceae bacterium | reverse complement strand
CATCGCACAGAACTATCCCGCCATCCCCCGTGTCACGGCAGACGGCATCTACGGCCCCCGCACCGCCGAGGCCGTGCGGGTCTTCCAGGGCGTTTTCAACCTTCCCCAGTCCGGGATCGTGGATTATCCGACCTGGTATAAGATTTCGGAAATCTATGTGGGCGTGAGCCGGATTGCGGAGCCGGGGTGATCTGCTGATGCATGTCTGCCTTCCGCCTCTTCCAAATTGGCTTATATGTAGAAAAAGGGACACTCCGCTTCTGCGGTGCGTGTCCCTTTTCTATTTCCTGGATTGTTTCATAATTTTCCTTATGATAAAATAACTGTATCAAAAACCAAGGAGGAAGACCATGACTGACCCTTACATCACATGTCCTGTATTTGAAGGTGACAACTATCTTTTACGGCTGGTAGAACCTGCCAACACACCTGACCTGCTAAACGTATATTCCGACGAAAAGGCCGTTCCTCTCTTTAACAGCGACAACTGCCACGGCGACGATTTCCATTACACGACTTTGGAACGGATGCAGGGCGCGGTGGATTTCTGGGCCGAAGCCTACAGGGAAAAATGGTTTGTCCGCTGGGCAGTTGTCGATAAAGGGACGCAGAAAGCAATAGGCACAATCGAGCTGTTCAACAGACAGGCCGGGGATTATTTTAACGACTGCGGCCTGCTGCGGCTGGATCTGAAAAGCGACCACGAAAACGCGGAGGATATCCATGAAATATTATCCCTGATCGTACCGCCGGCCTACGACCTGTTCCACTGCAAAATGATCGCCACCAAAGTGATCCCCGCCGCTGTTAAGCGCAGGGAAGCGGTAGAAAGGCTTGGGTTTACGGCCTCGGCGGAAGCTCTTGTGGGCCACGACGGGACACGCTATACCGATTATTATGTGAAAATGCGGGGATAAAACAGATTGTGGGAACACGTGACGCGTTTGATTCCACGAGCCCGATACTGCACCGTCCAAGGAGACTGACATGACCAGAGAGACTTATTCATTATTGGAAAACTATATGCTGTCCTGCATGGATGACAGCGCCCACGACAAGGAGCATGTCTACCGTGTTCTGTACCATGCACTGGAAATTGCGAAGACGCAGGAGGATGTGGATTACGACGTCCTGATTGCCTCCTGTCTGTTACACGACGTCGGGCGGAAGGAGCAGTTTGAAAATCCGGCCCTCTGCCATGCGGCTGTAGGAAGCGAAAAAGCCTTCGCCTTTCTGACGGCGCATGGATTTGCGGCGGAATACGCCGGACGGGTCAGACATTGCATTCAGACCCACCGCTACCGGGAAAACAACCCGCCGGTGAGTCTGGAAGCGAAGATTCTGTTTGACGCGGACAAGCTGGACGTGTCCGGCGCCATGGGAATCGCCCGCACATTGATTTACAAGGGCATTATCTCGGAACCGCTGTACTCCCTCCTGCCGGACGGAACGGTGTCGGATGGTGAAACGGATGCCGCACCCTCCTTTTTTCAGGAGTATAAGTATAAGCTGGAACACATCTACGACCGTTTTTATACGGAAAAAGCCGCCTCCCTTGCCGAAGAGAGACGGCAGGCCGCCGTGGATTTCTATAAAAGCCTCTACCGGGAAGCGGCATCGTCCTATCAGGCGGGACAGGATACACTCGCCGGCCTTTTGACGGATTCGTAACGGATTCGCAGGCCGATGCCCAAATCACATATCAGCCGGGAACGCACGCAGCAATTTCTCGTATATTTCCCGGTCACTGTCCTTAAACACATTAAATATCACCCTGTCCATTGCACCGGCATGCGTCTTCAAAAAATCCGCCACGGCCCTCACCGCGATCTCCGCCGCCTCCCCGTTCGGGAAATGAAACTCACCCGTTGAGATGCAGCAGAACGCCACCGACCGGATGCCGTTTTCCACGCAGCAGTTTAACACGCTCTCATAGCATCTGCGCAGATCTTTTCTGAGCACATCTGTCAGCTCCCCGTACACAATCGGCCCTACCGTGTGAATCACATAATCGCAGGGCAGATTATAAGCCTTTGTCAACATGGCTGTTCCCACCGGCTCCTCATACTGCCTGCCATAACGCATCCTCTTCTCCTGCATGATATGGCTGCACTCTTCCCGAAGCTGCATACCCGCCGCGCTGTGGATCGCGTTGTCGATGCATCTGTGGCAAGGGATGAAACAGCCAAGCATCTGCGAATTGGCGGCGTTCACGATAGCGCCCGTCTGCAGACGCGTGATATCGCCCTGCCATAGGGAGAGTTTGTCCCAAAAATCCGCCTGTCTTCTGTCTCCCGGTCTGCGATACTGCCCGCCGCCGCAGGAAGTCTGCCCGTCCCTGTCCGCCCCGCCGAACTGCTCCTGTATGGTAGGAATCTCCGCAAGCGTCACGACGCCCTTCTCCTCGCACTCCTCCTCCAGATAGGCATCCTGCACCGAGAGAAGCGTCTCAGACAACCCTCCCGGCATACGGATATTCATGAGGGAACGGATCGCCTGTCTCTTCTGCGCGGGGCTGTACCCGCCTGTGTCAAGGCCCTTGTACTCCGCGGAATCCGCTTTCAACTGTTTCAGCAAAAGATCCGCTCTCTCGTCTCTGTCTGTCTTCATATCGCTTTCCTCCCTGTTCACATGAATCTAAAAGACAAGCTGTATCAACAGCATATAGCATATGGTTCCGCCGGCAATCGACAAAAGCATCTGTCTCTTCCAGTAATGCAATCCCACTACCAACGCGATCGCGATCAGTTCCGGCACACCGTGGCTGCCGTTTAAAACACTGACGTCTTTCAGGCAATAAACGACCAGCAGTCCAAATACCGCCGAGGGCAGTACTTTTCCGAGATACTGTATGTACTTCGGCGTCGGCTTTCCCGCCGGGAACAATAAAAAGGGCAAAAACCGGGTCATCATAGTGCCGATCACAACCATGAGAATGGTGATCATCTGCTGTGTCAATGTCATGCCGTGCCACCGCCTTTCTCGATCGGTTTTCTCAGGAGGGTGAGCACGCCAAGAATGGCAATCATTGCGGGAATGATAAAATGATCCGCCCCGAAAGCAGTCAGGCAGAGGGCCGAAAGCCCAAGCCCCAAAAGAGCGCTGGTATGGGTATGATCTTTGAACCACTGTTCCATAAAAATCACCACAAACATGGCCGTCATTACAAACTCCAACCCCTCCGTATTAAAATGAATGAGAGAGCCAAAGATGCCCCCGAGCGTTGCGCCGAAAAACCAGTAAAAATGATTCAGCAAAGTGACAAAGAACATGAACCATCCTTTGTCTACATCCTCCGGCACTTCCGCGGTATAATTGATGGAAAAACTCTCGTCACACATGCCGAAGATCAGATAGAACTTTTTCCAGCCGGTGCCTTTGTAGGTATCCAGCATGGAAATCCCGTAAAACAGATGCCTTGCATTGATCATCAGGGTCATGGCAAGCGCCTGTATCGGATTGAATGCACCGAGCAGCATATTCACCGCTACAAATTCCACAGAGCCTGCAAAGATAACCAGACTCATCAGCATCGGATACCAGAAACTGAACCCCGACACATTCATGTAGATCCCATAAGTCAGTCCAAGAAACCAGAATCCGGCAAAAATCGGAATGGTATGCGGAAAAGCCGCTTTTAGTGCCCGCAAATATTTTGAGTCCCGCTTTAGCACCTGAAACTCACTCCTCCCTGTCTTTTGTATTGTTTTTTCCGTCAAATGTTTATTGCGCACCATTTTTGTGCAGCCTGATATATCAGAATTCCAGACTGTCTGCATTCAGCAGAAAATACCTCATTCCCATAATGACAAAGCCCTCCTCATTTCTCCAGGGTTTTGCCGTTCCACCAGTTATCACTATTTTCTTGAAGGAATCTGGAATATTGCGCAGAGAATAAAATTCCTGAGCCTGCTTTTCTTTTGACGCCATATCATAAGCGACTTGAACATAATATCTTTGGCTTCCCTGATTCACAACAAAATCAACTTCAAGCTGCTTGTGGACACGTTTTCCCTCCTGATTCTTTCCATACACATCTATAAGGCCCGTATCAACGTTATATCCGCGAATGAGCAATTCATTATAAACAATATTTTCCATAATATGGGTCGGTTCCTGCTGGCGAAAGTTTAATCTCGCATTTCTCAGTCCCAAATCTGTAAAATAATACTTTAAATTAGCACCGATGTATTTTCTTCCTTTAATATCATAGCGATTAGATTTTGAAATCAGGAATGCTTCCTCAAGATAATCGATATGTTTGGATATTGTTTTATTCGTATAGCTGATCCGGCGTTCACTTGCAAAGGTATTGGAAATCCTGGCAGGGTTTGTGGGTGCTCCGATGGCTGAAGCAAGAATATCAACCAGTGTGTTAAGCCCATCCGAACTTTGAATGCCGTTTCTTTCCACTACATCCTTCAAGTATACATTAGTGAAAATATTTTTCAGATATTCTGCTTTCTGGCGTTCCGTCTGAAATCCAGCAACCTGCGGCAGCCCTCCGTAAATCATGTAATCGTTCCATGCATCCTCATATTCTCCATCGTAAACGGAATAGAACTCCGCAAAAGAAAGCGGATAAACCCTTATTTCATCTCCCCTGCCCCGAAACTCAGTTATAATGTCACTGGACAGAAATCTGGAATTACTCCCGGTCACATAGATATCAATATTATCCATGCGAAGCAGACTGTTCAGCACTTCTTCAAATCGCGGCATAAATTGTATTTCATCTAAAAGCAGATAATAGATTTCTTTGTCCTCTATAGCAGTTTTCACGTACTGGTAGCACGTTTTGGGATTTCTTAATTCTTCATTTTCAATGCCGTCCAAAGCAATCTCAATAATGTGATCTTCGTTTACTTCAATTTCCATCAAATACTTTTTAAATATGTTAAACAGCAAGAAGGATTTTCCGCATCTTCGTATGCCTGTAATAACCTTTATCATTCCATTATTTTTTCGCAATATAAGCTGCCTGAGATAATCATTTCTTTCAATCTCCATTTTTTACTCCCTATTTTTATGCAAAGGCACATATTTTAGTAATCTTATTCTATAACAGAAATAAAACTCTTTCAAGATTTCATTCCTATTTTATGTGCATTTACTCTTCCTGCAATAGCCAATCAACTATATTGTATATCTCAATACCCTCATAACTATACTTTCAAGAGTATTCCGATCCGAAATATTGTCACTGACCTGGATATAGATTTTCTCGCTCCCTTTTTGCGCTACAAAATCAATTTCCTTCTGATACAATTTTCCGACATACACATCATATCCCCGGCGGAGCAGTTCAATACAGACCATATTCTCATATACTCTGCCATAGTCCATATTCCTGCTTCCTAAAATGGCATATCGGATACCTGTATCACACAAATAGAATTTTTCAGAACTTTCCAAATACTTCTTTCCGCGGATATCATAACGCTTTATGTCATAAAAAACAAAGGCATTGCACAAATATTTAATATATCTGCCCACTGTTACATGATTCGTTGTTGTCTTGTTCGCTGTCAGCAGCTGACTGACCTTGTTTGGAGAAGTAAGGTTGCTGATGTTATCCATGAGGAATTCGCTCAGTCTCTGCAGGACCAACGTATCCGGCAAAGAATATTTCTGCACAAGATCTCTCGTGACGATCGTTTCATAAACTTCCTTAACGTAATTTATTCTATCCTTTTCCGTTCTGTAAGCGTAAGAACCTGCCAGTCCTCCCTTTATGGAATACTCATCAAAGAGTTTTTCCTTTGGAATAAAGACTGTTGATTGCCAATTCAAATTCAGGACACATTTGAACTTCATCCACGAAAAGGTAATTTGCTTTTTATATGCAATAGCCCGGTTTCAAAACTGTAAAATTTTTAATTATTTGAAAGCATCTGTTTCCATCAATATTTCTTTTGACCTCAATATTGCCATTACAATGCGCAACGCAATCGAATCTGTTGTTTTATAATTGTTTTAATACTTCTCCGATGTCTGTATTGATATATATGGAGCGCTCTGCGATTTTCCCGGGTACATTGGCTTCCCCATAATTGACGCAGACATACTTTGCCTTCGGATTCTCCGCTGTCATCTGCCAGAACGGGTACTTAATGATGCCAGGGGTATTATACCCCACCCCCAATTCCAAAAACAAAACCTTCTTACCCCTGTGCTCCTCCAAAAATGTTTCATACCGCCCGGCCGCCCGGTACCATCCCTCATCCTGCACAAAGGTGTCGTCCGCACGAAGGTTCATACAAAGATGCTCCCCACATTCCGGGCAGCGTGGCACCAGCTCAGACGGCACCGTCATGGCCGCCGTAACGCCCTCCGGCAGATAGAGACTGCCGTCCGCCGCGATGCGATAGCCCTGCGCCTCCACCATGGCGTGCACCGTCTCCTCATTGTCGTAGGTTCTGTCATGACAGGGGCGGCTGCACTGAAACAGACCGTAATCTCCCTGCGTGTAATACAGCCGTTCTTTCGCAAAGCCCGCTTTCTGAAAACAGTGATCCACGTTCGTGGTGAGCACGAAGTAATCTCTGTCCTTCACCAGCTCATACAGCTTTTGGTATACAGGTTTCGGCGGATTCATATATCGGTTTACATAAATATATCTACTCCAATATGCCCAATACTCCCGCCAGGTATCGTAGGGATAAAATCCGCCCGCGTACATATTGCCAAAATGGTATTTCCCGGCAAAATCGCCAAAATACTTCCGAAACCGCTCTCCGTCATAAGTAAATCCAGCCGCTGTGGAAAGCCCCGCGCCCGCGCCGATCACGACCGCCTCCGCCTGTTCCCATACCCGTTTCAACTGCTCCGTCTTCTCTCCCATACCGATCTCCTCCGCATCCTGCTTATCTTACTTGCAATTCCCCTGTCTGCCGTCAGTCTTGTTTCCGCATAGCCATCGCGCACACCACCGCTTTTGCCTTTGATACTGCACGCAACACCCCTCGTTAATCCCTTCTCGTCTCAACCGCCTGCACGGGACAGTGTTCCAGGCAGTTTCCGCAATGCAGACAATGCTCCTGCTCGATCACAAACGGTTTCCCTTCCCGAATACACGCCTGCGGACAATGTTTCCTGCATGTTCCACAGCCGATACACCGCTCCGATATACGATAGCCCTTTGCCGGTACCGGCGCGCCGCCCATGGAATAGGTCTCCCGGAAAATGGGATGTACGCCCAGATTGAAATATTCTGCCGTGCCGTCCTTTATGGCAAATACAATCCCGATTTTTCTCGTTTCGCCGGGATATACATTGGCAAGATAAGGCTGTTCCTCAAAGATCCTGTCAATCCATCTTTCCTGTTCTTCTTCCGCCACCGGGTATGCTCTGCCCGACAGCCGGATCATCTCTTTAAATTTGGTATAGCCGAGTATCTGCACACGCCCGTCGTCAAGCAGCTGTTTGCAAAAGTCTTTCCCTCTGGCCGTGAAAAAGTACAGGCCGTCCTTCTCATAATGAATCGCGCTGATATTGCGGATCTGCGGAGAGCCGTCCTCTGCCACCGTCGCAAAGTTCAAAACGCCCACACGCTGCAGTTTCTCCAGACAAATCTGTAAGTCCATCCCGTCACACCTCCACCACAATTTTTCCATTCACTTTCCCGCCGTCCAGCGCCGCACATGCCTCCCGGATATCCGCAAAGGCATAGGACGCTCCCACGCAGGGACGCAGCCTGTTCCTGTCGATAAAAGAAAATATCTCATCCATCACCTTCTGCGACGGCCTGTTACTGTAAAATCCCGTCAGATACACCCCGTTTGGAATGTATTTGATCGGGTCAAAGCCGTTCAGGGCATAAATTCCTCCGAGATTTCCCGTATTGCACACAATACCGCCCTTTTCCGTACACCGAAGTGTATCGGCAAGCGTCTTTACCCCCACCAGTTCCAATGCTTTCGTCACGCCGGACACCGTTCCTGCCAGCTCACCGCTGTCCAGGACCGCCTCATCTGCCCCGGCCAGCAATGGCAGTTTTTCCTGCCTGTGTGTGGTGGCGATCACCCTGCAGCCCAGAGCCTTTGCAATCTGGATGGCCGCATACCCCAAGGCACAGGTGCCGCCCCGTACCAGAAGGGCATCCGAGGGTTTTAAATTAAGCCCCTCAAACAGAGAACCCCATGCCGTAAAATAGGTCTCCGGCACCGCGGCAAACTCTTTCCATGAAAGTTCTGTCCTCACCGGGAATACATGGCGTGCCGGAAGCAGGGCATACTCCGCATAACTGCCGTCAAAGCTCCGCCCCATACCGCCCATCAGAGCCGCCACCTTTTGTCCCACGCCAAAACCGCTGTCAAACGCGTCCGCTATCTCTCCCACACACTCGATACCGGGAATAATGGGTTTTCTGATATAATCCGCATCGATCTCATGCAGCCGCAGGATCTGCTCGGAGTGGTTCATGCCAAAGCCCCTGACCCTGACTAACACCCAGCCCGGCTTTGCCTTCGGAATTTCTACTTCGGACAGCGCAACCTGTTCCGCCGGCGTCACGCCGTTAAGAATTACCGCCTTCATATCCGGGAACCTCCTTCCAGCACAAAGGATCTGCATCGTAAAAATCTCCATGTGCCCCGCTGGCTACGGCGGGACAGCCGCGGCACCATGCCTTCAGCTCGCATTTCGCACATTTTTTAAATTTATCGTAATCGTGGTACTGTTCCATCTGGCACACCCACACATCGGCCAGCCTGTCTTCAAATATATTTGCCACCTTGCTGTTTTGTACCCGGCGGCAGGCGTAAATATCGCCGTTTGGCAAAATCGTTATATGGCAGTTGCCGCAGTTGCATCCGCCGTAAATAACGCTCTCTTTCGCGTCTTTCGGGATTTGAAACGCACCGGTCTCATACTCGTACAGCGTCCACAGATGATCCTTTTTATTAAAGTAAGTCTCGCATCCGGCCGCCTCGTGCTCCTTAAACTTTTTGTCACAGACGGCAAGCAGCTCCCGGTACTCCATCGGGGTCATTCCCGTATCCTTCTCCTCGCTGGTGGGACAATATCTCGCAAAAGCAAACACGTCCGCCTTATGCGCCACCACCGTGTCAATGATGTCCGGGATTTCTTTGATGTTCGTCCCGGACACCGTGGTCATGATGACCGCCCGGATGCCCGCCCGCTTCAGGCAGCCGATCTTTTCGAGTGTCAGATCAAAGGAGCCGGGCTTTCTAAACCAGTCGTGAGTCTCCCGCATCCCGTCGAGAGAAAGCTGGTATTTTTGGCAGCCATACGCCTTCATCCGCCTGCAGACCTCGTCGTTTAAATGAAACGGATTGCCGAGAATCGTAAAGGGAATGCTTTTGCTTTTCAGCAGCTCCAGCAGCCGCCAGAAATTCGGATGCAGAATGGGATCGCCGCCCGTAATGTAAAAATAGGGAAGTCTGTGGTATACCTGGCAGAAATCCTCGCAGGCTGCCAGGACTTCCTGCATCTGCTCCCAGTTCATGGAGTCCAGACTTTTACAGTTATTTTCCGAAAAAATATAACAGTGTTTGCATCTCTGATCGCAGTCGTCAGTGATATGCCACTGAAAAGCAAAATATTCACTCATTCTCATTCCCTCCCTTTCGGATTCTCCAGACTATTTGTCCCCAGCCCCACAGGCCGATCCACATGCCGCCGGTTTCTCCTCCGGCTTGTCACCCGCCCCGCAGGCCGATCCGCATGCCGCCGGTTTCTCCTCCGGTTTGTCACCTGCCCCACAGGCTGATCCACATGCCGCGGCAGGCGCCGCCTCGTTGTTCCACCCGGATAAATTAGAAAGTGCCATCTTTTTTTCCTCCTTCTTTCTCTGTGTACTTTGTTTTGTCCTTTCGACAACTTCATTCTAGCAAGACAGAACACCCAAAAAAAAGTACGCACTTTTTTATTAGATAGTTACCTTTTTGTGACTGGTTTCTTTTGTATCGGAAAAAGCAAAAAACGTATTGACTATTACGTTGCGTCATAGTTTATGATAATGCTATCAGGCAGACAGGAGGAAATCTGGATGATGACAGTACATGAAGTGAGCAAGCTTGCAGGAGTAAGTGTCCGTACGCTCCAATACTATGACAAAATCGGCCTTCTGCATCCGTCAAAATACAGTGATACCGGATACAGACTATACGAAGATACGGATTTGGAGCGTTTACAGCAAATTTTACTGTTTCGGGAATTGGAGTTTCCGCTGAAGGACATCAGGGAAATTATGGAAAGCCCGGATTTTGACAGAAACAAAGCATTAGACCAGCAGATAACCTTACTAAAGCTAAAAAAGGAGCATTTAGAGAACCTGATAAACCTCGCCGGAGGAATAAAATTGTTAGGAGTGAAGTATATGGATTTTTCAGCATTTGACAGGAGCAAACTGGACGAATATGCCGCGCAGGCAAAGGCAGCATGGGGTAACTCTCCGGCATACAAAGAGTATACGGAAAAAGCAAAAAACCGCACACCTGAGGAAGATCTCATTTTGGGCGAACAATGTATGCTGATATTCAGGGAATTTGGGGAAATCAAGGATACCGATCCTTCATCCGAAACGGCCAGGGCTCTGGTCATAAAGCTGCAAAGCTTTTTTACCGAACACTTTTATCAGTGTACGGATCAGATCTTGAGCGGTCTTGGGAGAATGTATGCCGGTGGCGGCGAATTTACAAAAAACATTGACGAATACGCAGGAGAAGGGACTGCCGTATTTGTCAATGAAGCGATACAGGCTTATTGCGGCTGATACTGGCAGAGTACGAGGAGGCTATTATGATTGTGAAGAGTGTCTATTCACCGGATGTTTACAGAAAAATCATGCATGCGAATCAGGATAAAAAGGATGATATCTACCGCTACGAATTAATGCTCCCTTTTCAGGGCAAATGGGACTGCTATCACATCCCCCTCAAAGCGCCCAAAAGAGGGGCTTATGACATTATCATGGCGAATAACAGGATGGGCATTTTCCCTCCGTCCAGGGTGAATGTGCAGACAGCGGACTGGATCGAAGCCATTTCCGATCAGAATCTTTGGAATGCCTGTCAAAAATCTATCGAAGACGCTCTGGAGCGCTTTACCCGCAAGGGGATTGCGCTCAAAGTGCAGGAGTATCTGTTTACTGTATTGTTGGCAGATTCGGAGAACGCATATACGAAAATGAATGAGGGTTACTGCGGAGACGGCGGCATTCCCGGCTTCTTGATGGGATGGCTGATTCCAAATGAAAAGAATCTGAAAAAGCTCCCTGCCGCACTCGCACATGAAACCAATCATAACGTCAGATACCAGTTTATCAAATGGACGAACGACGTCACCCTTGGCGAGATGCTTGTGGGCGAGGGTTTGGCGGAGAACTACGCCACGGCAATACATGGCGAAGAATTTCTCGGACCATGGGTGAGCAAAACAGATCCCGAACTGTTACCACTGATAAAAGAGATCATACATGACGGTCTGCATGCAACGGGCTTTGAAAACATTACGGCCTATCTGTACGGCGATGAAATGGCAAGAATGCAATGCTTTCCCGAAGCAGGCCTGCCCTATTGTGCGGGATATGCCGTCGGGTACCATCTGATCAAATATTATCTGCAAAAAACCGGTATCAGCATTGAGGAGGCTACCATCCTTCCCCACGAAGAAATATTGAATGAAGTGGAAGAATTTTGGAAAGCCTGATGTATTTTTCCGTCCCTGCCTTGCATAATCAGGAATGTTACATTATAATCAGAATGTAAGTATCTTTTAGAAACTATTGAAGAAAGAAGGACGGCGCGCATGAAAACCAAAGACGAATTGCCCGACTGCCCTGTGGCAACCACCGTATCCCTGATCGGAAGTAAATGGAAACTGCTCATCATAAGGAATCTTCTGACCCGCCCCTGGCGGTTCAATGAACTGAAAAAAGATCTGGACGGCATCAGCCAGAAGGTGCTGACCGACTCGCTCCGTTCCATGGAGGAGGACGGCATCGTTACCCGGACGGTCTATGCCGAGGTGCCGCCCCGCGTAGAATATGCGCTGAGTGAGCTGGGCGAATCCCTGCGTCCGATTCTGGACGCCATGTTGGCATGGGGGAACGCATACAAAGGGGCCGTGTAGGCCCCTTTGTTTCTCCGTCCTCAATCCTTGGCGGACAACCGTATCACTGTCAGAGAATTGGCCGGCGCCACATACTCGAAGTTCTCCCCGATCTCCATTTTGCTCTCCTGCGGGGTCACCGCCATCTCCTTAAAGCTGTTCATCGCCTTTTTATCCTCTCCCGAAAGCACCGTCACGTCCGCCTCCGGCTGAAAAGAAGCCATCTCCCTGCCCGTAAGCGACACATGCACAGTCTGCTCCTCCTCCGACACATTCACAAGCTTCAGGATCACATCCCCGTCCGCATCCACCGCCGACTCATAGAGAGTCTGCTCCGGCGCGCCGGTAAGGGAAGTCTCCAGACTGTACTGTCCCGCATTGTTCCCGTACATCTGCTGCACATAATAGTTGACCGACCCGAATATACCGTCATTGGAATAGAAAATCAGATCCGGCACCCACTGGTTCAGCTTCTCGTGGGAGAAAAGAGGCGCGTAACAGGCCATTTCCACCACGTCACCATTCTTCTCAAGCCCCGTCATATAGGCGGCCTCCGCCAGCGCCGCGTCCAGCGTATTGGCCTTCGCCGCATACTCTCCGAGGAATACCTTCGCCTGAACGTCCCTGCTGTAATCGTCATACCGGTGAGTATTTTCCAAAAACCACTCCGCCGTCTGATAGTAATGCTCGTCCACCAGCGTAGTGATCTGGTCCGGGTTCTTTGCCAGATAAGCCCAGCCCTCCGTGCTGTCAAAAGCCGTGCCGTTTGCCACAATCAGCTCAACGTCCCCGTACAGACCGGGGTCGGCTGCAGCAGCCTCCTCAAAGGCTTTCACAAACTGCTTGTAATGCTGGTGGTACTCGCTCTGCCACTGTTCGTTGCCGATGCCGATATATTTCAGCTCAAAAGGCGCTTCATGCCCCATGGCGATCCGCACCGCACCCCATTTCGTGCTGCCGTCCCCCTTACAGAACTCCACCAGATCCAGCGCATCCTGTACATACTGCTTAAATTCCTCGTCCGCAATGCTGTACACCTGATAAAAGGGGCTTTGTATTTCACAGGTCATACCCGCATTGAGCACAGGCACAGGCATACAGCCAAGAGCCTCGCAGAACGCGAAATACTCATAAAATCCCAGCCCGTAAGTCGTATAATAGGGATTCGCCTGGGAACCCTGCCAGATGCTCTTGCCCTGCGGGCGCACCGCCACGTCTCCCACCGTTGTTTCCCCGTTTATCTGAAAAGAAAGCCCGCCGCCGATAGAATCCTTCCAGCTGTAAATACTCTCTTCGTCCCGTCCCTCGATCACACAGCCTCCGGGAAAACGCAGAAACGTCGGATTGAGAGCTTCCAGATATTCCCCGAAGTCTTTGCGCACAGGCAGCCCCTTATAGGTATCCTGCGGCATCAGGGAAATCATGTCAAAGCAGGCCGTCCCCGCCGGGATCTCCACCGAAAGACACACATGCCTGTTTTCCGTCACGTCCGCCGTCAGAGTCGTCTCAAATTTCTGCCATTCTCCTGTGATGCCCTCTATTGTCTGTTCCGCGTAAACTGTCCCGTCCTCATTGCCAAGAATCACCGTCACTGCATCCACCGGGCCATCCTCGGACCTGCAGTAAAAAGACAGGTCGTAGGACGCCCCCTGCGTAATCGCCATTCCTTCCAGATACCCGCCGTTCCGAATGCCCTCATAAGGCTTTGCGGAGGAGGCTCCCGTATTATGTACCACCGCGTACTGCGGATTGTTCTCGTTCAATGACGTACCGTCCGCACTGCCGTCCCGCACCGAAAACTCCACCGCCTCATTAGTGACCTCCCAGCCGTGCAGCCCCGCATCTCTGGCCTCCATCCCGTACTCAAAGGAACGGTTCTTCACCATCTCCGCATACATGCCGCCGTCCACGGCATAGTTGATATCCTCCAGAAAAAGCCCAAACAGGGTTTCGGAAATCCGATGACTGTCGTCCAGACCCGAAACGTCCGTGTTTACGCTGTATAAAATACCGTCCGCCTGTGCTCCCGGGGCTGCTTCTCCGTCTGCTGCCTGCCCGTTTCCGACTTCATCGCTTCCCGATTCCGTCTGCGCACCGCCGTCCGTCTCACCGGCCATATCCCCGTTCACTCCGCCCGCGCCATCCTGCCCTGTGCCCTGTCCACAGGCAGCCACACTCACCATAACCACCGCGCACAAACCACACGCGGCTGCTCTTTTCCATCCATTGATCCGTCTTTTCATCATTGTATGCTCCGCCCTCTCGTTTATGTTTATCTAAAATACTTTAGATGTTATTATACCATTCTTTTTCCACGCAAACAAGACGACTTTGTTTCTTCTTGTAAAAAGTTATATTTTGTTGCTGTATTTCTTCTACTTCCTTGTCTTCCCATCCAGACAATGGTATGATGGACAGGTTTTCGCCCTGAAAGCTTTCGGGTTTGTTGAGAACATAACCTACACACAGATCCCCACGGATCAGTCTCAGAACCAGTAATTTTGCGTAAATATAAGCAGGGGGGCAGAAAACGGCCGCCCGGGTATCGTTCAAATCCCGGGCGGCTGAGATTCTTTGCAAGCAGTAATGTCAATCGTCATCCTCACTCTTCATATTCTTCCGCTTTTTAAATCAACATCCTGCATCCGGTATGCACTACATTGAGCCTGTCCGCATTTTTCAAAAAATATAATGTCTCAAGGCTTTCCCCCATATACCCGATGTATCTATCGCTCCGCTCCCATCCCTTGGGTTCGCTAAGTTCCTCTGTCCGTTCCAAAATTGGAAATAGCCAATCACAGTAATTGAGCAAAACCTTCTTTTTAGCGAGAATCACATTATAATTATATAAATACTGCTGACCAAAAATTTGAGAAAGTGCTTCCGCGTATTCCGGCTGTAGCTCCTCAAGAGCCTGCAGCATTGCATTCCAGTCCTCATCTCTTATATATCTTTCATGATGGGCCTGAATATTCGGTTCATACGGCATTGGATATGGCAAAACCACGTCTACATCATTATCTGCAAGCCTCAGTAGATCATCCTCTGTAAGATCAAATCCCCTTCTATACTGGCACATGCCAAAATATTGTCCCTCCTCACCGTCATCCGATCCGACTGCTATCAACTTGTTTTTCCACATCCAATAAAGTGCTGTCAACTCACAATAGTTGCCGTTTTTCCCGGAAATATGCTCCCCCGTATTATCCGAGAGATCCGCCACCCGCGTGTCACAGCAGTCTGCGCCAACCTGAATGGGAAACACATACTCCGGCAAGGGCACATTTGCTCTCAGCGGCTTGTCCACATGGGACTTGGCCATGTAAATTCTGATAAAAGGCATATGACAGCCCACCGGCAGCGCAGAAAGGGGCAGAAATCTCCCAAGCCTTGCATGAAACAGCTTCATCAGCTCCGTAAAACGTGCAAAGGTGAGTCGCCTATGCTGGCGGAATCCGAAATTTTCCAGATTCTCCTCTATATCCGACTGCACCTGATCGGGTGTGGCAATCAGAATTTCCACCTGATGTTTCTCTTCCCCCGTAAGCTCCCTTGCATAGGTTGCCAGCGTCTTCACCGGAATGCCGCCAAGGACAGCGGCGTTTCCTTCCATGCGCGTCACAAGAAAACAGGAAATTTCCCGCCTAGGATATAAGGTTTTTATAGCTTTGTATGTGCCGAGGGCATAACCCTGGGCCCCGTAGACGGCCAGTCTCATATACCTTTCCTCTTTTATGTTGATTTTACAACTTCATATATTTTAATAATATGCCGTAGCATACATTCAACATCCGTCAATCGAATGGAATTAGGGCCATCAGATAATGCCTCTTCCGGATTTGGATGCACTTCCATGAACACCCCGTCTGCCCCTGTCGCTATGGAAGCTTTGGCCAGATATTCCGCGTATTCCCTGTTCCCCCCGGTAGAGGCACCGTTTCCTCCGGGTTTCTGTACGCTATGTGTGGCATCAAAGATAACAGGCACATGGTTTTTTTTCATCTCAACGATAGATGTCATATCAACAACAAGATTGTTGTATCCAAAGCAGGATCCCCTTTCACTCAGCATTATCCTGTCGTTCCCGGACATACGAACTTTCTCGACAACATGCTGCATATCCCACGGAGCCATAAACTGTCCCTTTTTGATATTGACGATCCTGCCCGTCCGCGCCGCTGCCGTAAGTAGATCTGTCTGTCTGCACAGAAAAGCCGGTATTTGTATCATTTCAGCCACTTCACTCACTTTCGCCGCCTGCCACGCTTCATGGATGTCCGTACATATTTTGAGACCATACTCCAACTTTACCTTTTTTAATATCTCCAATCCAATATCTATGCCCGGACCTCTGTATGATGACAATGACGTGCGGTTGGCCTTGTCAAAGGATGCTTTAAAATAGTAATCCACATCATATCCCGACACGATCTCCTTCATCTTCCCTGCAATCTCCATAACCATATTTTCCGACTCGATCACACAGGGTCCCGCTATCAGTATAAATCCCATATTCGGTCTCCTCCATCCACATTCTATAAGGAATCTATAACCATTTGGAGTGTTACTACCCCAATGTAATTTCCCTGACTGTCCAACACGATCAGTGAAGATATGTTCTTTTCATGCAAAAGCTTCATAGCATCCACCGCAAGCTTTCCCTCCGAAATGCATATCGGATCGCGCGTCATAATCTCATTCACTTTCATGGAATATACATCCATCTCCTGCTCCAATGCCCGCCTGAGATTCCCTTCCGTAATAATACCCTCAATCCTGCTTCCCTGCATTACGGCAACAATCCCTGTCTTTTTACGGCTCAATTCTATGATTGCCTCTTTCAGGAAGACATCTGCTCCCACCTGCGGTTTATCCGCACCCGATACCATGATGTCTGATACGGTCGTAATAAGTTTCCTCCCAAGAGCCCCTGCCGGATGGTAGAGACCAAAATCCTCACTCCTGAAATCTTTCATCCTGCTTACCGTGACGGCAAGCGCATCTCCATATACAAGCGCCGCTGTTGTGGTCGAAGTAGGAGCAAGCCCAAGATGACAGGCTTCCTCCATTTGGGGGAGGACTTCTGCCATATCACTGTGTCTTGCCAGCGTAGACTGTGCATTTCCTGTGATAGAGAGAAGTCTTGCACCAATCCTGCGGATCACAGGTATCATCTGCACCACTTCCACACTCTCGCCGCTGTGTGAAATTGCAATGACAACATCCTTGTTCGTGACCATCCCAAGATCGCCATGCAGGGATTCCGCCGGATGTATGTAAAAGGATGGCGTTCCAAGACTGGAAAAGGTAGCCGCCATCTTTCTTGCAATATGTCCGGCCTTGCCCATCCCCGTAAGTATAACCTTCCCGTCACACAACATGATCGTTTCCAGAAAACTTATGAACACCTCTCCCATATGATCTTTGGTCTTCTCTATTGCTGATATCTCTTTATCAAACACCCGTCTGGCCTCTAAAAGCATATCTGTCATTATGATCCACCCCATTCAACGAACTTTCCTTCCGCCATACTGACTGCAAAATCATAATCCTCTTTTGTATCTATATCTATGGTCTCTATTCCGGAAACTTCCTGTATGTATGGGTGGAACCCAATCCGCCTTCCCTGTTCCACGAAAATCTCTTTTCTGAAGATAAAAAAGGCGCTTGTCTCCACCCATATTGGTTCCATATCCTGCGTCCTTGGGATATCCTCCAGGTCATAGTTTATCGGACTTCCCTTATACCAGCAAAAAGTCTGCTTCTTCTCTGCCGAAAAGGCGGAATCATATCTCCCATCCATTACCTTTTCCAAAGCGTTTTCTATACTCCCGCTTCTGATAAAAGGCGACGTAGTGTGTGCAAGGATATAGATATCCGCATCGACTTCCGCTATAAAGCGCTCATATATCTCTTTTCCCTTGACAAGATCCCCGTCAAGATATCCATCCCGTTTTAAAAAAGTGACGCCTTGCGGAATATACTCTGTCACCTTTGTGTCGCTGCAATACACATATGTTTCGTCTATCCCCTTCACATCCATCAACGTCCTGCATATGTGATAACATAATGGCCTTCCAGCAACCGGCAGGGTGTTCTTATGTGGAAGCCTCTGGCTGTTCAGCTTTATCGGTACAAATGCTACCACCCTCATTCTCTGTCTCCTTTTCAAATAGCAAATCAAAATCTACCCGTTCAAACACTTCCAGACAGCCGCCCCTGGTGGCATTAAATATCCTGAACCCATGCGTTTCGGAATACTCTTCTGCGGTCTGATAAGCCTTAAATATCTTCATCTCATCCGGCTCCCTGAAAGACTCATTCTCCATCCAGTAATCCCCGTTAAAATGCTTTCCCCAATTGCTGCAGTCCATGCCTAGCAGATATATCTCAGAAAACCCCATATAAGCACCGATCTGCATCGCTGTATAAGACACTGACGCCCCGCAGCTGCATCCCATAACTATGTCATTAGAAAAATACACCCTGTCCTGTATGTCATGCAGCAAATATTCATTTTTGTCGGTATCCCAATGATAAAAAAGCTTCATATCATTCACAAACAGCGGACAATTATTATTTTCCTTTATGGACTCATAGTTCTGCGCTATGACCAGCGGATCATTTATACAGACAAAATCAGGACGCCATCTTGTATTTCCATAGGATTTATGTATCACATTCAGTCCAAAACAGATCTCCCCATTTTCCTCTAATCTGTCCAGATCCTCCATCCTCAGGCTTGGTCCGTTGCCTATGATAAAGCATCTCTTCCCCGTATATTTTCCTTTCAACACACGCAGACTTTCATGGATCTGTCTGATCCCCTCATGCTGTAGCCGGGGAAGTATAAAAATATTGCTTTTATCTTCTATATCCCATCTACGAAGAAAGTTTTCTGTTTCCTCCGCGTCCATATTCAACAGATATTTTTTATCCTCTGCATATACACCAATTCCCTTTTCCTCTATCCCGATCCCAAATAATTCAGACAGGAATTCTGCATAGGTATCCCTTCCTCCAACAATTACAGACTTGTCCAATCCGCATCTGCCGTACATTTCCCACAGGGAACTTTTTTCGTATAACCTTCTGTAATTCCACTGTTTTATCCCGTCAAAAAAGTAGACTGCCTCATTAAAACAGTAATACCTTTCTATTCCAAGTGATGATAGCTGCTCCTGCAATTCCTTCCTGTAATTCGTCACCGCCAGAAGGATGATATGACTTTTTTGCAGATCTGCGGCTTCCTCTACGGAGACCACTCTTTTATCATATGCCATCTCACCCCTTTTTTTATTGTCAGCAAAACATTCGACAAAATCACTCCCCAGAAAATCAAGTGCGTTTTTTCCTACATTACCCGCTCCTATGATAATTACTTTTTTCAATACAAGCCTCCTGTTAGAGCACAGGCAAAAACAACTGTGCACTTTTTATCCTCTTTAAAACATTCTCCATTACTTCTTCCCTGTACTCTTGCTTCATTCCCATGATGATGCCGCATTCTTCATCTATTTGTACCTCCCCAAATTCGTATATATTACTTTCGGCATTGCAGATTCTGTCCTTTTTCGTAACAATAAACCCCGTAACAAAATATCCTTTCACCAATATACATTCACAAATCCTCTTTCCTGTCTCACCGTTTCCATAGATATATATCTTTTGATATTTTCTACAAAAATCCCATAGCGCCTCTATGTCATAAGCATCGTTACCCACATATCTGTTTCGAATCCTTCTTCTATAATGCTCCCATATATCCGATAGATCATATAAATGGTTTTTCTCCAGATAATTTAAAACTTTCATCCCAGATAGGTTTTCAATACTCTTGACCTTCAGAACAGGACATCTGGCTTTCAATACCAGTTCATAAGCATGGGAAAAATAAAGATTGCCAAAGCTATTATTGGGAGGTACTCCAATCATCTCAGGTGCATAAATACTTTTCAGCTTATATCCTTTATCTGATAAATATCGGGATATGCCTATTTCAAAGTCGAATATGGCATCCGTATAGGTTGCCGGATAATTTAATTTCTCCCAAAAAATGGAAAAATCCCTGCTCTGTAACAATCGTTTATTGACTACCAGAAAGTATCCCTGCAAATGCCATGATAACGATTTCCCTTTATGTTTTCCTATCCCGCTGTGTTCCGTCATCCCCCACATGTCGACTTCCTGTCGGCTATCAATTATCTCAAACATTTCTGACAGTGAATAAAAAAATCCATATACAGTATCATTAAAAAGTATGAGCTGGTCATACATTGACAGGGTTTCTTCCTTTATAAGTCTCATAATCACGTCTTTGTACGCCCCACCATCATAACCATAATTAGGACGGATGATGATTTCATCCGAATAATCCTTTATATTTTCTTCACCTAAACTTATGCTGCCATTACATACTACAATAAGCCGTTCTAAATATGGCTTTATGCCAGATAAAAGTCCTCTTATATATGAATCAACAATCCCCTGTGTATCATAAAAGACAAAAATTGCAATCCGCTTCACCCCTTCCACCTCCACAAATAGAAAACATTTGTAAATTCATGCATTCGGGGCGAGACTTCCTTAGAATTCTCTTTGGACAGCGCCATGACTATAGGGCAATTCTTATTTTCTATCTGACTTGCTGTTTTCGTTCCATCTTCCTGAAAATCTTCCGATACAATATGTCCCAGAATGTTTACCCTTTTCCCATATAGTCTTTCAAAATCTTTTGCCGTATTACCATTTCCATACACATATACACTTTGATTTTTCCTCAGAAATTCCTCCAGTTCATCTTCCGGTGCACTATAATATATGCCTCTGGTATCATCCGGCTTTATCATATCGACATCTGTATAGTTATGGTTAAAAGCAATTCCGTATTTTCGTGAAATCGTTTTGATAACAAGCGATATATCGTATTCCGTTTCCTTGTCAATATATTTCAGCGCCCTTCTACAATTTTCTTCCACGTAATACCCACGTTCAAAACAACGCTTTTTCATAACCGGTGAACCCATTACATTAATAAGATAATCAGGATCCCTGTACATATCTACCGAACCTATGTCACAGTAAGTCCCCATACGGAATCCCTCTTTTTTTAACTCGTTTGAAATACCCTGCTCAAACATTTTTAATATGCCTTCCCGGTCCATATATTCAAACATATGACCACGTATGTATCTGACCGCTGCTGATACCGCCGCCCTTCTGAATACGACAAAAAAGGACGCCGTAAAGTCATACATCGGAATATGTCTGCGGTTTAACCCCCAGAAATCACATGGCTCTTTTTCCATTCTTCGGAAAATCTCATCAAATGAAATAAATGGTCCAAAGAATGTGTCGTTGGAGAGAATTATCTCGTCATAGCTTCCGATATCTTCAATCTGTTCCGCCGCTTCCTTATATGCTCCTGCATCAAATCCTTTATTTGCTCTGTATAGTATCGTATCTGCATAGGGTTGCACTTTTTCCATTCCTTGAGAAATATACTCGTAATTGCATACCACAACTATCCTGTCAGTCACCTTGTGTAGCTCTTTTAGCATATACGCAACATAATCATCAACAATATTTTGACTATCATAAGTCACATAGATACACAACCGTTTCATTATCAAAGAAATATCCTTCCAAACAAGAGCTTTTTCTCACTCCACTGTCTCTCTAAAGTACTTTCCACCTTCTCCTAAATAGCTTCATCGGCTCTCTACTAATTTCTACCCTGAGCCTATCCTGAAAAATACATCATAAATTGTGCCGGATCATATAGTAGTTCAATATGACTCTCCACTTCCTCTACTGACCACTCCCACCATTTAACCTCAAGCAATTTTCTAATCATTTGATCATCAAATCGATATCTGATCTTTTTGGCCGGTACACCACCGACGATCGCATATGGTTCCACATCTTTCGTTACTACAGCACCTGCAGCGATAACTGCTCCATCACCAATTCGAACCCCGGGAAGAATGGAAACATAAGCTCCAATCCACACGTCATTACCTATCACTACCGTCCTGTTGTCCCTGATTGCACTATTATCAAATTTTGCATTTTCTTTATGTGTCCCATACTTTCTGATATATTCTCTCCGTTTATCATTTTCTTCCCAAGGATAAAACCGCACATGATCTAAAATCGGACTTGTTGTCACACAGTCTAAAGAATGATTATTCCAAATCTTAGCCGTTCTATTAATAGAACAATATCTTCCTATCGATTCAGCTATCGGAAAATCTTCCAGCAATTCCTGATATCCATATGTAAATCTTCCGATTCGGCATCCCCGATATATGATATCCTCCATATTACAAATGGAATTTTCTGATACGCAAAAGCAATCACTTACTGTATATCCCAATACCTCCAGCTCTTCTAATATTTCATTTACACATAACATAACCGCTACAATAATATAATCCCGCAACGGATTCATCTTCTCCGGCAAACTCACCGGATAACCAAGATATTCCTTAAGTTCCCCTGCCCGTCTATCTATAAATCCAGTAATGGGAATATGACGATCCCGCAACACTTCTTCAAGAATATATCCACCCTTTCCTGCTCCCCAAATATAGATATCCCTGCTATTTACGTTTTTCAATATTCTATTTAGTTTTGTAACACACATATCCTTAAAAGACTGCACGATTTTTTATCCTCAACTAACTGCATCTTCTCTTTTTTAAATATCGTTGTACGATCCCTCTCACCCTTTGTTCACCAACGATAATCGGATGTTTCTTATAAATCCACTTGTTTCTGGAGCTATATATAATTTCACAATATTTCTTATATGTTGCATTATCTCTATATACTTCAAGGAATTTCTCTGTATCAACATCCTGTTGTATCTTATTAAATTCAGTCTTTTTATCCTTTAAGAGACACTGTATCTGCCTGACAAATTCCCCCTCACTAATTATCTGGTTTTCAAGTTCCGCTTTTCTTTTCAGATAATATGATTCACTATTCATCAAACGATCAATCTCCGACAACACATCTTCCTTCTTATAAAAAACGAAATTTGCTTTATGTGGCTCAAGCAACATTGTTTTGGGATCTGTCTCTCCCATTATCTCATCACATAAAGTAATCGGAATACATCGATTCTGTAATGCATACTGTGTCATTAATCCTCCGGTTATAGGATAAGTGGACAGATAAAATTTTGCTTTTCGCAAAACGGCATCTAAATCTTTTCTCTCACTAATATGAAAAAAACGACCAGAAAAATCTTCACACAATTTTTTTATAATCTCATTTTCATTGTTACTGGCAAATACAAATTTAATATCTTTATACGTTTGTAAAATATATCGCACCATTTCTTCATATACTGTTTTTCCTTCAATTTTATATGCACTGCCGCCCGAAAATACAAATTGACACTCATTCTCATTAAACGGCAAGCCCTCAAACGCATACTCTTCCCTGGTTTTCGGATAGTAAGGCAATATTATCATATTGTCTGACAAAATTTTACGATATTTCACTCCTACATTGTATCCATAATTCCGAAACTCAATAAACCAATCCGCAGCACACTTGCCCAACCAGAATGCATGATCAGTCAAATCGATCAGATAACGATCTATTCCCCCCGTAATAGTTGAAATTGTGCCAATTCCGCATACATCATCCGGGTTTGTATAAACAAATAAATGCCTTGGTAATATCTCCTTTATTTTATCCCGCAACACTTCCATGCGTTCCAAAATAGTACTCTTTGAAACAACAAAAAAACTAATATTCTCCCTCTCTTCATATTTTTTTAAAATATCGTTTATCTCTGGTGCATATGAATACAGAATCCATACCACTTTATATCCCAATTGATCCAAGGCATTTACATATATATTCGCTAGTCCACGGTCGAGCAAGCCAAATCCGTCATAAAATACCACCGTATCCGCCCTTGTATTTTTTAATTCTGTTTCCCCAAGATATGTCAAGGAAATTCCTTTTGCTATTTCTTCTAATCTATCGTTTGAAAAAGTATAATTAATAGAATAGCAAAAATGACATAAGTATCTTAAATAACAAATTGTTTTAAACGTATTATTTTTTTCGAAAGCTTCTTCTAATTCTCCCATTCTTCTATTAAATTCTTTTTTATAAAAAGTATATGGAAATTTCATCCTTACTCTTACTCCTAAATTAATAAAAATGTTTTTCACTTACCTTTAAAATGAGCTAACCTTATATTGCCTGCACTAAGATCAGATTTCCAATTCCAAGGTAATCTTTGAAGTAACTTCACATCCTATACTTTCTTTAAAATTGCAAAGCCCATAATTAGGTATGCCCTGCTCAGTGGACGGGCCAATGTCTAAATAACGAAATCCCAGTTCCAGATAGAACATAACCAGTTGTTCTGCTAAATAGTTTATAGACTTATATTCCGATGCATTCGGCACATCTCCCCAGTAAATAACCTGTGCCACATTCGGTACCGGTTCAAATACTATCGCAGATGCCAAATTTTTCCCTTGATTTCTAACAACAAAAAATTTTCCGTTCAACAAGTTCTTTGTCCAACGCACCTGTTCATAATTCATTCTCAACGGATAACCTTTTACTTCCCTATTCTGGCGAATTATATCATATGCAGTATAAAATTCATCTTCTGTTTGACAAATTGAAAATGTATTTCCCTTTTCTTTTGCAATTCTCAGATTCTTTTTTGCATTATAGCTGAGCATGGATGAATAACCTTCTTTCCCAGCCGCATCAAGATTAATGGCATAATTCAGGTCAATTGTTTTAATTCTTCCTTTCATTTGAAGTCCAGCGTTTAACCAATAACTGATTTCACTTTCGTCATAAAAAAGAGGCGGGAAGGTTATTTCAATCATTTTATATCCTTCTTCATATGCATACATTTTTAATGCCTCTAACGCCTCTTTATAATGACCTGTTTTTGTCCCCTTTTTCATTCCTCCTATCGTAGAAAATGGCGCAGAAAACGGCAATCGCAATTCTTGGTCCTTGCTTCCGAATACTGACACAAATCTTTCCTTATCTTCATCACAAAAAAGCAAATATTTTATTATATCCGTTTTCTCCTTGTTATATTCACAAAACTCACTCTTCATATAACCATATGGCACATTATTGAGACGCTTCTCGTATTCAGTGCGCTCTATTTCCATAACTTTCATTTTCATTCTCCACTACATAATATAAATCTATTTTTGTTGTATATTAAGATAAATTTCCGCTCCAAATTCCGATAATTCTGACCCGCATAATTTATCCAACCCATCTAATATCTGCGTATTTAAAATTTCATAGTCCATACATTTCTGCATTTGTTGATGCGTAAACGGTTTTATAAAATATGATCCTTCTTCTAACACTTCGTATCCTTCTTCAATAACCAGCTGCTTTAGCAAATCTATATCAAATACACTATGTTGCTGAAATATTTTATTCGTATCAGATAATTGATAAATATCATGTGTCAGCCCCATTTCATTTGCTAATAGACGATGAAGCGAGCGTGCATTTGGCACATTAATATGAACAACCGTATTCTCATTGCACATAAATCCGATACTTTTCAGTAACAGGTGAGGATCTTCCACTTCATGCAAAAGACCCGCACATATAATCATCTTAAATTTTTTCGCCTTAAACGACTCAGCAATATCTTCACAACAGCCTTGGTAGCACTCTACATTATGGTAAGACTCTGCCAGGCTCTTCGCGTTTTGGTAACAGTGATCAGCCGGCTCTATCACTGTAAAGGAATACTGATCTTCAAAATCGCAAAATAATGGTCTCACTCCACACCCTATCTCCAAGACAGAGTCTTCTCTCTCACAATATTTTTTTACCATTTTCATTACTATTTTCCGCCGGTACTTCTCCATATAACGTTCAAACGGATGTTCTATGTAGTGTTGCTCGTAGTCCTCTATATTGCGCATACTTTTCCCCACACTTTCTTTTTTCTAAATAATTTAGTCTTCCAATTCTTTCATTCTTTTTTTTAATAAAATCAAATATTTATACGCATGTAAATCCAACCGCTGACTTTTTTCCTCATGTTCATTAAAATATTTTTCATCGTGCATCCCCACTTTATGTACCCCGCCTCCTCGCTTTGCTTTCTTTTCTGTATATTCCTCATAGCTCTTTAACAGATAATGATTCAATTGGACAGGCATCTGATCGTTTTTTATCGGATTAAATTCATATAAGCAAACCTTATCAAAGACATTTACCGGCGGTAACTCTATAGATTTATACTTTGCCCACATATAGTGCATATGCCTGTTATGATTTGAATTTGGCAAATAACTATAAGCCGTATTAAAAAACAGCTTTCCGATATCTACATATTTGTACCATCCGACCGTAAAGTCTTCTATCACCAATCCGTTTTTTACATCTCGCGCCATCTTTCCCGATGTACCGAAATTTTTCCAGTACAGCAAAACCAAAGGTCGTCTTTTTTCAAATTTATCTAAAAAATCAGCTATTTTTTCATATTTATTTGGTACAACAAATTCGTCCAGATCAAAAAAACCAATCCAGTTTGTTTCATAAGAAAAACGTGATACGCAATCCTCATAAGCCGCCATTTGTCCCTGTGGTATTTTCCATTGTGTAAGCGTTACTATGTCTTTTTCAAGATAAGGCTCTAATACCTCCATATAGTTATCCTCAGAAAAATTATTATATAAGTAAAAATGTTCAACGCCTGCCAATCTGTGATATTCTATCCATTCTCTAAGATAATCCGCTTCATCCCTAAAAATGGCACACATTGATACACGATATTTCTTTTTTTCAATTTTAGGCTTTAATGCATTCATCAGCAGTTTATAGTATATACTTTGTATGCACGAACATATTTTTCTAATGTAATATTTTCTCGTCAAATAATGTTCCTGATCAAAAATCAGATATTTATTTTCTGTAAGAATCTTTATGTGTTTCTTTTTATAAATCTCCTTTTGAATATCCCCTTCATTAATAAACAATTTAATTCTGTCATTTGAAACCCCTAATCTATTTAATTGTTTCTGGATGTCATCAAAATAATTATGAGATGCAACAAAGCAAACACAATCCTGATATTTCTTTTCAATGTCACTGGGGTTTATTATTTTGATTCCATTAATTTTAGTTCCCCATTTTCGTTTATCATTGTCCGCTATAGCTAGTACTTGGAAATGACACAGTTTACAATATTCCAAGACCTGATTCCCTATTTTACCGGCACCAAAAATAATGCACTTAATATTACCATTCATTTTATACTTCCGCCATTCTGTATTATAAGCCTGTCCATGTAATGCCAAAATGGATCTGCCTTACTTCTTTCCCTCCGCACTATACCATCTCCATCTATACTTATTTCTAATGCCGATTCCATCTTAGGCAAAAAATTTTTTTCAATTTCCCATTCATTCCCTATCAAAAGATTGTCGGATAGCCCATTTGAATTTAATAAATAAGCAACCTTTCCGTCTTCCGAATAATCAATACCAATAAACGGGACGCTATGAATCATTGAAAAAACAGAACAATGAAAGGATTGTGTTACCAAAAAATCACTGCCCGCAATAACTTTTATCCATTCAAACGGATCGACATGTAAACAGTTAGCATCTACAAAGTCTCTTTCGTCTGACAGAGAAAGTATGAAATACTTATCTTTATAGCGTCTTCTTATTAATTTAATCAAATCTTCATTTTGCAAAACAGTTGTTAATATTTTTTTGGAAGTCGGTATATTAAAATATTTTTTTAACCTCTCCCTACACTTTTCTTTATCAATACCGTAGTCACCTAAAAATGTCGGATCGCAAACTATATTCATGTCCCCTTTTTTCCCCGGAACTACTTTCGTTAATTCGCTATATGTTTTTTTATCCCTTACCCCAACGAACTCCAATTCAGAAATACATTTCCTAATAGTATCTTTATGTTCCTCGTCCATATTTGATATGTTACTTCTCGAAGACGGAGAGAAAGAACATTTTCTACACTTCTCAAAGGAATAATTCAACCAAAACGGCGTAGGGAATCCACGATATCCGTCTGTTTTCCAAAGCTCGTCACTGCCAATTATGACCACATCATATGTACGATCAATATATGCACCTAATTCATCCATCCCATCTGATTCTATTCTATTTGACGACAAAGGTAATTTCCTGATTGCACGGTGATATTTATACATACCGCAAACATCAAAAAACGAATAATTTATAACCATATCTTTTAAAATACTATGTACAAACATTTTTTCCCGGTACATTTGAAAATTTACTATCTCAACTTCATGATCAGGATATCGGTTTTTCAAAGCCTGTGACAACTCATACGCCTGGAGGAATGCTCCCGGATTATAGTTTCTAAAATATGTTAAAATCCCAATTTTCATTTCAACACCCTCAGAGGTTATAAATCAACATATCCAGTGGAATGATAGGCACATTATAATCTCCGCCTGATAATTCCCGTTGTATTTTCTCAAAATCAAAAACAGGCGTCACTATAATACAGTCAGTCTCCCCCATCTGTTGTTTTGCTTCCTCACACGATAATATGGGCACATCTCCTATATAATCACGCTTCGGGAGCTTTTCGACAAACGCATATACTTTTATCTTTTCCTTTATTTTATAGTAAAATATTTTTCCCAGATCACCCGCCCCATATATCATTACACGCCTATACCCGGTTTTCATCATATAGGAGCATAGTTTCTCGTTTCTTGCATCGCATAAGTTCCAATTGATCAGCAATTTATAATATGAAAGCTGTTTTTTCACCTTTTTTCGATAGCAAACTATTCCTAAGCGGAACAACCGGCATAAGCATAATATGATTATTGCATTTAGAAACTCTACTATAATAATTTTCATAGCTTACCCTCAATTAAACATATCTCGTGAAGCATATTTTATCCAATTAAGAACATAATCAAAACTATATACCCCCAACATCTCCAACTGCTTTTCCACCATTTTTCTTGCCCGGACATTTTCAATCATAATTACCACAAAAACATCATCTTTTGAGCATAGCTCCTGCGGAGAAATACACAGAATATTTTCCTGGAAAACCTTTCCCCAGTTTGCCTCATTATTGTCACATACATTGCTTACATGACATAATGAGCCTACTAACAAGCTATATCTTGAAAATAAAGTACCCGTTCCCCACATAACCACTGTTTTTTTTGATCCACACTTAGCTGAATCAGGAATAAGATATGAATAGTATTTTTCAATTGCATATCGCAAACCATTTCTCCTGAGATTTGCAATAATTGGTTCAGTATCAATATCTGCTTCTAAATTTTTATAGTATCGATGATTTTCAAGCAATGCCTTTCTAATATCAATTTCCTTTAACAAAAAATCATCAGGCTCTATATTTTTAATTATCCGTTTCCCCTTTTCTGTTTTTTCTATCAATATCGAAACGCCGTTTTCATCATAACTATCATCATCATGTTCCAGCCTGAAATAATCTCCTACAGCTATATCTCCAACATGCTTTTCACCTTTATAACCACACTGCGAGCATGATCTTCTATACAAAATATTGAATGCAATTCCAAGATCGCTTTCATTAAAAGGCGCTTCAAAAACATTTTTATCCTCAAATTCTATTCGTATATATGGAAGCCATCCTTCTTTTTTATAACGTACATTCAGTTTTCTAATTTTTGAACGATACTTTTTCTCCGTTTCCTGAATATACATAGAATGCGCTTCCTGTATGGTGGTTCCCACACAAATCAACTCAATTGTAAACAAGTTTACATCATCAATTTTATTTGCCTGACAATAGCGCTTTAATGCACCCACGTCACATCCAAGACCAATATAAAGCACCAATTGTCCCTTTATCAGATACTCTTCCACTACTTTGTAAACAGAACGGTACTCACCATCGATATTTATCATTTTTCTGCTTGCTATATATTTAGACCCTCTCAGTTTTTCTAATCCGTCAATAGTGTTTACACAATAATATTCCGCACTTTTAAAATCCTTTGCATACCCTACTCCCAAAACAACCCCGCCATGTCTTATAAACTGTTCAGCAATGTGCGAAGCGGCTCCTCCTGAAGATGATTTTAGAAGCCTATCCTTATCCGTAATATGGCCCGAATATGCTTTTAATCCCGAGTAGTCAAACCCAAACTCTGCCAATTTATCTCTCCCACATTTGTTTGATCAACGTTTCATTTGATGATATCCTGCTTTATTTTGTCTTCAGTAATCTCATTTTTAATAACTATTAACAACATCAACAACATACATCACTTCCTCCTCCGGCATCCCCGCATAGATCGGAAGACTTACCTCATGTTTGGCAATATAATCTGCCTTCTCAAAATCCGCTGGAACATATCCCATTGTTTCATAACATTCCGCACAATAGGGGGGAATCGGATAGTGAATTTGGGTTTTTATACCATGCTGCTTAAGATAATTTTGGAAGTATCCCTGATTATCTACTATGAGCGGAAACAGATGATAGCTGTGTGTTACATTATCTTGAATTTTAGGTAATTTTACTTTTGGATTCCTGATGCCACCCATATATTTACAAGCGATATTCTCTCTTAAATAATAATCCTCTTTAATATGCTTCAATCCTATTCTCAATAAAGCCGCCTGTAACTCATCCATTCTGGAATTTATACCCGCTATTTCATTATGGTATTTTCTCCTACTCCCATAATTGCGAAGCATTTTCAATTGATTCGCCATTTCCTCATCATCCGTCAAAATTGCTCCTGCATCTCCTAATGCTCCCAATGGTTTTGTTGGATAAAAGCTGAAGCACCCCATAATTCCAAAAGTTCCCGTTCTTTTCCCATCATATGCCGCATCATGCGACTGCGCACAATCTTCCACAACCAAAAGATTATGTTTATCAGCAATTTCCATAATTTTTTTCATGTCACATGGTTGCCCATACATATGTACTGGCAAAATGGCCTTTGTTCTTGATGTAATTGCGCTTTCTATTTTTTTGGCGTCTAGCAATAAGAATTCATCCGAGTCAACAAATACCGGATTCGCGCCATTTTCTATCACACCTATAACTGATGCAATATAACTCCCTGCTGGAACAATCACCTCGTCCCCTGAACCAATTCCAAGAGCTCGCAGCGCTAAAATAAGTGCGTCCGTTCCTGAATTAACTCCTATACAATATTTCCTACCTATGTGATGAGCAAACTCCATCTCAAACTTCTCCAATTCAGGTCCTAAAACAAACCACCCTGACCTCAATATCCGCAGTGCCGCCTGCTCATATTCATTCTGATACAGTTCAAAATGCCTCTTTAGAGAAACATACTCAACATTCATTTTTATCCTCATTAACAGATTTTATTTATTCCCCACAATTTCCTGTTCGAAATCCTGATAATTTCTTATATATTCCTGTGGATCATAATATTCGTTTGACAGGCACAGAAGAACCGAATCCTCGCTAAAATCATACATCTCTTTCCATACCATTTCAGGAATATAGATACCTGTATGCGGCCTATTTAAACAGAATATTGCTTCATTTCCTTCCCCGTCTCTTATCTTCACTTTACTTGTTCCCGCAACATTTATTAATACAAATTCTGATTTTCTATTTGCGTGCTGTCCTCGTATGGCTTTATGATCAGAACCGTATATGTAAAAAACCCTTTTAACATCAAATGGAATATCTTTTTGACCTTCCAGAACGACCAAATGTCCTCTTTCATCCCCTAATTGTGGAAATTCTAACATCCGGATTTTGTTAATATTATGCATTACTATACCTCTCGCTAATCCTGCATTTTTCTAAAGATCTTATTTCCAATCAATTCTCTTTTTGTTTCGTCCAACCTGTTTTTCTTTGCCAGAAAAATAAATTTTTCCAATGTTGCATGTTGCCCAGCCCCTTCTTTTATTCTTCCCTGATTCCTTTTTTTCTGAAAATTTTTTTCAATTTCCTGATCGTTCATTACGGGCATTTCTATTTGATATGTTATTTCTTTTCCTGTTCGAATATTATATACAAACAGCATCCTGTATTGTGTGCTAAAAAAATATAACCAGTCATTCTGAAAAACAACTTTGGAAAAAACTGTATGCGGCCATTTAATATAATTATTGCCTTTATTTATGCAAATTTTTAAAATCTCTTTTGTACTGATATCAATTTTTACAAAATAATCTTTTTCGTATATTGGCATCAGAAAAATATCATCTGCAATACATTCGCTACTGTCATATGGAATACTTCCTGTCATATATATTTTTTCGCAATCTATATTATCCAAATATTGTAGATAAAGATTTCCTGTTACATCAGATAAAATAAGTTTTTCTGTTCCCTGATGTGTAACCGTTCTATATTTTCTGGAAAAATCCTTACTTTCAATAAGCGTAAATCGTTCCTGAATCATATTAAAAACATATATTTTATGTGTTCCATTCACCAAATAAACGCTTTCATTAATTTGAGTCATGGCCACAAACATTTTACACCCGTCATCAATAGTGTCTAATGTAACGGCCTTTTTTTTCTGCAAATCTATTTTCACCACATATTCATATCCTACGGGAAAAAGGTAAATACTCTGATCCCATACAGAACAAAACAGAAATTTCTCACAACAATATTTTCCACTGCGAAAACTGATTGAATCTATTATATCTTTTGCCGTATCATATACATAAATTTGCTTCTCAAATGCAGGAATAGCAACTACCAGATTATCAATTTTTTTTACATTATAGTAACTCGATGAATCTGTAATCTGATCTGGAAAGTAAATTACTTTTTCCATTTTATTTGTCTTTAAATTATATACACATAAAGCATTAATCCAATATGGAACAAACCAAATTTTATTCTCATCTACAGAAAAAATTCCCTGCGTCCAAACCAATCTATGATTTGCCATGTCATCCCTCCTTTCATATTTTTTGAGTACTCCCTACAGTAACTATAATTGATCTTATATTGTCTTCCGCAAAGCAAAAGTTCCTCTAAACCCAAACGTTATGTATCAATATTGGTAACCCTGCCATTTGACATAGCTCTACTACCGAACTTTCACTGCCGTAATACGCATCACTCAAAACCACCGCCCGATCCAGATCCGCCGTGTCATCATAGATCCCCCATCCCTCCTCGATATACCCTTCCCGTATCTCCTTATACGCCGCCCAAAGCTGCGGTCTCATACTCTCAATCGTCGCCTGAATCAACGGATGCGGTCTCCACAGTAACGCTATCTCATCCTTGTTTTTCTTAAAAATCCCGAACACAGACTCCATCTTTTTAAGCATCTCTTCGCTATGCTGCAAAAGCGCGCTTACGCTCGTATTATAAAAAATGATCTTCTTCCAGCTCCCATCCGGCTTTTCGATCACCCTCAGCCACTCCGCCGGAATCTCCAGATCTTCCTTTTTCGTATTTAACACCTTATCGATCTTCGGCGACCCCGTCCCCAGAAACTTCTTCTCCAAAAATCTCCGGTCTGTATGCTCCCCGGACAGGCCCATTTCCTTTGCGGCCTTGATATACTCACTGATATAAATCAGCCGCATATTTTCCGACTGCACGATCACCTGATGGGCATAGATCGTCCCCGGCAGAAAACAGAAGTGCTTCATGCCGTCAACAGCCACCTGGTCATCCGGATTGATCTCCCTCAAAATGAAGTACGGAATGTAAACTAACTTTTCTGTAAAGTTTCTCAGATTTTTGGAATAAAAATAAGGATGTACGCTGGTCACATGGTTGCACTCGTCATACGGATTATGAATATAGATCACATCCGGATGGCGCGCCTCCAGATCATATTCGTCATAGCGGGTAATCGGCACATCCTTTGGGTACAGATTTCCCTCATAATGTTCCTGTTTAAAGCTCCCGTTAGGATTCTTGTCAAAATAAGGAATGGGGATCACATAAGCGTCACAGTCCGGATCGGCGTCCGCCGCCTTCCACACGCTTTCCAGAGAATCCCACATACTTGCCTTGTAGGGTAGAAACACAATTTCCTTCCTGTCATCCGGCATGTCATAGACAATGCCGTGTCTAATCTTATTTAGCTGTTTCTGTATCTTCTTTGCAACCCTGCGGCACTGCGTCTCATCCGGCACCGCTTCGCTCATCATAAAGATATTCTCGCAATAATCCTCTAACAGCTTCACAAGACCGGCATATTTATCACCCATGCTTTCTATATGGGTTCCCAGCAGAATCGCGGTTTCCTGACATGAGACGAGGGCATCTGCCACACTGTCCGAATTTTCCTTGACAGATTTTACAATAGCGTCATTTGCCCTCTCCAGCATGGACACAGTTTCCAAAAGCTCTTTCTTTTTATAATGCCCGCATATCTCTGTGCCCTCCATATGTCCTGCCTCCCATTCTGCCCATCTTTTATCCCCTATAAAAAATTTATAAGGCACCTTAGCCGCTTTCCAAAGCGGTGTGAAACCAAGCCTTTTGCTCTCGCTATGCAAAAACAAAAGCCCCGCTTTCACTTCGCACCCTGCTACATCTCAGAGGCAGAAGCCTCAGAGTTCGCAGGAATGCCGGCGTACCTAATTCCATACCGGACGCAGCGCATCGCGGATCTGTATTCTAACGCCGTTTTATTAATTTTTATATCAGGACAAAATCTCCACAGTCTGCTGCCTGACGCTACAGTAAAGCCGTATGTTTCAACAAACTTATCTGCCAGACTTTGTCGTATGACCCTTTTCACTCCGGGGATTGTTCTTCCGGAAAAACCTTATTTAACTGTCTTCCCGTCTTTCCCCTGTTCAGTGCATTTTTTGCAGCGTTTATTTTCCTGTCTTCTTCATATCCGCAATTTTTACACTTAAAATCTTCATATCTGTTTTGGCCCCGTATTTCACAATACGCACCGCATACGCTGCACTCTGTGCTCAGTCCGTTTCCCAGTACTTCTACAATCTCAATACCATTCTGCCTGCATTTCCACTTAAGCCTTTCCGTCACATACCCCTTTTTCCATACCCGCAGGAGATACCGTGCATTTCCGCCCCCGGGATGCTGAGGCAGCTTCGCCATATATAACTTGGCAGGTTTCTCCTCCGCAAACATCCTGTTTATTTCCCGATTGATATAATTTTTAAGCGTCTCCTCCATCTTTTCCCTGCGGGCAATATATTTTTTCCGCGGAGGCGCACCGCTTTCCTTCCCATATGCGCGCCTTTCGCATACTCTGTAATCATAAATCTCCTTCTGCATTCTCCCAAATTCACTGCCGTAAATATGCCCGGTGCTCGTGGTGATCATGTCCCATAATCCAAGCGATATTCCTATTTCGTTTGTATAGTCCTTGTGTTCCCGGATATCTGAAAAAACAGAAGCAATAATCTCAATGCTGCCTTTTTCCGGCTTTAATTTGATATCAAGCATACCGCTGTATTGATTTGTGTCAGTAAGCGGAATAAATATCCGTTTTCTTCGTTCCTTGGTCGTCAGAAATATCCCATGGCAGTCATGGCCTTTCTGATCCTTCGATTCTCCATACCGGTATCCCCGCTCCCACACCGAAAAATACAAAAATTTTTCCGTATGCATCTTACAAAGCTTTTTTCTGACCTGTCTGCAGAGATATCTGTTCAGATTCCCGATATGTTCCTTCTGGTTCCCTTGCAGACCTGAAACAACACTCTCATATTTCTGTGCCATCTCTTCGGGCACCTGAACTGGTTTCCCTTTCACAATATTTTCAAAGCAGCCGCCGACCTTTATCACAAATCTCAGGTAATGCTTTTCCTCCGGCGTAAATCTATCATTTTCATTGATAGCTACGTAAATATTTCGTTTTACATGCGCCCACTGCGTCTTGATCTCTCTGAGCGCATTAAACACTGCCGGATAGAAATACACCGTCGGAAGGTTCAGCTTCTCCCGAAGTCCACTCGCTGTCATTTCATTCTGCACAGTGTACCCCGGATAGAGTTTACTGAGACTTTTAATGCCGCCATACCTCTGATACACGTAGTTACACACGACCATACAGCTCTTTGCAAGATCAAGAAGCCGCTCCATATCTTCTCCGCTTATTTTTTCGTTGCTGTACTGGTGTACGGCTTTACAGATTTTTTTATTATCTTTCTGCGCCTGTGCCGCTGCATTCTTTTTTGCCATCCGACCCCGTCTGCTTTTCGCAGAATACCTTCATCTGCGAAAAAAACCTTCAAATTATTACCCAAGGCTT
>CAMWPB010000040.1 GCA_947176065.1 uncultured Lachnospiraceae bacterium | reverse complement strand
ATAAAATTCCAGCACACGGCTGATAATTACAAAGGCTTCCTGCCCCTTCAGATGGGAAACGGCAAGCTGTTTTGTGTACTGATCTGCAAGAAGCAGGCTGCATATTGCCAAAATGGACAAAAAAAGATGTTGTTTCTGTATTTTCATGGTCAAACCGGAATGTTCCTTTCTGCCGTATTTATGAATGTTTTAGAAAATATGACTAATTTAGTCAATCTAAAAGTCGATTTCAAAATGAAGGATTCCCTGCAAAAAAGTATGCGGCTATCTGTGCGCGGGAACTGAACTCTTCCGTCTCCAACAATTCATTTACTTCCTCTTTCGTATAGAAATCAGCGGTAATCTGTTCGTTTTCTGAGGTGTGGTCCTCAAAATTTCCCTCCGCGTCCACAAAGGCAATCTGTGTTTTCACATCCGAGAAAGCGACTGCAGCGAAAGAAGGCGGCAGGATGCTGTGGATTTTTTTGACGTCCAGTCCTGTCTCCTCGTACAGCTCTCTCTGGATGCATTCTTCCATGGACTCCCCCTCGTTGATCATGCCTGCACAGAGATTATAGACGAAACGGTTGACGCCCATACGGAATTCCCGGAGGAGCAGCATTTTCCCTTCGTGAAATGCCACAATGGAAACGCCGCTGACATGCTGGCCTATGGCCTCCGGGCCGGGGATTTCATGACGGCTGACAATCTCATACTTTTTTTCGCGTCCGGCCTTATTGCGATAAGTCAGCTCATAATTTTTCAGGTATTTTCCGTCCTTTACTTTTTCCATATGTAAAAGTTCCATGGCAGTTCCGTTCCTTTCTGTGCAAAACGCCGTTATCTAAGCTGCTCCGCAAGGCTGGGAGACACTTTCTTTCTGGTCAGCTCCATCAGTCCGAGCGCTGTCATATCCAGGGCTCTTGCGGGAATGGGATCTCTCTTTAAAAGGGTACGCATATATTCCAGAAGTTCCGTCTTCCGCTCCCTGCTTTTTAAATTGATAAAGTCTATAAGAATCATACCGGAGAGGTTTCTTGCCCGCAGATGCACGGCAATCATTTCTGCGGCCTCCCTGTTGATGCGGTAGAATGTTTCCTCCTGATCCTTTCCGGCCTCGTACTTCCCCGTATTGACATCAATGGAAATAAGGGCCTCCGTAGGCTCAATCACCAGATAACCGCCTGATTTCAGCCAAACTTTTTTATCGGTAAGCTCCTGTAGGCGCTGTTCTACGGAATACAGCTTATAGAGCGGCAGAAGGGAATCCTTGTAGAGACGGAGGGGAATATCCGCCCTCCGGCATGTTTCCAGCAGGTTATCGTATACCTCCGGCAGATCGGTGATCACCTCATCATACTCGCTGCGGTAAGCGTTTTCCACAAAGGAAACACAGTCCCCTTTGTGCCGGTACAGACAGCTATAGCAGGTACGGGAAGAGGCAATTTCCAGAATATGCGCAAGCGTATCCGACAGCGTGCGCGCCTCTTCCAGAAGCGTCTCTTCCCGTTCGAGCGTTCCGGCATTCGTTCTCACAATCAGCCGGAAACGCTCAGAAATCCGCAAAAGTGCCTCCGATTCCCTGAAATGCGCCTGCCTTTTGGCATCCAGCTTGGCGGAAACCTGTACGCCGCCCTTCTGCCCTTTTGGCCAGATGCCCACCACCGTATACTGCCCGGGCAGGGAAAGTTTCGTCGTTACGCCCGCAAGTTTCGTCTTCATGGGCGCCCTGTCAACCTGCACCAGCACATCATCGCCAACTTTCAGGGAACCATCCGGCTTACGGTTCAAAACAAAGGCGGAGACGGCATCGTTCATCGGCAGGAATGTCAGATTCTTGCTGCCCAAATCGATAAAGGCAGCGTTGATATTTCTGGAAATGTTTTGTACTTTGCCGATGTAGATATTCCCTACGGCTATGGCCGCATCGTGCCAGACACTGGCGGAAAGAATCTGATTACCCCTCAGAAGAAGACTGAGACGTCTGTCATGCAGTTTCAGGATGAGAATCTTGCCGTCTGAGGCCATGGGATGTGTGTCTCCTTTGGATTATTCTGCGTCATTGTCTGTTGCTATTGGACATTATAACAAATTATCTGTGTTTCAACAAATTTCAATACTTATACTTCACGGCAGTCCCGTAGGCAATCATCTCGGCAGCGCCCTGCATGAGCGCCGAGGATGCGTAGCGGACATTGACAATTGCGTCCGCTCCCATCTCCATCGCCTCATCCACCATACGTTTTACGGCAATCTGTCTGGCCTGATTCAGCATATCGGTGTACTCCTTCACCTCTCCTCCAACCAGCGTCTTGATTCCCGCCATAAAATCCCTGCCGAAATTTTTCGTCTGCACAATGTTTCCCTTGACGATTCCCAGCGTTTCCAGTTCCTTTCCCGAAATATAGTCAGTATTTACGAGCAGCATCCTCTTCTCCTCCTTCCAATTCCCTGATGCGCTGTATGAGCGCGATGACCACGAAAAAAACAGTTACGATGGGTACCAGCAGTAACACACCGAACAACAGGTTCGGGATCGGGTCCTGCGTGTAGCCCCAGATGAGCATGCCGGCAACAGCACACATGATCAGGATAAAAACGACAGCCGCAAAGATGGAACCGCGCTTTTTCCGAATGGTGTCGCCCGACACGTTTTTGAATTTCGTTCCTTTCTCTTCCATTTCTACCATCCTTTCCAGATATTGGTCAGGGGAAAGTGTCTGGTAGAGGCAGTCCTCCTCCAAAATCAGCCGGCACAGCCCTGCGGTTTCCGCCAGATTGGTCTGCTCCCGCTCCAGTACAATGAGCTGTCGATGCAAGGCGTCTGCAAGAATCAGTTCGCCGCTTTGAATCCGTCTGATCTCATCGATGGGCAGGGATAATTTTCGTAAGAGTTTGACTTTCTTTAAGCGCAGCACATCCGTCTCATCGTATTCCCGGTAACCGTTCTCGCTGTTGCGCTTCGGGTGCAAAAGTCCCTGCTGTTCATAAAAACGAATGTTCTTCTTGGAGACGCCCACCTGCTGTTCCACTTCATTAATCTTCATATGCCCCTCCTTTCCGTTTCCTTTTCCAAAGCATTCCTTTCCTCTGACACCGTCAGAATAAGGCTTCCACAAGGGGGAAGGTCAAGAGGAATTTTAAAAAATTTCTATTTTTGTAAAAGAAGAGGCACAAGCTGCCCGGGATCCCCTTCTTTTGCAAGGTTCGCATAAGTCTCCAGTCTCGTCACCTGTACCGAGGAAGACGGTATCTCACAGCCTGCAAAGGCACAGAATTTCTCAAAGACCACCGTCGGCTTGATGTTGCCGCTGCTGCTGGCATCCACTGTCATCCGAAGGCAGGGAACAGTCATGCGGTTTTCACTCGAATCCACAGCAAACACCGCCGCGACCGACGACATACTGTCTGTCAGCACCTGCGTTTCGTCCGCCTGTATCTCGTAAATGCCCTGCCTTAAATCTACTTCAAGGGTATTTTTCTTCGTCTCCTTGGTATAGAGAATCCGATCCTGTGCATAGAAGGAAGACACGGCTTCCGCGAGGTCGGGGATCTTGAAAGCCCCCTCCTTTAAATGGATCTGATAGGAGGCCGCCGCCACGCTCGCCATGGCATTTTTCGTCTGATCCGGCAGGACATTTACGGCCAGCACCTTCACACCCCCCACCATAACCCGGTTCAGCGCATTTTTCATGTCTTCCGCAGAAGTCACAGACAACACTTCCAGATCCATATATTCCCCACAGCTTTCGATTCCTACGCCAAGGGGCGCGGCGAAAGACATAATCTGGTGGGGACTGAACCCTTCCGAGTATTTCACGTCGATGTCAGCTCTTCTGACAGCTTTCTGAAAAAAGCGCATCATGTCCAGATGGCCGATAAATTTCATGGCGCCGTATTTGGCGAATTTGATTCTGACTTTCATAGTATAAACTCCTCAACTCTAAAAGAAACACTCGTTCCTCTATGCCGTTTCCGTCGGGCTTTCTGAAGGCAGTCCGTTCTTTTCACAACAGATTCCCACCTCGAACCGGCTTGCCCCGCAGCCCTGACACTGTGCTTTACAGTTAGGGGAAACGGTCTGGCTCTGCGCCTTCTTCCACTCCCGCAGCAAAAATTCCCTTGTCACGCCGCAGTCTATGAAATCCCAGGGGAAAATCTCGTCGTCCGCCCGCTCTCTCGTGGTGTAGAAGCCGATGTCCAGCCCACACTCTTCAAAGCTCTCAAGCCACAGATCGTTATGGAAGTACTCGCTCCAGGAATCAAACATACAGCCCTTTTCATAAGCCCTCAGAATGGCCTTCGCCACGCGGCGGTCCCCTCTGGCAAACACACCCTCCAGAACGCTTACATCCGCTTCGTGCCAGTTATATTTGATGCTCTTCTGGTTCAACTGGCTCATAATACCCTTTTTCGTCAGGTGGGCCTTGTCCAGAAATTCTTCCTTTGTACACATGGGCGCCCACTGGAACGCCGTGAAGGGCTTCGGAATAAAGAAGGAAGTGCTGGTGACAATTTGTACCTTGCCGTTCACCCGTTTGTCTTTCGGCACGGCCTCAAAGAAGGCGGCCGCAATTTTATTGGAAAGGTCGCCGATCCCGAGGATGTCCTCCTCTGTCTCCGTGGGAAGCCCCAGCATAAAGTAAAGCTTTACCCGCGTCCAGCCGCCCTCGAAGGCCAGTGTGGCGCCGTTCAAAATGACTTCTTCGGTCAATCCCTTGTTGATCACATCCCGCAGCCTCTGGCTTCCCGCTTCGGGCGCAAAGGTCAGACTGCTCTTCTTTACATCCTGCACCTTGCTCATGACATCCAGCGAAAAAGCGTCAATGCGCAGAGAGGGCAGCGAAATATTGATATGTTTCCGGCCGCATTCCGCAATCAGAAAATCAAGCAGCTCGTCCAGCTTAGAATAGTCGCTGGAACTTAAGGAGCTTAAGGAAATCTCCTCATGGCCCGTGTTTTGCAGCATTTCCACAGCATATTCTTTCAATTTGTCCACGTTCCGCTCCCGCACGGGTCGGTAAATCTGGCCTGCCTGACAGAAACGGCAGCCTCGGATGCAGCCGCGCTGGATTTCCAGCACCACCCGGTCCTGCGTCACCTTGATGAAGGGAACCACGGGTTTCAAAGGGTAATGCGCCTCCGTCACGTCCGTCACAATTTCTTTTAAGATGCTGTCGGGAATATCCTCGTATTTTTTCCGCCGTCCAGAGACAGTACCGTCTTCATTGTACATTTCTTCATAAAACTGCGGCACATAGATACCGGGGATTTTCGCCGCGCCGTGCAGGAAATCCTCCCTCGTGCCGCCAAGACGCCTGTTTTCCAGATACCAGTCAAACAGCGTCCGGTACTGGGTCTCTCCCTCGCCGATATAGAACAGATCGAAGAAATCCGCAATCGGCTCCGGGTTGTAAACACAGGGCCCGCCGCCGATCACGAGGGGCATATCCTCCCCGCGGTCTTTCGAAAGAAGCGGGATCTGTGAAAGCTCCAGCACCTGCAGAATATTCGTGTAGCACATTTCATACTGGATGGTAATACCGAGGAAATCCATATCTCTCACCGGCTCCTGGGACTCCAGGCCAAACAGCGGTACGGACTCTTCCCGCATGATTTTGTCCAGATCCGCCCACGGGGAATAGACGCGCTCGCACCACACGTCCTCCCATTCGTTTAACATACTGTAAAGAATCTGGATGCCCAGATGGGACATGCCGATCTCATAGACGTCGGGGAAACACATGGCGAACCGCACAGAAATCTTCGACTTGTCCTTTACGACGGAGTTTACCTCGTTTCCGATATAGCGGGCGGGTTTTTCCACCCGCATCAATATATCGTCATGCAACGCTAATTTTCTCATAAACAATGTACCTTGCCTTTTAGTAGTAAGTATATCAAACGAATTTAATCGTATTCTTCCACAATAAACCGGAAGTCTTCGGTCATCTTCCCTTTCTTGAGGACACGGCTTCTGATCCGCTCCGCGAAAGTTTCCGCCGCTTTTTCAAACAGTCTGTTTCTCAGGAGATCGTGGGCGCACATCAGCATGACGCCGAGTGTTTCACTCGCAAGCGCCAGCCTGTTTTCTATGGGGAAATCGCCGCTGTTATCCGCAGCTGTGACATCCCCGTCATATTTGTCAATAACCGCCTGCACTTCCTCGGCTGTGGCAGTCTTGGCGGCGATATCGACCGCTTCTCCGTCATAGAACTTCTCAACAAAAATACGCGCCAGCGTCTGTTTCCGCTTAATGATCGCATCGGAAATCCGATCCGCCTCCGCCTTGACAAATTTCAGAATGACCCGCTCGGGTACCATTACATTCTTGAAATAAATGTATAGCAGCCGTGTGCCAGAAAGCATAATCTTCTCAATATCGCCGTTCCCATCGTACAATGCCGTGAGCGCTTCGGGCATCAGCTCCCGCGGAACGGTATACAGCCTTGCTTCGCCGCCATACAACGGTACATTGTAAGTGAGCAGCTGATATTCGCTGTCGTATTCGAGTGTCAGGCAGTCGCCCTCGTCAGCGTCCATTACGCGGAAGGCAAATTCGCCCGGTCTATATTTCAGTGGAATGTGATAAATGTCCATCGGCCTGCTTCTCCTTTGTTTTTCAACGTTACACATCACGTTTTTCAGTCTTTCGTCTGGTGAATTATTTAACGTCCTTATACTACCACAAATGCACACACAATGCCATTATATTTTGTTTCAATTTTGCCGCCTGTTTATGTATCATTATAGTTTATAAGAAATTGCAACAACGCGAATCACTTAAGGAGAATACGGAACATTCTCAGAATTGGGTACATAGACACTCGATTTTTCACTGAAATAAGTTTGTCAGCTCCTCCATCACGGCATTTTCGCCGCCGTCATATAAGTGAAAGCTGTCGGCGACAATCATATCATACACGTCTCCCGTGCTGTACGACAAAATTTTACTGTCTCTGGTATCACAGAGCAGGAATCCTACAAACAGAAGCACGGAAAGCACCATTCGGTATTTAAAGCCTCCCATGGCATTGCCCGGAATCCCCTCTCCATGTTCTCCGTTTCCATAGCCGGGAAAGCCTTCGGCCTCGGCAAGCAGGCCCTTTTCATACAGCGGCACGGGGCTTTCCTTTCCGTAAAGAATATGTTCCCGTTGTCTGAGTTTTAGGCGGTTTCCCAGATTTTCCTCTCTGATATGTCTGGCCAGCTCCATTCTCTTTTCCGGCGTTACTTTCTTTTCTGTCATTTTTCCTCCATTCCGAAGCTTCACAAACTCCCGGTTGAATAAATTGCCTTTCAGAGAATTGATTCAACCTTTCCACTCCCTGTCATGTACGTCCAGGTTTATCCCTACACCTTATGCCAAATTGCGCAAAAAAAGAACGCACCCTGACAGGTACGTCCCATTTTGCGCGTAAAAACCGCTTATCGCTGGGCAAGTTCTGAGGTAATCTCCTCCCATGTGATATTCTTCTCGGCCATCAGCACCATCATATGGTACATAAAGTCCGAAATTTCGTACTTGATTTCGTTGGCATTGGGATTTTTGGCGGCAATGACGATCTCCGTCGCCTCCTCTCCCAGCTTTTTCAATATCTTATCGATACCTTTGTCGAAGAGATAGTTTGTGTAGGAGCCTTCCTTGGGATGGATTTTTCTGTCCTTAATCACATCGAATACCTGTTCAAACACCTTGAGGGGGTTCGTCTCCTCATACTCCTTTGCCATGATTTCATGGAAAAAGCAGGAGCGCGAACCGGTATGGCAGGCTGCACCGATCTGGGAAACCTTTGCCAGAATGGTGTCCTTGTCACAGTCCGCCGTGAGGGATTTCACATACTGGAAATGGCCGCTTGTCTCGCCCTTTACCCAAAGCTCGTCCCGACTTCTGCTGTAATATGTCATTTTGCCGGTTTTCAGGGTCGTGTTGTAGGCGTCCTCATTCATATAGGCCACCATCAGTACTTCGTCGGTCTTATAATCCTGCACCACCACGGTCACATGGCCGTCGCTGTTCAGCTTAAATTCTTCCCATGGAATCGCCGGTTCGAAGGTGTTCACGGTGATATCGTTGTTCTGGCAGAGCGACTTGATTGCCAGAAGCTCTCTGGCATTCTCATTGATGGCAAAGCCTGAAATACCGCAGATATTGTCGTTTGACAAAATCTCCAGAATCTTATCAAGAGACACCTCGGGTACAGAGGCAATCATGGGAAACCGGGATATGGAGATGGATTCTTTCAGACAGGTCTCCTTTACGAGAATGATCTCCCCGATATACTCGTCAATGAGGGCTTCGTTTCTCGTTATGCTGTCAGCCTCCGTTATACAGGCCGCGATCTTGTCTTTTCCGAATTTTTTCGACACCTCCGCCGTAATTTCAATATTGCCCGGCTTGGAATAGTTGAGCGCCGCCTTCTTACAGCCCGCATAGAGCAGCTTTTTGATATCCTCCATGCGCTTTACGTTTCCCGCGCCGATGACGGGAATCTCCGCTTCGCTGCAGATGGACTTGATGATATCAAGCGCCTCCTCATGGGCGGCGTCGCCTTCGGACATGTCGTAAACGATCAGTTCATCGGCATAGTTGTCGCTGTAATATTTCGCCAGCGCCACCGGGTTTGTGTCGATGATCGTGCTGTCGGAAAATCCCTTGACCGCGTCTCCTTTATATAAATATATACAGGGTATAAATTTTTTGTATGCCATACTGCCTGTGTTCCCTTTCTCATGTAGTAAATGATACGGAGAATGCGCATTTTGCATTCTCCTACGCAAAACTTAGTACTTCTTGGCGGCCCGTCCAATGGCGGGACGTCTTTAGAAGTACTTTTTGCGTTATGCGAGAGCTCCTTTCGTGCTGAGCACGCCCTTCACCCGCGGGTCATAGCTGCATGCTTCATCCAAGGCTTTGCCGAAAGCCTTAAACATGGCCTCGGTCATGTGGTGGGCGTTGCCGCCGCTTATCATTTTCAAGTGCAGATTCATGCCGGCGCTGTAGCTTACCGCATAGAAAAATTCTCTCACAAGCTCCGTGTCAAGCTCTCCCACCCGCTCTGTGGAAAACTCGCAGTCAAATGCGAAATAAGGTCTGCCGCACAGATCGACCGCGCACAGACAGAGCGATTCGTCCATCGGCAGAATGAAGGAACCGTAGCGCTTTATGCCGGCCTTGTCCCCCAGCGCCTCTCTGATTGCCGTGCCAAGCACAATGCCGGTATCCTCCACGGTATGGTGCCCGTCCACATGGAGATCTCCGTTGACTTGAAGAGTCAAGTCAAAGAAGCCATGTTTGGAGAAGCCTTCCAGCATATGGTCGAAGAAGCCGACGCCGGTGTGCACATCGCTTTTGCCGGCTCCGTCGATGGTAAACGCCATCCGGATGTCAGTTTCCTTTGTTTTCCGTTCGATATCTGCCTTTCTGATCATGATCACCTCATTTCTGCCAAAACTGCCTTCAGAACCGGCCGGTTTTTCATGAAACCGGTCCCGAATTCGAATTGTCTATTTCTGCTCAGTCTGAAAAACGCACCCGGATGGAGTTTGCATGGGCTGTCAGCCCTTCCATTTCTGCAAACAGCTCGATATCCTTATGTGCCTGCAGGAGCGCTTCTCTCGAATAGGAAATCAGGCTTGTCTTTTTCATAAAATCATCCACATTTAAGGGGGAGAAAAACCGCGCCGTGCCGTTTGTGGGCAAAATATGGTTCGGTCCCGCATAGTAGTCTCCCAGCGGCTCCGAGGCGTATTCTCCAAGGAAAATAGCACCCGCGTTTTTGATCTTTGTCATAACCTGATAAGGGTCTTTCGTCAGGATCTCCAGATGCTCCGAAGCGATGGCGTTGGCTGCGTCCACCGCACTGTCCATGGAATCTGCAAGCAGGATATAGCCGTAATTGTCCAGCGATTTTTGTATGATTCCTGCCCGTGACAGCTCCTGTAAAAAGCCTGCAATTTGTTTTTCCACCTCTCTGGCAACGCCCTCGTCCGTGGTAATCAGAATGGCGCTTGCCAGCTCGTCGTGCTCCGCCTGGGAAAGCAGGTCCGCCGCCACATAACGGGGATTGGCCGTCTCGTCCGCGATCACAAGGATCTCGCTGGGGCCCGCAATGGAGTCAATGCTGACATAGCCGAAGCAGGCTTTCTTCGCCAGAGCAACAAAAATATTGCCCGGACCTGTGATCTTGTCCACCTTGGGGATGCTCTCTGTGCCGAAAGCCATGGCCGCGATGGCCTGCGCGCCCCCCACTTTATAGATTTCGTCCACACCCGCAATCTTAGCCGCTACCAGCGTGCCGGGATTGACCCTGCCGTCCGCGCCCGCGGGGGTCGTCATAACGATCCGCTCCACCCCGGCTACCTTTGCGGGAATCACGTTCATCAGAACGCTGCTGGGATAAGCCGCTTTTCCGCCCGGCACATAGACCCCGGATACAGCGATGGGTAAAATGCGCTGTCCAAGAAGGGAGCCGTCGGGTCTGGTGTCAATCCAGCTGTTTCTCAACTGTTTGCGGTGGAAATCCCGGATATTGGCCGCCGATTTTTCCATCACCGCCACGAATGCGGCGTCCGCCTCCGCATAGGCTTTCTCGATCTCTGCTTCTGTCACACGGACCGTATCCGCGCTGCAGTCCCATTTATCAAATTGACTCGTATAGTCAAATACGGCTTTGTCACCCTTTTCGCGGACATTCGCGATGATATCCGCCACCACGGACTCATACTGCCCGTAATTGTTGGGACTTCTCTTTAAGAGACTGTCGAGAATGTCCCTCTGTGAATCTTTTGTCAATCGAACCGTTTTCATCATCCTGACTTCTCCATTCTATACCACATGCAGACTTACTTCTTCTTTTGGTCAAGTATGTGCTTTATAACCAATATGACGACGCCGCCAACCACACCACAAGCCGCATAGCAGGCCGCCTTAACCATGATTTCATACATAACATTGTACCTCCGTATCTTCTCTTAAGCTTTAGTTCACCGCATAATTCAGGCGTACCGTGATGGAAGCCGTTTTATTCCGGGAACTGGTATCAAAATAGCCGCCGTAGCTGTACTCCGTGTTGCTGTTCTGGGCTGTGATCTGGAAAACCCCCAGATTGGCGTTTAACAGTTCCCCAACGGTGGCTCCCGTTCCCTGCGCCATCAGATCTATCCGATCCTTGGCGTTTTTAGTCGCTTCCTCAATCAACTGCAGTTTCAGTTCATCCAGCTTCGTATAGTAATATTCCGGCTCCTCCGAGGCAAACTGCACGCCGGACTCGATCAGCCCGGAAATATCCCGGGAAATATTTTCGATTTTATCAATGTCCGTCGAGGTGATGGAGACATTCTGATAGAGGTCGTAGCCGTCGATATAGTCCCGGATTCGGTCGCCGTTCTCATTGTACTCGGACTCCCAGCGGGCGTTAATGGTAACGGAGCTGAACACCATCTCCTCCTCCGTCACGCCGCTGTCGACCAGATACTTTTTGACAAGCTCCGCGTCCTTTTTGATGGAGCGGTAAGCGTCCTGTGTGGTAGCTCCCTGCCCGGAAAAGCTGCCCCGCCATACGATCAGATCCGCCTCAAAATCACAGTTCGCGGAACCGGTCGCATTTAAGCCACCGCCAACGGTGCTCTTCTTGTAGGTTACCAGATTCCCCGTAAAGATCGTGACGCAGATGATGGCGCAGATGCCCGCAATCAGCGCGATGATAATCCCTTTGTACTCCTTCATGTTTTACGTTCCTTTCCTTTTACACATTTTGCTGTCGCCATGGCGGTACGGCTATGCCGTTCCACCTGGCATCGTTTACATGTCCGCCGTCACAGGTGGCTTCGAAGCTCCGTGATCAGCTTCTTAATCCGCTCTGGCTCCATCTGCATGCTCACCTGATTCACAATCATCCGGGCCGACAGCGGGCAGATCTCCTCAAGCACCTCCAGCCCGTTCTCTTTCAGGGTGGAACCGGTCTCCACGATATCCACAATCACGTCGGCCAGTTTCACGATAGGCCCAAGCTCCACGGAACCGTTCAGCTTGATGATATCCACCGTCTGGTGCTTCTTATTATAAAAATAGTCCTTGGCGATATTGGGATATTTGCTGGCGACCCGTATCATTTCATGGTGCTGCAAGAGCTCTCTGGCTTCCGCCGGGCCGCAGACACACATCCGGCATTTGCCGTAACCCAGATCCAGCACCTCATATACCCGTCTGTTTTCCTCCATGATCGTGTCCTTGCCGACCACGCCGATATCAGCCGCCCCGTACTCCACATAGGTGGGCACATCCGGCCCTTTCGACAGGAAAAACTTTAATTTCAACTCCTCATTTACAAAAATCAGCTTGCGGGAATCCTTATCCTTCATTTCCTCGCAGGTGATGCCGATTTTCTCCAAAAGATCCATTGTTTTATTGGCAAGACGCCCTTTCCCCAGGGCGAATGTCAGGTATCGTTCTTCACTCATTTTCAGGTACGCTCTCTTTTCCGCTTTTCGCATTTTTGCTATCAGATTCCGCTCTGCACGCCTACGCTTTCGGCTGCGGGAGAAATTCCACTTGCTTTCCGGAAGACCGCATCTGCTTGGCCTCCATCAGCTTTTCCTTAAAATTCTCTTCCGTATAATACAGTTTTACGGGAACCTCTATCCCTGAAATCATAACGTTCTGCCGTCCCATTGCCGCGAGAAGGTCATCTACCACAATCACAAATCCGATGGCCGCAGCCTCCTTACCGAAACGCTGCAGCAGATGATCATAGCGTCCGCCCTTCACGATCGCGTCGCCCACGCCGTAGGTGTAGCCCTTGAAAATGATGCCCGTATAATAATTATACTTGCTGAGCATCCCCAGGTCAAAGGAAACATACTTCTCCACCCCGTAATCACAAAGCGTCCGATAAACCTTTTCAAGCCGTTCGATGGCATGCCGGGAACGCTTGTTGGAAACAGCCTTTTTCGCCTCCTCAAGAATGGAGACCGTCCCGAACAGGTCGCTTACCTTAAGCAGCAGCTCCTTATCTTTTTTATTGACCCCGACGCGGTCAAGCAGCTCCTCCGCACCGAAATAATTCTTCCCGGAAATAAATTCCCGAAGCTCAAGCTCCGTCTCCTCGTCAAGCCCCGCCTCGGCACAGATCCCCTTGAAGTATTCCAGATTGCCGACGCTGATCTGAAAATCAGACAGTCCCGCATGATAGAGCGCTTCGATCGTCATGGCGATCATCTCCGCGTCCGCCTGTACGGAGCCGTCTCCGATCATCTCCGCGCCCATTTGGGTCACTTCCTTTAACTTGCCCTGCAGCGCCGAAGTGTTGGTGAAGGTGTTTCCCTGATAACAGAAACGGATCGGCACGTCCTCATCCATAAAATATTTGGCTGCGCATCTGGCGATGGAAGGCGTAAAGTCCGGGCGCAGAACCAGCGTGTTCCCCTCCTTGTCAAAGAACTTATAAAGTTCTCTGGAGGGTGTCGTCCCTACCTCCTTGGAGAAAACGTCGAAAAATTCAAAGGTCGGGGTCTGGATGTCACGGTAGCCGTAGCCTGTGATCTTCTCGTGTAAAAGGCGCTCTACCACCGTTTTCTTCGCCTTTTCTTCCCCGTAAATATCCCGCACGCCCTCCGGCGTATGTACTAATTTTTTGCTCATATGCTCCTCGTTTCCTGCACTTTACCGCTTTAAAGTGATAATTCGCTAATTTGTTATCAAACCAAACTTATTACACTATACGCTGTTTTTTACTGTTTGTCAATCAGTCTAATAAATCTCTACCCAATGCAATTCCTCCGAAAGCGGTGTTTCGTATTTGTGCAGAGCAGACCGATACGCTTCTTCGGTAATCTCGGTTCCATTTTTGGTTCCTTTATGATAGTAGGTAAATACCGCTTTCTCTCCTTCCGAATTGGCAACTGTGTAAAAGGAATCAATTAATACAGGCGTTACGCCGTCGCTGCCCATTTTATAGATCTCAATAGCCAATTCCCAGCGGGGCAGACTATGAGAAATCTCGATCACTCCGTCTCCATAGAGCAGGAAATTCGTTCGTCCCCCTAATTCCATATCAGGGAAAAGGGAAACCACCTTGCTTCCGTCATAACCATATAAATCGTAATTCCGAGGAGCAAAGGAAGGATTCGACACACCGATGCCGCTTTCATCGCCGGCGATGACCAGTTCCTTTGTTCCGTTTCCGTCTATATCATAAAACGCATAGAAAATGTTCCGCTGGCGGCTGCGGATTTCGATGCCGATATCCTTCCCAAAATGACTCTCGTAGTCGTCAGAATTCAGGAAATCCTGATAAAAATCATGCTGCACCATATCCCGGTACTGTGCAAGAACATCCTCATAGATAACCGTCCCATCAGGTGACGTTTCCCGCTGATCCGTTATGTCCTTTTCTTCTGTCGTATCGGTGCCAAACTCATTTTCGTCTGCTGTGTTATTTTCGTCTGCCACAATTTTATACTGCGTTTCTTCTGTTTCATGTTCCGGTCGCGCATCCGTTTGAAATGCACTTTCATCCACAGCCGTAATGGGCTCTATCTGCAGCTTTTCTGTGGTATCACCTGTATCAGCGCCGCAGCCCGTAAATAGTAATGCCGCTGAAAGAATCATTATAGCCGATGTATATACTTTCGCTCTTTTTATAGCTATTCCGACCATTCGTCACCCTCGCACCTGCAGATGAAATCAAAATGCATACTGTCAAAATAGTCATACGGATAGTCCTCGCCATCCTGACTTAACACCAGTCCGTCGCAGTCCATCAGTTCATTGATGTAGGCGAGTCTCCCCTGATCCATTCTGCTTCCACACCATTCTTCCGCTCAACAAGCCCGTCAATAAATGATTTGTATAATTCTAAGCCTCTGTGCATTTCCTGTCCCTCCATGAGTCCTGCTTTTTTCGATTTACAAATATTCCCGTTTTTTAGCCTCTTCCATCAGCCAGGGCTGGATATGGGGATATTTCACTCCGCCCGGTCCTCCAGATCCTTCTGGATCATATCCAGATAAGGAACCAGAATCCCGTGCTTTTTCGGCAGCACATATTCCGGGTTCAGCTCATCATACCGAAAGCTCTTGCGTCCGCCCTCCTTCGCCCGGTCCCAGAAATAGCGCAGCATTTCGTATGGAAGATAGTAAAAAATATCCTTGTGGGAATAGTAGATCAGAAAGAACGCAATCCCTTTCTGTTTTTCAAACTGCCCCATAAACGTTACCTGATGCTCATGAATATTCTGAAGCGCAAAGGTGTCTGTGGCGCACTCCTTGGCATCAAAGCAGACGGGAATCCCCTGTACTGCGCCGATATAGTCCACCGTACTTTTCTGGTCAAAATAAGCCAGCGTAATATGACGGCTTTCCTTGTCGATATTGATGGGGGTGATAGGGGTAGGCACCTTCTGGATCAGCGCCAGCCCGTTTTCCTGATATTTTTCGTTTGTCCGGTTAATCAGATCCTCCAAAGTGGAGCCGCGGAGTCCGCGGGAATTCCAAGTCGCCATCGTAATCCTCGTTCCGAAATATTTCTTTGCTTACTTTACCCATTATACTCCCGCAATCAGAAATAATCAAGAACAAATGTTCTGATTTCGAATCAGAAAAAATTCTTCCGTAATTGTGCACTTATACAGAATCTGAAACATGTATGAAAATCTCCGGCAATTCACAGAAAAAAGAGCGCCCGCTCAAATCCGTAAAGGGCGGTTCCAGCGGCGGAAACACGATTCTGTATGCGTGTAAAAGCTGTGATTGTATCCCGAACCGTTGACGGTATTTCTCATTCCATGCCCTGTCCCCGTACTTATAATCCCCCAGAAGCGGGTGGCCGATACCTGCCAGATGCGCCCTGATCTGATGGGTTTTTCCCGTAATCAGCTCCACCTCCAGCAGCGTTTTATCCCTCTCGCACCGGATGGGCGTATACCTTGTCTGAATATAGTCGCCTTCCGCGTCTTTCCTGTCACTTCGACTTCCGGCAGCCGGGCCGCCGCCATGACCGAAGGAATCGGAAACCGACTTGATTGAAACCTTGTTTCTCTTCGTATCTTTGTGCAGATATCCCTCGATCAGCCGCTCCTCCTCTATGCAGCCTTTGACATAGAGCTGATAATATTTATGAAGGGTTCTGTCTTTTAAAAGGCCGCTGAGAAGCTGCGCACCTTTCAGTGTTTTCGCACAGAGAACCATGCCGCTTGTATTGCGGTCGAGACGGTTGCAGACGGAGGGTTTATAGAAAGCAGGCGCCGATTCGGACAGCTCTCCTTTTTCCAAAAGGAAGCCAAGCAGCCACTCATTGAGGGAAAGACTCGTTTTCTCCGCTTTCTGGGACAAAACGCCCGCAGGTTTATCCGCGATCAGAATGTGGTCGTTTTCATAGATAACCTGAATATCCGAAAGCTGTCTGTATGCCTTGCGGTATTCCTGACAGCGTGATGCCTCATCTGACATGCTTCCTGTTTTCCCGGAAAAGCCGGCTTCTGCCCCGGTCCCCTGTCTGACGGCGCCGCTGTCCGGGGCCTGCTTTCCCATGAACAGATCCAGTGTCTCCTGCGCAAAAAATATCTTCACACAGTCTCCCACCGCGATCTTTTCACTTCCGTCAGCCTTCTTATCGTTCAGGGTAATATTCTTTTTCCGCAGCATTTTATACAGAAATCCGCTGCCCGCGTTTGGCAGAATCCGGTGAAGATACTTGTCAAACCGCTGTCCGGCTTCCCGGTCTGTGATCATAGCCTGATACATGGTAAATCTCCTGCCTTCTGAAATACCGCGGCAGTTTGAACCGCAGTTATAAACACCGCATGGGAAGGGAAACAGGCGGCTCAGATGGAAATGGAATACAGCAGATTAATAATCCCTTCCCGGTTCTGATGTTCCTCCGCCTGCATATCCAGCAACCGACTGAGTCGGTCAATGTATTTATCCTTCTGAGAAAAGATGTTAACCGTCACGTTTTTGATCCCTTCCTGCACAAGCATCTGTTCCAGATGCTTTTCCGCTTCCCGGCAGCTGCAGGAAGGATGTTCCGTAATGCCGCAGAGCATACCGCCCTTTAAGGCCATATGGCTTAAAGGATAATTTTTCTGATAGGACGTGAAATACATATCATAAAAGACGGTCATGGCACTATTATCATAGGAAGAAAGCTTTTCATGCAGCGCGCTGCTGCAGCCCTTTGCCCTCATAAACAGGATGAAGTTCACCGCACTCTTACAGGCGGGCAGGCAGACTAAAATCGCCACTATGGTAAGCAGGTTTTTATTGCTTCCCGTGGTCAGGAAACCCCAGGCGTACAGACCGCCCGAAATCAGGAAATAGAACAGGGTGCGCAACGCCGTATATTTTTTACGATTGTCCAGATAGCCGAAAGCACCTTTCGGCACAAGTAATTTTTTCATATAATCCTCTCTCTGACGTTAGTTATGGCAGGAAGCTTTCGGCTGCGGCCGGAAGCATTTGAGCATCACGTTCTGTATACTCTGGGTCGACAGATACAGAATTTTTACGGGCAGGCCGCAGATGGAAACGCTTTTTCCGGTCTTACAGTCGTCGAGCGCTTTTTTCACCACACAGGCTGTCTTTGCCATGGTAAGTTTTTTCAGCGCGCCAAACCCTGACATGTCTTCATAGGCACGCGTAAGAAACGGCGTGTTGACCGGCCCTGGACAGACGGCAGTTACGGTAATGCCCCGCCCTTTCAGCTCCTGTCCCAGCGCGCGGCTTAAGGAATACACATAAGCCTTGGAGGCTGCATAGACTGCAAAGGCGCTCTGCGGGACAAAGGCCGCCCCTGAGGAAACCTGTATCAGCTTACTGCCGCTTTTCATATAGGGCAGACAGAGCATCGTCATGCGGGTTAACGCCGTAATATTAAGCTGAATCATGGCGTCGATTTCCTCTTTGCTCTGTCGGGCAAAAAACTTGTGGCTGCCCACTCCCGCACAGTTGACCAATACTGTGATCTTCGGGTTTTGTATGGCAAGCACTTCCTCAAATTGTTTCAGAGCAGTTTCATCCGTCAGGTCAATCACGATTACGCGGGCTTTGATCCGCAGGGAATCCGCCAGTTTTTCAAGCGGCTCCCTGCTGCGGGCCAGAAGCCAGATTTCGTCCGTTTTACCAAGGCTTTTATCCAGTTGTACGGCAAACTCCTTCCCCATCCCGGAGGAGGCGCCGGTGATAATGGCAATATTCATATGCAAAGGCTCCTTTTCATATGATTTAGTGTACCACTTTTAACTGTCATCCGTAAACAAATACTTTCTGAAAAAAATATATCAGATTTCACAAAAGATGAATTAAAAACCTATCATTTTTCGTGAATATGATGTATAATTTCTATAAATTGTAAAAAGGAGGAAATCGAATATGGCAAAAGAAATGATTGCAATGCTTCTTGCCGGTGGACAAGGATCACGTCTGTACACGCTCACCGAGAAGCTTGCAAAACCGGCTGTTCCATTCGGCGGAAAATACCGCATCATCGACTTTCCGCTGTCTAACTGTGTCAATTCAGGCATTGATACGGTAGGTATCCTGACGCAATACCAGCCGCTCGTGCTGAATGAATACATCGGCAACGGGCAGCCCTGGGACCTTGACCGTCTTTACGGAGGCGTGCATGTGCTGCCGCCCTACCAGAAATCCGGCGGTTCCGACTGGTATAAAGGAACGGCAAACGCAATTTACCAGAACATATCATTTATAGAGCGCTATGACCCGAAGTATGTCATTATTCTTTCCGGCGACCAGATCTGCAAACAGGATTACAGCGATTTTCTGGAATTTCACAAGGCGAAAAACGCGGAATTCAGCGTTGCCGTCATGGAAGTGCCGTGGGAGGAGGCGCCGCGCTTCGGTCTGATGGTTGCCGACGAAAACGACAAGATCACGGAATTTCAGGAGAAGCCGAAAAACCCGAAATCCAATCTGGCTTCCATGGGTATCTATATCTTTAACTGGGACATTCTGAAAAAGTATCTGGAGGAGGACGAGGCTGATCCGAACTCCGAAAACGACTTCGGCAACAACATCATACCGAATCTGCTGCGCGATAACAGGCAGATGTACGCTTACCACTTCAACGGCTACTGGAAGGATGTGGGGACGATCCATTCCCTGTGGGAAGCCAATATGGAAGTCCTGGACGCAGATGTAAGCGGCATCAACCTCTCTGACGAAAGCTGGAAAATCCACAGCCGCACCACTGGTATGACCGGTCATAAGATCAGTGCGGGCGCGGTGGTGGAAAACACCATGGTCGCCGACGGCTGTCGGATCAAGGGCGAGGTGAAGCATTCCATCCTCTTTGCAGGTGTGAAAGTGGACGCAGGCGCGGTGGTTGAGGATGCGGTAATCATGGGCGGCACAACCATCAAATCCGGCGCGGTAGTGAAACACTGTATTGTTTCGGAGAATGTGACAATCTGCGAAAACGCCGTGGTAGGCGCAATGCCCTCCGACGATGGGGACGGTGTGGCAACCGTAGGCTCAGACCTTACAATTGGTGAAAATGCGGTGGTAGGTCCAAACGCCATCGTAAGAAATGATATGAAAGGCGGTGAAGAACAATGGTAAAATCAAATACAAGTGCACTCGGCATCATTTTCCCGAACAGTTATGACGCGCTGGTTCCTGAGCTGGTGAACGTACGTTTGATGGCTTCCATTCCCTTTGCCAGCCGTTACCGTATCATCGACTTTATTTTATCCGGCATGACTAATTCCGGCATCGGAAATATTTCCGTGATCGTGAACAAAAACTATCATTCCCTGATGGACCACCTCGGCTCCGGGCGTGAATGGGATCTTGTCCGCAAAAATGGCGGCTTACATATCTTCCCTCCTTTTGCGGAAAAAGAGGCAAAGCCTTACGTGGGACGTGCAAGCGCGCTGGCAAATATCCTTGATTTCCTGCGGGATGCCAAGGAAAAATATGTTATCATGTCCGATACCAATATGGTGGTGAACTTTGATTTTCACGCCATGCTGCAGACCCATATCGAAAACGAGGCAGATATGACGCTGGCCTACTGTGAACAGCCGATCCCGAACGGGTTTATCAAGGCCAAGAACGACGGCAGAAGTTTCTACTATACCTTCGATATGGAAGAAGATCAGCTCAAAAAGATCTATATCAATTCCAAGGAGGAAGGCATCAAAAACTTCTCCATGAACATATTCATCATCAACCGCGACCTTCTGGTAGAAATGGTGGACAATGCTCTGGTGCGCGGACAGGAATTCTTTATGCGAGACGTTCTGATCCCGCAGATCAACAAGCTGAATGTGAGAGGATACAAATATACTGGCTATGTAGGGTTCATCTCCGATATGAAGAGCTATTTCGATGAGAACATGAAGCTTTTGGATGACTACAATCTGGACGCACTCTTCGCCGGCTCTCCCGTCTACACAAAGATCAGAGGGGATCATCCGACTCAGTATGTCAACGGCTCCAAAGTGCAGAATGTGATGGTGGCTGCCGGCTGTATCATCGAGGGCGAAGTGGAAAACAGCGTGATCTTCCGCGGCGTCAGGATCGCCAAGGGAGCAACGGTGAAAAACTGTATCCTGATGCAGGACACCGTTGTGGAAGCAGGCGCAAACATCGAATATCTCATCACGGACAAGGACGTTAAGGTCACAGCCGGGAAAGAGATGAAAGGAACCGATACCTTCCCTGTCTACATCGGGAAAGGCCAGAACGTATAACAGATTGAGTGCAAGCACTCAATCGAGAGAATGCTTCGCATTCTCTGTAAAAATTTTGTCCCGCAGATGATCGAACGTCTCTGCGGGACACTTTCTATTTTTTCTTCTTATGCACATTTCGAATCGTTTTTTTTCTGCGCGTACCTGCATCTGTACGGTTTTTCTGACTACCGCTCACTCTTGCGCTATCTTTCCCGGCGCTCCTGCCGTCTCCCCTCAGACCGTCTTTTCGGACACTGCTTTCACGCTTTTTATCGTCCATCCTTCGCGGCCGGATCAGGCACTTTTTGTCAAAGCCGATCAGGTCTTCCCTGCCGCCTTTTAAAAGCGCTTCCCGGACCAGATCGTAGTTGTTCGGGTTTCTGTACTGGATCAACGCCCGCTGCATCGCCTTTTCATGGGGATTGCGGCAGACATATACCTTTTTCCCGTCCCTCGGGTCGATTCCCGTATAGTACATGACCGTGGACACCGTGGACGGCGTCGGATAAAAATCCTGCACCTGCTCCGGCATATAGCCGAGATCCCGCAGATACTCCGCAAGTTCTATGGCCTCCTTCAGCGTGGAACCCGGATGGGAGGACATCAGATATGGCACAAGGAACTGTTTTTTCCCAAGCTGTTCATTCAACTTTGTATATTTTTTAACAAACTTCTCGTAAACTTCCTTCCGTGGTTTCCCCAGATACTGTAACACCTGATCGGAAATGTGCTCCGGCGCCACCTTGAGCTGTCCGCTGACATGATGTTCTACCAGCTCCCGGAAAAAGGCGTCGTCCTGATCCGCCATCAGGTAGTCGAAACGGATGCCGGAGCGGATAAAGACCTTTTTTACGCCGGGCAGCGCCCGCAGTTTCCGAAGAAGAGACAGATAATCGCTGTGATCCACTTCCAGATTGGGGCAGGGTTTCGGAAAAAGACACTGTCTGTTCTTGCAGACCCCCTGCGTCATCTGCTTCTGACAGGAGGGATGACGGAAATTGGCGGTGGGACCGCCCACATCGTGAATATAGCCCTTGAAATCTTTATCCCGTATCATCAGCTCCGCTTCCCGGAGGATCGACTCATGGCTTCTGACCTGTACTGTCCTGCCCTGATGAAAGGTCAGCGCACAAAAATTGCAGCCGCCGAAGCACCCTCTGTTGCTGACAAGCGAAAATTTGATCTCGGAAATCGCAGGCACACCCCCGCGCTCCTCATAGGAAGGATGATAGGTACGCATATAGGGCAGATCGTAGACCGCATCCATCTCCTCCGTGGTGAGCGGCGGCTGGGGCGGGTTTTGCACCACATAAATACCGTTCGGATAGGGTTCGACCAATGTGTTACCGGTAAAGGGGTCCGTGTTCTGGTACTGTATCCGAAAGCTGTCGGCGTATTTCTCCGGCTGCGCTTTCATCTCCTCATACGAAGGAAGCTCTACAGAGTCGTAAATATTCCCGGTATCCTTCGTCTTATAGACCGTTCCCGGAATAAAGGTAATATCCTTCACCGCAATGCCGCTGTCTAAAGCCTCCGCAATCTCTACAATGGACTTTTCCCCCATGCCGTAGGAGATCAGGTCGGCCTGACTGTCCAGCAGAATGGAACGTTTAAAGCTGTCCGACCAGTAGTCGTAATGGGCCATCCGCCGCAGGCTTGCCTCAATGCCGCCGATAATCACCGGGACATCTTTATAGACCCGGCGGATCAGGTTGCCGTAAACCACAGTGGCGTGATCTGGCCTTTTATAGGGTTCGCCGCCCGGGGTGTAGGCATCCGTCGGACGGTGTCTGCCGGAGACAAAATAATGGTTCACCATGGAATCCATGTTGCCGCCGGTGACGAGAAAAGCAAGCCTGGGACGCCCCAGAATCGTGATGCTGTTCTCATCCTTCCAATCCGGCTGGGATATGATACCTACGCTATAGCCGTGTGACTCTAAAACCCGGCTGATAATAGCATGGCCGAAGGAAGGGTGATCCACATAGGCGTCCCCGGTCACATAGACAAAGTCAACCTGTTCTATCCCCTGTGCCTGCATATCCTGTTTGGAAATCGGTAAAAATGCCATTATCTGTTTCACAAAAGAACGCCCTCCTCAATCAGCTCCCGGAATTGGTAGGTATAATAGTCAGCAAGCATTTTCTTCTCGCTGTCCTGATGCTCCGAATATTCATCATAGACAGCGCAGACCTGCATACCCGCCGCCCTGCCTGCCTGAATGCCCGGTATGATATCCTCGAACACAAGACAGTTTCGAGGATCAACGGCAAGCTCCTTCGCCACAGCAAGATAGATGTCCGGCGCGGGCTTTCCCTTCTCCACCTCACACGCTGTCATAATACAGTCAAAGCAGGACTCCAGCCGGTGCGCCTGCACCACGTTTTCCACCAGCTGTCTGGAATTGCTGGTGGCAATCCCGATTTTGATGCCATGTTCCATACAGTATGCCAGAAGTTCCCTGACGCCATCCTTGACCGGCACCTCATGGGCATACTTATCCCATGCCATACGGTTCCAGTCGGCTTTGATGGTTTCCAGATCATCGGGAAGGTCAAACCGCTCTTTAAAGTAGGCCGCCGTCTCGGAAAAGCTCATCCCCTCGATGCATGACTGCAGATTCTCGGGCAATGCAATCCCGAATTTACCCAGATACTCGATATCTATAGAGCGCCAGATCCACATAGAATCCACCATGGAGCCGTCCAGATCAAATATAACCGCTTCTATCATACGCTTGTACTTCCCTTCCGTTTTTTTCTTTTTGTCATGTCGGAACACTTTTTCGGAATATACATGTACAAAAGTACAACATGGTGAGCTTATGACATGTATCCGAAAACCGCTGAACGGACTTTACAGCAGATTTGTCCGCTTTCTGTATATGGCCCTCGGCGTTTATCTGATTTTTCTTCTTCTGCGCTATCCGGCGCTGTCCTTACAATATGCGCTGGCGGGACTGCATCTGTGGTTTGAGAAAATGATCCCGACTCTTCTTCCTTTCATGATTCTGTCGGGCATCTTAATCAACATGAACCTGACCGAAGGCTTTGTGCGCCTGTTTCATCCCATCCTGCGCTTTTTTTATGGCACCACGCCGAACGGTTCCTACACACTGCTTATGGGATTCCTCTGTGGATTCCCTATGGGCGCACGGATTGCCGGGGAGCTGTGCCGGACGGGACGGCTCTCTGTCAGGGAGGGAAACCGCCTGCTGGCTTTCTGCAATAATATCGGCCCCATCTATTTCCTGAGCTTCGTGGTGAGCACGCTCTCCCTGGAAAAGCCGCTGCTTCCTTTTCTTGTTATGTACGGCGTTCCTCTGATCTACGGTCTGTTTGTGATGCGGATTTCCCGACTCTTTCGGTGTCGTGACGTCATGGCTGCAGCGCAGACTTCGTCACATTTACACAGACCGACCGAGTCAATCAATTCGGAATTGTGCGCCGCATCCTTATCAAAACAGATTCCGCAGGCGGAAGGGCTTTTAGCAGCTACCGACAACGCCGTACTCGCCGGACTGACCGGCATTGCAAAGCTGGGCGGCTACATGGTTTTTTTCAACCTGCTGAACATCCTCTTCGTCCCTTTTGTCCATCTGCCTGCCACGCTTTTGCAGACCTATTACTGCATACTGGAAATTACCGGCGGGATTGCGCGCTGTGGTCCGGGCCATCCCTTTCTCGTACTTGTTATGCTGCCCTTCGGCGGGTTCTCCTGCATCGCACAGACTTACAGCATGATCCGGGACACAGGGCTTTCCATCCGCACCTATATATGCCACAAGCTGGCGCAGACGGCTCTCACGGCACTGGTCTATATCTATTACTTTTCCCGTTAACGGTCAGCGCCTGCGCCGCCTTCTCCTCCGCCGTTTTCTGCGCTTTCCTTTCTTTAGAATCAGTGCCATGGAGAGCGCAAGTCCGACCACCAGCAGGGCGCAGACGAGACATACCGTCAGAAAATAGCGGATCGTCGGCTCCTTTTCGGCCTCCTTCTCAGGTGTTTTGGGCTGCCTTTTCTCTTGATTTTCCACTGAAACGGCATTCTGCTTCGCCTGTTCTTCGGCCGCTGCCTTTGCGGCCGCCGCAATCCGTTCCTGTTCGGCCAGCTCCGCCGCGATCTCCTCCTCCGTCTTGTAGTCCATGGAAGGCAGGGAGACAAGATTGCTCTCCGTAAACAGGTCATAGCCGTTATAGGCCCGCACCACAATCTGCGGCACAATATGGGGCGGCACATTCATGGTAAAGGTAATGGTGTCCCTTGTCTTATCGCCCCAGGCAAGCCGTGGGAAAAAGGTGTTTCCGCCGTCATAGCTGTAATCATAATACAGCATTCCGCTGTCATAATCCACGGCGGACAGTTCTACCGTGACATTTCCGGTCTCCATCTCCTGATCCGTGACCTCGATCATGCAGATATCCGGCTCCGTTGTGTCGGGCCGCATAATGCCCGCAGGCACGGGAACATCCAAAACCGGGTAATCGCTGTAATCCACGCCAAGTATCTCTGATTTCAGGCGGAAATATTTGGCTGCGGATTCCGCATCCAGCCTGCCGAACGCCTCCCACTGTTCTCTGCCCTCGCAGAAGGGACGGTCGTTTTCGTGGTCCATATGACAATGCTCAATCAGCACGCAGGTCAGATCCTGCTCCACGGCATGCCGTATGATGCCGTAGTAATCCGTCCCGTTTTTTCCAAGCCTTGTTTTGATGCCCCTTGAGTAAAGGCCGATATCTTCCAAAGCCCCAATCTGAATGTCGGCAAAGGCATAGCCTTCGCTGTAATGTCTTCCGAAAGCGGACACCCAGCATTCCGTCCCGAAAAGCGTGTTGTGATCTTTAGAAAGATTATAGTGGAGACAGAAGAGAAAATCGGCGCCCACTTCTTTGGCAAAGGCCACCCGCTCCTCGAGTGACATCTTTCTGTCATCTTCCCTTGTCAGATAAACCGTGACGTCCTCGTACTTCTCCAGCTCCTCCTTCATGACTTTGGCGGTAATCAGCGTCATGTCCTTCTCCACAAAGGAATCGCACATGCCGCCCTCCTCATCACCCCCGTGCCCGGGATCGATGACGATCACCAGCTTCTCTTCGGGCAGTTCCTCTACCGCTTCCCCCTCCGCATCTTCCGGCCCGGGAGCGGACTCTGCATCCGCCGGCGTTTCCGCCGCTTTTACGTCCGGCAGAAAATCCGCATCAATACAGACAGAAAGCCCCAAAAGCAGGCAGAGAGACAGACACAGGCAGAGCATGTCAGCCGCTGTCCGATACAGCCGTGCAGTTATGTTGTTTTTTTGCAGACGATGCGTGAAAGGATTTTTCATATACTCCATTTTCTTCCAAATTTTAAGAAAAGAACAAGCCGGCTTCATAAGGAAACCGGCCTACCTGTCTTTTTTTATCCGCCATTTATGTTCTGCGGTTTTTATCATTACATCAGATCCAGCTCCGGCCCGGGTTCCGCGTCCCCCTCGGCCTCCTTAAGCATTTTTTCAACCTCCACGGGACGCAGCTCCGCACGGTTTGCTTTCACGATCTCATTATAGCCGCTGATCGTGTTAAAAAAGCTCTCATAATGCTCCGTAGCCGCCGTGAGCGTGGTCGTCATGGCGTTTTCCAGATTGGATAACATTTCATCGAGGTACTGCATGGCGGAAGTCTTGACGCCATTGGCCTCCATGGTCGCGTTATTCAGTATTTCCTGCGCCTGTGTAGTCGCCATGCGCACCACTTCGTTAGCCTGCGCATACGCCTGCTGCATGATCTCGTGCTCGTTGATCAGTTCTGTGGTCTGTACCGTCGCATCCTTAATAAGCGCCTCCGCTTTCGTGCGGGCGTCATTCAGGATAGCCTCCTTGTTGGAGATAATTTTCTGATAGCGCTTGATCTCGTCCGGGGTCTTCATGCGAAGCTCCCGCAGAAGCTCATCGATTTCTTCTTTATTTACGATAATATTGGTCTTGGAAAGCGGCTGGAATTTGCAGCCGTCAATGTAGTCCTCAATCTCGTCGATAAGTTGTTCAATTCTACTACTCATTGCCTGCTCCTATCTCTTATATCCGTATTTTTCATAGATCAACCGCCCGACAAAATCAGGCACGCACTCCGAGATATCCCCGTTAAAGCTTGCAATTTCCTTGACGGTGGAAGAACTTAAGTATGCGTATTCGAGACTGGTCGTCAAAAACACCGTATCCAATTTGCCGTCAGAGAATTTACGGTTCGTCTGCGCGATCTGCAGCTCGTATTCGAAATCCGTAATAGCGCGCAGCCCTCTGATTGCCACATGAATATCTTTTCTTGCGGCATAATCAATCAAAAGACCGCTGAAAGAATCTATCGTCACATTAGGAAGATCGCGGGTCGCTTCCTCTAACATTTTAACACGTTCTTCCACAGAAAACAATGGAGTCTTTGTTTTATTGTTTAACACGCTTACCGTTAATTCATCGAATATCTCAGAAGCCCGCCTGATAATATCCAGATGTCCGTAAGTGACCGGGTCAAAGCTGCCCGGATAGATTGCTGCCTTCATAGAAAGCCCCCATTTTTTATCAAAGAAAACTGATCGTATAACCAAAATCTATGATATCATATTAAAACAATTTTGCCAAAAAGTCTTTACTTATTTTTAAATTTTTGTTATTTTTTGGAAAAAATACTGCGCGGTGTTACATTTTCCGACAAAAAACATGCCTGTTTGTCTTATACCGCTTCTCTTTTTCTATGGAAAAGCCCAGACTCTCCAGTCCGGAAATGTCTGTCTGCAGGGAAGTTTCCATCACAATCAGGGTGTTCTCCGTCACCCAGGGCAGCTCTTTAAGTACTGCCAGCACACGGCCCTCGTGACCGCAGTCGTAGGGAGGGTCCATAAAGACGATGTCCGCCTCCTTCTCATGGATACCGTAGAGGGCGGAAAGCACATCCGTTTTTAAGACCGTCGCCTGATCCATAAGCCGGGTAAACTGCAGATTCTCCTGTATACAGGAAAGCGCCTTCTTTTCATTTTCCACAAAATAGGCGTGCCTCGCGCCGCGGCTTAATGCCTCAATGCCGATGCCGCCGCTGCCGCTGAACAGATCCACAAACAGCGCGCCGCCAAGATAAGGCTGCAGCATATTAAAAAGCGTCTCCTTGATCCGGTCCGTGGTGGGTCTGGTGTCCCTCCCATCCGGGGTTTTTAAGCGCAGGCTTCTCGCCGTTCCCGCTATCACTCTCATGTCCTGATTTTCACTCCTTTGCTGTCCCGGTGCCCCAATTTAATCTTATTCAGCTCCAAAGTCTTATCACCGTACTCAATGGTCTGTTCCACTGCGTTTTGCGAATAATAGACAGCCTCGATCTCGTCTTTGGCGGTAAGCTTCATGCCCCGTACGCCGATTGCGCCCTTCTTCTTCTCGGGGATCTCCTCCACCGGGAAACGGAGAAAGTAGCCGGCTCTGGACTGCAGAATCATATTCCGCTGTTCCTTAAATGCCGTTACGCTGACCACCTCGTCGCCTTCCGCAAGCTTTGTGGCCGCTACCGTTCGTTTGGCCACATCAAATTCGCCGCCGTCCACCACCTTAAGCATTGCCTGCTTTGTGGCAAAAATCACGCGGTACAGGTTTAGATCGCTCTGGCTTGCGGCATAGACGATGGATTCCTTCGCGGAATCAAAATTACTCACATTGTCGATCGGTACGCCTTTGTCACGGAATTTTCCGAAAGGCAGATCCATGGCTTTCACGGTGTGGAGCTGCCCCGTATTGGTAAACAGGCATACCTTTCCCGTATTCCTGCAGACAAAGGCGTACCGGTTCTCCGCGTCCGCAGCCTCCTTATTGCGTTCGTAAGTGGCGGTATCAATGGTTTTCGCGTAACCGAAACGGTCCATCAAAAAGACAATGTCCATCTCCTCCACCTTTTTCTCCACATAGACAGCCTCCTCGGCATTGGTGATCTGCGTTCTTCTTTCACGTTTATATTTTTCTTTTATTTCGTCCAGTTCATTTATGATAACCTGTGCCATGGAGTCCTTTCTGGCCAGGATATCCTCATAGCGGTAAATATTCGCCATGGTATCCTCATGTTCACTGATGAGGGCTTCGATCTCCAGACCGATCAGCTTATAGAGACGCATCTCCAGGATGGCATTCGCCTGTTTTTCCGTAAACATAAGCTGTGACGCCATCACCTTTGACTCTTTGGATTTGAATTTAATACCGTCGGTTTTACCCTCCACCAGACATGACTTGGCCATGGCGCGGTCTTTGGATCCTCGGAGGATCTCGATAATCAGGTCGATCACATTGCAGGCCTTGATGAGTCCTTCCTGAATCTCCTTGCGCTCCAGCTCCTTTTCCAGCAGATTTCTGTACTTCCGCCCGGCTACCTCGTACTGGAAGTTGACGCTCTCCCGGATGATCTGCTTAAGTCCCATGGTTTCCGGGCGTCCGTCCGAGATGGCCAGCATATTGACGCCGAAAGTATCCTCCAGACGGGTTTTTTTGTAGAGCATATTTTTAAAGTTTTCCACGTCGGCGTCCTTGCGCAGTTCGATCACAATACGGATGCCTTCTTTCGAGGACTGGTTCGTGATATCCACGATATCCTGCGTTTTTTTCGTCTCCGCAAGAGCCGCCACATCCATCAGGAACTTGCCGATGTTGGCGCCGATCATGGTGTAGGGGATTTCGGTAATCACCAGATTGGTTTTTCCGCCCTTGGCCTTCTCCACTTCCACCTTGCCGCGCAGTTTGATCTTACCGGCCCCTGTCTCATAGATTTCCAGAAGATCGTCCTGATTGATCACGATGCCTCCTGTGGGGAAATCGGGGCCTTTCACATAACGCATCAGCTCTCTTGTCGTTATATTTTCATCCAGCATGTAAGCCTTGACGGCGTCAATCACTTCCGCCAGATTGTGGGGCGGAATGCTGGTCGCCATACCGACCGCAATGCCCTCCGAGCCGTTTATGAGAAGGTTCGGGATCTTCACGGGCAGCACACCCGGCTCTTTCTCCGTCTCGTCAAAGTTGGGAATAAAGTCCACCACGTCCTTGTCCAGATCCGCCAGAAAGGCCTCTTGGGTAATCTGCTCCAGACGGGCTTCCGTGTAACGCATGGCCGCCGCGCCGTCCCCCTCGATATTGCCAAAATTGCCGTGGCCGTCGATCAGCGGCAGGCCCTTTTTAAAGTCCTGGGACATAACCACCAGCGCCTCATAGATGGAGCTGTCGCCGTGAGGATGGTATTTACCCATGGTATCACCCACAATACGGGCCGATTTTCGATAGGGCCTGTCGTAACGGATTCCCAGCTCATGCATATCGTAGAGCGTCCGTCTCTGTACCGGCTTCAGTCCGTCCCTCGCATCCGGCAGCGCCCGGGCAATGATAACGCTCATGGCATAGTCAATATAGGATTTCTGCATAACCTCGGAATATTCGGTTTTGATGATTCTGTCTTCCATTTTTACACACTCTCTTTTCGGGGAAACGCTCCCGCTCATTTATTTCCTGTCTTGTTTTCAGTCAAGGATGCATCAAACCTTATGGCAGGGTCAGACGTCCAGCTCCGCATCCTGCGCATTCTTATAGATAAACGCTTTTCTCGGCGGCACCTCGGTGCCCATCAGCATCTCTGTCACCTCGCTGGCCATGCGGGCGTCCTCGATCTCCACCAGCTTTAAGAGTCTTTTGTCGGGGTCAAGGGTGGTCTCCCAGAGCTGTTCCGCGTCCATCTCGCCAAGACCCTTGTACCGCTGTAAGGTGAAAGGCCCTTTGTGCCTTTTCCGATATTTTTCCAGCGCCTTGTCGTCGTAAAGATACTCTTCGGCTCCCTTCGACGGCATGGCTTTATAGAGAGGCGGCATGGCGATATAGACATGTCCCTCATAAATCAGCTCCGGCATAAAGCGGTAAAACAGGGTGAGCAGCAATGTGGAAATATGGGCGCCGTCCACGTCCGCATCGGCCATGATGATAATCTTGTCGTAGCGCAGCTTCGAGATATCAAAATCGTTGCCGTATCCTTCCGAGAAACCGCAGCCAAAAGCATTGATCATGGTCTTGATCTCGGCGTTTGCCAGCACCTTGTCGATACTCGCCTTCTCCACGTTCAAAATCTTGCCGCGTATCGGCAAAATCGCCTGATACATACGGTTTCTGGCCGTCTTGGCGCTGCCTCCTGCGGAATCACCCTCCACAATGAAGATTTCGCACTTGGAGGGGTCCCTGGACTCGCAGTTGGCTAACTTCCCGTTGGAGTCGAAGGAGAATTTCTGTTTGGTCAGCAGGTTGGTCTTTGCCTTCTCCTCGGTTTTCCGAATCTTTGCCGCCTTCTCCGCACAGCCGATAATACTCTTTAAAGTGTCAAGATTGCGGTCGAAGAAACGGACGATCTCATCGCCTGTCACCTTGCTGACTACCTTCGCCGCATCCTGATTATCCAGCTTGGTCTTCGTCTGTCCCTCGAAACGGGGATCGGGGTGTTTGATGGAAATTACCGCCGTCATGCCGTTTCTCACATCCGCGCCGGTAAAGTTCACATCCTTTTCTTTCAGGATATTTAAGCCTCTTGCGTAGGTGTTAATCACATTGGTAAACATGGTCTTAAAGCCGGTCAGATGCGTGCCGCCCTCGGCATTGTAAATATTATTACAAAAGCCCAGCACATTTTCATGAAACTCGTTCACATACTGGAACGCGCATTCCACGGTGATTCCTTCCGCTTCTCCCTTAAAGTAGATGACGTCGTGGATGCTCTCCCTGGACTTGTTCATATCCTTGATAAAGCCTATGATGCCTTCCGGCTCATGGTACTCGATATGCTCAACCTCCGCGCCTCTCTTATCCTCGTAAATAATCGTGAGCGCGGGATTCAGGTAAGCGGTCTCGTGAAGACGGCTTTTCACGTCGTCTTCCTTGAAACGGGTCTTGTCAAAGATGGTGTCATCCGGCAGGAAATTGATGGTAGTGCCGGACTCTCTCGTCTTCCCCACCACGGGGAGCAGTCCGTCCTTTAATTCAAGCGTGGGAATGCCGCGCTCATAATGATCCTCATAGATCTGGCCGCCGGTCTTAACGGTTACATGGAGATAAGCGGACAGCGCGTTGACCACCGAGGAACCTACGCCGTGGAGTCCGCCGCTGGTCTTATAAGCGTCGTTATCGAATTTGCCGCCCGCGTGAAGCGTGGTGAATACCAGACGTTCCGCGCTGATCCCCTTCTCGTGCATCCCTACGGGGATACCCCGCCCGTTGTCCGAAACGGTGGCGGAGCCGTCCGCTTCCAGTGTCACCCGGATGGTGCTGCAATAACCCGCCAGATGCTCGTCCACCGCATTGTCCATGATCTCGTAGATCAGATGGTTCAGGCCCTTGGTGGAAACGCTTCCGATGTACATGCCGGGACGCACCCGTACTGCCTCTAACCCCTCCAGAACTGTGATGCTGGAGGCGTCATATGTGTTTTTATCTGTCTTAGCCATGATTACCCCTTAATTCCTGTTACAAAATAGTTCAACAATATTGTTATAACGTCCAAACCGAAAACCGGAAACTTTATTATAGTGAAAACAAAAATACACGACAGAGTATACCATACATCTGGTATTTTTGCAAAGGCTAAATACAAGATCGTGTGCACGGTCAGTCCAAATACCAGCCGGTTCCACCACCGCATAACTTCGCCCGTTTTCAGTCCTCCACCCGGTAGAGATATTCCCTTCCCCGTTTCCCTTCCCTGTGCAGGATATCAAGATACATCAGAATCGGCACGGCATCTGCGGCCAGATCCCGTCTGATGCCCGCCGCTTTCGCAAAATCCGTGATCGTGAAGGGTTCCGTCAGATCAATCGGGACAAACTGCATGAAATCCTCCCGCCGCTCCACCCGGATCTCGTCATAGAGGGAAAGCGGCATCCTGTCATAGCGCGTGGAACCCCGCTTTTTATTACGGCTCCAGCCGTTTAAGAGCCGGTATTCGTCCATGTCAACTAGCGGAAAAGCAAAGGACAGATTCGGGTCTTTCAAAAAAGGTTTGATCCGGTATAATTCCGCAAAGGCATGATAGGCATTTCCGGTCACGGGGGACTTATGCTTTTCGGAAAGCTCCCCGCTCTCCTCGTTCATCCAGATCAGCCATTTAAAATGCGGAATCGGAAACACCACCGTGACCGGATACAGCGGTAAGAAAGCAGAAAGCTTCGGCCGCAGCCTTCCGAAATTTCCGTTCTGTATTTCGATAATGCGTCCGTCTTTATAAATATCCGCAATATACCCTTCCACAGGCACCTCATGGCAGTCCTCGTCCGGTTCATAATAGAGCTTCATAACGGCATGAACCGTCTTTTCCTGCAGAGTGCCGAAACCGTGAGGATCATGCTGCTTCAGCAGCACCTTTAGTTTTGCGCTTTCAAATGCATTCTTATCCATATCAAAGAGTATACCAGATATCGCCGGATCGAACAAGTGTTTTCTGTCCAAATGGCATAAATTGCGCAAATACTGGCACAGACTGTCATAGCAGGCGGTTTACAAATAAAATGAGGAGGAGTATAATAAAATAGATTAATTATGTATGAAACCTCACAAACAGGAATCAGGCTTATGAATGCAAACCATTGGAAAAACCGCCTGAAAAAGGGCTTTAACAAATTAAAAGACGTTCTGACAGGCAAAACCCAGATCACGAACCGCTTAAAGTTCCATGCACTGATCGGTTCTATCGCATCGGTGCACGTTCTTTTGCTTGTTCTTTTCTGTGTTTTTCAAATTATGCCTTTGTTCTATTTTAATATTCTCAGCGTGCTTACCTATGCGGCCTGCTTTTGGCTGATGTGGGGAGAAAGGGAGCATTATCTGACCATTTACTTTATTACATATATCGAGGTCATTCTGCATTCCCTTGCCGCAACCATCTGCCTCGGCTGGAATTTCGGGTTTGCGCAGTATATCATTGCCATTGTCCCGGTCGGCTTTTATATCTGCTACACCCTTGATATCAGACAGAAGAAATTTACCATCGCAACTTTGTCGGCTGTTTTTTCGTCTGCCGCTTTTTTGGCATGTAAATTTCTCTCTTTCTTCGGAGAACCTCTTGTAGAGACAGACAATATCGCGCTGGAGCTTTCGCTCTATGTATTTAATTCGCTCTGCGCTTTCGTGTTCCTGATACTCTTTTCGCTGGTTTTTGTATTTGAGATGAAGCTTTCCAGCAATCGGCTCAAGCATCAGAACGCGATTCTGGATAAACTTGCCAGCACAGATCCCCTGACAGGGCTTTACAACCGCCGGAGCATGGATATTTTCCTCAATCAGGCAGTGGAATCAGCGTCCAGCTTTGCTTTGATTATGTGCGACATTGATAATTTCAAGAAGGTAAACGACACCTACGGACATGATTTCGGCGATGTGGTATTAAAGGGAATTGCCGGCATTACCTCAGATCAGGTAAAGGGGAAGGGCTATGTCTGCCGCTGGGGCGGGGAGGAAATTCTTATTCTGATCAACAACGCTTCAGAGGAAAGCTCCCTGCGCATCGCGGAAAATATCCGAAGAAATGTGGCAAACCGCGTGTTTGAACTGAACAACAAATGGATTCACTGCTCCCTCACGCTTGGCGTTGCCCTCTATGACGGCAAGGAATCCGTGGAGGATACGATCACCAGGGCTGACTACAACCTCTACTGTGGAAAACGAAACGGAAAAAACGCCGTGGTTTTATAGTGTTCGCACATGGCGGTCTCCGTGCAGGATACGCTCTCTGTCCGACGCGCTTAACTGCGTCAGTTTCCCGTTTTTATCATAATACGTTAACAGCGTAGAGTTTTTGGCGACGGACCGTTTCCCGTCGTCTGTAAGCAGGCTGATCACCTGCTCCAGATTCCCGGAACGGAGGTGCTTCCGAATCTTTTCATCCCGCTCCGCCGAATCGTCAGAGACTGTTTCCGGCTCTTCTGTTTTCTCTGTTACGGCAGGCTGCGGCACAGGAATACCCTTCATGGCATAGTATTCCTCGGTATAACGCTCCGCCTCCTCAGGCGTCACATCCTGGGAAACCGTTTCCTGCGGCGGGTCATTCCAGACTTTATAGAAAAAATCTCCCACCGCATCAAACAGGCTCTTAAAAATTGACAATACGGCATCCAACAAACCGCCGCCTGTGTTTTCAGCTTTCGCTGCACTGCCTGCTGTCTGTTCCTGTTCATTGATCCGGCCGCCGGATAGCTCCAGCTTCACGCCGCCCTGCGACTTGATTTCAACGCCGGGTTTCTGATGCAGTTTTTTGTCTTCGCCCTTCTTTTCCTGTTTTTTCGGAACTTCCTGTTCCTTCTGCCGCTCCAGACTGAATTTCTCCTGACTCTCGGCATTTTTGGCGGGCTTTAATTGACTGCTGTAGTCATAGGCGGGATTATCGCCGTCACCAACCCTGTAGATCATAACTGATTCCCCTGTTAAATCACGCAGAGTCAATTCGCAAAATCGCAGCTACGCTGCTTTCCTTTTGCTCATCATATGACTCTCGTCATATAGATTTAGACTGAATCATCTCATTGAGAGCAGGCTCTCATGATCTGCTTCATCCTAAATCTGCATGACTCTGCGTAGTGTTAATATAGTTAACTAACCCTTCCGCCGCAATGATCTTCTGCATGAACTCGGGGAACGCCTGCCCCTGATAGGTCGTCCCTTTTGTCACGTCAGTGATCACGCCGGAATCGAAATCCACTTCCACCTCGTCTCCCGCATCAATTGCCGCAGCCGCCTCGGGACACTCCACGATGGGCAGGCCGATGTTGATGGCATTTCTGTAAAAGATGCGGGCAAAGGTCTCTGCGATCACACAGCTTACGCCTGCCGCCTTGATAGCGATGGGCGCGTGCTCTCTCGAAGAACCGCAGCCGAAATTCTTGGTGGCCACAATGATATCCCCTTTTTGCACCTTGTCGATAAATCCCTTGTCGATATCCTCCATACAGTGCTGTGCCAGCTCCGCCGGATCGGAGGAATTTAAGTAACGCGCCGGGATGATTACATCCGTATCTACATTGTCTCCATATTTAAACACTTTTCCCTTTGCTGCTTTCATGACCCGTTTTCCTTTCTTTTTTTTTCCTTTTTTTCTTTTCCCGTTATTCGATCAATCATTTTGGCCAATAGTTCTACAGCCATCTGATTCGCAATCTGTCCCATAATCCATCCTCTTCCAATCAGCAGAAATCAAGTCAGCTGACAGGGGCAGGAAATCTTTCCTGTCACCGCGCTGGCCGCCGCCACTGCCGGGCTTGCCAGATAAATCTCCGAATTGACATGTCCCATACGGCCCACAAAATTGCGGTTGGTGGTAGAAACGCAGCGCTCACCCTCCGCAAGAATTCCCATGTAACCGCCAAGACAAGGCCCGCAGGTGGGAGTGCTCACAATCGCGCCCGCCTCGATAAAGGTCTTTAAAAGCCCCTCCTCCATGGCCTGCAGATAGATCTTCTGTGTGGCGGGAATCACGATACAGCGCATTCCCTCCGCCACATGTCTGCCATTCAGAACCTTTGCGGCAATCCGCAGATCATCCAGTCTGCCGTTTGTGCAGGAACCGATAACCACCTGATCCACAGCGATATCTTCCTTGATCTCGTCAATGGTCTTCGTGTTCTCCGGCAGATGGGGGAATGCAACCGTAGGACGCAGCGTACTCAGGTCAATGGTGTATTCCTCGTCATAGACTGCGTCCGCATCCGCCTCATATATCTTATACGCTCTCGTACCGTGCTCCTTCATGTAGGAAATGGCAAGCTCATCCACCGGGAAAATGCCGTTCTTGCCGCCCGCCTCAATGGCCATATTGGCGATGGTGAAACGGTCGTCCATGGTCAGGTTTGCGATGCCGTCCCCGGTAAACTCCATGGATTTGTAGAGCGCGCCATCTACACCGATCATGCCGATGATATGCAGGATCACATCCTTGCCGCTGACCCACTCGGACGGCTTGCCCGTCAGATTGAATCTGATGGCGGAAGGCACCTTGAACCAAGCCTTGCCGGTAGCCATCCCGGCCGCCATGTCCGTACTGCCAACGCCTGTGGAGAATGCGCCCAGCGCGCCGTAGGTACAGGTGTGGGAGTCCGCGCCGATGATCACGTCTCCCGCCACAGTCAGCCCCTGCTCCGGGAGAAGGGCGTGTTCGATGCCCATCTGTCCCACCTCAAAGTAGTTGGTAATTTCGTTTTTCTTTGCAAATTCCCGCACGCATTTGCAGTGCTCCGCGGACTTGATATCCTTATTGGGGACGAAATGATCCGGCACCAGCGCGATCTTATCCTTATTAAACACGCCGTCCACCTTCATTTTTTCCATTTCCTTAATCGCAACGGGGCTGGTGATATCGTTGCCCAATACCAGATCGAGATCGGCCTCGATGAGCTGTCCCGCTTCCACCTGATCCAGACCGGCGTGCGCCGCCAGAATTTTCTGTGTCATTGTCATTCCCATATGTGCTTCCTCCTCTTCTCTCCGGGCTCCATGTTTAGTTTATCATATTTCCGTACAGATGCAATCCCTTTTGAAGCGCTGTTACCATTCATGCTTACGCCGGATTTTGTACTCATTTGTGCTTGTCTGTTGTGGATTGCAGCCGCTGATGTACGCAAAATACATATGTTTTCTTGTATTATAATATGGTCAATGATATAATTCAAATATATGTAATTTATGAAATGCATAAATACATTTTATAATGGAGGCTATTTTTATGGAAATCTCAGACAATCTTTCCAGATATAAGATATTCCTTGCGGTCGCAGAATGCAAAAGCATTTCCAAGGCGGCCGCACAGTTATATATCTCACAGCCTGCGGTCAGCATAACCATCAAAAAACTGGAGGACAGCCTGAATACCACTCTTTTTATCAGAAAATCAAAAGGTGTTGCGCTCACGGAAAACGGAAGAACATTATATGAAAACACAAAGAAGGCATTTCAGATCCTGACAGATACGGAAGACCGTCTGAAACATGACCAGAGAACCGGGTATCTGCGGATAGCCGCCAGCAACGTGCTGTGCAAGCATTATCTCATGCCCTGCCTGAAAGAATTTACGGGGCTGTATCCCAACACAGACATATCCATTACCTGTACGTCTTCTTCGGCCGCCTGTGCTATGGTTGAACAGGGAAATATTGATCTGGCTCTTGTGGCAAAGCCGGAAAATCCGGGATCTGCTGTCTATCATTCCCTTGGCGTGATCGAGTATATATTTGTCTGCACGCCGGCATACCGGAATAAATTAGACTGTGACAATGATACCATATTTGAACACGGAAATATCATGCTGCTGGATCGGGATAATGTTTCCCGCAGACACCTGAACAACTATTACGCACAACATAAAATTACCCCTCTGCACATTCTGGAAGTGAACGAGATGGATCTGCTGATTGAATTTGCGAGAATGGGGATAGGGGTGTCCTGTGTCGTAAAACAATTTGTTGAACAGGACTTACAGAATGGTTCCCTGATAGAAATACCATTATCCAAACCCATATCCCCACGCGAAATCGGTTTTCTGTATCATTATCTCCAGCCGGTGAATGAGAATATATTAAAATTTATAGAGCTGAAAACAAAATAGTCCTTACAGCCTCTTCCAGATCAGGAATACCTTGAACAGATCCCCGTCGATCTCCAGTTCCATCTTTCCGCCCTGCAGCTCCACAAAGCTTCTTGCGATGGCAAGCCCGAGGCCGCTGCCCTCGCTGCTCCTCGCACTGTCGCCCCGGACGAACCGGTCCGTCAGACTTTCGGCGGGAATGTTCAGCTCATAGCCCGAAATATTTTTCAGCTCAATCCGCACCTCATCCTCCACCTGTTCCACACTCACATATACCCGCGTGTCCGGCATGGCGTACTTGATGATATTCGTATATAAATTATCAAAAATGCGGCTGGTTTTATCCCCGTCCAGCATCAGGAATACTTTCTGCTCCGGGAAGTGAAACCGAAAGACCAGCCCTGCCTCTTTCGCCTTATCCTCATACTCCAGATACATCTGCCGCACCAGATGACAGATATCCACCTTTTCGGTATGGAAAGCCACATTGCCGCTGTTTGCCTTGCTCACCTCAAACAGATCTTCAATCAGCGTCTTTAATCGCAGGGATTTTCGATGAAGCACATCCAGATATTCCTTTTGCTGTTCCTCCGTCACATGCTCTTCCTGTAAAAGCTCAATATAAGTGATGATGGCGGTAAGAGGCGTCTTTAAATCGTGAGAGACATTGGTGATCAGCTCCGTCCGCATACGCTGGCTTTTCACCTCCTCCTCCACTGCTCTGGAAAAGCCGGTCTGAATCGAAGAAAGCTCTTCCTGAAAGGCGGAAAACATACCCCAATCCCCCTCAATCTCCGTCTGCAGATTTCCCGCCGCAACGGAACGGACAGTCGTGAGCATCTGGGCGTACTGCCCCTGAATGATCCGGATATATTTTCTCAACAGGCTGTAGAGAAAAACAGTGTACGGAATCAGCAAAAACACGCCGAGCACCCAGAACATGCTGATGACCGCCAGAACCAGGAAATTAGCCAAAAGCAGCTTAAGCAGAGGCATATTCATATTCTGCTCCAGATCCGTATGCAGAAATTCCCGTCTGATGCTTGCCCGTTTTCTTCTGGCTGAAACCCGCATATACCGGAACAGCCGGTAACAGAGACACCGTTTCCGCACATATCCCCGAAATCCAAACACATAGACCTGACAGTATGCAGTGATCAGGGTAAACCACAGTGTAAACGCAGCCGCCAGAAACAGCAGATTGATCAACCACACAATGGTTTCCGCAGTAAGCCCCGGAAATGCAGCGCTGAGCATATAGGGCAGGCTGTGCGCCCAACTGTCCGACATGGAATACCTGACAAGCTCGGCTGACATCTCTCCCAGAATCAGAAACGTAGCAAAAACCAGCATCGTCAGCACCTCTATATGCAGCGGCAAAAGATGGGATGCAGGCAGACGG
>CAMWPB010000039.1 GCA_947176065.1 uncultured Lachnospiraceae bacterium | reverse complement strand
CATTTCTTGGAGTGCCAAAGGAATATTTGCTATTCGGAAATGGGGCATCAGAACTATTTATGGCGATTGTTCATGGCATAAAACCAGAAAAAGTCGTGATACCGGTGCCTTCCTTTTATGGTTATGAATATGCGGCAAAATCAGTAGTCAGTGACATTATTTATTATGAGATGAAGCAGGAAAATAACTTTTGTGTGGCAGAGGATATGAACCGTATCCTGACGGAAGATGTGGATATACTTTTTCTTGCCAATCCCAATAATCCAATTGGAAACCTTTTAGATATAGAGATGATAAAAAAACTGTTGCTACATTGCAGAGATAAAGGGATTTATGTGGTTGTAGATGAATGTTTTATTGAATTTTGTGGGAATCAGTTTTCTTTACTGCCTGAGACCCGGACATTTGAACATCTGATACTTGTGAGGGCGTTTACAAAAATTTTTACGATTCCGGGAGTGCGCTTAGGGTATCTGGTATGTAAAAGTAAGGCGGTACATACAAAAATAGCAAGACAACTCCCTGAATGGAACATTTCCTGTTTTGCGCAAGAAGCGGGATGTATATGTGCTAAGCAGGCAGAGTTTATTTCGGACACGAAAAACTATATTGTAAAAGAACGACAGTTTATGGCAAAAAGACTTATGCAGTTAGGATTAAAGACATTTCCGTCTGTATCGAATTTTATCACTATATACAGTGATAAACCTTTATATGAGAAGTTGCTGAAAAGAGGAATTTTAATCAGGGATTGCAGTAATTTCAAGGGATTAGGAAAAGGATTTTACCGTATTGCGGTAAAGAGCAGGGAAGAAAATGAGATTTTATTCGAGGCAATAGAATCCTTGTGAAGTGTGGTTCTAGTGTAGAAAAATTGTGGGGTAATGAAATGGAACATTCTAAAATAGAATATCTGCCGCCGGAGGAAATTGAAAAGCGCAGCTTCAAGATCATTACAGAAGAACTTTTAAAGAGAAATATCAGGCTCCCAAAAGAGGAAGAGTTAATTACAAAACGGGTAATACATACCAGCGCAGACTTTGATTATGCCGAAACACTTTGCTATTCCAAAGGAGCAGTGGAGATCTTGAAAAAGTTGATAAAAAACGGAGCTGATATAGTAACTGATACCAATATGGCATTGGCAGGAATCAATAAAAAGGTACTTGCAAAGTTTGGTGGGGAGGCGCATTGTTTTATGGCGGATGAAGAGGTTGCGCTTCTGGCGAAGCAAAGAAATGTGACACGGGCAGCGGTCAGTATGGAAAAAGCAGCAGCAATTGAAAAACCAGTTGTTTTTGCAATCGGCAATGCGCCAACTGCTCTGATAAAGCTGTATGAAATGACGGAAAAAATGGATTGGAAGCCAGCCTTTATTATTGGCGTTCCGGTGGGATTTGTTAATGTGGAAGCGGCAAAAGAACTTATATTGAAAACAAATATTCCATACATCATTAACAGAGGGCGAAAAGGTGGAAGTAATATCGCTGCGGCAATTTGTAATGCCGTATTGTATCAAGTGTAAGAAGGAAAAATTAAAATGCGATATGGATTTACGACTGGAAGCTGTGCGGCAGCGGCTGCAAAAGCCGCAGCTTATATGCTGCTGACAGGATTAAAAAAGACGGAAATTACAATAGAAACGCCAAAGGGTATATTGTACAATGCAAAACTTCTGGATATCAAGTGCAGCGAAAATGAAGCGAGTTGTGCGGTAGAAAAAGATGGCGGGGACGATCCGGATATTACAACAGGTACATGGATTTATGCGAAAGTTTTGTATGCAGAAGAAAGGTTGAAAGAAAAGCATTTTCAACCTATTGATTTGAGTGCGCGTTGCAACGCGCAGATGGATATAAATGCAAAACAAGAAATCATCATTGAAGGCGGAACAGGTGTGGGGAGAGTGACAAAACCGGGACTTGACCAGCCTGTAGGCAACGCAGCAATTAATCGTGTTCCGAGGGAGATGATAAAAAAAGAAGTATTAGAAGTTTGCAGACTGGTGGATTATAAAGGCAGCTTGCGGATTGAGATTTCAGTGCCGGAAGGTGAAAAGCTGTGCGAACGTACTTTTAACCCAAGGCTTGGCATTGTGGGAGGTATTTCCATATTAGGGACGAGTGGTATTGTAGAACCTATGAGCAGTCAGGCGCTGATTGATACCATTCGGGTAGAATTGCGTCAAAGAAGGGTTTTAGGATTTGATTATGTTGCTGTTTCGCCGGGGAATTATGGTTTAGAGTTTATGAGGAAAACATATGGATATGATTTGGACAAAAGCGTGAAATGCAGTAATTTTATCGGTACAACCATTGATATGGCAGTGGAAATGGGATTTCAGAAAATGCTCCTGACTGGACACATAGGCAAGCTGATTAAGGTTGCAGGTGGAATCATGAATACCCATTCCAAAGAAGCAGATTGCAGAATGGAGCTTCTTGCGGCATTTTCTGTAAAGGAGCAGATAGAACCTTTACAGGTAAGAAGAATATTGGAATGCGTGACAACGGAAGAAGCAATATCTGTTATAGAGGAAAGCGGGAAATTGCAGCAGGTCATGGAACAGATTGCAGAGCGTATCTGCTATTATATGGAAAACCGCGCCGGAGGAAAAATGAAAACAGATTGTATTCTATTTTCCAATGAATATGGGGAACTGGCAAAAAGTAAGGGGGCAGAGGAATGGTTTATTTTGTTGGGGCAGGAACAGGTGCAGTAGATTTAATAACAGTTAGGGGAATGCGCTTATTAGAACAGGCAGATGTGATTATTTATGCAGGTTCTTTGGTGAATCCGGAACTGCTTGCATATGCAAGAAAAAACTGCGAGATACATAACAGTGCTAAACTAACATTAGAAGAAGTGATACAGATTATCTCCGGTGCGGAAACCGAAGGAAAAACAACTGTCCGCCTGCATACCGGAGAGCCGAGTATCTATGGTGCGGTCAGGGAACAGATGGATGAGTTGGATGCGCTGGGCATTTCTTATGAGAGCTGTCCGGGGGTAAGCGCCTGTTTTGGCGCAGCGGCATCCCTGAATCTTGAATATACATTGCCGGAAATTTCACAATCCCTGATTATTACAAGAATGGAAGGCAGAACGAAAGTGCCGGATAGGGAAAGTATTGAGAGCTTTGCAGCACATAAGGCATCTATGGCAATTTATTTAAGTGCCGGAATGATTCGGGAATTAAGTAAACGGCTAATTGAGGGTGGGTATAAGGAGACTACACCGGCAGCGCTTGTTTATAAGGCAACTTGGGCTGAGGAGGAGGCATATCTGTGTACGATTGAGACATTATATGATGTATCAGTAGAACATAGGATTACGAAAACAGCCCTGATATTGGTCGGAGATGCAATCGCTCACCAGCAGTACAGAAAATCAAGGTTATATGCGCAGGATTTTTCGACTGAGTACCGGGAGGCAAAGCGAAAAGAATGAGATTAAGTATTATTAGCTTTACGGAAAATGGAAAACAACTTTCGGAAAGTATTGTAAAATTGTTGGAGAGGGAATTAGAAATCGGATTATATACAAAATGTGAGGCAAGCGCAAATGAAGATATTTATACAGACATTTTATTTGTAAAAACATCTGTTGGAGATTGGGCAAAGGAACGGATTCAGGAACAAAACGCCCTATTGTTTATAGGTGCCTGTGGAATTGCAGTCAGGGCAGTAGCCCCATTTCTTACAGATAAACTACATGATGTTCCTGTGCTTGTAATGGATGAAAAAGGGAAATATGTCATTCCGATTTTATCAGGACATATGGGCGGTGCAAACGATCTTGCAAACCTTATAGCAGCGAAAACAGGGACAGAACCTGTGATTACTACAGCGACAGATATCAATAAAAAATTTGCTGTGGATTTGTTTGCAAAAAGAAATAGCCTATCTATTGCAAATAAAGACGGGATTGCCAAAGTGTCTTCAAAAGTATTAGCCGGAAGAGAAATTACGATGTCCATAGAAGCGGGGCATGAAATCATTGGGGGAGAGTCAGACATACGGTTTGTTCCATATCCGCCTGTGGGTTTTGTTGATGTTGTGGTTACTTCAAAAGATGATATGTTTGATACTTCTCTTTTGCTGAAACCGCAGGAGTATGTCATAGGAATCGGCTGTAAAAGAGGTAAAAATGTAAATGAAATTGATGATTTTATTTTCAAGGCAATAAATGAAATGGGAATTTCTATCATGCAGATTTTCGCGCTTTCCTCTATTTTGCAAAAGCGAGATGAACAGGGGATCATTGAATGGTGTCGAAAAGAAGGGATTCCATTTCTTACCTATACGGCAGAAGAATTACAAAGAGTAAATGGAAATTTTGCAAAGTCCTCGTTTGTCAGGGAACAGGTAGGAGTTGACAATGTTTGTGAAAGGGCGGCAGTGAAAGCCTGTGGAGAAGAGGGAAAACTGACCCTTCCAAAAGTTGCGGAAAATGGGATGACAATTGCGATTGCGAGGAGAGAATGGAAGGTATGTTTCGATGGCAAATAGAATTTATATCGTAGGAATGGGACCGGGCAGGGAAGAAATGATGACAGAAGAAGCATTGAATGTGTTAGACCAGTCAGATGTGATTGTTGGTTACACATTATATTTAAAGCTGCTTGGCGGACGTTTTCAGGGGAAAGAACTGTTATCCACACCGATGCGTCAGGAGGAGGAGCGGTGCAGGCTGTGTTTTGAGGAAGCTGAAAAAGGGAAAAAAGTAGCCCTTGTATGTAGCGGTGATGCGGGAATTTATGGGATGGCGTCTTTGATGTACGAGATAGGGAAAGCATATCCGAAAACAGAACTTCATGTCATCGCAGGGATTACTGCGGCGAGCAGTGGAGCGGCAGTTCTGGGAGCGCCACTGAACCATGACTTCTGTGTCATAAGCCTAAGTGATCTGCTGACACCGTGGGAGAGGATTGAAAAAAGGTTATATGCAGCCGCAGAAGGTGATTTTGTCATAGTACTGTATAATCCGTCCAGCCATAAAAGAAAAGATTATCTGATGAGGGCATGTGATATTTTACTGTGCAGCATGGAGGAGGAACGAGTCTGCGGATATGTTGAAAATATAGGAAGAGACGGAACAAAAGTGGAAACCTGTACCTTAAAGGAGTTAAGGGACAGGGAGGTCAATATGTTTACCACGGTATTTATAGGGAGTTCGGGAACGGAAATCATAAATGGGAAACTAATCACGAAACGAGGATATCAAATTGAAAGAAATATTGATATTTGCAGGGACAACTGAAGGAAGAAAATTATCGGAATATCTTGCGGAGGCTGAAATAAATCATACGATCTGTGTGGCAACGGAGTATGGAGAAATTGTTTTAAAACAGCATCCCTTTGTAAAAGTACATCAGGGAAGAATGAATCAGAAACAAATAGAAAGATTCCTGAGCAATGGAAAATTTGATGTTGTGGTAGATGCAACACATCCTTTTGCCAAGGAGATTACCTGTAATATACAGGCAGCATTGAAAGAAATGGGGCAGATTGGAATATCAATTCCTTATTTAAGGTTGAAAAGAGACGGCATTGCAGAAAGAGAAAACGGCATTACCTATTTTGAAACAAATGAAGAGTGTGTGAAAGCGTTGGAAGATATGGAGGGAAACATTCTCCTGACTACCGGAAGCAAGGAATTGTACAAATATTGTGTTTCTGAAGAGATAAAGCATAGATTGTATGTAAGGGTACTTCCAAGCGTGGAAAGTCTTTCAATTTGCATAGAGCAAGGCATTCAAGGGAAACAGGTCATTGCAATGCAGGGACCATTTACTACGGAGATGAATGAAGCTATCATTCGTCAATATGAAATAGCTTATCTGGTAACAAAAGAAAGTGGTGTTCCCGGTGGTTATCAGGAAAAAATAAACGCTGCAAAAAGAACTGGAACGAAGATATTTGTAATAGGCTGTCCCAAAGAGAGCGAAGGGTATTCTTTCTCTGAAATATGCCAAAAACTTGAAGATATGAGAGGAGGAAAATTCCAAATAAAGAAGAAGATAAATGGAAATATGGAAATTGTTCTGGCAGGAATTGGTATGGGACATGCAAACGGTCTGACGAAAGAAGTAGAGAGGGTAATCAGTGAAACAGGTATTTTATTAGGGGCAGAGAGAATGCTTCGAACTGTCTGCTCTAAAGCAGAAAAACATCCTTTTTATCAGGCAGAACAGATTATTCCTTATCTGCATGATTTACAGAGTGAAAATTTATTTATGGAAAATAAAAAAGTTGCGATTCTTTTTTCAGGAGATAGTGGATTTTATAGCGGATGCCAGTATCTATATGCGGCGCTGGAAAAAGAAATTAAAGAAGGACGCCTGGAGGCATCTTTGCGTATTCTTCCGGGCATTTCTTCTGTGGCTTATCTGGCGTCCTGCATTGGAGAAAGCTATCAGGATGCGGCTGTTTACAGTATACATGGGAAAAAAATATGCAACCTTGTACGCCGGATTAAAAGCAGTCCAAAAACATTTCTGATTACATCTGGTGTGAAAGATATAAATCAGTTAGGAGAACTGTTGTTAGATGCAGGGATGCAAAAATGCGAAATAATAACAGGGTATCAGTTATCCTATGAGGAACAGCGGATTGAGAGGCATACGCCATTAGAGTGTATGGAATTGAAGGCGGAAGGTTTATATACATGTTTTGTCAAAAATCCGTATGCTATGCAAAGAAGATTGACACATGGTATTGCAGATGGACAGTTTATCAGGGACAGGGTTCCTATGACAAAAGAAGAGATTCGAGAAGTTAGTATCTGTAAGCTGCGATTAAGAGAAAAGGCGGTAGTTTATGACATTGGCAGTGGCACCGGTTCTATCGCAATAGAAATGGCGAGCATTTCTGACGATATACAGGTGTATGCGGTGGAACAGAATCCGGAGGCAGTTTCTTTGATTGAAAAAAATAAAAAGAAGTTTGCACTGCAAAATATAACAGTAGTGCAGTCGAGGGCGCCGGAGGGATTAGCTGGACTTCCAACGGCGACACACGCATTTATAGGAGGAAGTTGCGGCAGATTAAAGGAAATACTGGTGTCACTCCGACAGATGAATCCCAACATGAGGGTTGTGGTAAATGCTGTCAGTATGGAGACAATTTGTGAAATGAGAGAGATTTTATCTATGGATGATATGATAAAAGAGGAAGAGGTAGTACAATTACAGGTAAGCAGGGCAAAAAAAGCAGGAGGTTATCATTTGATGCAGTCCGAGAATCCGGTTTGGATTTGTGCATTTGATTTCTGTGACGAAGAGCCTGAAAGAAAGGCGTGATATTTGCATGAAAATAAAAAGAGTTATGATTGCCGCCCCGAAAAGCGGAAGCGGAAAAACAGTAGTCACCTGCGCCTTGCTTCAAGTACTAAAGGATTGCGGCTGGAAGGTGGCTTCTTATAAATGCGGACCGGATTATATTGATCCGATGTTTCATGAAAAGATAATAGATGTTCCAGCAAAAAATCTGGACACTTTCTTTACAGATAAAGAAAAAACAAGAGAACTTTTTCACAATAGTGCAAAAAAAATGGACTTTGCAGTTTTTGAGGGTGTTATGGGGTTATATGACGGGTTAGGGGGAGTCAGGCAAGAAGGTTCATCCTATCATCTTGCGGAAGTGACAAAGACACCGATTGTGCTTGTTATTGATGCGAAGGGGATGGGGCGTTCCATTGTACCATTGATAGCAGGATTTCTTAATTATGATAAAGAACATCTGATAAAGGGCATCATACTGAACAGGATGTCAAAAGGATATTATGAAACATTAAAACCATTGATAGAGGAAGAATTGCAAACCAGATTGATCGGATTTTTGCCAGAAAAAGAGGAACTGCATTTTGAGAGCAGGCACTTGGGACTTTTTCTGCCATATGAAGTGAATCATATAAAAGAGAAATTACAGGCAGCTTCGGAATTATTTTCAAAAACCGTCTCCATAGAGAGCATAAAAGAAATAGCGGAAAACGCGGAAGAACTGGAATTTGATGAAACACTGACGGGAGAAGCGCTGATTGACAGTTACGGAGACATAAATCTTGAGAAAGCAGTCAGTGACGTAATGAAAGGAGTTGCTGTCTGGGATAGCCGTCCAACGATTGCAGTGGCAAAAGATGAAGCCTTTTGTTTCTATTATGCCGATAATATTCACTTGTTGGAGGAATATGGTGCAAAGATAAGGTATTTTTCTCCGTTGCGGGATGAAAAACTGCCGGAAGGATGTCATGCCCTGTTAATTGGGGGCGGGTATCCAGAAGTTTATGCAAAGCAACTTAGTACAAATACGAAAATGCGTGAGGCAGTCAAAAACGCGGTGGAAAGTGAAATGCCAATCGTGGCAGAGTGCGGCGGTTTTATGTATTTACATTCTTTCTTGAAAGATAAAGAAGGACTTTGTTATGATATGGCAGGGGTTATTCCTGCAACCTGCTTTTATACTGGAAAACTGGTTCGTTTCGGTTACATAGAACTTCGGGAAAAGCAAAAGAATTTTCTATTCAATGGTGAGGGTATAAAAGGACATGAATTTCATTATTATGACAGTACCTATAATGGAGCGGATGTAATAGCAGCCAAGCCAGTGACAGGAAAAGAATATTCCTGTATTATAGAAAATGAAACACAGTGGATGGGGTTTCCGCATTTATATTATCCGTCAAATGCAGTTTTTGCAAGAGCATTTGTTGATAAAGCAAAGAAATATAAGAAAGCAATGATATAGGAGGTGAATATGGATAATTCATACCGATTTTTTGAAAATAAGAACTGTGAATATTTTCCCTGTCATAAGGAATTGGGAGACTTTAACTGTTTGTTTTGTTATTGCCCTCTATATTTAAGAGAGAATTGTCCAGGGAATCCTTCATATATAGAAAAAGAAGGGAGAAAGATAAAAGTTTGTACAAACTGTACCTTTCCCCATCAGCCTGAAAATTATGATGTGGTGATTAAACTTTTAAAAGAGTGAAGAAGTATCTACTAAAATAAGCAATATGGAATAGCAGTTTATAGCCTGCTAATATATTAACATTCAAGATATTTATTTTTATATGCCAAAGCCTGTTCCGGTTTCTGCCATCGGGAATATAGGTTATTCAGGTACAAATAAACAGTTTTGGCATAGTCGTTATCGGTTCCCATGACTTCCGAAATAATATTCTCCGCAGATAAAAGGTGGAGTTCGGCTTCTTTAGCATTGCCCTCGGAAAGCGCGATCGCGCCATACATCATCTGGCAGACTCCGTTATCTAAAGTTTGCGTTCCCTCATGTTCCAAAACAAGATTCTCATAGGTGAAAAGAACCTGTTTTGCCATATCTGTATTTTTGGAGAGAACCAACATATTGGTAAGGTTCAGCAACTGTTGCAGCATATCATGTGATTCTGCCAGCCCGAGGTGTGCATATTCCTGACGGATGGTTAAAGCAGTATGGAGCATTTCTGCAGCCTCTTTCGTCTTTTTCATCAGCAGGTACGTATTGGAAAGATTGTTGTACAGGTTTGAAAGCAGATTTGCTGTCCGTTGGTCAGCATCTCCCGTATGGTATAGTTCTAGGATACTGACAGCTTTTAATCGTTTCTTCAAGGCGTTCTTATAATCGTTTTTGATAAGAAACAGTTCCGCCTTATAGTCAAGAAGCAGCGCATTATCACAGCGAAAGCGTTTATCTTGTTGTAGCTCTGATTCATTCTGAGCGTTGTTGTCATCAGGTTTCATTACATACTCTATCCGTTCTACAAGTTTTGGCAGATAGTCCATTACAAGATATTTTTCGAGGTATGGGAATATATCCTGAAGGAACAACAGATAATCCTCTGGTATGTCTGCTAAAATATTTTCTATAATGCTGATTAGTGAATCAATTACGTTTTGAGGTCTTTTAACTTCCAGTCCATGCACAAGGCAGATGCAATGCAGGCTGTCAAGCAGTGTATGGCAGTTTGATACGGACGGCAAAGTTTCCAGTGCAACAATTTCTCTTATCAGTGGGTGCAGACTGACTTTCCGGTTTTCTTTGTCATCATGGATAAAACCGTATTTAGCGAGATAATTCACATCATTTAATGAGGGCAGTTTCAGCCAGTTTTTAAAAGCATTTTTTAATACGCCGGAGGCAGAAAGCAGGGAAAGGTTACGCAGGACATCAAGGCAGGAATCAGACAGTTTCCCAAGCTGTAACAGTTTCTTTAAATGCTCTGCCATCAGTCCATCGGTGTAATCGCCATCCTTATATAATTCAATAGCTTCACCGGAAGAAATGCTCAGTCCGCAGGTCTGTAATTCATATAGCAGTTCTTCCGCTTCCATACCGCTTGCGGATAAGGATAACGCAGACAACACAACAGTCAGCGTATGGCTGTGTACGGTATGTATGATTTGCTTTGTTGCCAGTGCATCTTCTTTTGCGGAAGGGCACAGACGGTAAAACAGATTCGGCAGTTCGGTGTCTGCATTCAGCTCTTTTAATTCCATAATGGGGTACTGCGTGGGACGGCATCTGGTGGTTATCAATAGCTGAAAATCATTCTGTGCAAATTCCTTGAAAAAGCTGTCATCCTTTGGGAGTACATTAAAATTATCAAGAATAATAAGGCTGTCATTGTGCAGCTTTTTTAATATCTTATAGTGTCTGTCAAAAAGCATTTCTTCGGTCATTTCACCGGTGTCATCGTCAAATTCCATGCCTGCAATGCTTTTCTTTAAATCTCCCGCATAATAGAGGTAAATGATATTTGTATATTTCTTACGGTTTTTGTACGCATAATATTTTGCAAACTCACTTTTCCCAATCCCTGCCACGCCGCTGATAAAAAGTGTGGAGCGTTCCTGTAACAATTTTCCGCATTCTTTCAGTTCATTTTTACGCCCTACAAATTCTTCCGTAATGGAGGGTAGGCGGCTGTTTTGTATGGTATCGGATAAGTCCGGCGAAAATAAGCCACTGTGTTCGTGGTCTGACAGAATGGCATAGCGGACTGCGATAGTAAAAAATGCTGCATTATCATTGATCGCAAGCATTTCATCTGCGGTTTTGTTGCCAATGGTATTCCGGCTGTCATTGATCAGTTCTTCCATTTGGGAACGTGCCTGTGATTCATTGATCAGGTTCGGAATGATTTTGCATTGGAAATCTTCCTCCATGACCTCAAAATTATTTTCCTCATAAATGCGTAGAATTTCCATAGGGATCGGTCTTGCTCCGGTACACCAGCGGCTGTACATGGTGTTGTCTTCTGCATATATTTCATCGCTTGGAAGTTCATCGTTTAGGTATGCAGAAAATAAGCTACGGACAAGCTGGTGCTGCTGATAGGTTTTCTTTTTATTCTCAAGCAGTATGCTTATTATATGTGCAAAGGTAAGCCGGTTCTTCAAATTATCTTCTCCTTCAAAATTTCTATGTCAATGTATGGTCAAGTCTCTGTCAATATCTTTCCACACTCCATATTGGTATCATAAATCCATGAAAACGTAGCCACTTAAAGCTATCAGGCAGACAAGCTGGCTTCATAAGAATTATATCATGATGCGGATAAATCTTGTGTCGAATTTAAAAAAATTAGAAGAAGATTTGGAAAGCAGCAAAAGAACATTGAAAAACAATCCGTCAAAACGGATTCATGAGCTGTATTTCATGCCAACAGACCTGCAAAGATACTTTTACAGAAAAGAGGAGCAGGCAGACACTTCCGAAAGGGTGGGAATATTCCGAGCAGGGGAAGCCCGCAGGCAGATTTTGAAACAGAAATCGTTGCTAAAGGTCAGTAATGACAGCATGGGATACGAATGGAAGCCAACAGGAAAATTACACCGCTTATGCCAGTCTTAGTTCTTTGACAGATTTATTATGTAGAATTAAAAAGATTGTGGAAGGGGATGAAGGGATGCAGCAAGAAATGGATAACCAAAATGCAGATTATATTCCATTTGAGGATAAGGCATTATTGAGCGTGAAGGAGATGTGTGTATATCTTAGTATCGGACAGACAAAATGCAGGGAGCTTTTGGCTGATCCGGCAAACGGTTTTACCGTAAGGATAGGAAACCGTCTTTACGCACACAGAAAAAACCTTGATAACTGGCTGAAAAACCAGATATATTAAAGGGATAAAAATAATGCAGAATGTAAAAAGTTTAACATTTTTTCAGAATCTGATTGAAGGTAAGCAGTCGATTTGGTAGAATGTCAGTATCAGATAATTCTTTTCAATAAATGATTTGCTTTCCTGTGTGGAAAGGAAGTGGAACATGGGAAAATCATTGGCAGGAAAAGAATTAGGGCAGGGCATAACGCAGCGTAAGGATGGACGTTATCAGGCGAGGTTTACGAACCGTTTCGGGAAGAGACAGACTATTTATGCAAAGACGTTGAATGAAATCCGCCAGAAGCTCCGCAATGAGCAGTATGAGGATGAAAAGAATCTGAATGTTGTTTCTTCGGATATGACGCTGGATGAATGGTTTGATGTCTGGATGGATACCTGTAAGAAGAATTGCAGGAATACCACCAGAGCTAACTACACACACTCGTATAACCGTATCAGGGAAAGTCTTGGATGGCGGAAGCTGAATAACATCAACCTGATTACCATGCAGCAGGCTTTTAACGAACTGAAAACGGATATGTCCAGAAAGGACACACGGCGTATCCTCATTGATATGTACAACAAGGCGATAGATGCAGATCTCGTACTGAAGAACATACCAATGCAGGTTAATACAGTTGTGAATAAGGACAGCAATCTGGAGGAGCCGAGGGTGCTGACGCTTGAGGAAACGGATGTATTCTTAGAAGTGGCACAGCATTACAGGTATTTCAACACGTTCAGCCTTGCTCTTGAAACTGGTATGCGTATCGGAGAGCTTTTAGGCTTAAAATGGTCAGACATTGATTTTGAAAACCAGACAATCTATGTAAATCGTACATTGGTCTATGTTACCTGTAGGGATGAAGCAAGTCCGAAGTACGGAAAGAAAATCAATGAATTTCACGAGCCGAAGACAGAAAAGGGAAAGCGTAAGATTCCGATGACCTTAAAGGCATATCAGATTCTGAAAAAACAAAAACTCTGGAAAGCTGAAATCGAAACCAAAGGAAAGAAAGCGCCAGAAGGATTTGAAGACTTGGTATTTGTTACTACAAGGAATGCTCCCGTTAGTCAGAATGACACGGATCTGGTCATGAAGGTTATTTCAGACCGGATAGCTAAAGAACACGAAAAATTCAAACCATTAACACCGCATACGCTCAGACACACATTTGCGACCAGATGCATTGAGCGTGGCATGAACCCTAAAACAGTGCAGGTTATCTTAGGACATTCAAGTGTCAATATCACAATGAATCTGTACTGTCATGTGACGGAAGACACGCTCATATCTGAAATGAGTAAATTTGAAGCAGAAGAACCTGAAAAAGATGTCAATCGTCAAATTGGTAGTAAAAAATCTTTACACGAAGTGGTGTAAAGATGGTGTAATTTCTAAAAATCAACTCAATAAATCCTTATTTTTCAAGGAAAATTTCCCACAATTAACATTTCAGAAACAAAATTCAAACATTGCAAAAGCAATATACTGGTATCCTACAATCACAAAGCAGACAATGAAGGGAGATAAACAGACATGGCAAAATCAAAATTAGTTATGGCAAATGAAAAGATCGCAGAAAATGTAGTTGGCGGTTACAAAAAAATTGAGGAGGGTGTAGTCGGCGGTTACAAGAAGATCGAGGAAGGAGCAGTCGGCGGCTTCAACAAAATTGCCGACAAGTTCATAGATAATTTTCTGACAAAAGAAGGAGAGAACGTAGAAGAGGCGAAAGAGAGACTGGCAGCAGAACAGAAAGCCAGAGAAGAAGCGGCTGCGGCGGCAAGGAGAAAGGCGGGTCTTGAAAAAAAAAAGTACGTTTGTTGCAATGATCTTAGGGACGATCGGGGGAATTTTATTTGCACTGGGTATGTGTATGGCATTGATTCCGGAATGGAATGCATTCAGGCCGGGTGTTATTATGGGAGTAATTGGTGTAGTAGTTTTGCTGATTACGGTCTGTGTATGGAGAAAAATGGAGAATAAAGCTCCGGTCAAGCTCTCTGGAAAAACCATCGGTGCAACGCTGATTGGTATTGTCGGGGCATTGCTTTTAGGGGTTGGAATGTGCCTTACAATGGTGTGGAGCCATATGGTATTGGGCATTATCATCGGAATTGCAGGTATCGTGGCTCTTCTGTGTCTGATCCCTTTTATGAAAGGATTACAATAGAATTCCAAGAGTCATTGGCCTATTTTGGTGGGTATGGAAGCGTTTCAAAGGGTGTATGGCAGAGCAGAGTAACTGTCATGCATCCTTTTTTTATGCGCTTGTTATTACAATAACTGGAACAGCGGTTATCGATGCAGTAAAATTCAGGAAATAAACTGGCAGAGACAGATGGATATGATGGAAGGCATCGGGAAAAATGTGTATCTCAATACGATCCATACGGCGAGAGAGTATCTGTATATCACCACTCCTTACCTGATCTGCGACCATGAGCTTATGAGCGCATTGAGGCTTGCGACGGAGCGGGGGGGGGGTTAGAATTATTGATATAGTTATAGAGCATGGATGGATATTGAATATAAGTATTTGCTATTACAAGCCACGCCTTGCTATTATCAAAGGCAGAAAGGCAAATATTTACTTCTTATACTTGAAATAGAAGTGAGAGGTGATAAGATGGCAGAAACAAAGGAAAACAGGATGGGAACGGAACCGATTCCGTCATTATTATTAAAAACAGCAGTTCCGCTTATGTTTTCACTGCTTGCAAATAACCTGTATAACATGGTGGACAGCGTTTTTATTTCCCGTGTGAGTGAAGATGCGCTGACTGCGCTTTCCATGGCGTCACCGGTGCAGCAGCTTATGGCTGCCCTTGGCTGTGGGATTGCAGTAGGTCTTAATGCCGCAGTATCTAAGGCGCTGGGGGAAAAGAACCGGGAAAAAGTAAAGAAGACGGCTTCTGCGGCAATTTTTTTAGGAATATGTTCATGGCTGTTGATCATGTTATGCGGTGTATTGTCTGTCAGGAAGTATTTTTACTGGCAGACGGAAGGCAATCAGGCGATTGCGGAGTATGGCATTTCCTATCTCAGAATCTGTATGCTGTTTTCGCTTGGTCAGATGATGCAGTGGGTATTCGACCGCCTGATCATTGCCAGCGGAAAGTCCATGCTGTTTCTGGCAACGCTTGGGACGGCGGCAGGAGTGAATCTGATCTTAGATCCTGTCCTGATTTTCGGATATCTGGGATTTGCACCTATGGGAACTGCCGGGGCTGCAGTCGCGACAGTCATAGGGCAGTGCTGCGGGGCAGTTTTAGGAGTGATTTTGAATCTCCGCTATAATAAGGAAATTCCGATATCTTTTACATTGCGGCAGGATAAAAGTATGCTTCTTGCTATCCTGCGCGTTGGGATACCCACATCCATCATGCAGGGGCTGGTATCCCTGATGGGAATTGCAATGAATACAATTCTATATGGTTTCTCGTCAACAGCGGTTGCGGTATACGGAATCTGTGCGAGAATACAGAACCTTGCAGGTATTCCCGTTCATGGAATAGACAACGGACTGATACCGATCGTGGCTTATAATTATGGCGCGAAAAAAAGGAAGAGGGTTGACGAAAGTATCCGTTTTGCATTGATCTATGCGATGATACTGACGGGAATCGTGACGATACTGCTGGAAATATTTCCGGTTCCGATTCTTAACCTGTTCGATGCTACAGAAACCATGCGCTCTGTCGGAGTGGCGGCAATCAGAATCCTTGCGCCCTGCTGGCTGGTCTCTATATTTGGCTTTGTGATCAGTACAACATTTCAGGCATTGGGGAATGGAGGTTACAGTATGTATGTGACGATTGCAAGACAGGTGATTCTTCCGGCAGGCTTTGCATTTCTCCTGTCAGGAACCGGCAATCTGAATATGGTCTGGTTCTCCTTTATGGCAGCCGAGATCCTGACAATACCGCTTATCATTTATTTGTTTAAGAGAACGAAAGGCAATTCCTATTAAGAATTTCATAGTAAAACATCCCATAACATGCTATACTTTTAGAAATTACAGAATAGGAGCGGCACATGAAAATAAGAGGAAAAGTGATTGTAGCAGGACATATTTGTGTGGATGTCACGCCGGTTTTTCCGGGAGACTGCAGGATGGAGAATGTGGGACAGATCCTTCAGCCGGGCAGGCTGCTGCACATGGATGGCGTGGATATCCATACAGGAGGCGCTGTAGCCAATACGGGCCTTGCAATGAAAATTCTGGGCAATGATGTCTCTCTGGTTGGAAAAATCGGGGACGATGCGTTTGGAAAAATGGTGCTGGACATGCTGGGGACATATCAGGCGCAAAAGGATATGATCATCTCTGCGCAGTCCGCCACCTCTTATTCAGTGGTGCTTGCTATTCCGGGAATCGACAGGATATTCCTGCATGATCCCGGGGCAAACGATACATTTCGTGCAGAGGATCTGGACTGGCAGATGATCGGACAGGCGGAGCTGTTTCATTTTGGATATCCGCCGTTGATGAAAGAAATGTATCAGGATGACGGACGGGAACTGGCGGCTATGCTGAAGAAGGTGAAGTCGCTGGGAACGGCGGTGTCTCTGGATATGGCGGCTGTAGATCCGTCGTCGGAAGCCGGGAAAGTTAGATGGAAAGACGTTTTGAAAGCTGTGCTGCCCTATGTTGATTTTTTTGTACCGAGTGCGGAAGAACTCTGCGTCATGCTCGACGGGGATTTATATTGCGAATGGAATCGAAGGGCTGCGGGCGGTGATGTGACGGAAATTCTGAATATGGAGGATTTGCACCGGCTTGGTACACAGGCATTGGAGCTTGGCGCAAAGGTGGTTCTGATCAAATGCGGTTCATCCGGGATGTATTTCATAACGGCGCAGGCAGAGAAACAAAGAGAGCTATGCACAAGTCTGAATCTGCAGCCGGATGAATGGGCCGCAAAAGAAGGATTTGAGAAGAGCTTTGAGCCGGAGAAGGTTCTTTCGGGAACCGGGGCCGGAGATACCAGCATCGCTGCTTTTCTGACATCCGTCATGCGCGGGGAATCGTTGGAAGAGGCAGTACGGATGGCTGCTGCAACCGGGGCATGCTGCGTGGCGGCCTATGATGCGCTCAGCGGATTAAAGCCGCTGGAGCAGTTGAAAGAGATGATTAAGAAGGGTTGGAAAAAGAAAATTAAAGATCAGCCCAATATATATGTCAAGCCAGATTACGAATATTAATAGACTGCTTGAAACTGCAGAGTGGGGAAACTGATGAATACAAGGGACAATATGATCCTCGTTAAGGGCGAAATAAAGACATCTGAGATAAGGTCATGTCAATATAACAGGGCAACCCACAAATGGGATGTGGAATTTGACAGGGGGAAAACATATTCATACGCATATGACAATGTGGAAAAGCTGACTGACCCAACTGTTTTAAATCCTAATATGTATCGTATCAGCAGAGAAGGCCGGGAGTTTTTTGACATAAAAGATATCTTTGAATTTAAAAGCAGAGAAGGCACCTACTGGCATATCTGCTTTGGGGATGGCCGGGAGAGAGATTATCGAAAGAGTGACTTAAAGATTATAGAATCCTGCCTCAATCAGAAACAGGCCGCAAATGTGTTTGATTACATAAAGCAGATTGCAGGATTAAGTGATATCAGGAATGCAGAAACCAGAGAAAAGTTACTGGAAAAGCGGTTTGAAAAGATAGCTTTTGTGAGCAGGGATGTAGCGTTAGCCAGGTACTTAAACCCAACTGCACTGCAGACAGATAAAAATGCGCGGGAATATATACCGATTTTTCCCTTTGGCTGTAATAATAGTCAGTATAAAGCAGTTAAAAGAGCTATGGAAAATCAGTTCAGCGTCATTCAGGGGCCGCCCGGAACGGGCAAGACGCAGACTATATTGAATATTATTGCCAATATACTGATGCAGGGAAAATCCGTCCAGATTGTGTCTAATAACAACTCGGCAACTGAAAATGTGTATGAGAAATTATCTTCTCCGAAATACAATTTAGGATTTATTGTGGCGACATTGGGCAGTTCTAAAAACAAGAAATTGTTTATTGAAAATCAGGACGGAAATTATCCTGATTTTTCGTCGTGGAAAAAGGAAGAAGATCCGAACATTTTGTTGGAGAGAATATCAGGACAGTCGGTGCAGTTAAAATCTGTTTTTGATAAGCAGGAAAGACTGGCATCTTTACGACAGGAAGTTTCACAATTATTCACGGAGCTGGAATATTTTAACCAGTACGTCGATGAGTCAGATGTCAATACGGAGGGCATAAAGCTTAAGAAAGAACTGTTGCCAGAGAATTGGATGGCATTGTGGCAGGAGTGCCAGAGGATTTCCGAAAAGGAAATGGTGACTGGATTTTTGTTAAAGCTATTTAAGATAAAAGCCCGTTTTCAATACGGAATGACGGACTGGAAGTATAATAAGCGGGATATGGCAAAGATTATCACGACTTTTCAGGCTATGTATTATCGGACAAGGAAGGCGGAGCTGTCTGAGGAAATTGCGGAGATTGAGGAGTATTTGGATCATGTAGATAAGAATTTACTTGATAATTTATGCGAGCAGTCCATGATAGCTTTAAAAGACAAACTGGCAAGAAAGTATGAGACTGACGGCAGCCGCAAAACATTCAGCGAAGATGATTTGTGGAAAGAACCATATGAGGTGCTGGCGGAATATCCGGTGATATTGAGCACGACATTTTCGTCAAGAAACAGCTTAAATACGGAGGTTGTTTACGATTATCTCATTGTGGATGAGGCGTCGCAGGTAGATGTTGCAACAGGCGCGCTGGCGCTTTCCTGTGCAAAAAATGTTGTGATTGTTGGAGATACCAAGCAGCTTCCGAATGTTGTCACGGAGGATGTCAAAGGTAAAGCAGAAGCCATATTTAACAGTTTCCGCGTAAATGAAGGATATCGGTTTACAAAGAGCTTTCTGCAGTCTGTTTTGGATGTTATGCCAGATGTAACGCAGACGATGCTGCGGGAGCATTACAGATGCCATCCTAAAATAATCAATTTCTGTAACCAGAAATTTTACCGCGGTGAGCTGGTTATCATGACAAAAGATCATGGTGAGGATGATGTGTTATCGGTGGTTAAAACGGTAGTGGGAAATCATGCGCGCAACCATTACAGCCAGCGGCAGATAGACGTCATCAAAAATGAAGTGATACCTAAGTATGATCTGAATCCGAAAGAAACGGGAATTATAGCGCCTTACAAAAATCAGGTGGAGGCTCTGAGCAGGGAGATCAGCAATATGGATGCCGCTACCGTGCATAAGTTTCAGGGCAAGGAAAAGGAGAATATCATTATATCGACAGTGGATGATGAGATATCAGATTTTGCAGATGATCCGTACTTAATTAACGTTGCGGTATCAAGAGCCAGAAAGAGGCTGCTGCTCGTTGTTACCGGGAATGAACAGACCAAAGAGCATAATATAACAGACTTAATTGACTACATTCAATATCATAATTTTGAGGTCGTCGACAGTAAGGTTTATTCTGTTTTTGATTACCTTTACAGGCAGTATACGGAAGAAAGAAGGGAATATTTGCGGAAACATAAAAGGATATCAAAGTATGACTCGGAAAATCTGACATATTCGTTGATTGAAGAAATCATTGTAGATAATGACAAATATGCCAGCTTAGACGTCGTATGCCATTTTCCATTAAATATGCTCATTAAAAATCCGGCATTATTAAATGAGCAGGAATGCCGATTCGCGATGAATCCGGCAGCACATTTGGATTTTTTAATCTATAACAGAATCGGTAAAAAACCTGTTCTGGCGATTGAAGTTGACGGATATAAAAACCACAAAAAGGGAACTGTTCAGGCCGCGCGGGATCTGTTGAAGGATCACATTTTGGAATTGTATCAGATCCCGTTGCTGCGGTTTAAAACAAATGGCAGTGGCGAAAAGGAAAAAATTGTAGAGACGTTGGAAAACTTGGTTGAATAGCGGGAAATTAAAGGAATTACCCTCCCGCGTGTGCGTGAACCCCTTTCTCAATGATCCCGAATCCCAGCGGGTAAGGGCCCGTATGCACGCCGATGGTGGCGCCGATCTGGTAAACGGGTATTTCATCTATGGCATATCCTTTTTCACGCAGGGTGGACAGCGCCTGATCCCGGAAAGCGATTCCTTCTTCGCGGTCATAACCGTACCCGACGGCAATGCTGTAGCAGTCGATTCCAAAGGAGCTTTCCTGCAAGTATTCCAGAAGGAGGGTCATCACTTTTTTCAGGGTGCGCTTCCGTCCCCGGTCGAGGCCGGAGGGGAATATTTCTCCCTGCTTCAGTGTAATGATAGGACGGATATCAAGCGCACCGCCTGCAAGCGCTGCCACCTTTCCGATCCGGCCGCCGTGTCTTAAATATTCTATATTTCCCACAGTAAAGAAAATCCTGCCGGTACTTTTGATGGTTTCCAGCCGCGCTATGGTATCCTGATAGCTGAAACCCTGATCCCGCAGGCTGGCCGCCTCCAGAACATACTGCCCCTGCAGAACCGTATTGATGGTAGCGTCAATGACGGTGATCTCGGCTTGCGGATATTTTTCCAGAATAAGTTCTTTGGCGTTGAGCGCGGACTGCATGGAACCGCTGAATTTCGTGGTAATACAAATACATATGATAGGAGTGTCATTTTCTGCAAAAGGGCGGAAAGCCTCCTCGTAGTCCTGAATGGAAGGCATGGAGGACTTGGGATATACGCCCTTTTTCTCCACCATCATCCGATAGAAGTCACGGATGGCAATATCCACATTTTCCTTATAATACTGTTCCTCGTCAAAGGACACATAAAAGGGTACGACTGTTATGTTCTTTTCCTGTACCAGCGCAGGCGGCAGATCACAGGAGCCGTCGCTGATAATATGGAATGCTTCTCTCATATCAAATATCTTCCTTGCACAATGGATTTCGGTACACAGTCGGATGGCGGTGCGGCATCCGGCTGCTGTTATAATAGAATACTACGTTTGGAAGGCAAATGCAATCCGTATGGCGGGCGCGGCGACGGTGTTCTGTTTTGTTGTATGTGGAGTGTGGAAATGATATAATGAAATTCTTCAATGGAGGAGTGTACACTATGACTTGTAAGAGTAAGAAAATGGGACTTGACTGTTAAGAATGGCAGAGTGATTGACATGAAGATGTATTCGTTACTGAAAGAGGAGATGTAGCCCATGTTTTGTCGGAAATGGTGACCCTATGATAAATAACATTATCTACAACCGAAAAAACAACACAGAGTGCATTTACTACAAAGATTCCACGCAGTCCTACCCTGTACATACCCACGCCACTCACCTCACACTCGGTTTTGTCTCAAATGGCGCAGTCTGCATTGTCTGTGATGGCGGGAGAAAAATATACCGCACAGGGGCGCATTTCTGTATTCTGCCGGATACGCCTCACGCAATAGAGACGGTAAATGACGCGCCCTATTCCATGATAAGTGTCTGCGTAGCCGCCGATGGAATGCCGAATCAGGCAGGAATGGGAACGGACGGCATAGAGAAGTTAAAGAGACGGATTCTGGATGCGCCGGAGGATGTGTTTTTAGTCGAAGACATGGCCCGGAGCATCGGTATGAGTCCCTATCATATGATCCGTCGGTTTAAAGCGGTCTGCGGTCTGACGCCGCATCAGTTTCAGATCCAGTGCAGGGTAAGAAGGGGGCAGAAGCTTTTGGAAGAGGGAAAAAGCGTGACCGAAGCGGCTTATGCCACAGGATTTTGCGACCAGAGCCACTTCGACCGCTGCTTTCAAAGAATTGTCAGATTAACGCCAAGCGAATATAGAATACATCTGAGTTTCTTCTCGCGTTAGCATAACGCCGGCATAAATTTGGCGAATAAGAAAAGGCCGTTGCTGCCTGCATTCACTTCGTGAGGAACGCCGGCGGGCATTACGGAGATGACGCCGGGTTCATAGGGAATGGCAGCGCTGCCATTGATGCAGATGCCGGAGCCGGCGATTACCTCATGTGTTTCCAACTGCGCTTCATGGATATGGTTCAGGATGCTTTTGCCCGGTGCAATGCGGACGAGATGATAGCTGAACTGTCCGGCGGTGTCTTTGGCGGAAACGATGTGCTTGAGTGCTACGCCCTCAAAGGAAGGGTGGTCAGCCCAGGAGATGTCTGCAAATTCTGTTGTCGATTGCGGCAGTCTGAGAAAACCGTTGTCAAATGTTTCAAATAAATCGTTACCCATAAATGTGAGCCTCCTTTGTTTTTTGATATGTGTATGATAAGGCCGTTCAAGAGCGGGGGATTGGATAAAATTGCGGACTTTGTGAATCTGCGTTGTCATACTGGCGATGGGGAAGGCGGAATTGAAACGCCCTGTTTTTTGTGATAACATATTTGGAAACAGAGATGGTTTATACGGATTCCGTACAGACAGTGCGGCGCTGTTCTTCAGGAAGAAGGTGCAGAAAATGATACGGTGTGCAGAGGTCGGCGACGCTTCAAGGATTGCAGAAATTTTAGTGTTTACGAAGCGGATGAATTACAGAAGGATTTTTCGAAACGACAAAGTGTCTTTCGGGGAAATACAGGTCTATCCGATAGCCAGGGAATATATGGAAAATCCGAAGCAGCTGGAAGGTGTCTGGGTTTATGATGACGAATTTGTCAAGGGCATGCTGCATATTGCGGGGGATAGGATCGAGGAGCTTTATGTAGATTGTTTCTTTGAAAACCGTGGAATCGGCGGGGAGCTGCTGGCATTTGCCATAAAGAAGAACTGCCGGTATCTGTGGGTGCTTGAAAAAAACGGGGACGCCAGACGTTTTTATGAGAGGAACGGATTTTCGCCTACTGGAGAGAGAAGGCTGGAGGAGGGAACCACCGAATATGTTGTGGAGTTGAAATGGCAGGGAAAAACATGATTGTTTTTTTTCAATCTTATGTTACAATAAATTAAGATTATGCAGTACTGACCAGCAGGTCAGGCATGGTCAATATTATTATTCTGGAAAATGGAGAAGAGCGGTATGGGAAACGAACAGACGATTGGGAGAAAAAAGAGCGGAAGAAGGATAAGGCGAATCGGAAAAAAGGTCGGCAATGTGGTAGTGATCATGCAGGCTGTTTCGGTAGTTTTCGCAGTGCTTATCTGCGTTTATATGTACAATTCCCTTGTCAGGAGCATGCAGGAAAAAATCTGTACGAACGGCACGAATCTGCTGGCCTATGAATTGAGCCGGGCATCCGAAGGGGATGATTTGAATCAGGTGCTGGACGATTTGAAGAAGCGTCAGGGCTGCGAGTTTACTATTTTCGAGGGCGATACAAGAGCATACAGCACGGTGACCAAGAACGGGGAACGTGTGGTAGGAACCAAGCTGGCCTCCAACCTGACTGATATTGTACTGAAACAGGGGCAGTCCTATGTGGGAGAGGCAGACATTCTGGGAGAAACTTATCTGTGCTCCTATGTTCCGACAAAGGGAGCTGACGGACAGGTTAACGGCCTGATTTTTGCAGGTATATCCATCGCAGAGGCGGAGGAGGAAACGGCCAGAATTATTACATACGCTACGATTATCAGTGTGGCGGTGATTATTGTCTGCATTCTTATCCTGACCGTATATTTGAGAAAGTGTGTGTCCGGCCCGCTTGGAAAAATTACACAGGCGGCTATGCGGCTGGAAAAAGGAGAGCTTGGACTGGCTGATGGCAGAGAGGTTCAGATCGGCGTCCGCTCCAACGATGAGATAGGACTTTTAGGAGAAATATTTGAGGGTACGGTTCGCAGTCTGCGCGCGTACATCGGTGAGATCTCGGAAGTGCTGGGAGCCATTGCCAAGGGTGATCTGACACAGGATACGCAGCAGGATTACACGGGAGATTTCCTGGCGATCAAGAAGTCCCTGGACAGTATTCTCGGTGCGCTGAACCAGACCATGGGACAGATTGCGGCCAGCGCTGGACATGTATCGGACGGATCGGATCAGGTATCCGCCAGCGCACAGACTCTGGCACAGGGCGCAACGGAACAGGCCAGCGCCGTCACGGAGATTTCGACTACGATTTCGGATATTTCGGCAGGCGCAAAGGAGACTTCAATTGCGGCAGTAGAGGTTGGCAAGATTACCAATCAGGCCGGTGCGCAGCTTGGCATCAGCATGGAGAATGTGAAGGAGCTGAGTGTTTCCATGGAGCGCATTGCCAGCGATTCCAAACAGATCAGTACCATCATTGCGACAATAGAAAATATAGCTTTCCAGATCAATATTCTTTCGCTGAATGCGGCTGTTGAGGCGGCCAGAGCAGGCAGTGCGGGCAGAGGCTTTGCCGTGGTTGCGGAGGAGATCAGCAGTCTTGCGTCGAAATCGGATGAGGCTGCCAAGGCGACAAAGGAATTGATAGAAAGCTCTGCCGCAACCATCACGGAGGGCGGTAAGGTTATGAACAGGGTGTCGGAGGCGCTGGAACGTACGGGAGAGCTTGCCGGCAACGTGACGGTCAAGATGGATCAGGTCGTAGACGCGGTGGAAAAACAGACGCTTGCAATGGAGCAGGTGGCTACCGGCGTAGAGCAGATTTCAGCGGTGGTGGAGAACAACTCCGCGACCAGTCAGGAGTGTGCGGCAGCCAGCGAGGAGCTGTCGTCCCAGTCAGGCATGCTGAAAGAACTGATTAGTTCTTTCAGACTGAAAAATGCCCGCTGGCAGTAAAGGAAATGTATGTCAGTTTGCCCATGCAATCTGTTGGCTGGAAGCCAGCGGATAGGTTTTCAGGGACTGCGCATCCAGATTTTCCCGGTGCATATCGACAGCGGTCAGCTGACAGTTTGAATATGTTTTATAAAAATATCTGCCCATCGTGGCATTCATGCAGCAGGCGTAGGTGGTGGCGTCGTAAAGTTTCTGGCTTGTGACGACGCTTCCCCGTACCATGGAAACGGAATCCAAAATGTGGAATAGTTGGGAGACACTGCTCATCTCATCCTTTTCACACACGGAGTTCATGGAAAGATAGGCTGCTTTGACAAAACGGGAGGCGGGAGAATAATCACCCGGCAGACCGAAGCTGCCAAGGCCTTGTCCGAAAGGGACAAGGCTTTTTATATTGCTGAAACAGTTTTGCGGACAGGCGGTGGTCAGGTTCATATATTGACAGAGGTTGGTCGTCTGAAAACTGAAGGCGGGATTGTTTGTCAATACGCCGACAGGGTTGTCATAAATTTCCATGCCGCTTTGCGTGGACTCCAGTACAATGGAGCGTTCTCTGTCTGCTATATGCCAGTGAAGTGGCGCCAGAGGCAGATCTTCGCTGAAGGGAATACTGATCAGATGCGTGGATGCCAGAAGTTCTTTTACATCTGTGACGGAGGCGCATTTGGCACACAGCCACAGGATCAGTTCAAAGGGAGAAATATTTTGTTTAACGGGGTCTTCTTTTGGAGGATAATACGCACTGTCGGGGAAATTCAGGCCGGCGATGCAAAGCCCTCTCTCGTTTACCGCTTCCGCGTAAAGCGGGTATCCCTCCATCACGCTGGCCATTCCCAGCATGGCGTAATGCCTGTGCAGCGTATCGCTTCTGCGAAAGGGGATGGGGTAGTTTCTTGGAGTAAAAACCACATTTTCATGAAAAGAATATTCAATGTCCATTGTGCGGCCGAAGTAGAAATCTTTGGTATTCATAGCAATACTGGTACACATAGCGGTTCCTCCTTCCTATACGGCTTTTATATGGCAGAGTAGGGGAAACGGTGTCTGCGCAATCGTTTTTTTAGTATATGCAGGGAAGGGACGGAATATGAATTGAACCGGTTGGTGTTTCTTATTTTTTTATTAAATTCAGGGAAGGGTATTATAAAAGGACGATTTTCTGTTATACTGTTAATAGTTGACAGCGGATAGTCGGTTCGAAGAGGGATCGACTGTGTAAAGGCCAAGCTTTTAGGGGAACTGCTTTTGTGTGTCAGGCAGGTGGAAATGCGGATACACAAATGCCGTTCCTGTGAAAAGACAGGCAGCAGAAAAATGGACGGGATTGAAAATATCATAGTCATAGGAGGAATCAGGGTGTTTGTATCAAAATTTTTCCTGCTTCTGCTGGGGATTACTGTACCGGCCTTTTTTCTGTTACCTGTAAAGTGGCGTGCGGGAGTGCTCCTGACGGCAAGTTATGTGTTCTGTGCCCATATGGAACCGAGGGCGCTGATTATTCTGGCTGCGATTACGGCAGCCACTTATTTCATGGCGGTTTATATTGAAAAACTCCGGGACAGGGGCTGCGGGGGAAAGGCGGGAAGAGCCGCAGCCGCAGCAATATGCGGTCTGACGCTTTTATTGGTGCTGTACAAATATATGGGATATCTGGCTGAATGTTTTGGAACCGCGGACAGGCTTTCGGAGCACATGCTGAAAAATCTCACGATGCCGGTCGGGTTGTCCTTTTATGCGTTTCAGGCGGCAGGATATCTGGTAGATGTATATAAACGCAGAATTGCGGCGGAAAGAAACTTTTGCCGCTTTGCCTGTTATCTTTCTTTTTTTCCGAAGTTTGTCAGTGGTCCGATCGAGCGGGGAGAAAGTTTTCTTCCGCAGATGAGAAGACTTGGGGAGGTCAGGTTTTGGAACCGGGGAAGGCTGTCCGCTGCTTTCACGTATATGCTGTGGGGCAGTTTTATGAAGCTGGTGGTGGCGGACCGGCTTGGAGGGATGGTAAATCCCCTGTTTGCAGAGCCGGAAGCGTTTGACAGCTTTTGGCTTTTGCTCGGTGTTATGATGTATTCGATTCAGATTTACTGTGATTTTGCCGGATATTCCTATATTGCGGCAGGCTGTGCGAAGATATTTGGGATAGAGCTTCAGGAAAATTTCAGAGCGCCGTACAGGGCGGTAAACATACAGGAGTTCTGGCGCAGATGGCATATTTCTTTAAGCGGCTGGCTCAGGGATTATATTTATATTCCGCTTGGGGGAAACAGGAAGGGGGACTTCAGGAAGAATCTCAATATTCTGATTGTGTTTCTCGTATGCGGTGCATGGCACGGAGCCGGACTGCATTTTCTGGTCTGGGGGCTTTTGCATGGCATGTATCTTCTCGTTGATTCACTTACGGGACAGAGAATCAGGAGCAGGATACTCACCTTCTGGCTGGCAGGGTTTGCATGGATCTTTTTTCGGGCGGAGAGTCTGGAAGGAGCATTCCGATATATCCGGCAGTTGGCGACGGCGGGATTGTGGCCGGAACGTTTGAGACAGGCGGCGGAAAGCCTGCAGTTAAACGGAACGGAGATGGGGATTGTAGTCATTGGAATTTTTATCGTCTGGCTGGCGGACCGGTTGTGTGACCGTGAAAAAATGGAGCTTCCGATACTGATTCAGCAGAAGACAAACGGAAAGAGGTACCTGGTCTTCTATCTGCTTCTGACAGCCATTTTTATTTTTGGGACTTATGGGTCAGGGTATCATACAGAGCAGTTTATTTACATGCACTTTTAGAAGGAGAAAACAGGAAGAGATGAAAACAGGGACGAAAAAAAATCTGCTCAGAGCAGGATTCCTGCTTTTGCTTATAGCGACGATTTATCTTGCATCAAGCGTTCTGCGGATAAAGTCCGGCCATGGGATCAATCAGCTGGAGGGTCTGTACTGGCAGCCGGAGCATTCGATTGATGTGATGATGATGGGAAGCAGCCATATTCATTGTAATGTGAACACAGCCCTGCTCTGGGAAAAGTATGGGATAGCCTCGTATGATTACAGCGGGGCAGAGCAGCCTCTCTGGATGACGTATTATTATCTGAAAGAATTATATAAATACCAGTCTCCTGAGGTGATCGTACTGGATTTATATGCGCCCGCCAGATATAAGACGGATTACCAGTACGACTGGATATCGGAAAACATTCTGGGTATGCGCTTCTCGGCCAATAAACTGGGCATGATGGCAGTCAGTGTGGAGAAATCAAGATATTTTCAATATTTTCCGTCTTTTACCGTTTATCACAGCAGATATGATGATCTGGAGAGGGATGACTTTAACGATTTTTTCTGGAACAGCAGGGAAAAGGAGAATTTTAAGGGATATACGCCCTATTGGCACCGGACGCCGCAGATAAAGCCGGAGATTTCGGAGACAGGAAAAGGCGGGTTGACAGAGAAATCCGAGAAGTATCTGCGTAAGATCATCACCTATACGAAGAAAAAGGGCAGCAGGCTTGTCCTGATGGCGGCGCCTTACGTGCTGACGGCGGAGGATAAGCGTACCTACAACCAGATGGAGGAGATTGCGGAGGCGGAAGGAGTTGTCTTTGTTGACTTTAACGAGTACTATGATGAAATGGGGATTGATTTTACACAGGATTTTAACGACGATTCTCATTTGAATTATTGGGGCGGGTGCAAGTTTTCCGATTATCTGGGAAAATTTCTGACGGACCGTTATGAGCTGACAGACCGGCGGGGGCAGGAGGACTATGCGTCCTGGGACGACCATGCCGTGCTGATTGCAGAGGAATTACAAAGCTTTTGGGACGGTACGCCGGGGCAGAAGGCGGATGCGGAATGAATGCGATAAGGGAAAGGACAGAATATGAAACGTATCTTTTTTGTGGAGGACGATCTGAGTCTGATTAACGGTATGACTTATGCGCTTAAAAAGGAGGGCTATGAGGTGGAAAACGCCCGCACGGCTGCGGAGGCGGAAGCGCTGTGGGCGGCGGGGGAGTATGACCTTGTCATTCTGGATGTGGCCCTGCCCGACGGGACGGGGTTTGCCCTGTGTGAAAAGATGCGGCAGACATCCAAAGTACCGATTATGTTTTTGACGGCCGCAGACGAGGAGACGGACATGATCATGGGGCTGGATATCGGTGCGGATGACTATATTACAAAGCCCTTTAAGCTGGCTGTGTTTCTGTCCAGAATCCACGCGCTGCTCCGCCGGAGCGAAAACTTTATGCAGGCGGCGGAAACGATGAGCGCAAACGGCATTACACTTGATATGCGGCGCGGGGAGGCCCGCAAGGACGGAAAAACGCTGGAGCTGACGTCCGGGGAATACAGACTGCTTCGGATGTTTATGGAAAACCCGGACAGGGTGCTTTCGGCGGAACAGATTCTTGCCAGTCTGTGGGACTGTGATGAGAACTTTATCGAGAGTAAGACGCTGGCAGTGTATATCCGCAGACTGCGCATGAAGATAGAGGATGATCCCGGCGCGCCGGAAAAGATCGTGACTGTCCGGGGCATGGGGTATAAGTGGTGTACGGGAGGAAGGAAATGAGAGTGTTTGTCAACCGCAGTATAAAAACTTTGTTTATACAGATCGCGCTGTGTATGGCGGCGGTTGTTTTGGTTCCTTCCCCTCTCTGCGCACTCCTGGCGGGAGCTGCCGTACTTTATGTCTGTTATCGGTATTTCAGGCAGCAGGATAGTCTGATGGAGGATGCCGTAACGCAGATCAGGGCGTTTGTCACAGGCGACAGGGATGCCCGCATCGCCTGTGACGAGGAGGGAGAGCTGTACCGGCTCTTTCATGAAATCAATTCTCTGGCGGCGGTTTTGAATGCGCAGGCGCAGAAGGAGAGCGAGTCGAGAGCGTTTCTGAAAAACACCATTTCGGATATTTCCCATCAGCTGAAAACGCCTCTTGCGGCGTTGAATATTTACAACGGCATTATGCAGGCGGAGGCTGAGACGAACGGCCTGTCGGCGATTCAGGAATTTACCGGGCTGTCTGAGCAGGAGCTGGATCGGATTGAGACGTTGGTGCAGAACCTGTTAAAGATTACGAAATTCGATGCGGGAACAATGGTGATCGAAAAGCAGCCGGAAAATCTTTCAGAGATTATGGCCGATGTGGAGAAGCATTTTGCATTCCGTGCAGAGCAGGAGGCGAAGCAGATCGTTCTGGAGGGCAGTGACATAGAGTGTTTCCGGTGCGATCGCAGCTGGATTACGGAAGCTCTTGACAATCTGGTGAAAAATGCCCTTGACCACACGAAGAGCGGGGACAGCATTTGGATTATCTGGGGACAGTCCCCATCCGCCGTCAATATTACGGTAAAGGACAATGGAAGCGGCATTCATCCGGAGGATATGCATCATATATTCAAGCGCTTTTACCGCAGCAGATACTCGCAGGATAAGCAGGGAATCGGGCTGGGGCTGTCTCTCGTAAAGGCGGTGGCGGAAGCCCATGGAGGTACCGTCGGGGTAGACAGCAGGCTTGGGGAGGGGACAAGTTTCGTGCTGGTATTTCCGATTATTACAAAATTGTAATGCAGGCGAAGCCTGCCGGTAGTATTCAAGTGCTATTCTTATCCTAAACAATCTGGAAAGAGGTGCTTAAAATGAATTTACTGGAAGTGAGTAAGATCTGCAAGACTTACGGCAGCGGCGAGGCGGCGGTACACGCGCTTAAAAACGTCAGCTTTTCCGTTCCCAAGGGGGAGTATGTAGCGGTGGTGGGGGAGTCCGGCTCCGGCAAGAGCACGCTGCTTAACATGATCGGCGCGCTGGATACGCCCACGTCGGGCAAAGTGTTAATTGACGGCAAGGACACTTTTGCCATGAAAGAGAAAAGCCTTACGGTTTTCCGGCGCAGAAACATAGGGTTTATTTTTCAGGCATTCAACCTGATCCCGGAGTTGACGGTGGAACAGAACATGATTTTCCCGCTGCTGCTCGATTACCAGAAGCCTGACAGAAAATATTTGGAGGAGCTGCTTCTGGTGCTCAATCTGAAAGAGCGCCGGAACCATCTGCCGAGTCAGCTTTCCGGCGGGCAGCAGCAGCGGGTGGCGATCGGCCGCGCGCTGATTACAAGGCCGTCATTGATTCTGGCGGATGAGCCGACGGGAAATCTGGACACCCAGAACAGCAATGAGGTGATCGCACTGCTTCGGGAGGCCTCCCGGAAATATGAGCAGACCATTATTATGATTACCCACAACCGCATGATTGCCCAGACTGCGGACCGGGTACTGGAAGTGTCGGACGGTGTGCTGACGGATCTGGGGAGGTGTGCGGAATGAAAAGTTACTTAAGCCTGATTCCCATTTCCGCAAAAAACCGCAGAAAGCAGAACCGCCTGATTCTTCTCTGCATCATTTTTGCGGTGTTTCTTGTGACGACGGTCTTCTCTTACGCGGAGATTATGACGAAGGGGCAGACGGAGGGAATGATACGGCATCACGGCAGTCATCATATCGTGATAAGCGGATTGTCCGAAGCGGAAGCGGCACGTATTGCGGGAAGGGATGATGTGTCGGCGGCGGCATGGTGCAATGCCCTTGGGGAGGATGTCTACGAGGGATACTATATAAACGACATACGTGTCATATTATACGGCGCAGAGGCAAACTATATTGATGATATCAGGGCCTATGAGCGGGAGGGCGCATTTCCTCAAAATGACGGGGAGATTATGTTGAACACGGGCGCGAAGGAGCGGCTTGGCGTCGGCGGAGGCGACAGTGTGACCGTTCACACGCCGGCGGGGGACTTTACCTTTACAGTGACCGGGTTTTGTGCGGACGAGTGGGAGGAGTATGACAGCAAGTTTGAGGACGTGTCCGCCTATGTCAGCGTAGAGGCGTTTGACAGAATCTGCGCGGGCCAAACGAATGGTGATTCCGACACAGGTGTCATTGAAAACGGAATCACTCTGGATGCGGCGAAAAAGTCGGCATACTATGTCCGCTTTGCAAAAGGCGTCGATATCAAAAGCGCACTGACAGAGCTGAAAGAACAGTATGGGTTGTCAGACGGGGATATCGAAGAAAATCTGGTCACCATGGGCGCGGCGGGAATCAGCAGCAATCAGGCGATGAACAGTATGTATCTGCTTGCGGCCATCGTGTTTGTCCTGATCCTGATCGCGGGTGTGCTGATGATCGCAAGCTGCTTAAACAGCACGGTAGCCCAGCGGACGAAATTTTTCGGAATGATGCGTTGTATCGGCGCAAGCAGGGAACAGGTGATGCGTTTTGTGCGGCTGGAGGCGCTAAACTGGTGTAAGACGGCGATACCTGTCGGTCTGGCCATCAGTGTGGTATTTACTTATGCCTTGTCCATGATCCTGCAGCAAAAGGTGGGCGGCGAGTTCGACGACTTCCGCTACCGGTTCAGCGTGATCGGCGTTGTGTCGGGCGTTCTGGTGGGCGTGGTATCGGTGCTGCTCGCGGCCCATTCCCCGGCAAGGCGGGCGGCAGAAGTCTCCCCTGTGGCGGCGGTGTCCGGCAATGCGGAGAGCGAAAAAACTGTCTCCCGTGCGGCAAATACCCGCATCCTCAAGGTGGAGCACGCGCTGGGTGTATACCATGCCACGGCGGCGAAAAAGAATATGGTTCTGATGTCTCTGTCTTTCGCCTTTACCGTTGCTCTGTTTCTGGTGTTTTCAGCCGGGCTGGATCTGTTTAAAAGATTTATGCCCTCAGAGAATGACCTGAGTCCTGATATCAGTATAGCGGCAGCGGACAATACCAATTCCATGGACAGGGGGATGAAGGAGGAGATCGGCGGGCTGCCCGGCGTAGAAACGGCTTTTGGCTGTGCCGTATGTTATGAGACGCCTGCGGAGATTAACGGTGTTCCCGGCAGCGTCGATCTGATTTCCTACGATGCATATATGTTTGCATGGTCGGAGAAATCTGTGGCCAGCGGTGATTTTGATAAGGTTTCGGGGGATACCGACTATGTGATGACCATTTTTAACATGGACAGCCGTTTAAATACCGGGGATATTGTCAGGATCGGTGACACAGAGCTCACCATTGCCTGCGTGTGCTCGGAGGGAATCGGGACAGAGAACCGTCCGGCGATTGTCTGTACGGAGGAGACCTTTATGCGTTTGACTGGCGAGACGGATTATATTATGCTGGGCTTCCACCTTGCAAAAGATGTGCCGGAAGAGACGGTGGAGACGATTCGGGCGATGACGGACGGGAATGTTTTTGTAGACAGGCGGGAGGACGACCAGACGGTTAATTCCTCTTTCTGGGTATTCCGCATTGCGGCCTATGGATTTCTGGCGGTCATTGCACTGATTACAGTCTTTAATATTATGAACAACATTTCCATGAGCGTGTCGGCCAGAATGAAGCAGTACGGCGCCATGCGCGCTGTCGGCATGAGCGCAGCGCAGATGACCCGGATGATTGCGGCCGAGGCGGTAACTTATGCGGTCTGCGGCCTGATTCTCGGCTATATTGCAGGGCTGTATTTGCACCGGCTGTTTATGGTGAAGATCGTCTTTACGCATTTTGGCGGATCGTGGAAGGTTCCTTTGAAACCGCTTACAGTCATAACCGTAATCGTTGCGCTTTCCTGTGTGGCGGCGGTGCGCGCTCCCGCAAGACGAATCCGAAAGATGGCGATTACGGAGACGATCAACGAGTTGTAAGAGGCAGGTAGACGAACAAATCAAATATTCCGTTTTCGGTTTTGATTTCCAATCTGCCGTGGTACCTTTTTACAATTTCCTGCATACTCTGTAAGCCAAAACCATGGTTTGTTTTATCCGGCTTGGAGGTAGGCGGAAACAGGCGGCGGTCCGATGTCTTTTCAGATACGGGCGCGGCCTGTTTTTCTGTCCGGGAAACGTCTTGCATTTTGGGGGCGCGGGGGTCCGGATTGCTGACTTCCAGACAGAAAAGTCCTTTGCCTGCCATGCATTTCAAGGAGACTTCCCGCTGCGCCTCTTCCAGCTTCATGCACGCCTCTATGGCATTGTCAAGCGCATTCGCATACAGGGCGCACAGATCTGTCTTCTCGTAGGGGAGCGGCGCAGGAATACCCACCTCCGTTTTCAGGCGGATGCGGCAGCGCTCCATGACGCTTTTCTTTACGGTCAGTACGGCGTTTACAGTGGAATCCCCGCAGTAGATGAAAGATTGGGAGAGAGCGGTATTGCCGGACAACTCTTTTGCATAGGCTGCGCGTTTTTCTTCAGGCAGAGCTGTCAATATCTGTATGTGATTTGCTAAATCATGTTTTAATCTTCTTACTTCAAAGTGCTGCTGCTCCATCGCATCGTAATATTTGCGGTTGATTTCCGCAAACATGCTCTGCTGTTCCAGTTTCTGCTGTTTTGCCAAAACCGTGACGCACCAGAGCAGGCTGATGATGGCAAACAGAGCGATCAGCAGTAAAACGGCATATTCCCTGTGGACAAAAATATCAAAGTAAGCGTTGACAGGGCGAAACAGGGTAACGACAGCCAGCACAATGCCAAGCGGGGTGATCGTAAGGAGAAACAGCAGCCGCCACATGCTGTCTGATAGGATATAATCTTTAGCCGGCGCGATTTTTCGGGTACAGAGGTACAGGATCAGCGCAAAGGGCAGGATGAGGGTACAGGAAATGAGGTAGCCGTGTTCAGACTGCACAAATGCCTCTGAAATGAGACTGCTGTTATCGCTGTCTCCAAAGATCAGCACGGTGATTCCGTCCTGTCCTGTCGAAACCAGAAAATCATGGATATAGTTGTCCCGCAGGGCGCTGAAGGAAAAGACCGTGCTGGAAAACATAAGTCCGATGGTTATTTTCTGCCAGAAACTGCCTTTGCATGTAAGCAGGATGATCGCCAGAAAGACTGGGGTGGTCGCCAGAATATTGAAGGGATCTCCGATAAATATGATCATGGAGCAGAGCAGACAACAGCCGAAAAACAGCAGAAAGCGTTTGAATCGTTTCCCGGAAATTTCAATCAGGTATGACATAGCGTGCATGACCAGCCAGCCGGAAAGCAGGGTGGCGGCTACGTGTAGTATTTTGAAAATTGTTGTCATGTAAGACTGCCTCCCATCATAGATCTGGCGATTTTTTGCAGGGCGGTTTCACGGTATCTTCTGCTGCAGGGGAGTTCCTGCCCGTGGATGGAAACGGACTCGCTGCCGAGATAGTCCACGTTGGCCGGATGGATCAGGTAGCGCTGATGAATCCGCACGAAATCGGAGGATAGCTGCTTTTCAATCTCGTCCAGTCTGGCGTAGAAGGGGTATTGGCCTTTCGCCGTGACCAGAACGACCTTTCTCCTGTCGGAATAAAAATAGAGAATGTCAGAAAGACGGAAACGCCATGTGCCGTCCCTGTTTTTCAGGGTAAAGGTATGAGGTTCTTCCTGCGCGGATTTGGCGCGCACCCGCCCGAGCAACTGCCGCAGCTTTTCTTCTGTGACAGGTTTCATCAGATAATCCAGCGCACCAACGCGGTAACCCTCAAAGACGTAATCGGAATACCCGGTCACAAAGACAATCACCAGTCCGGTGTCAAAAGTACGGATTTTTTCCGCGGTTTCCATGCCGTTTAATCCTTTCATTTCCACGTCCAGAAAGAGCAGGTCGATCTCCCCCGGATGATTGGCGAGCCACGAGGCGGCATTCGTGCCTGAGGAAAACTCGTAGACAATCTCCTCGGCGTCTTCGATCAGTATTTTTTCCAGCAGGATGCGCAGGGCATCCCTGGCATCTGTTTCGTCGTCACAGATTGCGATTCGCAGCATGGAGCTGTCTCCTTTCAAGGGCTGTGTTATTACAGTCGCTTGTTTTTCTTTTGCGGCTATTATATTATAGTCTCAGAAGCTGTAATCTTTGGCGACGCCAACAAGAATTACGCAGTAATTCTTGCGACGCAAGCTGCTGAGCTTGCGTCTATTATATCACATTTTTTCAGGACTAGTCCTGCGAGGCCCGTTCAAACTTTACATCACAGCCGTTCAAACTTTACATTTCCCGCAGATACCGGTCAAACTTTACAGGGAGCGCGTCAGAAATGACACGCCCCCTTTTTGGATGAAGAATTTATGATAAAGTCATCTCGGATAGAGAATCAGGATGCGCCGGATAAAATGCAGAATTTTCTTCCGGCAGCAGGTAAGGAGGAAACGGTTATGTTGTATGTGAAAGAACTGTACAAATCTTATGAGGCGGGCAAAAACAGATATGAAGTGCTGAAGGGAATTGATTTCCATGTGGCGCAGGGGGAGTTTGTGGCGGTCATGGGGCCTTCGGGTTCCGGCAAGACTACACTGCTGAACTGTATTTCCTGCTATATTCCCTTTGATAAGGGGAATATCAGGCTGGGCGGCATGGAGCTGGCGGGTATGAATGAGGAGGAGCTGGCAAGGGTCAGGAATACGAAGATCGGGTTTGTCTTTCAGGATTTTATGCTTCTGGACGGGCTCACTATACGGGAGAATGTTCTGGTGCCACGCATTGTGCAGGAAGAGGTGCCGGCGGAGGCGGAGAAGCTGGCGGATCAGCTTGCGTCCATGTTTGGGATCGGGCATATCCTGAATAAATATCCGGCGGAAATATCAGGCGGTGAGAAACAGCGTGCGGCGGTGGCACGGAGCCTGATTAACAATCCGCTGATTATACTGGCCGACGAGCCGACCGGCAATCTGGATTCCAAGTCCAGCCGGGCAGTAATTGAGACGTTTATCAATGCGAAACAGAAGATGCATGCCACCATCTTTATGGTGACCCACGACAGCTTTGCGGCATCCTTCTGTGACAGGGTGATTCTGTTAAAGGACGGGACGATTTACCGCCAGTTGGAGAAGGCGCAGGAGCGCGGCGCGTTTCAGGACCAGTTGCTGGATGAGATTAAAAAAATGGGGCAGGAGGACTAACTATGAGCCAGATAAGGAATATGACACAGATGGAACGGAAATTACAGAGAGCGGACAGGAAGCAGTCGCGTCTGTATCTGTTCTGTAATTTTATGGCGCTGATGATTATTTCGGCGTACTCTGCGCTGATGCTCTCGCCCACGGTACAGAAGGTGTTCCCGAAGGGCGGCGACAGCGCGAAACAGATGTACATGATCTTTGTGATGACGCTGGTGGGATGTGTGGTCTTTACCGTCTACGCGCTGGGACTGTTCTTCCGGCATAAGTCCGGGCAGCTTGGGATTCTGATGGCACTTGGCGCCTCCAGAAAGCGGCTTGCGCCGGGGCTGTATCGGGAAGTGGTTTTTTTAAGCGGTGTGTCCGCCATCGCGGGGACGGCGGCTGGATTTCCCTTCGTGTGGGTGATCTGGCATGCGTTCCGGCTGCTTTTAGTGGACAGTTCGGATATGGTTCTTACTTTTGATTTCAGGTGTCTGTTTATCTCCCTGCTGTTCCTGCTTCTGGTGGTGGGATTTGCCTGTCTGACGGCTTGGCGGTATCTGAAAAAAACGAATATTATGGAAGTGATTCGGGAAGAGCATATCAACGAGCCGGTGAAGGAACCGGGCAGATGGTGCGGCCCGGTGGGATTTCTGCTGATTCTGACAGGCGCGGTGCTGGGGTACGGGGCACCGTGGGCGTGTCATGCCTGGTTCTACATGTTCCCGCCGGTCTGGGTGAGCATATTTTATGCGCCCGTGTTTGTGGGACTCTATATGGTCATGCTGCACACCGTAGTACATGGTTGGAAGAGCCGTCGGAAAAATCCCTATAAGAATATCATTTCCCGGAGTATGATGAAGTTTCAGGGGAAACAGACCGTCAATAATCTGCTGGTGGTGACCCTGTTGATCGCGGGGGGATGCTTTGCCATCTTTTATCTGCCGACAAATGCTGTCAGTGCATTGGTTCACTATGCGTCGCAGCCCTACGACTATTTCTATCAGTATCAGGCGGATCAGAACGTCCCGGACAGGGAAGACGTGGAAACGCTTGGCAAAGGATATGGCCTTTCGTTTAAGGACTGGAAGGAGTGCAGCTGTGTCACTCTGGGAATCGGTGGAATAAATGAGATTTATGAGGAGGACGGCCTGCGTTATCATGTCGAATATGTGCCCATGCTGCAGGAAGCCAGAGTGCTTTCCGAGGACGCTTACAGGACACTTACCGGACAGGAGGTTGACGTGAAACCCGGCACATACATGAGCCTGACAAATCGGGAGGAGACCTCTCTTTCTGCCAATAATTCCGCAAGGGAGATTACCAATATGGTGACCCGTAAGCAGCTTGCCACAGAGTTTGCGGGATTTCTGCACTATGATCTTCTGGCGAAAGAGATTCCAGTCTGTGTCCTTGACAATGAGGACTATGCGGCCATTTCGGAGGGCCTGACGGATGACTGGAGAGGGCAGTTTGTGTCGTTCAATGTGGACGGGGAGGACTCCTATCCGTTTGCCAACGCTTTTTATCATCTTTTCGTGTCATCCTTTGACGAAAGCTGCGCACGGGGCTCATACTATGACCGGGTACAGAAGATCAGGGAAAATGAGGCAGGAAAAGAATACTGGGGGGATACGGATGATATGACGACGATCAGTTATGAGCTGTCGGACTCCTTTGTGTTCCGGCAGTTCTGGGTGTACCAGCCGGATTTTCGGATTCTGAACCAGAATGATTATATGAGGAGTATGGCGGTGATGCTTATGATGTTCCTCTTTATCTTCCTCGTGTGCATGATCACGGCGCTGGTGGTGTGCTATACCCGTTGTCAGAGCATTGCGCTGAACAACCGCTATATCTTCGACGATCTGAAAAAATTGGGGGCTTCGCCCGCCTTTCTGGACAGGGAAGTGCGCAGCCAGTGCGGCAACGTCTTCAGAGTGCCGTCACTGGTTGGCACCTCCGCCATGTTCCTGCTGTATTCTATGATCCTGTACGCGAACGACGGCAGGATGCTCCCGACGGAATGGATGTCCCTGGGAGTTTGTCTGTGTGTCACAGCGATGATCGGAGGCGTGATTTATGCGGTGTACCGCTCCACGGTGAAAGCGATTAAGGGACAGCTTGGAATTGTTTGATTATATGTCTGAAAATGAGTTGAATTATGCGCCTGTTGACGGTATCCTTATGATAAAAGAATGCACAGGAGGGCGACTGGATGTTTCAACTGCTGTTAGTGATTATTTATCTGGCCTTTATCAGTCTGGGGCTGCCGGATTCTCTTTTAGGCTCGGCGTGGCCGGTCATGTATCAGGAATTTTCCGTGCCGGTTTCTTATGCGGGCGCTATCTCCATGATTATTGCGGCCGGAACCATCGTTTCCAGTCTGCAGAGCGACCGCCTGACGAAAAAGCTTGGGACAGGAAAAGTGACGGCTTTCAGCGTGCTTATGACGGCGGTGGCGCTGTTTGGATTTTCCGTAAGCCACAGTTTTGCGGCCTTGTGTCTGTGGGCGGTTCCTTACGGATTGGGTGCCGGGAGTGTGGACGCGTCCCTGAATAATTATGTGGCGCTTCACTATGCCAGCAGGCATATGAGCTGGCTTCATTGTATGTGGGGCGTGGGGGCGTCCCTTGGCCCGTATATCATGGGATATGCACTTGCCGGCGGACAGGGCTGGAACATGGGTTACCGTTATATTGCCATTCTACAGGTTGTGCTGACGGCCATCCTGCTTTTCAGCCTGCCTCTGTGGAAAAGGCGGGCGGCGGACGAGACGGGGCAGAGCGGTGAAGAAAATAAAAAACCGCTTTCCTTACGGCAGATTGTCGGGATACCGGGAGCGAAGGAGATCATGGTTACGTTTTTCTGTTACTGTGCATTGGAGCAGACGGCGGGGTTGTGGGCCAGCAGCTACCTTGTACTGCAGCGCGGACTGACAGCGGAGACGGCGGCCGGATTTGCGAGCCTGTTTTATATCGGGATCACGGCGGGGAGAGCCGCGGGCGGATTTTTGACAATGAAATTAAATGATACACGGATGATAAGGTTGGGACAGGGGCTGATCCTGTGCGGCACGTTGTGTCTGCTGCTGCCCTTTGGGGAGATTACCGCACTGACCGGACTGGTCATTGCGGGGCTGGGATGCGCACCCATTTACCCCTCGATTATCCATTCCACGCCAACGCATTTCGGGGCGGATAAATCGCAGGCCATGATCGGTGTACAGATGGCCTCCGCTTATGTGGGAACATGTCTGATGCCGCCGGTGTTCGGGTTTCTCGCAAACCATATCAGCGTGTCACTGTATCCGGCATTTTTGCTGGTCATATTGCTTCTCATGGTGGTCATGCATGAAAAGATGCTGCCCATAGTAAAGGCGGAGAAAAAGGGGGATTGCTTATGATTGATCTGCATATGCACAGCAGATACAGTGACGACGGGGAATTTACGCCGACTGAGCTGGCAGAGCGGTGCGCAAAGGCGGGTGTCCGCATGATGTCCGTGACAGACCATAACTGCGCGAAGGCAAATGAGGAGGCGCAGCGGGCGGCAAAAGAAAAGGGCATACGGTATATTTCCGGCATTGAGATTGACTGCACATACGAAAATGTAAATTTTCATGTGCTTGGATACGGCATAGACTTTTGGAACAGCGATTTTGAAGCGATAGAAAAGAATGTTGCGGACCAGAGTGCACAGGCATCCCTGGAAAGACTGGAGAGAACGCAGGCGCTTGGCTTTTCCCATATCTCGGAAAAGGATATGCTGGCTATGGAGGAAGGGAATTACTGGCAGAAAAACTGGACGGGTGAGATGTTTGCGGAGGCGCTGCTGGCAATGCCGGAATATGCGGACCACCCGCTCCTGGCGCCCTACCGTCCCGGCGGTGGGAGAAGCGATAACCCCTATGTCAATTTCTACTGGGACTATTATTCGCAGGGGAAACCCTGCTATGCGAAGACGGACTATCCTATAATGGGAGAGATTATTGAAACGATCCACCGCAATCACGGCGCGGCGGTGCTTGCACACCCCGGTGTGAACCTGAAAGGGAAGGAAATTATGCTGGAAGATATTCTGCGTCTGGGAGTTGACGGCATAGAAGTGTTTTCCAGTTATCACAACCCGGAGCAGGCGCAGGCGTTTTACAAGGCGGCACGGGAACACGGGGTGTCTGTCACCTGTGGCAGCGATTATCATGGGAAGACAAAACCTTCCATTGCGCTGGGACAGCATGGGTGCACGGTTTCGGAGGAAGAGATGGAGGAGATGTTGGGTCGAATATGTTTGTAAGCGGTTTGGGGGTATGGTAAAATAGGGGCAGGACGGATATTAGAATCGGGGGAGGGAAAAGAAAATGCCTCAGAGCATACATGATATATTGAAAAAATATGTGGAAGATGTAAAAAAACTGTATGGAAACCAATTAAAAACAGTTATTTTATATGGCTCTTATGCAAGAGGAGATTTCCGGGCAGATTCTGATATTGATATTATGATATTGGTGGGAATGAATGAACAGGAGATCAAGGAGGAGGAACGTCGGCTTTCAAAAGTGACCTTTGAATATGATTTTGATTATAATCTGAACATTATGCCCATCGTAAAAAATATTGACCATTTTAATAAGTGGCTCCGAGCCTACCCGTTTTACTACAACGTAAAAAAGGAGGGGGTTGAGTTATATGCAACTTAATTTGGACGATACGGGCGGTGCCAGAGAATTGGCTTTTCATAGATTAACAACTGCCAGAGAGGACTTGGAGGCGGCTAAATTAAATTTTGAGAGCGGGCAGTACAGAACATCAAATAACAGAGCTTAAAGATGCCAAAGAACAGTTGGAGACAGCAGTAGAAGTGGTGGATATGGTGGAAAAGTATCTGAAATCGCTGAAATAAAAATGTAAGGTAATCGCAAGGCTCCCACAAGGCGCATGTAAGGTGGGCGTGATATCGTATCCTGTAAAGAGAGACAGGAGGATATCATGATGAAGAAAAATGTGTTTGTCGGAATCGGAAGTGTCGTGCTGATTGTAGCGGTCCTGATTGGCCTTGGTACATGGCTTTATTCGGGAACCGGAAGTGTGTATTATTACACGCAGATTGACAACAGTAGGATTTCGGAAGGAAAACCAAGGGACGGTGTGATTGACCTGCAGGGAGGCATGGATTATTCTTATACACTGCCTGCCTACAATGAAAAAGGAATGGAGAAAGACATTACCTTCGGGGCGTCGCGCAAGCTGCGGGAGGGGGCCTTTTTGAAACTGACGGTCAGCCCGATCCGCGGTGTCGTGGAATGGAGCGAGGCAGAGTATGAGGAGCTGCCGGAGGCAGTGCAGAAAGAATATGAAATCCATTTATCGAAGTGAAAAGTCTAAAAGTGCTGTTCTGGAATTATATGACAGGCAGATGGAAAGTTTTTCATGGCGGCAATGCAACAACCGCATACAATTTAAAATATTGTAGTTTTTTGTTGAAGGATTTTCATATTTTTGCGGCAGATACGATCGGACATCCCGGAAAGAGCGCGGAGGTTTCCCTGTCGCCCAGGAATCTGGACTACGGTAAATGGGCTGTCGATATAATCAGAGGATTGGGATTTCAAAAAAATGACATGTCTGGGCGGTTTGCTCAGATGTGATAAAGAAGCTGATTTCCATTCTCCGGTGTGCAGTGTCCATGCCACACCTCCCGTCATTTTCTATGTAAAACTTCCACAGTACGGTCCAAATTCGTGTATGATTGATAAAACAATTTTCCTGTCCTCTGAACCACAGGTCACAGCAACTTTTTCC
>CAMWPB010000038.1 GCA_947176065.1 uncultured Lachnospiraceae bacterium | reverse complement strand
TCGCCATGCCCCATTCCAGATAGCATAAAATCCCTAAAAAAATTCCAAGAAGCGCCGCCTGGGCAAGACTGCCGAAACCACTTCTGCCTGCAAGCGATGCTTTCACAAAACTTAGAACCAGCAAAAGTCCCGCAAGCAAAATCGCAAGCAGCATACATTCCGGATCAATTACATAAATTTTACAGATAAACGCGTCGGAAAACGCAAGCAGCAAAAGCACCGTACAGGCAGCAAACCGGCCGGCCGCCTTCCTCACGGCAAGATAGGCAAATAACAGGGTAAGCATCTGCAGAAAGATCTGGAACAGAATAGCCGCCATCAGACCGTTCCCCAGAAAAGAAAAGACCACCCGGAGAGCACGCACGAACAGATCGCTCAACCCATGCGCAAGGGCAGGACTCTCCGCCCCGGCTCTCACAAGCGCCATCTCGTAGTATTCTCCCGGCTGGGGAGCCTGCGCCGCCCCGTACCCCACTATGAAGAACCCTTCCCGCAGCCGCAGGATAAGACCGAAGACAAAGGATACGGAAATTATAAGAGACTCTGCCATAGCAGCCGTATGTGCGGAAAAGTGAACTTTTTTCCGTATCGCCTGCGAGGACAGCCGAATCCCCGGATAAAGACATAAAAGAATCGGAAAGGGCAGAAATGTACCGAGCTTTACAAGCGGCGCTCCCACATAGAAAGCATAAATATGCTTTCCTACGTAAGCCAAAAGCATTATGCAGATTCCCGCATAAACCGCCCAGAGCACATAATCAAACCAATTCTTCCGATATACCATAGTTACATCCTCTTCTCACTCCAGGCTTTGTGCAAGATCCGCAATAATATCGTCAATATGCTCGATGCCTACAGAAAGTCTGATCAGGTCGGGCGCTACCCCCGCCTCTTTCAACTGTTCGTCATTCATCTGTCTGTGTGTGTGGCTTGCCGGATGCAGAACGCTTGTCCTCGCGTCCGCCACATGGGTTACAATCGACGCCAGTTTCAGTCGATCCATCATCTTCGCGGCAGCATCTCTTCCGCCCTTTAATCCGAAGGATATCACGCCACATGTGCCGTCCGGCATATATTTTTTCGCCAGCTCATAGTATTTGTCTCCGGGCAGTCCCGGATAATTCACCCATGCCACCTTCTCATGACCCTGCAGATACTCCGCGCACTTCTGCGCGTTGTAACAGTGTCTCTCCATACGCAGGGGCAGTGTCTCCAGTCCCACATTCAGCAGGAACGCATTCTGGGGCGACTGGATCGAACCCAGATCCCGCATCAGCTGGCTTGTGGCTTTTGTAATGTAAGCCGCCTTACCGAATTTCTCGGTATAGACAATTCCGTGATATGACTCGTCCGGCGTACACAGTCCGGGGAATTTTTCCGGGTGGACCGCCCAGTCAAAATTGCCGGAATCCACGATACAGCCGCCCACAGCCATGGCATGTCCATCCATATATTTTGTCGTGGAGTGCGTCACGATATCCGCGCCCCATTTGAACGGATTACAGTTGACCGGCGTGGCGAAGGTGTTGTCTATAATCAACGGCACCTGATGGGCATGTGCAAGGGACGCGAACTTTTCTATGTCAAGCACTACCAGCGCAGGATTCGCGATGGTTTCCGCAAACACACATTTGGTATTCTCCCGAAATGCCTTTTCCAATTCCTCTACAGGCGCGTCCGGATCTACTACCGTACAGTCGATCCCCATCTTCTTCATGGTACAGGTGATGAGATTAAAGCTGCCACCGTAGACCGTAGAGCTCATTACCACATGATCCCCCGCCTCACAGATATTGAAAACGGCATAATGGTTTGCCGCCTGTCCCGAGGAAGTGAGCATGGCCGCCACACCGCCCTCCAGCTCGCAGATTTTCTGCGCCACAAAATCGTTGGTCGGATTCTGTAACCGGGTATAAAAATACCCGCTCTCCTCCAGATCGAAGAGCCGCCCCATCTGCTCGGAGCTCTCGTATTTAAACGTCGTGCTCTGGTAGATCGGAAGCACCCTTGCCTCCCCGTTCTTCGGCTGCCAGCCCGACTGGATACAGATTGTCTCTTTTTTCATCGTATTTTCTCCTTCATGCGGAGAATGCTTCTTTTCAAGCATTCTCCCACGTGAGACTTAGAACTTCTCCGCGAAACAGCCTTTGCTGTGAGCGGCTAGAAGTTCTTCTCACGTTATCCCCAGTTGTGGTACACCGCCTGCACATCGTCATCCTCATCCAAAAGATCCAGCGTTTTCTGCAGATTCTTGACTGCACCCTCATCTGTCAGCTCCACCCATGTCTGGGGAATCATCGTCACCTCGGAGGAAACCGGCATCACTCCGGCCTCCTTCAATGCCGCGTCCACTTCGCTCCACTGGTCGGGACCGGTATAGATTTCGTAGCTGTCCTCCTCCTCGGAGAAGTCCTCCGCGCCTGCGTCCAGAGCCGTCATCATCAGATCGTCCGCATCCATATCACACTCTTCCTTGTCGATGATGATCAGTCCTTTTTTGTCAAACATAAAAGAGACGCAGCCCTGTGTGCCGATACTGCCGTTGCCTTTTGTAAAGGCGCTTCTCACATTGGCGGCCGTCCGGTTGATATTATCTGTCAGAGCGTCCACGATAATAGCCACGCCGTTTGGACCGTACCCCTCGTAGGTAACATATTTATAATCCACGTTTCCGCCTTCACCGGCCGCCTTCTTGATTCCTCTTTCAATGGTATCGTTCGGCATGTTATTGGCCTTCGCCTTGGCAATCACCTGCGCCAGCTTAAAGTTATTCGCCGGGTCCGGCCCTCCATCCTTCACCGCCACCGCAATTTCCCGGCCGATGATGGTAAAAATCTTACCCTTCGCCGCGTCGTTCTTTTCCTTCTTGTGCTTGATATTCGCGAATTTTGAATGTCCTGACATTTTCTTTCCACCCTTTCTTTATGCTTCCGTTTCTTCTTTATTCTTTCTTGCGGACACACTCTGGATCATGTGATCCTTTACCTCCAAAATACGGAAAGTATAGCCTCCGTACTCAAACTCGAAGTCCTCCCCCTCCTCGGGGATATGCTCCAGCCTCGAGATCACAAAACCGTTCACCGTATCAAAAGGCTCATCCTCAAAGGAAACCTGCAGCTTTTCCTCCAGCTCCTCAAGCGGCATCATGCCCTGAATCACATAATGATCCGCGCCGTTCTCCCTGATATAGGTCGCTTCCTCGTCATATTCGTCCTGAATATTGCCGACGATCTCCTCCAGAATATCCTCCAGAGCTACCAGCCCTGCCGTCTGCCCGTACTCATCAATGACGATGACCATCTGGATTTTTTCCTTCTGCATTACCTGAAAGAGATCGTTGATCTTGCGTTTCTCCGTAATAAAGCGCGGTTCACGCAAAAGCCCCTTAATCTTTCCGATGGGACGGTTACGCATTTTCTCATTCATCTGCATCCGCATCACGTCCTTCAGATGCAGAATGCCTATGATATGGTCTATGGTTTCGTCGTAGACAGGAAAACGGCTGTTGTGGGCCTCCACGATAAAAGCCGCCGCCTCCTGCAGCGTCATGGTACAGTCTATGGCGATCAAATTGTTGCGGTTGATCATAATATCCTTGGCTTCCTTGTCCCCGTACTCAAAGATATTCGTAATCATCTCCGCCTCGCTGGCATGCAGGATACCCTGCTCGTGCCCGACGCTCACCATGGAGAGGATTTCTTCCTCCGTCACATCCTCCCGGTCGTCCGCATCCCGCACGCCAAACAGGTGTAAAACCGCCTTTGACGTGACAAAAATCAGACTGCTGAAGGGAGATACAATCCGCACATAGTAATAAAACGGATTGACCAGCGCATGAAGCCATTTATCCGGGTGCTTTGCCGCCGCCTTTTTCGGCACCATAACGCCGATCGTCATGATTATGTACAGCAGAAAAACAGTTACAAGAAACGGCACCGCCAACGCCAGCGCCTGCATCTGCCACCCGACAGGCGTACCGAAACGTGCGCGCACCTGATCCGATACCAGAAACGAAAAATATCGGTTCAGCCGGTACAGAATAAATGCACCCAGCAGTAAATTGATGGTCACCACGCCAAGCTGTGTCGCCGTGGCGTAAGCCGCATGCTGTTCCATCATATAAGCCAGTCTGGCCTGTTTCTTTTTCTGTTTTGCCGTCTGCTCTTCGGGTTCCTCCCCGCCTGCGCCGCCGTCCTCTCTCTCCGTTCCCCTGCGGTTCTGCATTGCCGAGCTGAAGCCGTAAAAAACCATCTCCAGAATGAGCATGAACACAAACCACAGGATGCTGTTACTGCCCGAGCCGCCGTCTTCCATAGTGTTTATTTTTCTCCTCCTCTAAGTGAATCAATAATATCAAAATCATTCCCACTCATGCAAGCGTGATGGTTATGACTTTTCGACCTTGATATCATATCAATTATTATCCTGTGTGTCAAATCTCCTGATTTGAACTGCTACATCTTATGTACACAGTTCCAAACTGATCATCAGGCCCTCGTTTACCGCCCTCATGATATCCGAATCCAGATGGCAGACTCTGTCCTTCAACCGCTGCTTATCTATGGTGCGGAGCTGTTCTAAAAGAATCACGGAATCCTTCACCATATCGTACTTGCCTGCGCTCAGCTCAATATGTGTGGGGAGCTTTGCCTTGTTCATCTTCGAAGTGATTGCCGCGCAGATCACCGTGGGACTGTGCCTGTTTCCCACATCATTCTGTATGATAAGTACCGGACGTACACCGCCCTGCTCAGATCCCACTACCGGGCGCAGATCCGCATAATAAATATCTCCTCTTCTCATTACCTTACACTTCCTTTGACTTTTCGCTACTCTTACTGTTTTCCTGTTACCAGCAATAGTATTGCCGTCTTTTTCGGCCGTATACAGGTTCATGATACTTTTCCCGTTCTCCTACAGACTCTCCCAGTAATCATCCTTCGCGCAGACAATTTTTCCATCCCTGAGATAAACCCTCGGAATCCGCCTGCCCAGATCGCAGGCCAATTCATAATTAAATCTGCCCGAAAGCGCTCCCAGCTCCTCCATGGTGATTTCCTTCCCGCCGTCCGCACCGATCAGGGTCACCTCATCCCCTTCCGCCGCGCCGGGGATATCCGACACATCCACCATGAACTGGTCCATACATACCCTTCCCAGAATGGGCGCCCGTTTCCCCCGGATCAGCACGCTGCCCTGATTGGATAAACTTCTCGGATACCCGTCACCGTAGCCCACAGGCACGGTGGCAATCCGCATCCGTTCCTTTGCCACAAAAGTGCCCCCATAGCTGACAGGCGTTCCAGCCTCGATTTCCTTCACGTAAACCAGGTGGCTTTTCAGGGAAAGAACGGGCCGCAGGGAAAGCAGTTCTTTCGTCACCTCCTCAGAAGGCGACAGACCATACAGCGAAATGCCCGCACGCACAAGTGAAAGGTTCGCCTGCGGCAGTGTGAGGATGCCGGCGCTGTTGGAACAGTGTTTCAGCGGAATCTGTCTGCCCATCCGCCGCTGTGCCTCTTCGGCAAAGGCCGTAAACCGCGTAAGCTGTGCTAGCGCTGCCGTCTGGTCCCTCTCGTCCGCCCTCGCAAAATGTGTAAAGATTCCTTCCACCTCAATATGGCTGAGGCCGGAAACCCACTCCATAAAAGCAAGCCCCTCTTCGTCCGGCCTGATGCCGATCCGCGACATCCCCGTATCCACCTTCACATGCACGGGGGCCTTCTCCCCCAGCCTTCCCGCACAGGCGTCTAACGTCTCCAGCATATCCCTTCTGAAAACAGTGGGACGGATCTTTTGTAAAATCAACTCCTCATAGCAGTAAGGAAACGTATATCCCAAAATCAATACCGGCTTTTTAAGCCCGGCCTTGCGCAGGATCAGAGCCTCTTCCGCCGTGGCTGTGGCATAGCCGGACACATAGGGAAGTTTTTCCAGTTCCCTGCCGATCGGCACGGCGCCGTGGCCGTAGCCGTCCGCCTTGATCACGCCGATCATCCTTGTCTGCGGCGAGAGCGCCTCTTTCATCCGCTCCATATTTTCCGCTACCGCCGAAAGGTCTACCGCCGCATACACTCTCCCGTATTTCTCTAACATATGCACTCCTTCTCACACAATCACAAAAGCGCACCGCCTGTTTTACTTATGCGCTCATTATATTTTATTCACATCCTGTAAAAACGCGATAAAAACGCCAAAGCCCTAAGACTTCGGCGTCTATGTATTCTCGCCTTCCGGCTCCACGCTTTTTTCCGGCTGTCCTGCCTGTTTCGTTTTCTCCTTTTTTTCCGCCTGCTTCTCAGGGCCTTCCGGCTGCTTTTCCTGGCCTGCCGCCTGTTCCGCCGTCTCTTTCCTGCGGTATTTTTCTTCCGGGTCATACTGCATATCAAAAAGCTCGATCACCTCTGCGCCGAAAATATCGTGCATATATGCATAGAGCCTGTTGATCACCGCCTCTTTCTCCTGCTTGCGCACCACCTTCTTTTTCAGCTCCCGCCGGATGCCGCTGATCCATTCCTCAATCTCCGAAAGCTCCTTCGTATTCTGCTGCAGCTTACGGTAGCACACGTCCATCGTGATCAGCATAAGCTGGTTGTTGAGCTGGCTGATCTGTCTTGGCAGTTCTACCATCTCCTCCTCATAAGCGTCCATCTTTTCATTACACTCTTCTATCAGACGCTTGTGATCCGCCATCTCCTTGTCCTGCTTTTTGGTGGGATGGTCCCCCATCGCGTCAGCCAGAATCACGACCTCATCCATCAGCTTTTTTTTCAGTTTTTTCAGCTCTTTGCTTTCTGTATTCAGCTTCGCCTGCCGTTTCAAAAGATCGTTCAGGTTCTTTTCCAGCCCCTTTAACTCCGGGGTAAACTCCGCCTGTGTAAAGAGCTTGTGCCACTTATTGTCCAACGTCAAAATAGGGATCTTCTTCCCCACCAGCGCCGTTTTAAATACCTCATCCGATCTGGCCATTACCACCACGCCTTTCTGTTCAGTTCAGACTCCGGCTTTCCTGTCCGGATTCTGCCCATTGTAAATCATCTCTGCCGTTTGAGGCGAGATTATAAGACAGCTTCATCAGGCTGTCCGACAGATGTACGTTTTCCACCTGAATATGCCTGGGAAGCTGCAGATCCACATGCGCAAAATTCCAGATCCCCCTGATCCCGTCGGCGGCAAGCAGCTCCGCCACCTCCGCCGCGGAATTCTTGGGTACGGTAAGTACCGCAATATCAATCTGGTTTTCCCGGATAAAATCCGCCATTTCCTCCATCGGACGAACCGTAATGCCCCGGATCTTTTTCCCGCAGACCTTCTGATCATGGTCAAAAATGCCAAGAAACAGAAAACCGCGCCGTTCAAAATCCGTATAGTTAACCAGCGCCTGTCCCAAATTCCCGGCGCCCACGATAATCAGTCTGTGCTCCCTGTTCAGGCCGAGTATTTTTCCGATCTCGTCATAGAGATAGCCCACATTATAGCCGTATCCCTGTTGCCCGAAGCCGCCGAAGGTATTCAAATCCTGTCTGATCTGTGAAGCCGTCACATGCATGATATCGGAAAGTTCCTGTGAAGAAACACGCTCGATCCCCTCATCCCGAAGCTCTCCCAGATAACGCAGATATCTTGGCAGACGGCCAACAACAGCCTGTGAAATTTCCTTTTCTTCCACAACCGTATCCTCCGTTAAATTCTTCTTTCATCTTACGCTTATGTTAATTTTTTGTCAATTGATTAGATTGACATGAACGCTCCCGGTCTGTAAACTGAACAGTATATGCAGGTAAGAAAGGCAAGGTGCAGTAAAAATGATTTTATCCGTCAGCAACATTCATAAATCTTTTAACGAGATTCCCGTACTGAAAAATGTATCGTTTCATATAGAAGATAATGAGAAAGCCGCTATCGTAGGCATAAACGGCGCAGGAAAAACCACACTGCTGCGCATCATTATGGGCGAACTGCCCGCAGACGAAGGGCTTGTGACCTTTTCAAAGGACAAAACCGTCGGATATCTCTCCCAGCACGAAGCCGTGTCCGGGGAGAATACCATCTATCAGGAGCTTCTCTGCGTCAAACAGGAAATCCTTGATATGGAACAGCAGATGCACACCATAGAGCTGCAGATGAAAACCGCATCCGGAGACCTTCTGGATAAGCTGATGGACAGCTATGCCGCCCTGACCCACGCTTACGAAACCGGGGGCGGCTATGCTTACAGGAGCGAGCTTGTGGGCGTGTTAAAGGGGCTTGGCTTTGCGGAAGAAGAATTTAGCAAATCCGTTTCCACGCTGTCCGGCGGCCAGAAAACAAGAGTCGCACTGGGAAAGCTCCTTCTGCTCAAGCCGAATCTGATCATTCTGGACGAGCCCACCAACCATCTGGATCTGCAGTCCATCGCCTGGCTGGAAACTTATCTTTTAAACTATAAAGGCGCGGTGATTATCGTCTCCCATGACCGCTATTTTCTTGACAGGATCGCGAACAAGGTTATTGAACTGGACAATACGGCTGCAACCGTTTTTTCCGGCAATTACTCCTCCTACGCCGCCGAAAAGGAAACGCTCCGCACCGCCGCCTATCACGCTTATATGAAGCAGCAGCAGGAAATCAGACATCAGGAAGCGGTGATTGAAAAGCTTAGGTCCTTCAACCGCGAAAAATCTATCAAACGCGCGGAGAGCCGTGAAAAGATGCTGCAAAAAATAGAAGTATTGGATAAACCCGTGGAGATCCGCGCAGATATGCACCTGACGCTGGAGCCGAAATTCCAGAGCGGCAATGACGTGCTGCAGGTGGAAGGGCTGTCCAAGGCATTCGGCCCCCTCACTCTCTTTGAAGACCTTTCCTTTGATCTGAAAAAGGGCGAGCACGTGGCTGTCATCGGCGACAACGGTACGGGAAAGACAACCATCCTGAAAATCATCAACGAGCTTCTGCCTCCTGACCGCGGAACCATCCGGCTGGGCACAAACGTTTCCATCGGCTACTACGATCAGGAGCATCATGTGCTCCACCCCGAAAAAACGCTGTTTCAGGAAATTTCGGACGACTACCCGACCTTAAACAACACGGAAATCCGAAATACACTGGCGGCCTTCCTCTTTACAGGGGAGGATGTCTTTAAAACCATTAAAACCTTAAGCGGCGGAGAACGGGGCAGACTCTCCCTTGCCAAGCTTATGCTCTCCGAGGCCAATTTCCTGATCCTGGACGAGCCCACCAACCATCTGGACATTATGTCCAAGGAAATTTTGGAGGATGCCCTCTGCGCCTACACGGGAACCGTGCTATACGTTTCCCACGACCGCTATTTTATTAACAAAACGGCCCATCGGATTCTTGACCTGAACCGCCGGACGCTGACAAACTATCTGGGAAATTACGATTACTATTTAGAGAAAAAGGAAGAACAGCTTGCCAAAACCGACGCCTCCTTTGCAGCCTCCCAGCCGGGAAAAGCCGCCGTCACCGATAGCAGAACGGACGGCCTCCCATCCGCTGCAAAACAGGACTGGAAGGCCATGAAGGAACAGCAGGCTGCTAAACGCAGACGGGAAAACGATCTGAAAAAATGCGAGGAACGGATTGAGACGTTGGAAAAGCGCAACGAAGAGATAGACGGGCTTATGGTCTCTCCCGATGTATGTACGAATGTGGCAAAGCTCCAGGAGCTGAACCGCGAGAAAGAGGGGAACGAGGAGGAGCTTGCGGCGCTGTATGAGAAGTGGGAGGAGTTGTCGCTGGAAGAATAAAGCGGACGGGACGCTGCACGGCGTCCCGTCATTTACATCTATACTTTATAACAATGTTTCCAACGTCTTTTTGATTTCCTTAATAAAGGACTCGCAGTCGAGAACGGTTACGTTCGGCAGGGAGGAAATGAGTGACAAGCCTTTTGTCATCTTGCCCTCTTCGATTGTCTGGATGGAGGCTTTTTCCAGCTTATCCGCAAATGCCACAAGCTCTGAAATGCCATCCAGTTCGCCGCGCTTTCTGAGCGCCCCTGTCCATGCAAAAATCGTTGCCACAGAGTTGGTGGTCGTCTTCTCTCCCTTCAAATACTGATAATAATGTCTCTGCACCGTGCCATGAGCCGCCTCATACTCATAGGCTCCGCTTGGTGATACCAGCACGGAAGTCATCATGGCAAGGTCGCCAAAAGCGGAAGATACCATATCACTCATCACGTCACCGTCATAGTTTTTACATGCCCAGATAAAACCGCCCTTGTCCCTCATGACGCGCGCCACGGCATCGTCGATCAGTGTATAAAAATACTCAATGCCGGCCGCCTCGAACTTCTCCTTGTATTCCGCATCATAAATCTCCTGAAAGATATCCTTGAAATTATGATCATACTTCTTGGAAATCGTATCTTTCGTTGCAAACCATAAATCCTGCTTCGTGTCCAACGCATAGTTAAAGCAGGTTGTTGCAAAATTTCTGATGGACTCATCCGTATTATGTATGCCCTGTAAGATACCCGGGCCGTCAAATTCATGGATGGTCTCCCTGATTTCCGTGCCGTCCGCCCCTGTGAATACCAGTTCCGCTTTTCCGGCGCCCGGCACCTTGATCTCGGTGTTTTTGTAAACATCCCCGTAAGCATGTCTGGCTAATGTGATGGGCTTTTCCCAGTTTTTCACATAAGGCTCGATTCCCTTCACAATAATGGGCATACGGAACACAGTGCCGTCGAGCGCTGCCCGGATCGTGCCGTTCGGACTCTTCCACATTTCTTTCAGCTTGTACTCCGTCATTCTTGCCGCATTGGGAGTGATCGTCGCACACTTAACCGCCACCCCGTATTTCTTCGTGGCCTCCGCAGAGTCTATCGTAACCTGATCGTCAGTCTCGTTGCGGTGCTCCAGCCCCAGGTCATAATACTCCGTTTTAAGATCGATATATGGCAGTAACAGCTCGTCCTTGACCATTCTCCAGATAATTCTTGTCATCTCGTCCCCGTCCATCTCCACGAGAGGGGTTGTCATTTTGATTTTTTCCATATTGCTTTGTCACCTTTCCCGCCGCATAAGCCGCGCTGCTGTTTTCTGTTATCTGGTTTCACGACTATTTAGTATCCGTATTCTCTTTCGCACTTTCTTCTGCGTTTTCGCCGTAAATTTCCTTCAAACCGTTTTTCACCATATTGTCATAGGCATTAATCATGTGCTGATTCGCCAGCTTTTCCGCAAGCCCGGCATCCCCCGACTTAATGGCCTCCATAATCTGCCTGTGCTCGTCGTTGGAGGCCCGTCCCCTCGTATTGGTCGCCAGCGTCTTCTGTCTGACGCGCAGCACATAGCGGTGGAAGTCCTTCAGGGTATGCTCCAAAAGCTTGGAATCACAGGCTTCATACAGGATATCGTGGAAGCGGTTGTCCAGCTCCGCGATCTGGTCTAAATGCCCCTTATCCTCGTGGAAGTCCGCCAGATAGATATTCTCCTCCATCTCCTCCATCTGTTCTTTCGAAATCTTCTCCGTAGCAAGTCGGGCACACAATCCTTCCAGCAGAGAACGGATCATATAGATATCCTTCACATCCTTCGCCGTAATTCCCGTCACATAAGCGCCCTTATTGGGGACAATCCGGATCAGCCCCTCCAGCTCGAGCTGTCTGAACGCCTCTCTGACCGGGGTGCGGCTCACACCGAGTTCCTCACCGATCGCCACTTCCTTTAATTCCTCGTGCTCCTTGTACTTGCCGCTCAGGATGTCTTCCCGCAGCCTCTGGAACACGCGCCCCCGAAGGGAATACTTGTCGTTCGCATCATACTTCTTATCGTAGTTCGTCATTTCCTTCCTCACTTCTACACCGTATTTTTTTCTTTTCTTTAACGGCGCATGAACGAGAGTCTGCCGCATACGCGTGGGCACATCTCCCGTTTTCTTTCACCTCGTATAATTGTATACAATATACCCGACTCTGTCAATAATAACTGCACAATTTTTCTATATCCAGCATCCCCCAGCCCTGTCTGTTCCACTCGACCCCTAAGTCCCTTGCCGTGTAGACCATCTGCCGCTTTACCTGCCTGCTGTTGCTGAACGGGTATTTCTGCAGATAGAGCGCCGCCGCGCCGGAAACAATGGGCGTAGCCATGGATGTGCCGGTTTTCTTTGTATAGGCATCGCGGTACGCGCCTCTCCTGTCCCGGCGCCAGTTTAAATTACAGGAAACCACGTCCGTGCCCGGTGCCACCAGATCCGGTTTTCTGTAGGGCAGATCCTCCCGCCCTCTGCCGGAATAATTCTCGCACAGATCTCTTCTCGCACCAAAATATCCGCCCTCATGGCAGCCAACGGTAATGACGCTGCGACTTTCTCCCAGAGGAGACAGCGTTCCTTCCCCGGGCCCTTTATTTCCGGCGGCGCAGACCACTACGACTCCCTGCTCGCAGACCCTCTCCAAAAGTCCCGAAAGCTCCTCCACCCTTTCCTGATCCCCGTCTTCACCAATGCCAACGGAGATATTGAGCACCCGGATCCGGTAGCGCAGGCGGTTCTCCAAAACCCAGAGAAGGCCATGGTACATGCTCTCAATACTACCCTCCCCCTTCTCGTCAAGAACCTTCCCCACACAGAGCCTGCAGGTGGGCGCAATCCCACTGAAACGACCGCCTGAGAGCCGGCCGCTGCCACCGATACACCCGGCCACATGGGTTCCGTGTCCGCTGTCATCATAAGAATCCTGTCTGTCATTCACAAAATCGTGAAAGGCAACCACCCGACCCTCAAAATCCGGGTGACTGCCTATCCCTGTATCTAAAACAGCCACGCAGACTTCCTCCGTGGCCACGCTGTACTGCATCTTTTCATTGCATCCAAGCTGTCTCTTTACCCTGTCCATCGTACAAAAAAACTCCCGGCTTTACATATATAGTATGCCGGGAGTCATTTTATGCACATATACCTATTTTATTTTCTGCTGATCCGGCGAAGTCTTCTCTTCCACCTTGCCCATGTCGTCTTCTGATAGAAAAACATGGCCATCGCCGCAAAGAACAGTCCTGCGCAGAGGAAGTACTTGGGATGAATGCTGTTGTCCCCGGTGTCGGGTGACGCATCCTTTTTCCCGAGCGAGACAAACACCGCCTGCCCATCCTTCACATCCGCCACTGCCGGACCTGTACCATAATTGTAAATACCATAGGCCGAGAAGTGCGCCGCCTGAAATGCCACTGCGTCCCCGCCATCCAGAGAGACGATGCGGCTGTCCACCTCTTCGAGCTGGCCGTCCTCATCCAGACATACCACGTGCAGATTTTCCTGCAGTACTCCGGCAGGCAGGGGCATGGTAATCTCCACCCGCTGTTTGCCGAGTCCCGTGATGGGCACATCGGTCGTTGTATCCGTCATGGTAATCTCATAAGCATGCAGGGAATGCGGCAGCTTATTACCGTAGATCGACTTATACACATCCCCAATCTTTGTCTTCGCCTCTTCGCTGTCGGCAATATCGATCTGATAACAGCCCTCTCCGCCTTCCATAACCGCCGTGATCAGGCTGTCCTGCGGTATCGAGTAGCTGCTGTTCTTTACGGTAATACCGCTCTGCGGTTTCTCGGCATTTGTATCGGAAATCCGCTCTTCACCCGCTTCCAGCGTATATACAGTTCCGTTTATCTCCACGGTTTCCCCTGGACCGGGACCGCCTCCCCTTCTTGCCAGAATAGTGAGTATGCCGCCCTCTTCTTCCGGCTCTTCTTCGGTTTCGTTCTCCGTATTTTTTCTACTATCTTGATTTTCGGTGTTCGCATCTTCAGACGCATCCGTCGAATCACTGTCCTCCTCGTCCGAAGACTCTCCGGCATTTTTACCCGCCGCTGCTTTCTTTCTGCAGATAACGCCCGTAAAATCGCCTCCCACATTGGAAAGACAGGTATCTGTTAAATCTGTTACACCTGCCGGAATCACGGCAATGCGGGTTCCCGTAAAGACCTGTCCTCTGTAGGTATCCCGATAGAGCTTCGTAGACGCATTTTCATAGGAACGTGCCGGAAGCTGATCGCCCGCAAAATAAATCACGCCATCCTTTATGTTCTCATTGTCGAAAGCCCGGAGGCCGATCTGCTCCACAGAGGCCGGAATGGTAACTGTTCTTATGGGACAGCCTGCAAAAGCTCTGTCACGGATCTGTTTCACTCCCTCCGCCCCATGAACCGTCGCCAGATTCACACAGTCCTCAAAGGCACCCTCGCCGATCACGGAGACACTGTCCGGAATCTGTACGCCGTCCACACTGCTCAATCCCTTAAACGCTTCCGGGCCGATCATTTTTACGGAGTCAGGAATCGCAACGACGCCGCCATTTCCCCTGTATGCCAGCAGAATGCCGTCACCCACGATGAGAAATTCCCCAGCTTCGCCTGCGTTCGCTTTCCAGCCGGAAAGCCAGGGTGTCCTGTCAAAGGCGGAAACGCCTATCTCTTTTACACTGTCAGGAATGACCACATCAGTCAAATCGTTGCAGTGATAAAATGCCGCATAACCGATCTCCTCAACGCCATCGGGAATCCTTACCGTATTCAGAGCCGACCTTGCATAAGCAAATTCCCCGATCCGGCGGATACCCGACGGTATCTCACAGGAAGTCATATCTTCGTCATAATAAGCCTGCGCCGCTATCGACTCGCCATTTACCACCGTATATTTCGGGAAGGAGCCGCCCTTGGCATCCTCCGATCCCGCAAGGCCGGGAACCGTATCCAGATCAGGCTCCTCCACAACAGGCTCGCCGCCCAGAATCTCCCCGGTGCCTCCCACGTTCACGGTTGCTTTGGCATTATCCACCAGCACATAGACTTCCTGCCCGACCACACGTGATTTTGCCTTCACGCGGGGATCGTCCTCCTCCGCTTCCATGGCGTTCATATGGGTTACCTCATGGTAATAGTCCACGGGCCCCACAACCGGCGTATCCGCCCCGTCCGCGCTGTTCTCACTGACGCTTCCGGGAATCGGCGCCTCCTCATACTCAGAAACCTCTATATCATCGAGAACAAGCGTCTGGGCAAAACTCTTTGCATAGGAACCGGCCTCCGCATGAATCTCCAGCTTCGTACAGCCGTCAAAAGCCGTGGAGTGAATCGAGCTTACTGAGATCGGAATCGTGATATCCCGGAGTCTGACACAGTCCTCAAAAGCCTTCATGTCAATACTTTTCACGGAATACGGAATGCTGACCACCTTCAGATTCTTGCAGTTAGAAAACGCATACCCCGTAATCTCTGACACATTGCTGCTGATACTCACATCCTGTAAATGATAATCGCCCCAGAAACTATAGGGCCTGATCTTGTACACGGAAGACGGCATACTGTAAGAATCCGCCTTTCTGCCCGCAAGCACCTGATAAAGCACATCCCAGCCTTTTTTATTATAGATCGCGCCGTCGTCGCAGACAAAATACGGATTATCGCTGGAAAAATCCACGGACGCCAGACTATAATCTCCCGCAAAAGCACCGTTTCCAAGGCTCTCAAGCCCCTTCCCGACAGAAACCCTCCTCAAAGAAGGACAGTTGGAAAATGCCGCGTTTTCGATCACCGTCACACTGTCGGGAACCGTCACGCTCTCCAGATTATCACAATCGGAAAAAGCCCTCGCGCCAATAACCTCCACCGCATCACCCAAGGTAACGCTGCGCACATAGTCATTCCCCGCAAAGGCTTCCGTATCTATCCTTTTAACCTGATTAGAAACAGACACGTTCTCAGCCGTGCCATTATACTTCACTAATGTAGTTCCATTCATCTGAAAATCAGATGCGGCGGAGGAATCCTCCGCCTCCACATCTGATACAGGAATCTGTGTCACGACAATCGCTGTTACCAAAAACAACGTGCCGATCAGCTTTCTTATTTGTTTCCTCATAAGATTCCCCCTCGGGATATAAATCCCTTATGCCTTTGCCTTCACCTTTTTGTCCTTCTTCAGGAACAAAATGATCGACAGACAAGCCAGCCCGAGCGATAAGAACCACTTCGGATGAATCGGGTCACCGGTCTTGGGCGTCACGTCAAGCATGCCCTCCACCAGATTTCCGGTGTCCACATAAACCGTATAAGGCGAGAAGTGCGTCGCACGGAAACGGATACAAGGTACACCGTTTATCGTGGTAAAGCTCTCGTTCAGGCTCTCTAACTGATCGCCGTTAATAACCGCACCCGCCATGTTGTTACCGCCATAAGCCACCAATGAATCCGGAATCGGGATCGTGATATCTACCGACAGTCCCGTGGTATCCGTAATCTTTGTGGTTCCGGTAGAATCATACAGACTGATATCCATTGCATAGTACAGGATATTGTCCAGTGTACCGTACTTGTTTGTGAGGGCCGCCGCCACTGCTCTGGTCGCCTCATCCGTCTCGGAAATCTTCACAATGAAGTTATCCGAAGAACCGTTCGTGTTAGCCGTCGCCAGATCTCTGTTGGAGATACCCGGCTTCTCTATATCCACTCTGGTATTGCCGTTGCCGCCGGTTGTGCCGGTGTTGCTGCCATTGCCGCTTCCGCCGCCATTACCGCCGCCGGTATTCACCGCTACCGCAGGCGTCGCAGGAGCCTCCACGTAATTCGCCTTAACCGTCACGTTGTTGGCCGGCATCGTAAAGGTGGTTGTCGTCATCGTCGTGCTGGCAAGAGCCACGCCGTTTGACTCTGTCGTCCACTTCTCGAATCTCATACCGTCTGCAGGCATATAGCACGAGATAATAACTACCGTGCCCGGCGCATAGCTGCCGGAGCCGCTTCCGCCTTCCACAAATACCGTGTACTGTCCTACACCGCTTGAAGTGGTCGATGTAGCGCTTGTGGAGCTGCTGGAGGTAGAGCTGCTGCTTGTGGAGCTGCTCTTTTTACTACTGCTGCTGCTTCCCCTGCTTGTTGTGGAACCGCCGCTGGTAGAGCCTCTGCTCGTAGTGGAGCCGTTGCTGGTAGAACCACCGCTGGTAGAACCGCCGCTGCTATTTCCATCTCCTCCCGACTGTCCGAAGAGTGCAAGCACCGTCATATTCCGGCTGATAATCGTCTCAGGCGTCCATACCTCGCCCGCGTCTGTCCTGAATTCATTCAGGAACGTATACCCATCCTCGGTCGGGTTCGGTGAAGGTACCGGTGTAGGCAGTCCGCCGTTTAAGGGATCTGCAAAGCTGGTTCCCGGCACAATCAGATACCTGTCGTTATCGTCCGCACCTCTTCCGCTGAACACCTGTCCCGTACGGCCATGTACAAACTGTACACTGCACTTGCCGTCAACAAGCGTACCGTCACTGGTATACTGCGCCACGAAAACAGTCATATCGTTCTCAATCGGATCATCCAGTGTCTTGCCCTCGTCACTCATCCACTTGTCAAAGTTATAACCGGGCCTGTGATTTGCCTCCATAACCTTCTGGGCTTCCGCCGGCAGATCGGTCACTCTTGTTCCCTTATCTACCGTCAGCGCACCGCCAAGAGGCGTACCGTCGTAATCATAGAACCATACCCTGCATGCGTTAAGCGGCTGGAAATCAATCTGATATCTGTCCGTATACCGTTTCGCCGCCGAATCCTCATAAGAGTAGATCGTGAAATCGCTTCTCGGCGTGAAAGCATTATCCGCTATATCCACCTCTCTGCCGTAAATCGTCACATTCGCGTGAGTCGTGCCCGACGTCTCTGTGCGGGTAAAGGCATTATCTCCAATCTTGTTCACAGAACCGGGCAGAATCATCTGTCCTATATTCTTACAATCCTTAAAGGCATCCTTCGGTATAGTCTTCAACCCTGCCGCATCGGTGAGATTCACAATAGAAATATACTTACATCCCTCAAAAGCGCCCTCTGCAATAGCAGGAAGAACATTGCTTCCGTCCTTATCCGTCTCGCAAGTCTCACACAGGAACGGAATCAGGCTGTCTGTCGCGGAGGATATGGTGGAGACTGACATCTCCTCACCGGTACCGCTCCTTCCCCTCGCCAGCAGACATTCAATAATCCGATATCGGTCATTGCCGTCCGCATCCTTGTGCCTCTCGTAGAGAATACCTCTCTCAGCAGGATAATCCGCACTGCCCACCAGATTGATCAGATTCTCACAGTTACGGAACGGAAGTTTACCCACCTTCGTCACTGCCGGGATTTCCACCCTCGTCAACTGCTCACAGTCATCAAAGGCATAATCCGGCAGGGATTTTACATCTGTCAGGATAACACTCTGTATCGTATCGTTACCCTTTACGGCATTTTCCCTTTCGTCATCGTCCTCATCGTAATCCTTATAATAACCGCTGAACAGTCCGGGAACCGCCCCGCCCAGAGTTGTAGTGTACATAGTATCCGCCGGGCGGTCCTTGATGTACTTATTATAGTTGTCACGGTTCTGCTCCATGTAGGTAATTACATCTATGGAATCTACGCCCTTTGGCACATAGATATCCTGCGTCGCGTGAATGAATCCCCACACCTTCTCCGGCACCTGCTTATATTCCGGCAGTGCGCTATAATCTATATTAGGATCTAAATAATTCTGATAGTTATCCATGAAATTATATGGATAAGCTTCAAAGTAAGGCTTCGGATTCCCGATCGCCTGCACAACAAGAGGTTTAAACAGGAAATCCGTCAGCTTTCCTTTCGCCGTATCATCCTGCACATCCCTGTACTCCAGCCATGCGCCGCTGCAGTAAACCGGATTGATCCACGGACCGTATCTGAGATTCAATTCGTCATCATAATCAGCCTTAGGAATCTCCCTGCCATTCAGTGTGACACTTAGAGCCCCCGTACGCTTTGCATCAAATATCACCGCATACTCATGCCGCAGCGTATTCACCTCCGCGCTGTCGGTATCATAAACCGTATAATAGTAGTACTCCTCCATGTCACGGCAGAAATCCTGCAGCTCATCATCCCTGCTAAGATTCTCCAGATCCTGAAACTTCGGGTAATCCAGAAGTGTCACCTCTCCGGTTGACTTATCGGGCATCACCGTCAGATGCGCACCCTGTTCACTGTCCCAGAGACTCTGGTAACAGATGTTCACCGGCGGATAGTTCGGATGATCCGGGTCTCTCAGCACATTGTTCGGATTCGTAGCCCACTCGAAGGGCGCATACCCCTCCACGATATCCCCATGGAAGGTCAGGTGGTCGCCTGTTGTGACAAAGGCATCCGTCCCGATCTTTAATGCCGAATGTCCTGCGGCAGGCTTGGTAAAGTAAACATCATATAAACTCGAGCAGCCTGCGAAAGCATTGGCACCGATACTTGTCACAGAGTCACCGATCCGCACCTTTATCAGCTTTTTCAGGTCACGGAACACGCTGTCGCCGATTTCAGCCACGGAATTATTCTTTATGGTGATGGTTCGGATCACAGCGCGTAGATCCTTATCATCGAAACATCCCGTTCCAATGCTCTTTATCTTAATATCTCCGATATTCTCAGGAATAACCAGATCCACCATTCCGGGGTCCCGGGTAATCAGGGCGCAGGAAATCAGTGTGCCATCCTCACTGGCTGAATAGCGGTATCTCGTTCCGTCATCACTCGTAAGCGCCATCTCGTAATGCTTTTTACCGTCTTTCATATAGACATAGGGAATACCCTTGCCATCGGTACGCACCGCATCCCACGTACTGGTTCTTGGGAACGCCGGACTGCCGGCGTAAAGTTCTGGTCCGTACACACAGAAGCTGTCTTCCGTCACGTCCTTAAACAGTTCAGGATCAAAAGACGCGGCACCACATTTATCCGAAAATTCAGCCTTCTTTAATCCGAAACAATTATAAAAGGTGTGTACCGGCACTTTTCTCGTATAATTTTCAATATTAACTGTTTCAAGCCCACGGCGGTTAGCAAGGACATAATCATCCATCTCTACTAAGCTCTCGCCCGGAAAACTAAATTTCGTCATGGAATCGCCGCTCGGCGCCTCAATAGCAAACGCGCATTTACCAATCTTTTCAATGCGAATCCGGCCAAAATTCACGTCGGTCAATCTTTTGTTCCCATAAAACGCATAGTCGCCTACTCTGCATGGCAAACCGGTATCCGCAAACTGAACCTCACCTAAATCCGGACAGTTTGCAAACGCACCATATTCTATTTTGGTCAGAACAGACGGAAGGGAAAGCTTCGTGTTGATTCCCGAACCATAAAAAGCTTCTACTCCAATCTCACCCGTCGGAGCCGTATCTGTAAATTTGACTTCCTTCAAATCAATACAGTTGTAAAAGGCTCTGTCTCCAATTCTCTCCGCGTTACCGATGCTGACACTGCTGATACGTGCACCTTCAAACGCACTCTGCTCAATCGTACGCACATTCTCGTCAATCTTGATCTGCTTGACATTATGTACTCCCGCAAAAGCCCTGTAACAAATGGCCGTAAGCGTAACGGCTTCCCTCTCTACCAAATAACCGTTTCCGTCGTCTTTATAATCAAGAAGTCCCTCCGCATTGCCGCCATGTGCTACATACACATTTGTCTCCGGTTCTGCGTCAAGCCTTGCGTCCGCCGCAAGCTCCAATGTATAACCCGTCCCTTTTAAAACCCGGTTATGTTCACAGAAAAAAGTTATCCTTCCCGTCCTGTCCAAATCGGAAGGCGCTCTCGACAACGGCGCAGGCTGCACGCCAAGAGGATCGTCAGCAGCAACCATATCCTTGGCTTTATCTTTATCCTCCTGCTTATCACTGGCAGCAAGTTTGTCATGTTCATCCCAGAACGCCTTGACACTGGCCTTCATTCTCTCATAATCCGCCGGAAAATAAGTTTCAAAATATTTTTGATACTTTTCAGCCAGCGTTACCGCATTTGACAGACTGTCATAATCCCTAAATGTAAAAACTACAGGAACCGTCGGATAAAAATCTGCATAAGTAAACCCACCGGGTGCAGAACTATCCGCAGTTATTCGAAGATTATCCATATTATCCAGTTGCAGCTGCGGGTCACTGCCCTGATTAAGGTCTTCCGGCTTCTCAAAATACTTATCATAGGCTTTCTGGTAAACTGAAAAATATGACTTATTCGGCTGTAGTCCGAGATCCACCAAATCTACAGGAAACTCATCATTATAGTTAAGTACCTGGCCGTTTTTGTTGCCAACGGGCTTATAAATAAACTGCCACGTGAGATATAGCTCAGATCCTCGATACGTCGCAATCTCCGTAGCCACAATATCACCACGCTTAACAGCCGGAGCGATAACATATTCCTCCAATTCCGCTTTGTTGGTTATATCATGACCAACCGAAGGTCCCGTATATGGCAAAACATAGTCATTTTGGGGAGGAGTGCCTAATAATCCGGCCTCTTCCGCATCCACATAGGCCACCGGCGACTCCACCGCATCCTCTGCTCTCGCCCCCGGATTATCAGCCAGGTTCTCCGGCGCAGGAATAGCGGCCACCGCAATGGAAGTGACCATCAATACCGCCGCCAGACTCCGTCTGGCTGTCTTCCTTAATCTTCTCTTCGGCTTTCTTTCTGTTGTTTTTTTCGCCATGGTGTATCTCCTCATTCCCTTTACACATTCTAAATTTATGTCAACCAGTCTTTTGTATATCAACTGACTCTTTTCGCTACCACCACAAACCTTCCATCTGTCTCAGAGCTGTCACAGGTGGACAAGGTCAGAAGCTCGTCACCGTAGGTCGCCGTAACACCGGTATCGTACAGAGACAGCGCCGCCATCTCCTGCATATTGGAATTAAATTCCGCTTCCGAGGCCGCGTCCAGAAACTGATAATACTTAAACACCACTTCATCTTCGTTATAGATTCTGGAACGGAACACATACATCACTTCATAGGTTCCCTTCTCATAGATCGTATCAAACTGGATCAGCGAATGTTTCTTGCCGTATGCCTCACTGCTGTAGCTGTTCAGGTTTCCGAACATCTTCCCGGACTTCATATGATGTCCGTATATGATCAGGTTGGTGTTTCTGCGCACCACGTCGCAATCCTTATCAAGAAACAGACTCCCATTCTTGTCATACTCCTGATTAAAGTTATGATCCAGATAGTATTCGTTATTGGCTGTCTGCATCACCGGATAGTCTATAATAGTATCGTCAATTTTCAGCCATCCGATTAGCCTTTTATTTTTATTATAGAGGGTCTGGTACTCTTCCAGCACCTCCAGCTCAATCTCTTCCTCTTCCGTATAATGTATGGTTACGCCGCTAAAAAGGCTCCCCGTCAGGGCGTTGTTCCCTTTCAATTGGGAAAGATTCTCATAGTCCATCTCATTTTTTCCGGCAAAAAATGAGTACACACCAAAATAGCCAAAGCACCCAACGGCCACAACACTACAGAGAATAACGAGAAGCCTGCGTCGTCTGTCACGCTTCTTTATCTGCGCCAGAATCTCTTTCTGCATGTCAGCATCGTAATCATCCAGCGAAACCTTCTTCGGTTTCGACTGCTTCGCCTTCTGCTGCTTCACATTCTTCTGTTTTGGTTTCTTTCCCCGCCCTTTTCGGGGAGAAATCCGGCTGTCCTTATGATAGCCCTGACTTTTATACTTTTCCGCAAGCTCATAAATTTCATCGTCAAAATCGTTTCCGACCACCGTCTCGAAACGGTACTTCCCCGCCTGCATATCAGAATATAGAGTAATGACCGCTCCCGGCTGATCCATGTCAACCTGGGAGCGGATCTTCTGTATCAGTTCCTGATCCCGGAGAGCCGCCTTATAATCGGCCTCCGTCCTCAGTCTTCTCCCTGCAACCTCAAACCCCGCCATATAGGGATCGCTCCTTCATCTCCTACTATATCTGGCCATCAGATACCCATATTGGCATTGACATAATATCATCGCATATACTTCTATTTTACTCGAATATGAAAATTATGCAAGTATTTTACGATAATTACCCGAATATTTGACTGAGCAGGCTCTTTCCCTTTATCTTAAAGGTAACCGTCTTCGTGCCGCCATAGTTGCCGTTTCCCTGAATGGTCAGTTTTGCGGTTCCCTTATTGATATTATTGGAATACCCAACAACCGTGAAATCATTCGGAGATAAAACCATACCGCTCAATGTCACCGTAATGTCAGATGCCTTCGGCTCAATTGCCTTCCCTGTATAGGTCTGCTGCGGCACGGTCACTTTTGCTTTTGCAAGATCGGCCCGGACGAACCGGTAAGTACCTGTCGCCGTTCCCTGATAATTGCTGCCTTTTGCATTGACCGTTACCTGAATCAGCGCCCCTGCAGGTATAATATCCGTGGCTTTCACCGGATCGCCGGTTTTTCTGGCTGTTGTGTCGCTTGGATCGGTCGTTCCCACATTAATATATTCCGCGTAGGTATAAACGACATTTTTATCATAATCACTGCCCGCCGCGAGGGCTTTACCGTTCATATCCAGCACCTGAATTTTAGTCTTGTAAACATTGGCCTTTGCCTGATAGACCTTATCCGCCGCAGACACGACTATCTTAGAGCCGGAAATACCCTGCACTTCTTTGGAAATATCCCGCACGTCAACCTTGTAGGTTTTTACCGCACTTCCCTTGAAATTGCCCTTTCCCTTAACGGTTATGGTGGCGATGCTTCCGGCCGCCTTGTTGTTCTTATATGAAAGGGTGTAATCCGTTCCCTCCGTCAGTTTTTTCCCGTCAAACCTGACAACAGGCTTCGGCGCGCTCCCCCCCTTCATATAGGGATAAGCCTCCTGCGTCTGGATCTCCACTTTTTTATTCGGGTCAGACGCCAGATCGTAAGCGTTTACTTTATACGTCTTTTTCAGAGTGCCTCCATAAAAGCCTTTCCCTTCGAATACCGCCGTCGCGGTTCCGGCCTTCACATTGTTCTGGTAGGTTACGGTATAGTCCGTACCCCGAACCAGCGTGCGGTTCACAGTGACGCCATTTTCTTTCAGGGATATCGTCACCGTACATGCAGGCTCCACTGCGCTTCCCGTGTAAACAGCGGGATCAAACGCCACCTTTGCCTTGCTCATCAAAGCGGCAGCCTTAATCTGGAAGGTCACACGCTTCACGCCGAAATATTTGCTTCCGCCGCTCGCTCCGGTGCCGGTAATAATAACGGACGCCGTTCCCACTTCCTTATTGTCTTCATAAGTCAGCTTATAGTCCTTGTCTTTTTCAAGGATTTCTTTGCCATTCTTCACCGTGGGTTCCGGTTTAAATTCCTCCCCCGTGTAGGTAACTGCGGCAATTTTGCTGACAGTCAGCTTGGGAACAGGTGTTCCCTGTGTAATCATGAAGGTAATCTTTCTCTCACCCGTATAATTTCCCATTCCGGTCAGCGTAACCGGGTAGCTGTCCGCTGCACTCGGCACCTCGGTGCTGGTTGCAGTGCCTTTGCCAATGCTAATGCTATAATCCTTTTTGCCGGAAAGCTTCTTGCCGTTCCATGTAATTGTCGGAACAGGATTCTGCACTTTGTTGTTAAACGCAACCGTAAGGTCATCCGTCTTTACATCCGCGTCCGTAATATTTTTCGGTGCGATCGTGAAGGTCTTGTTGAGTTTTCCCTCATAGTTGCCCTTGCCGGTGATGACAATCGTGGGCGCCTTAACCGCATTTTTATCCGCCGCGTTTACATTATTCTTATAGCTGATGGTATAATCCTTTTTCTCCTCCAGCCGTTTCTTGTAATCGTAAACCCGCACCTCCGGCTTGATCGCCTTGCCCGTATAGACATACCCGGTCACATCCGTGACCCACATATCCTTGGGAATCTCCATGGGCTTGCCGTTCTCATCCTTGGGAATATCCTCATCCGGAACCGTGGAATTATCCGGATCATCCGGGTCTTCCCCACCGGAATTCTGTCCCGGCGTCCAGTAATATGTCACTCTCAGCACTTCGCTGTCCCGCTTTCCGTAAAGACGGGAAATCGCCCGTATTGTCGTGGTGCGGTTGATCTCAATCGCACTGCTGTACAGACGCACCGTCTTGGAAGTGCGGGGATCGGAACCGTCCTCCGTATAGTAAATGGCAGCCCCTTCTTCCGGCGTGGACAGCCTTACCTGCGTCTTCGCGGACACCGTACCTCCCGGAATATCCGCAACGGGCATCAGCGCCTGCCCTTCATCGTATGCCTCCCGCACGCTCACCTCAACCGTCACGATCCGCTTATCGTCATTTTCCGCATATACAAGCTCCGGCAGAACGACCTTGCCCTGCATTTTAAACTTCTGCTCTCTTTTCTCCTTCTCGCTATAGTTCGTGCCGGGTGCGGGCCTATCCGTATCCCATTCAATCTGCGCGGTAGTCCTGATATCGTTTGACGACACAGAATCCTTATCCGCCTCCTCCTCGGCACCGTTGGCCAGATAAATAACCGCCGTCTTTTTGGACAGGTACTGCTCTGCAATCTGCGCAAGCGTCAGGCCGTTTGGCACATTTGTGACCGCCTTAAGTACGCCTTCATTCTCCACGCGCTTGAACCTGGCCTTAACCGTCAGCTTCCCCGCTGTATAGGTAATGTCGTAATTCGGCCAGTCCTCCCCCTTGATCCCCGCCGCTTCCAGATCATAAATACCCGTCTCAGTGAGAATCACTTTCTGCTGGACATGCACCTTAAGTTCCTTTGTGAATTCGTCCTTTTCGCTGTCCAAAATCCCTTTAATCTGATACAGGTCTTTTTCAAAATCACCCTGTGACAGGGCTGTGCCCGCCTCTATCGGGTCTCCCTTTTTCACATGCATCTCCTGATCGTTCACGGCAACCGTCACTGCCTGCCGTCTGATCACAAAAGGAAATGCCCATTTATTTGCCTCGTACTTATATGTCCCATCTTCCACAAGACTTGCATAGAGCGTATAGCTGCCGGCATCCACAGGCAGCAACTCTGATACCGTATCCTTTTCTATTTCCTGGCTGTATTCTGTGCCGTCCTCTTTCTTCCCTTCCGCTCGAAACTTCAGAACCACCTTATCTGAAATATCCACGCCCTTATCGGTCAGCACCTTCGCATTTTGAATGCTCTTTACAAGATCAACGGGGCTGCCGTCATAGTCCTTATCCGCAATCTTCGGTACGCCTGTAAGCTTTGTCTCTTCTTTCTGCAGGGGCAGAATAGAAAAAGTAAACGTCTCTTTCAGATCGTTCGCTTCATACTCGTACTCATCCGGATTTTTCGGCGTAGCTGAAATCTCCAGCGTATACCGCCCGCATTCGGTGGGTGCATTGCCTTCATATGCCTTTGCAAACGCAGTCGCCGCTTCATTATAGGTAAACGCAGCAGTCCATGTTTTTTTCATCTCAGCCGGAGCCGGGAAATGAGAATGGAGCTTTTCCGCTGTCAATGTAAACGTCCATGTCAGATCCGCTTCCTGCGGCGTCCAGATCGCAAAGCCGCTGATGCTGTGCTTTTTGCCGTCATATGTCTTATCGTCTGTCGTCACAGACCTGGTAATAAAATCAACCGAAAGCTCCTGCTTGGTATCTCCGTCGTCGGCCGCCTGAACAGCTTCCGCATCCGCTGACCCCGGATCCTCCTGTCCGTTATCCGCCGGTGCATTGTTATCCCCGCCTGCTTCCGGCTGTTCATCGCCGACACCGCTTGGGTCTTCTCCCTGTTCCGGCGCCGTCGGTTCCGTATCCTCCGGGCCCGGCCGGTCGTCATTTTCTCCGCTTCCTTCTTCCGCCGGATCGCTGTCTTCCTGTTTTTCATCCGGCTGCCCATCGTTTGTGGATTCCCCGGGCTGCGGTTCCTGCTCTTCTTCGGAAGGTGCAGCGGACGCATCCGTTTTCTCTTCATCCGCATCCAGAAAAACCGCCGAATCCTCCTCCGCGCGGACATACAGTCCTGCCTGAGGCATACAGGTAAATACCATCACCGCCGCCAGAAATGCCGATCCCATTCGATAAAGCCTGCTCTTCTTCATCCTTTTCATCCCTCTTTCTTCCCCTTGTTCCTTTATGTAACAACAAAAACCGTCTAATCCCGTCCATCGTCCGAACTGACATAAGCCGGACATAATCCTTGATTATTGTAGCACAATTCTTCCGTTTTTTCAATATTGCACCCACAAAAAAAGACCCCTTATCCGTCCGACAACGAGTCCTTTTCCACAAAATATAGTATTCCCTGCTTAAATCTCCCCCAAAATCTCCCCCACATGATTCTGCAGGAAATTATCCTGCCTGTTGGACAGTCCCATCTCGTTTAAGGTCTGCACCAGCACATTGCAGACCGCCTCGATCACCAGCACCCTGCCGTCATCCGTGTTCAGATGGTAGAGAAAGTCCCCGGCTCCCACGCCCTCCCAGGCAGCCGCCGGATCGGGAATCTGATAGAGAAGCGCGAGCATATCTCCGATTTCGCTGCAAATGGCAAGCTCCTGCATTCCCCTGTGCATCCACTTATAGAAGGGAGCATATTTTTTGTTCAGCAGATAGACAATCTGCATGGCCTCCTTCACAAACTCCGTCAGGGCGATCTCCGCCGCAATGCGCTCCCCCCGTTTCATGGCGCGGGCATAATTATACTGCCCCGCCTGCGCCGCTTTCGCCAGACTCTCCGCCAGCTTTTTCAGCCACACTTCTTTGGGATAATAGGCCAGAAGCCCCTCCCGTATCCCGGTGAATTTTCCGCACGGGTCCTCGAAGACCGCACCGTTTGTCGCCGTGGCAAGCGCAGTCTCCGAAACCGCGAACCATTCCGCATCCGTCTTCGGCACACCGTCCCGGCCTAAAATTTCCAGATAAAAATCCTCAAGACAGAGCGCTCCGACGCGCCCCTTTCCCTGCTCCTCCTCCACACGGGCAGCACAACCCATAAATTCCTTCGGCAGCGCGTCATAAGCCGCCTGCATCCGGTTGCCGCACTGTAAATATGTCCCGCGCGGCAGCCAGATGCAAAAAGACGGACCGTAATCGTGATCCGACGATATTTCGTCATCAAATCCAAGGCACTCGGAGCCAAAGCCCACAAGCCCCACAGCCGCCTGATCCGCGATCTCAGGGAACTGTGTCCGTATCATCTGCCTGCCGTATGCCTCATAATATTTCTGCGATAATTCCAATCCCTTCATCACTTTCCCACCGTTCCTGCCAATATCCGACGTTTCCGCTTTCCGACTTCCAAAATAATGGCGCCGTATTCTCCGGCAAAATTTCTCCTCCTACGCCTTCCCCTGCAGACCAACGATCACTTCACGTGCCTTGTCCGCATAATTTTTCTGTTTTTCCTCATTCCCCATCGCCCCGCACACCGCCGCGCAGTTCTCACAGAGAATGCCGTAGCTCATGTTTTCCCCGTAGTGCCGTTTCACATCCTCCAGAGCCCGCTCATAATAAGACAGGGATTTCTCGTATTCCCCGTCCCGGAAACAGGCTTCTCCCATTCCGGCCAGCGCGCCGCTGTAGTGCTCGTTCGGCTCTCCCGCTGCCTGTTCAAACAGGCCTATGGCCCGCACAAGACACTTCTTCGCCTCCTCATTCTCCGAAATTTTAAAATAGATCAACGCCAGATTCGTGAGCGTGGTGGCCGTCTGCGCTTCATTTCCTTCCTGCTTCTCTATGATGGCAAGCGCTTTTTTCGCACACTCCACAGCCTCCCCGTTCTCTCCGGCCTTTTCCAGCATAATACTCATATTGTTGTAAAGGCTCGCAAAACGGTAGTCCTCCGGCCCCAACAGTCTTTCGTAAATCTGCATGGCCTGCCGGTAAAGCCGAAGCGCCTGCGCATAATCTCCCGCCGCGCTGTAGGCGGTGGCCGCGTTTAACAGCGTGGTGGCAAAATGCTCCGTATCCTCAAGCTTTAACTCCTCCATCAGGAGAAGTACATCCTCAGCCGCCGCATAGGCTTTCTGAAATGCGGACACACTGCGGTAAAAACCAATCATCTCATTGCAGATGGATATATAAGCCGCATAATCCTCTTCCTCCCCAGCCTGTGCCAGGGACGCCGTCAGAAACTCATCGATCTTCTCCACCTGATTTTTCTCAAAATACGAATCCAGCTCCTCAAAAAAAGCATCAATATTCATAGATATACCCCTTCCTCCTCTTTCTGAAACTCACAAAACCACCCTACTGGCTATTCCTTTCTTCCATCCGCCGGATAATTCTCTTCTGCTTATAAAAATAATAACCGCTCACCAATGCCGCACACAGAATCCAGCTTATGGGATAACATGCCACGATCCGCCGCAGTCCCTGCCCCGGCGTGATCAGTCCCACCCAGATGATGCGGAACACGCACACCCCGAGCACAGATATCACAGTGGTCACAAAAGTATATCCCTGCGCCCGAAGCGACCCGGAAAATATCTCAATAAACACAAACATGACAAAAGCAGGCGCAATGCTGTGCATCATGGTCAGCCCGATCTCCACCACTGCGGCATCCCCTGTAAATATCCCAAGCAGAAACCGCCCGGCCAGCATGAGAACCGCTGTTAATCCAATTGCGGCGCCTACCGCCATTCCCAGACAGACCCTTGTCCCCTTCTTCACACGCTCCCATTTGCCCGCGCCGAAATTCTGCCCCACAAAGGTGGTGAGCGCAATGCCGAAGGAAGAATTGATCATCCAGAAAACACTGTCAATCTTACCGTAAGCCGTCCATGCCGCCATGGTATCTACGCCCAGCAGATTGAGCGCCGCCTGCACGATCATATTGGAAATGCTGTACATGGAGGCCTGCAGCCCGGAAGGAAAACCGATCTGCAGCATACTTCTTAATACCTCCCGGTGAACCCTGATTTTACGGACGGACAGTTCCATACAGTCCACCTTGTGCATCAGCGCCCATGTCACCAGCCCGGCGCTGATCGCCTGGGACACCAGCGTAGCTGCCGCCACGCCAAGCACACCAAGCCCGCAGTAAAGCACCAGAAGCAGATCCAGCACAATATTTACCATACAGCACACCACCAGATAATACAGCGGTCTTTTGGAATCGCCGACGGCCCGCAGGATGGCCGCACCCATATTGTAGATAAACACAAAAACAAGCCCGGAAAAATAGATCCTGATATAAAGTGTGGACATTTCCATGAGCTCGGGCGGCGTATTCATGGCGCGCAAAATAAGCGGCGCCGCCGCCACGCCAAGAATTCCCAAACCGATTCCGCCGAGAATACCGAAGGCGTAAGAGGTGTGCAGCGCATCCTCCAGTCTCTGCCTGTGGGACGCTCCGTATGCCTGAGAGATCAGAACCGTACCGCCGGCCGTAAGGCCCGTGAAAAATCCCACCACCATATTGATAATTTGCGCCGAGGAGCCGCCAACGCTGGACAGCGCCTCCTTTCCCGCAAACTGTCCCACAATTACCGTATCCACCGTATTATAGAGCTGCTGAAAGAAGGTGCCGACCAGAATCGGAAAGAAAAAGAGTAACAACTGCTTCCAGATCACACCCTCCAGTATGCCGTTTTGCTTTTCCTGTGTTTTCATTGCTTATCCCTTAACTTTTACTTATCTCTTATTTTGTATTCCAACTGACAGTCAAACGGTTCCCGCTCCACATGCTCTGCATCGTACATCTGCGCCTCCACGCATCCCATTGCCTGATAAAACGCCTGTGTTTCCACCGCCTGATGGGAGGATATATACAGCTTGTCCGCACCCATCTGTCCGGCCCGGGCCGCCGCCCGGTCAAAAAGCGTTCTGCCGATCCTTTTGCCACGCATGTCCTCCGACACGTGGATGCTGGACAAATCAAGATAACGGTGTCCGCCGCCAAACAGCGTGGATTCTACCGAAACAAAACCTTTGAGCACGCCCCCGTAAAAAGCCCCGCACACAAAACCGCCTGTCAGCACCGTATTCTTAAGGCACCCGGTCAGTATCCGATATTCTTCCTCCGACCAGTCGTCCGTAAACGGATTTTCCACAATCGTCCACTGGCCGTTTACTTTTCTTCTGCATTTGGTCACTTTCTGATGACGGACAAAATGGCCGAACAGTTCCGGGCATATTTCCTTTTCCTCTAATTGTCTGTACCAGACCGCATCCGCGACGTAACTCTTTGTCCCTTCCATGACATTTGCTAAAATCTCTAAATCCCGTCCCGTGTCCTCCGGGATTTCCAGAGAATGGTTCGCTTTCTCTATCGTGAAAAGCGGCAGACCGCTTTCCCTGCATTTTTCCCGTACCGTCTCTGTCCCTGCCCACGGATCTTCCGTTCCGTGAAAAACAATTCCAGACTGTGGTGCATGTGCAAACGTTTTCTCCAGCGGTGTGTAATAAATATTTCTGCAAGTCACGGCATGCTTCGCGGCATAAGCGCATGCGGCTGCCGTCCCGATGCTTTTCGACACAAAAAGCACATCTTCATACCGCTTCCAGTCTACTTCCGCCAGACATGTCTCCGTCTGGGACAATGCGCCCACAAAAGCCTCATCGGGATTTTTGCTTAACCCCTGATATGTAATCTTTATGGTCTCGTATCCGTACTGCTTCGCCAGTTTTTCACTGTAATAGAGAAGCGGTTTATCACAGTGATACCCGATTCCCGGGAAAAATACCGCTAACTTCACGATTCTTTTCTCCTTCCAACATACAAAGATTCTTTAACTTCTCAATCAGCCCAAGGCTCCCCGACTTGCCCATACTAGTCCCCGAAATAAAACTTCTCCCGTATCCCGCCGGTATATTCCATAATACAGGACAAAAACCGCTCCCCGTATTTTTCGTACTTAAAGGCGCCCATCCCGTTCACCTCCAGCATTTCCTCCCGGCTCATGGGCAGGCGCACACACATATCCACCAATGTCTTGTCAGAAAAGACAAGATACGGCGGAATGCCTTTCTCCCTTGCAATCTCCCGGCGCAGTTCCCGAAGCTCCTCAAAGAAGGCGAGTCCTCTGGTATTCAGAATATCGGATCTGCGCTTTGCACTTCCCTTTATTCTGTCGTCCTCCTCCGCCATCCGGCTGCTTCTCGGCTCCAGCTTCACGATGACCGTACAGGAACCGTCCACAATATCCTGCGCTTTCCCGGTGGTCTGCAGCAGTCCGTACTTATCCTTCGTCTGGCGAAGATACCCTTCCAAAATCATCTGGCCAATCAGATCCTTCAGTTCCTGTTCCCGCATTCTGCTTAAGGCCCCGTAGGAATCATAGCGGTCTACCCGGTATTCCTTAAGTTTCGCGCTCTTTCCGCCAAGCAGCGTCCCGGCCACTACATTGATGCCGAAGCGCTCTTCCTGCTCCTCCAGACATGCAATGACCTTCCCGGCCTCCTGCGTCATGTCTTTTTCCACATAGTGCTTCTGGCAGTTCCCGCATTTTCCGCACGACGTATTGCTCTCCTCGCCAAAATAGCGCAGAATATAGGTGCGCAGACAAGCTTTGGTATTGCAGTAAAAATTCATCGTCTGCAGACGGTCTTCATCCCGTTCCCGGATCGTCCGGCACTCTTCCTCTGTAAAATCGGGATTGGCTTCCTTATTCTCGATCAGAAAGCGGTTAATCATAATATCCTGCGCCGAGTAGAGGAGAATACAGTCGGAGGGTTCCCCGTCTCTCCCGGCGCGTCCCGCCTCCTGATAATAGTTTTCCATGCTCTGCGGCATATTATAGTGCAGGACATAGCGCACATTGGATTTGTCAATCCCCATGCCAAAGGCGTTCGTGGCCACAATCACAGGTTTTCTGTCATAGATGAAATCGTCCTGGTTTCTCTGCCGTTCCTCCCCGGAGAGGCCCGCATGGTATCTCGTAACCGCCACGCCCTCCCGGCGCAGCAGCTCATATACTTTTTCCACATTTTTTCTGGTGGCACAGTAAATAATCCCGCTCTCCCCCTCATGTCCGGCCACATAATGCTGCAGATAACGGGATCTGCTTTTTGTATGCTCCACGGCAAAGAAAAGATTCTGCCTGTCAAAGCCGGTCACCAGCGTAAACGGCTCCTCAAGCCCCAGCACACAGATCATGTCCTCTTTCACAGCTCCTGTGGCGGTTGCCGTAAAAGCGCTCAAAATGGGCCGCTTCGGAAGCCGCTTCACAAACTGCACGATATGTAAATAACTGGGACGGAAATCCTGTCCCCATTGGGAAATACAGTGTGCCTCGTCCACCGCCACCATGCTGATCTCCACCGCCATTGCAAACCGCAAAAAACGCTCCGTCTCCAGCCGCTCAGGGGCCACATAGATAATTTTATACCGCCCCTGTTGTGCGAAGGCCAGCGCTTTTGTAATCTGGCCTTCCGAGAGAGAGCTGTTGATATAGGCCGCATGGACGCCCGCCTGGTTTAGTGCCTGCACCTGATCTTTCATCAGGGAGATCAGCGGCGAGATCACCAGCGTAATCCCCGGAAGAAGCAGCGCCGGCACCTGATAACAGACGGATTTTCCCGCGCCTGTCGGCATAATCCCGAGCACATCCTTTCCCGCAAGGATATGGTCGATCAACATTTCCTGCCCTTCCCGGAAAGAGCGGTAGCCGTAGTACTTTTCTAAAATCTCATATTTATCCATGCCTGGTTCCACTCTAATAGCGTCCGTTAAAAATCTGCGTAATGGGCGAATCCTCGTTCAGAATCACAGTCTTATTGTCACCCACCACGCTCTCCTTCAACGCGTCAAGCGCGCGCACAAAGGAATAGAAATCCGTCTTTTCAGGATCTGCATACGCGCCCGACAAAATCCGCATATACTCGGCCTCTCCTTCCGCAACGGTGGCTGCCGCCTTCGCCCTTGCATCCGAGAGCATAATGGAAACCTCTTTATCCGTCGTGTTCTCGATCATTTTCGCCTCAGATTTTCCTTCCGCCGTGTACTGCGCCGCAATGTTGCCGCGCTCGGAAATCATACGGGTGTAGACGGCCTGTTTGTTATCATCCGGCAGATCCAGCTTCTTGACCTCAACAGCCACCAGCTCGATGCCGTACTGATCCTCCACATGGTTAATCTGTCCCATCACCTCTTCGGTCAGCGACGTAATCTCGATCACTTCCTCTTTCCCCTCGGACAGATCCAGATCATTCCCGGAAAGCTCCGTTCCCGTCTCGTCCACCGTAATGGTCATCTTGCCGTCGCGGCTTCTGATAACCTCGTCCTGCTTCATGTTGGAAATGGTATTTTTCGTGGCATTGTAAACAATGGCGTCAATGCGGCTCTCCGCGTTCTGCACGGAACAGCTCAGAGTCTGGGCAAACCGCAGGGGATCTGTCACTCGCCAGAGCACATAGCTGTCCACGATCATGGTTTTCTTATCGGAGGTAATGACATCCGACGCCGGCAGATCATAGAGCAAAAGCTCCTTCGGCACAGTGTCCACGGACTCCACAAAGGGCAGTTTAAAGCTGAGTCCCGGCACGGACACCACCCTGTCTACGCGGCCGAACTGCCGGATCAGTTTAAACTGGTTCTGTCTGGTCACCACCATGCAGTTTGCCAGCAGAAAGACAGCAATAACGGCTAATACGCCAAAGAACACGCCAAGCTTCTTACCGTCTTTTCCGTTTTTCTTTTCCTTTTTCTTCGTGCCGTCGGAATTAAATCGCTCAAAACTCCGTATGTTTGGATTCTCTGTATAGTCAGCCATGGTCTATTCCTCCTTCGCCTCATCCGTCTCATCTTCCACTGTACCGCGGTTTCCCCCAACGGAAGAAGCCTCCTGTGTCACAAAGCTGTCAAGCGGCAGCATGGTAGTCGTCTTACCGCCCTCGCCCTCGATCACTACCTTCACATCGGGGAGCACCTCCTCAATGGCTTCGTAAAACATACGCTTCTTCGTCACCTCCGGGTACTTTACATACTCCTGATACATGGAATTAAAGCGGGCAGCCTGTCCGTTGGCTTCGTTGATACGATCCTGCTTTTTGGCCTCCGCATCCTGCAGAATTTTATCGGACTCCGCCTCCGCGTTGGGAATCTGTTCATTTCTGTATTTATTGGCATTGTTTAAAGCAGTTTCCTTGCCCTGCTTGGCTGTCTCCACTTCCTTGAAGGCGTTCTCCACCTCGGTGGTAGGCGGGGTGGCGTCCTGAATCGTAATATTGACAAGCTGAATACCAATATCATAAGTCTCCAGCTTATCCAGAATCATCTGTTTGATATTGGACTGGATTTCATTTTTCCCTGTGGTAAGCACGCTGTCCACACTGTAGGAACCAATTGTCGTTCTGATACAGTTCTGGGCAATATTTTTCAGGATGAGAGCCGGATTCTCCGATGCATAAAGGGCTTTCACCGGGTCGGTCACCCGATACTCGGCGTAAAAGTCCACATAGATAAAGTTGTAATCGGAAGTAATCATCAGCGCATCTTCCATCTCATCATCCGTCAGGCCATCGGCGTCTGTCCCGTCCCGGTAACCGATGTTGAAGCCCTGAATCGTGGTATTCACCTTTGTCACCGTCTGAATAAAGGGCACCTTAAAATGCAGTCCCGGCGTGGTGACCGCCTTTGGCGAACCAAAGGTGCAGACCACAGCCTGTTCCTCCTCCTGAATCGAATAGTAGGAATTTCCTACGAGGATGGCAAGAATGGCAAGCGCCAGTACGATCTTTGCGGCGGCCGTTCCCTTACCCCTTGGAATGCCCATACTGCTTTCACGTTTCCTTCCAAACATACTTTTATCAGTCCTTTCTCTGTTTGCTCCCGGTTTCCTTACTCGCAAACCCGCGCTTCGCGCTTTTTGTCCGACTGCGTCGGACGTTTGCTCTCGGTTCTCTTACTCGCAAACCCGTGCTCCGCACTCTCTGCCCGACTACGTCGGACGTTTGCTCGTTATCGGCGCAAGAAAAACAAATGTCTGCTCCGCAGACGCTTGTTTTTCTCTTGCGCCTGATATATTATATCATGTTAGGAAGAAATAAATAGGAAATCTTTATAAATTTTTTTAAGAAAGGCGGCGGCTTATGAGAATCATATTGATCAGACACGGGGATCCGGATTATGTGAATGACTCCCTGACGGAAAAGGGTGTCCGGGAGGCGAAGCTTCTGGCGAAGCGGGTGGCAGAATGGGATAATGTTACACAGTTTTACTGTTCTCCTTTAGGGCGGGCACAGAAAACCGCCTCCTACTCTCTGGAAGCGGTCGGCCGTGAAGCGGTTACCTGTGAATGGATGAAAGAATTTACTTATTTTATCGACGATCCCGTGACGGGACGCCACGGCGTGCCGTGGGATCTCATGCCTGCATACTGGACGGAAATTCCTGAAATGTATGACCGTGAGGGCTGGAAAAACACAGCGCTTTACCGCTCCAACGACGCGCTGCTCCCAGCCTATCAGGAAGTCTGTGAAGGACTGGACGGACTCCTGTCCTCCTACGGCTATACAAGGCACAACAATTACTATCTTACAGATCCTGCAAAAAAAGGCGGCGCGGATGCGGAAGACACCATCGTGATCTTCTGCCATCTGGGAGTTACCTGCATGATGTTAAGCCACCTTCTTGGCATCTCTCCCGTTCCCCTTCTGCACGGATTCTTCCTTGCGCCAACCTCGGTCACAGTAGTGTCCAGCGAGGAGCGCATGGCAAACGACGCCATTTTCCGCGTACAGGTGATGGGCGACGTGACCCATCTTCTTACCGGCAAAGAGCCGGTTTCTCATGCCGGCTATTTCACCGAGCCCTTCCAGGGATAAGCTTGCGGCTGGTTACCGCCACCCCTGCCCCATCATCATGGGCGCGGGGGTCGGACGATTGTCCGGCAGTTTCCTGATTGCAAATCCCATAAAGGCGATCGTTATGGCGGCTCTGAGTAAAAGCGGCACGGAGATATCTACCAAAGGTATCAAATCGAGAAATGTCACTACTACAAACATCAGCACCTTTGCATATACCGCCGTTCGAAACAGGGCCTCTCCCGGCACCTGCTTGCTCATAACGGAAGCAATGAGCATGGCAAACAGAAGATAAACCGCCGCGCACAGGAAATACCAGAGAATCCTCCATAAAAAGTATATCATATACGCCCCAATGAGGATCAGCATAACAAGCGGCGCCAAAGAAGTGGCGATCCACTCCCTGCTGAGTTCAAAGCTGTCCCCCAAATCGCCAAAATCAAGCTGTTGGTACTCTCCATTCTGCATGATCGAAATCCGATCCCGCCCCACCAGCACCACATCCCGATAGCCTTCATCGATGATCTCGGCGGCATCGTCATAGGAAAAACTGTCGATCTCTTCCGTCATGTACACAAATACGTTTCCTTCATCAAACACAAAGTCCTCTTCCATGTACATCCGTCCGTTCTTCAGCGTGAATTCAGGCAGCCTCTCCGCCAGTTCCTCCATGTCTATGGATAAGAAACCGGTCATCATCGGTACAAAGGAAAGCAGCGTAGCCGCCAGAACAAGAAGCGTCACGAACCCGATCATACTTCCAACCTTCACTTTTATCAGCCTGTCATACAAATTCGGCACAAAGGAAAACACAAACTGTTGAAAGACATTCGGCGCTTTCTGCGGTTCGACATTACCGCCGTAATTCCCGTAACCGCTGCCTCCGTAGGAATTTCCCTGCTGATAATAGTTGCCCTGCTGATAGGGATTCCCCTGTTGATAAGGATTTCCCTGCTGGTAAAAATTCCCCTGTTGATAGGAATTTCCCTGCTGGTAAAAGTTCCCCTGTTGGTACGGATTACCCTGCTGGTTAAGTTCTGTATTTGACTGCTGGTTATATTGATTATCCATATTTCCCCTTCCGGCTCTCTTAGCCTGTCGGATTGATTCATCTCATCTGTCAGCGGATTCTCTCCGGGAATCCTACCTTTTTCTGTACCTTGCGCAGCGTTTTGTTGGCAAAATACGCCGCCTTCTCCCCGTTCTCTTTGATCACTTTATCGATATAGTCTTTATTCTTTCCAAGCTCCTCGTATCTTTCCTGCAAAGGTCTTAAGACTGCCGCCACCGACTCGCCCACAGCCATCTTGAAATCGCCGTAGCCCTTGCCGTCGAACTCTCTCTCCGTCTCCTCCGGGGTTTTCCCCGTACATGCACAGTAGATATCAATCAGATTCCGTATACCCGGCTGCTCCTCCCTGTAGCGGACAGCCGCCTCCGAATCCGTCACCGCGCGCTTGAACTTGCGGATAATCGTGTCAGTATCATCCATCAGATAAATGCTGCCGTTGGGGTTTTCATCCGACTTTGACATCTTTTTCTCCGGGTTCTGGAGACTCATAATCTTGGCTCCCGCCTTTCCGATATATGGCTCGGGAATCGTAAATACATCGCCGTAAACCGCGTTAAACCGCTGTGCGATGTCTCTGGTAATCTCCAGGTGCTGTAACTGATCCTTCCCCACAGGCACCACATCCGACTGATAAAGCAGAATGTCCGCCGCCATCAGCACAGGATAAGTAAAAAGCCCCGCATTGATGTTATCCGCATGTTTCGCCGCCTTGTCCTTAAACTGGGTCATACGGTTCAGCTCTCCCATATAAGTAAAACAGTTTAATATCCAGGACAGTTCCGCGTGTCCCGACACATGCGACTGATAATAGAGACAGTTCTTTTCGGGATCAATCCCCGCTGCAATATAGAGCGTCAGGAGGTTTCTCGCCCGCTTCCTCAGTTCCGCCGGATCCTGTCTTACGGTAATGGAATGCAGATCCACCACCGAATAGAAGCACTGATATTCATCGCAGAGCGTCACCCAGTTTTTCAGCGCCCCAAGATAATTTCCGAGTGTCAGGTTCCCGGTTGCCTGCATACCGCTGAATAATACCTTATTTCCATCTAACATAGTCATCTTCCTCCCATATTTAAATAATATATCACCGCCCTCTGTTTCCGTCAAGGAAACGGTTCATGTATCAGTGCACAGGAAAAGGACCGCTGACGCGATCCCTTTCAACCCTCAATAGATTTAGCTATTCGTTACTCTCCCTCGCATCCGCAGGTAGAACCGTTTCCGCTGAAAGGTCTCTGCTCGAAGCGGGGCTCAAAGCGGGAATCCTCGCAGGGACAGAGTTCCGGCTCCTGTCTGCCGCAGGGAGGCTCCGGCCTGCCGCAATGCGGCTCGGGTCTTCCACAAGGCGGATTCGGCCTTGCATGTTCCTCACAGCCACAGCCGTTCCGGCCATTGTTCCCGCCGCAGAAAAGTAACAGAAGTATAAGCCAGCAACAATTCATATGATTTCATCTCCTTTTTCTCTCATACCATATCCTATGCGAGAGAAAAAGAGCGGTTACTGCTTTAAAATTTTTTTACGGATATAACGGAAGGTCTTCTCTTCCCCCTGCTCCGCAAGCATATGCAGCAGAAATTCCAGCATGCGCTTCGTCCTTTTGTGAAGCGGCGGCGGTGTCCTGGAGGACTCATAATATGCCAGCGGATCCTGATCCCTGTAAGCATCCCCGTGGTAAACCTTGCAGGCTGCTACCCGGTCCATAAACATCTCAACAATATAGCGGACGGGCATCGGCGCTGGCGCCATACCTCCCTCAATCTCTTTCGAGCTGTAATCGATCCAGTACTCATAGTGGTGCTTGTTGCGTCCCTTGTGATGAAGCCATGCGGAGGAATAACCGATATCCTCCCGCTCCGCATTGTTCGGGCTTCTGTCGCCCTGATAATATTTTGCCCCCACCATAAACTCCGTCGGGCTGTATTTTGAAAGATCGTGAAGAAGCCCCTGCCTGTAAAGCCCTACACGAAAACACCCTTCCATAACCAGAAATTTATGGTGTGTAATTGTCTTAAAGTGTTCCCATGCCTTATTCATCAGCCCCTGTCATCCCCTTTATTCTTTTTACTCTTTTTCCGTCCTGTTTTATCTTCCTCCACAGGCACATCCTTTGTGGTACACAGCACAATGGTGCGGGCCGGCACGCAGATTTCCTGTGAGGAAGCCGCCGTTTCCTCTATTTCCGGTATCTCCTTTCCCGTAGAGGCCGCATAAGTCCACAGCTTACCCTTCGGGAGCTTCGGCAGTCCCAGATAATCTACCTCCCAGTGCATATTGACCGCGATGTAGAAAAAGCGTTCATCCTCCTGCTCCCCTTCCGCCCCATAGAAACCACAGTACATAATGCCAACACAGCGGCTGGCAGGGCTGGTATCCGGCCTCCACGCCTCTCTTCCGTGAAAAGAAATATCCGGGAAGCCGCAGGACAGGGTGTCTATCCCGCGCAGCAGTGTCCTGCCTTGCAGAATACGGTGGGCCTTTCGCATGCCGATCATAAACTTTGTATAAGCAAGAAGCTCCCTGCCGCTCTCCGTCTGGCTCCATTTGATCCAGGCCGTATCATTATCCTGACAGTAAGGATTATTGTTTCCTCCCTGCGTGTTCGCAAATTCGTCTCCGCTGTAAAGAAGGGGCGTTCCCTGTGACATAAGAAGAATCGTAACCGCATTTTTCATCTGCCGCAGCCGAAGCTCCTGAATGCTCTTCTTTCTGCTTTTTCCTTCCACCCCGCAGTTCCAGCTGCAGTTATAGTCCATACCGTCCTGATTGTTTTCCCCGTTATCCTCGTTATGCTTGCGGTCATAGGACACCAGATCCGCCAGCCGGAAACCGTCCCAGCGTGCAATACTGTTGACGATGCCGATGTCGTTTTTATTTTCACGCAGATGGAACAGGAACTGGTTGACCATATTGTCGTCGCCCTTGATAAACCGGCGCATATCATACAGAAAACCGTCGCTTAAGAATCCCTGATTGCGCGTTCTTCCATTTCCCGCGCGGCCATTGCCGTCTCCCGTAAGCAGCATCGTCTCCGAGAGCAGCGGCTCTCCCGCTATCAAATCCATGGGCAGCGATGCGCTCATCAGATGAAACCCGTCAATGTGGTACTCCAGTACCCAGTATTTCAAAATATCCAGAATCTCCACCGCACTCATCTCCGGCGGAAAATAAAACTGCATCGCCACACCGATGCCGGCCCTGTGAAAAGCCCGTACCATGTCCTTAAACTCTCCCGCCGCGTCCTTACTGTGGGCGTAGGCGCTCTTCGGCACATAATAGAGTCCCGGCTGGTAACCCCAATAATTGATCCGGGGCGCTTTCTTTTCCGTCTCATCCGCGGAAGGCAGCTCCTGTCTGTAGGAAAGAATCGCCTGTTCCATTGTCTGCGCCGTGTTTTCGGGCATGATCTCGTCAAACTCATAGCAGGGCATCAGAAGCGCCATATTAACGCCAAGCTCCTGCATATAAGGAATTTTCTCTTCCACGCCCGCATAGGTGCCCTTGTGCTTCACGCCGGATGAGCGGTGTTTTGTAAACCCTCTCACATGAAGGGCGTATATAAGCATCTCCTCATAGGGGATGCGCATATTCCTGTCATCTCCCCATTCATATGCTTCCACAACGGGTTGACACAGGGGCAGCTCTGCTTTCGGCGCTCCGTACCCGTAAGGATTACAGACCCGTTTACAGAAAGGATCCTGATATACCTCTTCTCCCCTGTAAAGAAGATAGCTGCAGGTCTTATCCCGATACCCGGAAAGCATCATGGCACGAACCGATCCCACCCGGCCGTTTTCGGGAAACGGGATGCGCACGCCGTCCCGGTGCCTTCTGTCATAGAGAATAATTCCGGCCTCCTCTATGCCATGGCACACCGCCGAAATACGCAATCCTTCTTCCTCAAAAGATACGCCCAGCGGATAGATTTGTGTCCTGTCCATACATTTTATCTGAAATGTCTTCTGCATCAAATCCTCCGTTCATTCAAGCCCACTTCCCGCTAATGCCATACTTTCTTTCGGGAATCAGAAATTAAGTCAGTTTATATTATACATAATAGATGAAGGCTTTTCAATCTAATTTGCCGCTTCGCGTCGCTTGTTTTTCTCCTGCAGCTGTTATATGATAAATATAAGTACCCTGCATGGGCCGCCGAATGCGGTAAACGCTTTTCGGACATGCACAGACACAGATTCGTTCATGCGCAGAATAAAGCGCAGAAATGGAGCAGACTATGAACAAAAACGAAAAAAACACCACACAGGAAGAACTGGATAAGGAAGAAATGACCGTGGATCTGGAGCTTGACGACGGTTCCCAGGTCACCTGCGCCGTAGTCACCATTCTGACAGTGGCCGGAAAGGATTACATCGCCCTCCTGCCGCTGGACGAAACCGGCGAAAATGCGGACGGCGAAGTATGGTTTTACCGCTACAGCGAAAACCCGAAAGATCCCAATGAGGAGCCGGAGCTCGGCTACATCGAGGATGACGGGGAATACGAAGCCGTTGCGGACGCCTTTGACGAATTTCTGGACGCCGCCGAGTTTGACGAGCTTGTGGACGAAAACGAGAAGTAATTCTAAAGACGTCCCGCCATGGGACGGGACGCCAGGAATTACTAAATCTCACTTAAGAGAACGCCTGAAATGCGGCATTCTCTGTATGGATATCAGGGGACGGATAAGAGAGGGGTCAGGAACCGGGAGGGCATATTCTTCCCGGTTTTTTCATCGTGATACAGGAGACAGAGCTTGTTCTTCGCCCGGGTCATTGCCACATAAAACATTCGCCTCTCCTCCTCTATCTCAGCCGGTGTTTTTGATTTGTCGGAAGGGATTTTCCCCTCGTTGCACTCTGGCACAAGAACCGTCTGAAACTCCAGCCCCTTTGAGGCATGCATGGTCATAAGCTGCAGCCCTTTTGCGTCTCTTTGCGGCTCTTTGATCACCTCCGTATACTGCTCCATATACGCATTCAGTTCCCGCACCGAAGAAAACTTTCTGGAAAACGCCTCAAATTCTTCCCCAATCCGTATCAGCTCCCCCGCTTTTTCCGATCCGTATTTTTCCCGCAGGAAAGCCTCGTAGCCAATCACTTTCCGTATATAATGAATCTGCAGGTGCACCCGTTTCCCTGCCAGACTGTCTATATCCCGGTAAAACTTCCTCACACGTTCCTGTATCAGGGGCGTATCCGCATAGTACCCGGTCAAAGCCTCCCTGTTCACCCTGGTCTCCGGCATACTGTCCCGCTTCATATATCTGACGGGGCGGTTCATCACGCGAAGGAAATGCCTCCTTGTATGATCCCCCTGTCCCAGCGCCAGATACGCACAGATATCCTGAATCACAAAATGACGGAAACGGTTTCCCGGACGCTCCTTCATGGTGTAAGGGATGCCTGCCTCATGCAGTGTCTGTGCCCAGAAACCGCATTCCAGATTCGTCCGGCAGATCACGGCACACGCCGCAAGCCTTCCCCTCCCCCGTTCTTTTTCCAGTATTTCCACCACTGCTTTTCTAAGCATATCCTCCGACTCTGCCCGGATCATCTGCAGCCCCGTCCCGTCCTTATGCACAGAAAAAATCTCTTTGGGAATGCGGTTCTCATTCTCCGCGATCACTCCCGCGGCCGCTCTCACAATATCCCCATGACAGCGGAAATTCACATCCAGAAGAATCTGTTTTGCCTGCGCGAAATCGGTAAGAAACCGTCTCATGCTGTCAGGGCTTGCACCCCGGAAACCGTAAATGGACTGGTCGTCGTCACCCACCACGAAAAGATTGTTTTCCGGCGCCGCCAACAACCTGATAATTTCATACTGGATCGGTGAAATATCCTGAAACTCATCCACCAGAATATAGCGAAACTGCGCCTGCCACTCTGACAGGCAGGCCGCGTCCTCCTGCAGGAGCCGCAGACATTCTGTCATCAGACCGTCGAAATCAAATTTAAAAAATTCTGCAAGCCAGCTCTGGTATTCCTCGAACAGAAATAGAAAGTCCTCCCGCTTCATTTTTTGAATCTCCGGCATATTGTCCATGTCGGCCTTGCTTTCTTCTGTCCCTGCCAGCCCTCTCTCCGCCTCTGCCGTCTTTATTTTATACCGGCTTACAGCCGTTATGATTTCTTCAATATCTTCCTCCTGTAAATAAACAAATCTCCTGTGGTTATGTATGATATCCCGAATCAGCTTTCTTTTTTCTGTCTCTGTAATAATGGTATAATTGCGATACTGCACCGATTGTTTTAAGATATGGTAGAATACTGCGTGAAACGTGCCAAACCGTACCGGAAGGTCTTCCTTTTCCATCAGACAAAAAAAACGTTCCTGCATCTCCAGCGCGGCGGCCTTTGTGAAAGTAATAACAAGGATATGGGCGGGATCGATGCCCTGTGATGTGATGAGCCTCCTGATGCGGTGTACTGTGACAAAGGTTTTTCCGCTGCCCGGTCCGGCCAACACCATAGCCGGACCGCCAGTGTGCTTTATAGCCTCCTCCTGCTTTGACGTACAGGAGCATTCAGGCTTTTTCAAGCAATTCGATTCCTTTGCGGATTCTCGCAAGGGACTCTTCCTTTCCCAGTATCTCCATAAGCTCCGTCGCTCCGCCCGGCGTCATCTGCTTGCCGGAAACGGCGGTTCTTACAGGCCACATCACATATCCGTTTTTATATCCCTTCTCCTCCACATAAGCGGAGAGCGTCGCATAAAGCGCGTCGTTCGTGTAATCCTCCTGCGCTTCCAGCCGCGGCAGAAGATCCTTTAAGACAGCCAGAGACGTCTCTGCGTTGGTCTTCATCTTCTTATGCGTATACATCGCCACGTCATAGTCCGGAAGAACATCAAAGAAGTCCACATGCTCCCTGATATCCGTGAAAATCTCTATTCTTGTCTTCACCATGGCGGCAATCTTTTTCAAGTCGTAATCCTTTTTCACCGCCTCTTTCAGATAAGGCTCCGCCATCCCGTAAAAGCGGTCAAAATCCATCGCCTTTAAGTATTCCCCGTTCATCCATTTCAGTTTCGTGTAATCGAACACTGCCGGGGATTTGGAGAGATGGTGATAGTCAAACCGCTCTGTCAGCTCCTCAAGCGTAAAGATCTCTTCGTTGTCCTCCGGGCTCCAGCCGAGCAGCGCCACAAAATTGACGATGGCCTCCGAGAGAAATCCCTGCTCAATCAAATCTTCATAGGAAGAATGCCCGCACCGCTTGGAAAGCTTCTGATGGGACTCGTCCGTGATCAGCGGGCAGTGCACATACTCCGGCACTTCCCATCCGAAAGCATCGTAAAGGCGGTTATATTTCGGTGAGGAGGACAAATATTCGTTGCCCCGCACCACATGCGTGATTCCCATCAGATGGTCGTCCACCACATTGGCAAAATTATAAGTGGGGTAACCGTCCGACTTAATCAGAATCATGTCGTCAAGCTCCGCATTATCCACCGTGATATCTCCGTAAATATCGTCATGGAAAGTGGTCTGTCCCTCTGTTGGGTTATTCTGACGGATTACATAGGGTTTGCCCGCCGCAAGATTCGCCTCTACCTCCTCCTTGGACAGATGCAGACAGTGCTTATCATAGATATTGATTTCCTTGCCTGCCACATTCTGCGTCAGGGAAGCAAGCCGCTCCTTATCACAGAAGCAATAGTAGGCCTCACCCTTCTCAACCAGCTGCTTCGCATACTGTAAATAAATGCCCTGTTTCTGTCGGTCGCTCTGCACATAAGGCCCCACGCCGCCGTCCTTGTCCGGGCCTTCGTCATGCAAAAGCCCCGTGTTCTCCAGCGTGCGGTAAATGATATCCACCGCACCCTCCACATAACGCTCCTGATCCGTATCCTCGATGCGCAGGATAAAATCCCCGCCCTCGTGCTTCGCAATCAGGTACGCATATAGCGCCGTCCTCAAATTTCCCACATGCATCCGCCCCGTAGGACTGGGGGCGTATCTTGTTCTTATCTTCTCCATAATTGTCGGTTACCTCTGTTTCTTACAATTATACTTTGTACTTTTCGCGTTATTCAACACGGTTCTGATGCATACTCGGATCAGGTATCTTTTCGGAAGCCGCCTCCTTAAAGGACGCAACCGCCTTCGCCGCCGCAGGAATGGCAATGTTCGTGCCCGCGCCCGCCACACAGCCGCCGGGACAGGCCATGCCTTCAATCAGACAGCCGTTCTTCTTGCCGGCCTTGGCCAGCATCAGTATCTTTCTGCACTCGGACAGACTCTCCGCATGCTCAATGTGTACCTCCACATCCGGGTAATACTCTCTCACGCACTCCTCGATGGCAGATGCCACGCCGCCCGCCACTCCGTAGCCGCGTCCCGCGCCGGTTGCGCCGTTCAGCTCATCCATCGCCTGAATCTGATCCAACAGAATCCCTTTCGCCTCAAAAATCCCCGTCAGCTCCTCGAAGGTGATAACGAAATCCACATCCGAACGGATCGTTCTGCGGGAAGCCTCCAGCTTTTTGGAGGCACAGGGGCCGATAAATACCACCCTGGCGTCCGGGTGCTCCTCTTTTATCACTCTCGCCGTCGCCACCATAGGCGTCAGCGCATTTGATATCTTATCAATGGTTTCCGGGAAAAACTTCTTTGCAAGCACCGACCATGACGGACAGCAGGAAGTCAGGGAAAACGGCAGTTTTCCCGTGGCAACCTCTTTCGCATAGTGCTCCGCCTCCGCGATGGCCCCCATGTCCGCGCCCACCGCCGTCTCGTACACGTCGTAAAATCCCAGCTCCTTCAACGCCGTTTTCAGCATATCCGGCGTCACGTCCGGGCCGAACTGCCCCGCAAAAGCGGGCGCCACCTGGGCAATGATCTTTCCTCCCGCCTGCAGCGCGCGGATCAACTGGAAAATCTGCGACTTATCCGCAATGGCGCCAAAAGGACAGTTCACCATGCACTGTCCGCAGGAAACGCACAGATCGTTGTCGATCACGGCACGTCCCTTTTCATCATTCTTAATCGCGTTTACACCGCATGCGCCCGCACAGGGCCTCACCTGATGGGCTATGGCGTCGTAAGGGCAGACAGCCTTACATTTACCGCATTTGATACATTTTTCCGGGTCGATCACCGACCGGCCGTTTACCATGGAAATCGCGCCTCTGGGGCAGACCTCGCGGCAGGGATGCGCCACACAGCCCATACAGCGGTCCGTCACATAATAGCTGTTCTCCGGGCAGGCATTACATGCCGAAGGAATCACCTGCATCAGCGGCGGCTCGTAATATTTTTCCGAAATATTACTCTCCTCTAACCCCTGTGTCAGATGCACCGGCACATTCTCCGGCCGCAGGGAAAGTCCCATGGCCAGACGGATTCTCTCTCGCACAATGGCCCGGTCCCTGTAAATGCTCTCATACTCGGACTCGTCGTAATCCACAATCTTATAGGGCAGCGCCTCGATATCGTCCTTCAGGTTTTCAGACTCATAGGCAAGATGCGCCACCTCTTTAAAAATACGTCTCCTGTTCTTCCGAACCTGCGTATCAATTCCTCTCATGATGCCTCCATTTTAAAACATTGCTGCATTGATATCCACAGTACCCAACTCGATTTCGCTTTGCTACATCTCGCTCGCGGGCTGGCTGCGCACTACATTCGCAGCGCCCAGCTCGATTCCGCTTTGCTGCATCTCGCTCGCGGGCTGGCTGCGCACTACATTCGCAGTGCCTAGCTCGATTCCGCTTTGCTGCATCTCGCTCGCGGGCTGGCTGCGCACTACATTCG
>CAMWPB010000037.1 GCA_947176065.1 uncultured Lachnospiraceae bacterium | reverse complement strand
CGGTGGTGTGAGAGGTCGGAATTTCTCAACTAAGAGAAATTCCTCCTACTCGATTCTGGATTTTCTTCTGTGTCTATGCTATCATATAGGTAATCCGAAATATTCGTAATGAAATAGGATAACCCGTAGACAAACTGCGGACAATAAAGCAGAAAGGTTGGTGATTGTATGCCAAGCGCAGCAGATATTATCAGGGATTCCATTAATGAATTTTCACGATTACAAAATTGGATGCTGTCTGTCAAAGAAAAAGACCCGGCAACATACAATTCCATGCACGAAAGATATGTGGAGTTAAAAGTTACGCTGACAACCTTAGGTGTAAACCTCACAGAATTAGATAGAATAAAGGATTAGAAAGAAGGTTATACAAATGCAGGGACGAATCCATTCTTTAGAAAGTTTTGGCACAGTAGACGGACCGGGAACCCGGTTTGTGGTCTTTGTACAGGGCTGCCCGATGCGGTGCGCTTACTGTCACAATCCAGACACGTGGGAGATGACCGGCGGCACGCTGATGGAGCCGGAATACATTATGGAACAGTATAAGAGAAACGAGGCGTTTTATCACGGCGGCGGTATTACCGTTACAGGCGGCGAACCGCTGATGCAGGTGGATTTTCTGATCGACCTGTTTACCATTGCGAAAAAGAGCAACGTGCATACCTGTATCGATTCTTCCGGCATCGCCTACAAGAAAAACGCGAATCCCGACTGGCTTGCGAAATTAGACAGGCTCATGGAGTTAACCGATCTGGTCATGCTGGATATCAAGCATATTGACCCGGAAAAACACAAGGAGCTTACCTCGCAGCCAAATGACGGTATTCTCGCATTCGTAGAGTATCTGAACGAAAAGCACGTTGACATGTGGATTCGCCATGTCATCGTTCCGGGCGTTACGGACGACGACCAATATCTGTACCAGCTCGGCTATTTCATTGGCGCATTTGCCAACCTGAAAGCGCTGGACGCACTTCCTTATCACACCATGGGAGAGTCCAAGTATGAGAAGCTTGGTCTGGAATACAAGCTCAAGGGCGTTCCCGCCATGGATAAGGATAAGCTGATCGAGAAGAAGAAGGTCATTCTGGACGGCGTGCGCAAACGCCGGGAGGAGCTGGGGATACACTCCTAATCGAGCGGGAAAGCTTTCGCGAGCCTGTGCATAAAAAAGCAAGGGACAGAGTCGAAAACCGATTCTGTCCCATATTTAACTATTCAAGTCTGAAAAGCCCACAATTGAGCGGTGCTCAATTTGTGATCCATTTCCGCAATGCTTCCTCCAGCCTTTCAATATCCACGGGTTTGGAAATATGATCGTTCATGCCCGCCTCCTCAGACTTTCTGATATCATCCGCAAAAGCGTCCGCAGTCATGGCCACAATGGGAATTTTTTCCAGATCCTCACGCCCCGAAGCACGGATGGCCTTTGCCGCCTCGTAGCCGTTCATGACGGGCATCTGAATGTCCATAAAGATCAGGTCAAAGTAACCCGGCTCTTTTTCCAACACGGCATCCACGGCAAGTTGTCCGTTCATCGCCATTTCTACCTGAATATCCACCATACTCAGGAGCTCTTTCGCCACCTCAATGTTGATTTCATTATCCTCCACAAGCAGTACGCGCCTGCCCTTAAAATCCTGCTGGCTGAATGTTTCAAGGGGCGAGACCTTCTCTTCATGATCCAGCCCCAGCGCCTCCCTCAGCACACGTACCAGGCGGGATTTAAACAGCGGTTTCCCGATAAAGGCGTTCACGCCTGCATCCAGCGCTTCCGCCTCGATATCCGCCCAATCATAGGCAGATTGAATAATAATCGAAATATCTTCTCCAACGGTTCTGCGGATATCCTTTGCCGTCTCCAGGCCATCCTTGCCCGGCATCTTCCAGTCCAGAATTATTACGGAAAAACGTTTCCCGTCCTCCGTCGTAAGGCGCGTCAGAGCCGCCTCCCCGCTTGACACGTACTCTGCCTCCATGCCCAGACTTTTAAGCATCTCACAGGAACTCTCGCAGGCCGTTTCCTCATCATCTACCACCAGCACACGCAGGCCATTGTATGCTGCCAGATCAGAGGCTGTCAGATCGTCCAGTTTCAGATAGACTATAACCGTGAATTTGGAACCCTTGCCCAGTTCGCTCTCCACCTTAATATCACCCTTCATCATACGGGCAATGTTAACCGCAATGGACATGCCGAGTCCCGTACCCTCGATCTTTCCAGTCCGGGAGTCTGCCGCGCGTGAAAACGGTTCGAAGATCTTCTGGATATAATCCGGCTCCATGCCAATACCCGTATCCTCAAACGTAAACTCATAGCAGCCGTAGTTCTCCATATGGGAAGGCTTCTCCTCGATATGAATGCTGATCTTTCCACCGGAAGGGGTGAATTTCACCGCATTGCCCATAATATTCATAAAAATCTGCTGCAGATGCTGTTCGTCCCCGACCACATTCTCATGCTCAAGCTTGGCAATACCCGCGTTCAATGCAAGCCCTTTGAACTCCATCTGTGAGCGGAACACTGTCAGAAGACTCTCTATCGTATCGGAAATATTGAAGGAGGCCTCCGTCAGGCTCACCTTACCGCTCTCGATACGGCTCATATCCAGCACTTCATTGATCAGGCCGAGCAGATGCTTGCCGGAAACCGTAATCTTTTCGAGAGCATCCAGCACGCGCTCCTTTTCGTCGATATGCATGGTCGCCACTGAGGTCATACCGAGAATCGCATTCATGGGCGTGCGGATATCATGACTCATCCGGGAAAGGAAATCGCTCTTGGCATGGTTGGCCGCTTCCGCGCGCTCAACAGCCTGTGCCAGCATTTCCTTCTGTTCCTCCTCACGGCATATCATATCATCAATACTGCGGATTGCCATTGTGATAGCACACAGTTCCCCTTCTTCCATCTCGGCAACCGTAATGGCAATAGAACACCATTCGTACCCCTCTGCATCCGCTTTCTTTCTCTCAAACTGCAGTTCCATATGATCTTTTTCCGAAAGCTGCTTCCGAATATTGTCTACATTCAGGAAGTCCCTCACCAGTGAAGCATGCTCCTGCGCCACAATATTCTCTTCAATGCTTTTGGCAACTCTTTCATCAAAAGTCACTCTCTTTTGCCCGTCCTCATAGTAAGGATATACGGTATCACAGGTATTCTCTTTCAGGTTAATATAGTAGATTGCCCTGCACGCACGCGCCGTACTGTCCATGGCATTCCGGTAAACCCGCGTCTGTGCCGCGATTTTGTCATATTCTTCCTGCAGCGCCAGATTATGCTTCTGGTTTATATATTCTCGAACCAATTGGAAGAAAAACACGGCAACACCCAGCACGATAAGCACAGCGCAGATATAATAGAAAGTATCGTAGCCGGAAAGGATTTTGTCTTTCGGAATGGTCAGAAGCCCCGTCCAGCCATTGTCCAGGTAATGGAAATAAACATTGCGGACAATCCCGTCCATGGGCGTCAGATTCGCCAGCACATGGTTATTGCTGCCGCCCGCGCTGGCCATATAGCTGTCTACCAGTTCCTGAAATTCTTCCCTTTCATAATCCCAGCAGGACTTGTAGTACAACAAGCCTCCCGTTTCATCCACCAGATAGTAGGAAGAATCCTCCGGCAGAACCAGATTCTCATTCGCCAGATCAAAGAAGGCAGGCATAAGGTCCATGGCGAGATAACTGCCCGTAGCGGGAATCACCTTGCAGAGCGTTATCACAGGCAGCTCTGTCATATAATCAATGTAAACGGGGGAAATATAGACTTCTCCGCCCGCAGCCACTGCTTCCTGATAATAGCCGGCTTCCAGAAAGTTATACTTGAAGATTTCTTCCAGCTCAGGATCATTGGATACAACCTCCGTGGCGTTAAAGGCCCTTCCATAGATCTGGATATTTTCCTCGCCATACATTTTGCTAAGGCCGTCCATGAAGGGATACAGCCCTTCCCGCAGCTCCTCAATCGAGATATCCTCCTTCTCCCTCTGCTCAATGTAATTCACACTGATCTCTAAAATGGCTTCACAGGTGCGGATACCGCTCTCCTCAGAGGAGGTATAATTTTCTACCAGAGCCATACCCATCTGGTTGGTATTGCTCCAGAGAGTCTGGCGCAGAATTACGGTACAGAACAGAACAACCAGAATAAAGGAGCCCAGTACCAGAATATTATTCCGCATTTTTCTTATCAAAGATGTTTTTTTCACTTTACTCATTATAACATTCTCATCCTATTATGTATTTTACAAAGCCGGGCCTTTCGCCACTACTTTTACATTTATATCCAATCTTATTCTACCCAGCAGCGATACGAAAATCAAGAGATATCCTACATAAAACCTACATAAAAGCTATATTTTTCTACTTGTATAATGATTCCTTTTATATTAAAATAGAAATGTGACAGCTTTTACTGCTATCAATCATTTTTAGGACATAAGGAGGATATAGTCATGGCATTCGTAATCAGCGACTCTTGTGTAGCTTGTGGCGCTTGTGAGGCTCAGTGCCCGGTTGGTGCGATCAGCATGGGCGACGGTAAGTTTGAGATTGATGCTTCCAAGTGCATCGACTGCGGTTCCTGCGCAGGCGCTTGCCCGACAGGCGCTATTTCTCAGGGCTAACGCAAATTTACGCCAATGATTGAGGGAACCGTCTCTTAGAGGAAGGATTCATTTCTGAGAGAGCGGTTCCTTCTTTTTGCCTCTGCCAAATTTTTCTCCCGGACGGCGTCTCTGGCTGATCATTTCGTCGATCCTGCGGTAATGCTCCTCATCCCGTTTCCTGCGTTCCTCGTCCCGTTCTTCCTGCTGCCGGAACTGATAATCCAGCTCCTTTAAAATGCTCTCCTTGATCTCCGTGCACATTTCCCGGTTGGCATTTTTGACCGCATCAGTCACCATATGCTGCAGGAGATATTGCAGGCGCTTTGCCTTTTTCTCTTTTTCCTCGTCTAACGGCTCCTCATACTCTTTAAGTGCCGGTTCCTCCTCCGGCATTTCCAAAACCGTCTCCTTTCCCTTGGACATTGTCACCATATACTTCTTTGCTTTCTTCATAACCATATCCTCCAATTTTTCTTCTATCGACGCATTTACGCCGCCGTCCGCTTTCTTTTCTCCGGCATCCGTGTCTGCCGTTTCTTCCTCCGCGTATTTCCGGCTGTACAGGTCATGCCCGCCGCCCTGCAGCACCACGCGTATCGCCTTAAGCTGCAGCCCCTGCTCCTTAAGCTGTTTGATGCGGCGCAGTGTCTCTATATCTTTTTCGGTATAACAGCGGTGCCCCATTTCGTTCCGTTCGATCGGCAGCTTCAGCTCGTCCTCCCAATAGCGGAGCACATGAGGCTCCACCTCTACCTTCTTAGAGGCCTCCGAGATATAATAAACGGTGTCATTCATGTACGCTCCTCCCTTTCTTTATATGCGAAAAGAGACGCCCCCGGTTTTGGGTCGTCTCTTTTGTAAGTGTATGTCTATTATTTGTTTCGTTCAGCACACGCCATTCGCAAAACGCGCTTTCAGCGCAGCTCTGGCTGAACTTACTTTGCTAAGTTTGCAAATTTGGTATAATCCGGCAGCCAGACCAGTTCTACCGTGCCGATCGGGCCGTTTCTCTGTTTCGCGATGATAATTTCCGCGATGCCCTTCCGCTCGGTGTCCTTATTGTAATAATCGTCGCGGTATATGAACATCACCACGTCGGCGTCCTGCTCGATCGCGCCCGACTCACGAAGATCGGAGAGCATGGGCCTATGATCGGGCCGCTGCTCCACCGCACGGGAAAGCTGCGATAACGCCACCACAGGCACATGCAGCTCTCTTGCAAGCGCCTTCAGGGATCGGGAGATATCGGAGATTTCCTGCTGTCTGGAATCCGTGGAACGGCCGCTCCCGGACATTAACTGCAGATAGTCGATAATGACCAGCTCCAGATTGTGTTCAAGCTTATACTTACGGCATTTGGAGCGAAGCTCCGAAATGCTGATACCCGGCGTATCGTCGATAATCAGGTTGGATTTGCCGATCTGCGCCGCACTTTCAATCAGCTTTTCCCACTCCGCATCCGACAGATTGCCTGTCCGCAGATGCTGGGAATCTACCCGGGACTCCATGGAAAACAGACGGTTCACAAGCTGCTCCTTGGACATTTCCAGACTGAAAATCGCAGCCGTTTTATTCTGCTTAAAAGCCACATATTGGGCTATATTCAGGACAAAGGCCGTCTTTCCCATGGAAGGTCTGGCCGCCACCAGAATCAGGTCTGAGGGCTGCAATCCCGCAGTCCTGTAGTCCAGATCCAGAAAGCCCGTCGCCACCCCCGTCACGTTTCCCTTATTGTGGGAGGCCCGTTCGATATTATCCATGGCGTTCATCACAATCTGCCGGATGGGAACAAACTCCGAGCCGCCCCGTCTCTGCACAAGATCAAACACCCGTTTCTCGGTATCCTCCAGAATCGTGTCCAGACTTTCCTTGCCCACATAACAGTCGTTGGCGATCTCTTCATTCAGCCGGATCAGCCGCCTGAGCACCGCCTTGTCCGCCACAATGCCCGCATAGTATTTTACATTCGCCGAGGTGGGAACCGCCGTGATCAGATCGCGGATAAACTCGGGACTGCTGACCTCGGGAGGCACGTCCTTTTCCCGAAGCCTGTCCTGCAAAGTCACCAGATCTACAGGCTTCCCCTCGTCGTTCAGCTCCACCATCGCATCGAACAGGACGCCGTACTGTTTATTATAAAAATCCTCCCCCAGCACGATCTCGGAAGCCGCCACAATGGCCTCCCTGTCCATAATCATGGAACCGACGACAGACTGTTCCGCCTCCATGCTGTGGGGCAATATTCTTTTCAGTAGCGTTTCCTCTGCCAAAACCGACCTCCACGATTCCTCTCCGGAACTTCTTTTTGCATTAGGCTTCCGTCACCTTCACCTTGAGCTTTCCCGTCACCTTCGGGTGCAGCTTCACAGCCACCTCGTAAACGCCCAGCGCTTTGATCGGCTCGGGAAGCTGGATTTTCTTCTTATCCAGCTCCAGACCGCACTGTTCTTTGGCTGCCTGCGCAATTTCTTTTGAGGAAACCGAACCGAAGGCTCTGCCGCCCTCGCCGGATTTCATTTTCAGGGTAACTTCCTTTGTCTCAAGCACCCCGGCCAGCTCCTTCGCCGCTTCAAGCTGTTCCTTCGCCACCTTGTCCGCATTGGCTTTCTGGAGCTTTAAATCGTTTTTATTTTTTGCATTCGCTTCTACGCCCAGCTTCTTCGGCAGTACAAAATTTCTCGCATAGCCGTCGCTGACGTCAACGATGTCGCCTTTTTTTCCAAGTGTCTTTACGTCTTCCAATAATATAATCTTCATGTGTATTTCCCTCTTTCTATCCTTTTTTCACAGTTCATGGAGAATGTGCGCTCTGCCTGAGATTCATCTGCGCGGCAATTTAATCCGCCGAAAGCTCTCCTTCCTCTATCATGGTGTCCAGCGTTCTCTTGATGCTCTCGATGCCTTCCTCGATAGAGCCGTTTTCAAGCTGCGCACCGGCTATGTTCAGATGGCCGCCGCCGCCCATTCTCTCCATAATGACCTGCACGTTTACCTCGTCGATGGAACGCGCGCTGATATAGATAATTCCATTATATCTGGTAAGTATAAAGCTGGCCCGGATGCCCTTGATATTTAGCAGCTCGTTGGCAGCCTGCGCGCCCACCACGGTAGGGCTGGCCACGTCCTCCCCCGTGCAGACGGATATGGCGAAAAACCGTCTGTAAATTTCTGCCTGACTGACCGCATCCGCCTTCGCCTTGTACTCCGCCGCATCGTCCCGGAACAGTTTCCTGACACGGGTCACATCTGCGCCGTTTCTGCGGAGGAACGCCGCCGCCTCAAAGGTTCTGACACCCGTCTTTGTCATAAAGTTGTTGGTGTCTATCATAATGCCCGAATACATGCAGTCCGCTTCCTCAGACCGTAGCCTTAAGTCGTCGCTGATGTACTGCAGGATTTCCGACACCATCTCGCAGGCCGAGGACGCATATGCCTCTATATAAGAAAGCGTCGCATTTTCAATGATTTCCGTGCCCTGTCTGTGATGATCCAGCACCACAATAGACTTGCAGCGCCTCAAAAGCTCGGGGCACTCCGTAATGCTCGGCTTATTCACATCCACCACCACAAGCACCGCATTGTTGCCCACCGTCTCCAGTGCAAGCTGGCTGTTAATAATCATATCTTCCGCATAGTCGTCATTATTCCGGAACATCTCCACCATGGGCTGCATGGAGGAAGTCACGTCGTTTAATACGATATGCGCCTTTTTATCCAGCGCCTCCGCAATACGGTAAATTCCCACCGACGCGCCAAAGCTGTCCACGTCCCCCATACGGTGGCCCATGACATAGACCTCGTCCTTGACGGAAATAATTTCCCGCAGGGCGTGCGCCTTTACCCGGGCCTTAACGCGGGTGCTCTTTTCCATCTGCTGGCTCTTGCCGCCGTAATAAATCACATTTTCCGGCACCTTAACCACCGCCTGGTCACCGCCCCTGCCCAGGGCGATATCTATGGCGTTTCTGGCAAACTCGTAATTCTGCGCGTAGGACAAGCCGTTTAAGCCCATGCCGATACTGATGGTAACGGCCATTTCATTTCCGATATTAACTGTCTTTACATCCTCCAGAATGTCAAACCGGTTCTCCTGTAGATGGGTTGCCGCCTCCTTGCGCAGGATTACCAGATACTTGTCCTTCTCCAGCTTCTTACAGATGCCGTCCAGCGCGGCGATATATTTATTTACCTTTCGGTCAATCAGCGCAATCAGCAGGGAGCGTCTGACCTCCTCCACGCTCTCCAGCGCCTCCTCATAATTGTCCAGATAAATAAGAGCTACCGAAAGGGACTGGTCGTCCACTTCCTTCAAAGCGATCTGCAGCGCCGTCTCGTCAAACAGATAGAGCGCGATCAGATAACCGTCGTAGCCCTTCGCCTCAATGATATCGCTGTTTTCCGCCATCTCCTTTAAAGAGATCTTTTTCAGCTTAGCCACATAATTGCCGTTTTCATATTCCACCCGGCACTCTATGTCGTCCTCTGTCTCTTTTCCGGGAAGGTTGTCCTTCGTAATCGTGGGAAAAAGAGTGGTAACCGACTTCCGATAGCCCTTCTCCTGATGGGTAAGCCGTTCAAACGCAATATTCGTCCAGATAATTTTCCCCGCATCGTCCAAAAGGGCATGGGGCAGCTCCAGATCCCGCAAAAGCCGTCTCTGTATCTGTCCATACTGCGTCGCAAAGCTGATCAGCTCGTTCATAATAACCGGTTTGTTGTACAGCATCATGGACAATACGACCGCAAAATAGAAAATTAAAAAAGCGGTCACTACAAGCCCGGCCCGGTAATCCAGCATATAGACTAAAATATCCACAACCGCAAGTAAAAATCCCAGATATAAGGAGGACTGCAGATACGACTTCATCCGTCCTTTCAGTTTCACCGTATTTTTCATTTTATTCCTCATGAGAGTGTTTCTTGTTCTTTCCGGCTTTGCGGAGAATGCCGCATTTTGGCATTCTCCCATGCGAGACTTAGAACTTCTTCGCAAAGCAGCCTCTGCTGCGAGCGATTAGAAGTTCTTCTCGCATTAGTATAGCATTTTTTGCCAAATACCGCCACATCTATATATAGAGTTTTTTCGCGGTAAAATGACATAATATGGGCAGAGAGAAAACCGGACACCCCTGGGCATCCGGTTTTCGTATATCTCATATCATGCTTAGTCCTGAACGTAAGGCATCAAAGCCAGATGTCTTGCGCGCTTGATCGCCACCGTAAGCGCTCTCTGGTGCTTTGCGCAGTTTCCTGTAATTCTTCTGGGAAGAATCTTGCCTCTCTCAGAGATATATCTGCGCAGCTTATTGCTGTCCTTGTAATCGATTACATTGTCCTTGCCGCAGAATACGCAGACTTTCTTTCTTCTACGCATACCGCCCTTTTTCTTAGGGAAATCCGGCCTGTCTGATTTATTAAATGCCATGGTAAACCTCCAATCCCGCGCGCCGGGCGCCTTATTCAAAATTTAATAGAAAATTGCCACGATTTTAGTTGAACGGCAGTTCCTCGTCGATTCCGTCGGGAATGTTCATAAAGCCATCCCCCGCGGCCATCGGTGCGGACTCTGTTCTTCCTACAGGCGCGTAATCGCCGCCTGCCTGCTGGGAAGCGTTCTTGCTCTCCGCAAACTCGTGGTCTTCCACAACCACATCCGTGGTGTATACCCTGACGCCGTCCTTATTCGTATAACTGCCTGTCTGGATGCGTCCTGTGACCGCGATCTTCGTGCCCTTGTGGAGATATTTCTCAGCGAACTCACCCGCTCTCCCAAAAGCGACACAGTTAATAAAATCTGCCGTCTGTTCATCGTTATTGCGACTGAATCTGCGGTCCACCGCCAGCGTATATCTGGCAACCGCCGTCGCGTTCTCACCCTGGGAATATCTCACCTCGGGGTCTCTTGTCAAACGTCCCATCAGTATTACTTTATTCATATAGAATACCTCTTTCTATTTCTCGTCTTGTCTGACGCACAGGTATCTGATGACGTTATCCATGATGCGGATGCGGCTCTCGATCTCGCCGGGAGCCGTGCTCTCAGCTTCGAACCGGATAAAGTAATAAAAAGCCTCTTTCATCTTCTGTACTTCGTACGCGAGTCTCTTCTTACCCCAGTCGTCAACTTCTGTGATTTTTCCGCCGAACCTCTCTACCAGAGCTTTCACCTTCTCCAGCGTAGCGGCCCGCTCGTCATCTTCAATCTTAGCAGTGACAACAACGGCTAACTCATACTTGTTCATGCTTCTCTACCTCCTTTTGGTCTCTGGCCCCTCTTTTCATAAGGAGCAAGGATGTGTGGCTTTACGCCAAATTAGTATATCACGGGTACTTATAATAACACAGTCACCGAAAATGTGCAAGAAGTTTTCGGGAATATTTCCAACGGATAATCCCGGGAAAGCGTACGGAGGCCGTCTCGGGACATAGGTGCCGTAAGTCATTTTGAATTATGGTACAGTTTCTGTATACCGTTCAATAACCTTCGCTATTTTTCGTTTTCCCGTCAATCGTAAAACAAGCGTTATTTATCACGAAATCCCGCATTAGTAACAAATTAGTGACAAATTTGAAAGAGCCGGAACCGTTCCCATCCCACTGGATATGCGGGTTGTACGATTTAATAAAAATTTAATTAAGAACAAATTAGTAACAAATTGGGTAGTTTGCGCGAAATTATGTCTTGTTTAATTCAATAATACGCGCAAAAACCTGGCGCGAAGTTTAGCAATCCAGCATAAATACTGGGAAAATGCAAGTTTATAAAATTTTAATAAATTGATGCGATAAATTGTGGTGGATGCAGATGGGGAGGAAAATCCCGACAATTCTGACACCACAGAGGGCGAGACAAATCCGGAGGAAGGAGCTGCGTCCGACGAAACCCCAGGCGATAACGATACACCCGTTATTGATCCCGCGGACGATGTGGAAGAAGATCCTGACGTGACGGCTCCTGTCGAAAACGAGGTTCCGGCTGACGCAGAGGACGAGGCTGGGGAGGAGACTACCACGGCTCCCGGCGCGGGCGTTATGGAGGCTGAGACTACGGGCGCATTTACCGTTTCATATAAGATTATGAAGGGTGATACTGAAGCTTCGTCTGCCGCTACAGTTGCGTTCACGAACGAATGTCTGGGTTCTGACAATACTATCCAGGACGGGAAAGACATCACCTTCACGGTAACTGCGGTAGGGGAATACGTACTCGCAGAGACTAATGCGGTTACTGCAAAAGCTGGCGAGACGACATTGACAGTATCCGAAGCAGATGGAACATATACCATCACCAATGGATCGGGAGACGATGCCATAACCGCTAATGTAGAAATCACAGTCAACGTTGTTGACAAGACCTACACCGTGACGGCTCCTGATGATGAGAATAACGTAACATGGAAAATTAAGGAGAGCACTGCCGAAGAGTATGGCAGCGAGAATACGGTCAAGGTTAAGAAGGACGGCTCCGTTAAGGTTCAGGCTACTCTGGAGGCAAATGCAGATCCCGTTGACGTGACCGTAAATGGAGATGCAAAGTCTCTGACTGCAGAAAATACGACGGCTGAATTTACGGTTGCATTGGCAGACCTGTCACCGGCGGAGGACGGTTCCTATTCTGTTACCGCTGAATATTTGCTCAAAAAGGCAGCGGCCACTGTTACCGTAGCCGGTAAGGATGTAGAGTTCGGCACAGATTTCACCGCTAAGTACAGTGTAAAGGGTGAAGACGGGGCGTTCGGCGCATACACAGATGTTCCGGCGACAGGTAAGATCGAGGCTTTCGCTGAGGATGAAATCTCCTTTAAATTTACTGCACTTGACAAGGAGTCTAAGGCGAGAACCGTCAAAGCTGTTTATTTCGGCGAGGAAAACAGCACGACTCCTGTAAAAGCTGAGGTGGATGACGAGACCGGTGAAACCACATATACAGTTACTGTGGCAAAACCTGTTGCTGATTCCGCAAATAATATTGTGACAGTAGAGCTTGAGGAGACCAATGTAATCACAATCAAGAAAGCTGCTGACGCAAAGATTGCCAAGGTAGAATACAGCATTGATAATGGCTCAAGCTACAAGCCGGCACTCGTTACCGCAGACGGCTGGAAGGTTGAGGCGAAGACAAATGTTATCTTTAAGGTAACTGCGGAAGTGCACAATAAAGTTACTTATATCCACAAAGGCACCGAAGATCATAAGGCGGAAAATTGTACCGATATGGTGATTACTCCTGCCAACGCAGTGACTACGGATGCCCTTGACGCAACCACAGCTGGAGAAACACTCACCATCGGTACCGAGCAGATCACGGTTGATTACACACTGACTGCTCCGGAAAGCAAAGATGTAACCGTTACGATTGTGGATGCGAACGGCTCGGCTGTCGCTCCGAAGGTGGATGATGCCGATGGCGACGAAGGTACAGAAAATGATTCGGAGCAGACAAGAGCCGCTGAGCAGGTGACTTATGCCCTGAATGACGGCGAGACCTATTTCATCAAGGTGACCGGCGCTGATCAGAAGGAGCTTGCACTGGAGAAAATAGAGAGTGTTTTGCTCGGGTCAACGCCCCTGCACTATATCGCCGCTAAGAAGGCATTCCGTTTTACAGCAGATGAGAATGCTACAGCTAAAGCGATCACAGTTGCAGTTAAAGAGGCGAGTGGCTATGACGTAACCGTTGTTATGGCTAACGGTCTCACTGGCGATTATCTGGCTACCATCAAGGCGGATGCTTATCAGAACGGCGCAACTGCTGACGATAAAGCAGAAGCGGATACCGCGGCAAAAGATATCACAGCAGAGAATGGCGTTTCTTACCAGAGCGTTTGGGAAGGCACTGACTTCTCCTTCGAGCTTGCGGCTAAGGATGCAAATAACTTTAAGGTTGTAAAGGTTTTGACCAGCACAGATAGCGAGAAATGGACCGGTCTTGAAGCAGCTGAGAACGGCAAGTATACGCTGAAAGCAGTCAATGCGGATACCACCATTCAGGTATACACGGATTTTGACGCTGAGAAGGCATACGGCATTCAGTTCGTAGATGCAGGCGGTAACATTGAGAAAGTAGAGGCTGACCTGGCAGGTGGCACTAACTATACTGCTCTGGATTTAGGCAAGGCGCATTACCTCAAGGTTTCTGACACCGCAGCCGTAACCTTCAAGGTGACAGCCAAAGACGGTTATACCGTAAAGAAGGTTGCATACGGAACAGCGGATGAAGATATACTGGAAGCTTCGTCTGAGGTTTACACCTATAAGAAGTTTTCCGCTGACGCTAAGGCAGCGACTATCACCATCAGCACGGAAGCAGATGCGCTGGCGGCAGATAAGTTTGTGAAGTTTGAAACAGGCGAGAACGTGAACTTAACCGTGACGGCTCCCGCAGGTATCACACCGAATGAAAACGGCGTTTACACGCTGACCAAGGAAGTAAAGGAAGGCACAACAGTCAAGGTGCCTGAAATTTCCGAGCTGGCGTTTGATCTGACCGTACCTTATGGCTACGCCCTTAACGATACGAGCTTTGCGACAGGCGCAGTCAGAAGTACCGCGGAGAAGAGAGTGAAGTCCGAGGACGGCCAGTCATGGATTTATTCTTATAAGGTAGTAGCGAACCAGTTGACTAACGCAGGAGGAGAAGCTGACACAATCGTGATCGGCGCGGCAGAAGCCGAGCAGGTTACCCTTCAGCTGGCTAAAAACTCTGAAAGACTGGAATATAAGGTATTATCTCAAGATGAGAGATTTCAGTCTTTGACTACCAGCGCTGATGTTCCGGCAGGTTCCACCGTCATCCTGAAAGTAGAATCCGGTCAGACCCTGGCAGTAGGCGGCACGGACGTGACGGATAAGCTGGATGGCAGCAACAAGTACAGCTTCGTTGCCAAACTGGACGAAACCACCAATAACACGGTCGAGATCGACGTACAGAATCCGGCTGCGTACAAGATTATGTATGATGTAGACCCGGAGAATGCTGCGATTTATGATAACCTTGCAGGCAAGGATGCTGTTGAGGTTAAGATCGGCAATAAAGTACATGTACAGTTACAGCGTGCAGACAATAATACGGCTGCGGAAATTTCCAGGTATGAGAAGACCGATGCGGCCAAGTCCACTGTCGAAGTAGCAGATCAGACTGGCAATAAGGCAGGTCAGGCAGTAATTACTGTTGCAGACGCTGACGTTGCCGTAAAACTTTACACGATAGATACCCATGATGTCGGAAATATTACGGTAGAAACCGAAGTTCTGGCAGGAACCATCACCCTTGCGGCTAAGGATGCAGCGGGTAAGACGCTGACCGCAAAGGGCATTAAAAACAACGCTACGATTAAACTTGACGCAACCAGTGTTACCACCTATGCGCTCACTCTGAAAGAGGGCAGAAACACACTGAATGTAGCGGATTACAAGGAAGCGCTTGAAGTTGTGTCCAGCGACCCGACGGTTGCTACAGCTGAGATCGCAAACGGTAATCTGGTAGTGAACACCTTACTGGATAAGAAGGGTGAAGAAAAAGCGACTAGTGAGATTACCATTGTTGCGAAGGGCGCGGAAGATACCCCTCTTCTGACATTCAAGGTGGAGGGTCAGACACCCAAGCTGAAAGTAAAGAGCGTAAACAGCAACAATCAGGGTATTAATGATATTCTGGTTGACCTTGCGGCAGATACAGGCATTAAGACCATTTCAAATGCGTTCGACCTGTATTACGAAGTGACGGTAGCCCAGAAAGAGGGCAGCACTTCCACAACGAAGAAGGATGGCGTGTACTATCTGAACGCAAAGAACTACGACGCGAAAGGCAAAATCGCTCCCGTATCACAGCTCTTCAAAGTAAATGCAGACGCGGCAGATAAGGCCGTAGAAAACACCTATACCTTTACGGTAAGGCTTGTGGCTCTTGAAGCCGGTACGGAGGTTGTACCCGGCAATCCGCAGGAGGGCAGTGTAGGTACGGCTCTTGCGGCAGGCAGTGTGAAGTTTGCTTCCGAGACGAATATGTCCAAGGAATTTAAGACTCGTCCGGCATACTATGAAGACAAACTCGGCGTGACCAAGAAAACGACCAAATTCTACTCCGGTCAGCAAAATGTCGTTGTAGCGGTTCCGAAGTTCAGTAAGAAAGCCGGTTATATCAATGATATTCAGGCTGTGGTATACAATAAAGACGGCAGCCGTGCAGTAGGGGTAACGGCTGCAGACGTTGATCTTGATACCATGGAAGTAAAGGTGAGTGCAGGCGAACGTACAGCAGGCACTTACGATGTGGTCATCTATGCGACGGCTCAGACCGATACTGTGCAGAATGTGACCGACTACAGCATGTATCGCGCTTCCGCGAAAGTGCCGATCACGGTGCAGAAGGGCATCAACGAAATTCTGGTGGACTACCCGAGCCAGATTGCTATGGTAGCAAACAATAAGGGCGTCAAGAAAGATGTGTCTGTCACCCTGAAGGCCACAGGAATATATGACAGCAGCGACGCTAAAAAAGGTAAGGCACAGACTCAGAAGTTTACTTATGAGCTGCGCACAGAGGATCTTGGCAATCCGAAGAATGCCGACAAGGTTGTTGTGAAGAATAACAAGATCACAATAAAGAAAGACTTTATCATCGGCAGCGATCCTGATGATAATGCCTTTACTGTACGCGTAAAAGCGGCAGATTATGCTGAGAACGCGGAATATACAGATGTTACAATCACCGTTAACGGCGAGGCACTGGAGATCGGATCTGTCAAGTTGGTAGACGACAATGGCAAAGAACTGCCTCAGACAATCACTACCAGAGATTTAAAGGGTGTAACGGTAGCTCTGACCGACAAGAATGGACAGGAGATCGATCCTTCTCTCGTAACGCTGACCCCGAACAAGGGCAAGATTTATATTGCTAATGATGAGTCCGGCGCATACGTTGTGGCCGATGGCTATCAGAAAAACCTCACTGTTAAGGCAGTCACCAAGGATGGCGGCAAGAAGAGTGCGTCCAGTGTGAAGTACACGATTAACTATCCTGAGAGAGTTACTTACGATATTAGTAACTTGAACTTATCCGACGATCATAGTGCATTCCACCGGACCGGCGACCGTTCCTACACCTACATGGGCAAGGGAAATGACAGTATTAACTTCAAGGTGATGGCGGCAGTCGGTGAAGAGCAGGAATCTGCAACAACAGTAAAATACAACTATAGTGTCAAGGTAGCCGGCGGTAAGGTTACTTCGGATAAGGACGCTATCGCGTATGGCAGCTATTACATTACGCCTAACAAGGATACAGTGACCGTTACCATTACCGATAAGACCATAAAGGGTGATAAGGGCATTATCTATACCTTCAAGGACAACAACTGGCAGACGGCAGCAGCTCCGAAGGCTTCCACCAAGGATAAGCTGTATGTTGCCAAGGATGGTGTAAGCGGCAAATTCATTACACAGAGCTTACGGTACACCATGGCAAAGAACAATGGTTACGATGCAGTAAAGCTGACCCGTGTTTCCGGCTACAATGTTCAGAAATGGACAAACGAAAATGCCAACAGCTATAGTACGTATTCTGGAATCGAAGAGATCGACAGCAACAATACCTTCACAATAGACGGTATCTTCGGCAGCTCGGCAGGCACCACAAAATACTCCGTGGTATACGGAAATATGATCGGCGGCATGTTCTATCCGAAGACCAAAGCGGCAACGCTTTCGATCAAGGTGAACAAGACCGGCACGGTTAAGGCAGTAGCGAAGTACACCATCAACCCTAACGTGGCTATGGGCGTGAAGCTCGAGGCGAAGCCTGTTCCTGTAGCGGGTATGGTACAGTTTAACAAGGTAGTGTCCGCAAATGTAAGCGGTAAAGCGAACCAGTTCTACGATTACTTTGAGGTTAAAGACGGCATGCTGCAGATCAAGGACGCGAAGCGCTCGGCAGACGGTCTTGCGGCACTGGCAGCGCTTGGCAAGAACGACCTGACAGGTTACCTTGAGTACCAGTTCAGCAATGCGAGCGGTAACATTATCACAAAGCAGGATAAGATCACTGTCACGATAAGCGACAAAGCTCTGCCCAAGTACACGGCTACTCCGATTAGTATCGTGGCAACAGACAAGGCATCTGCCAAGACCACCGTTAAACTGGGCAATGATTCGGTGAATATTGCCAAAGTAGCGGCAGGCGCCGGCGCATCAGCAGGCTGGACAGCATCGGCGACAGGCGATGATGCGGAAAACGGAATCGTTACCCTGACGGCAACCGGAACACCCACAGCAGGCAACGTAGACCTCTATGTGATCCCGGTAGGTTCCAAGAATGCGGGTGTTACTAATACAGAGGACATCAGAGCGTTTGGTGTAAAAGTAACAGTAAAAGTGACGACTAAGACGGCGGATGATACCAAATCGAAGCTCAGCTTCGCAAAAGGCTCTGTCACACCTGTTGCAAGCATTAACGGAAGCAAAGTAGATCTGACTGTAGTCCTGACAGAGGGCAAAGATTTCACTTACAATCTGTCTAACGAGGCAGTTACGGCAGCCGCGAAGACAAATGCGGAAGAGATCACAAACGCCAACGACAAGAAGGCAGCCGAGGCTGTAAACAGCGTTACCTTTGTAAAGGGCACAGGCGGCGCGAAGGATACGATCACCTTTGTTCTCGACAGAGATAAGCTCGACGGAAACAAGGCATATAAAGTACCTGCTGACCTGACCTTTACATCGACCACCAAGGCAACGGTTACCTTCTCCGTTAAGACCGAGAAGGTTCCGACCATGGCTGATATTGAAAAACTGGTCGGCGATGCACTGAATAATTTCGCGGTGACAAAGGCGAATTATAACAATGCAACGGCAGCGGCAGGCGAAGTAGAAGCAGCGGCTAAGAAAATCGAAATTCCCGCACTTTCCGGCATTCAGGTAAGTGCTGTGGCAGCGGTTGACGCGGATAAGTTTGGCGACAGCGGATCAGGTGAAACTGCGGTAGCAGGCGACCACAAGATCAAGGTTACCTTGACAGACGTGACAAAAGCGGCTGATGCTGAGGGTAAAACTGCCGACGTGGAAATCGTTGTGACGGAAAAAGCAGCGGAGAAAACGGTCGCAGGCGCACTCAGAGCAGTAATCGTAAACTATGCGGTTGCTGATGCAAGCGGAAAGGTTCCGGGAGGAAAGGTTGCAGTTCCCACGACTAAATATGCACTTCAGGCAGCTTTGCAGGCAGCGGTTGACAGCGTAGAAGCAAATAAGTATATTGTTAAAGTTACCGCATTTAATGAGAAACGAGAGCCCGCAACGACACCCGGCACTGCATCTGTTCTTGCCAATGAGACAGCGGAAGGTACACTCACAGAGATTAGCTATAAGTATGAAGTGAAAGATGCCATGACCGGTATTGCGGTAGAGGGTGTGGGTTCTTCCTCTACGGTTACGACAACAGGCGCAACCACGGATATACCCGGAGAGGAAGTGACGCCGAATCCTCCCGCTGAGGTTACAGTGAAGTCTGTAGCAGTTACTGCTGATAAAGAAGAGGCATCTAAAGGTGAGACAGTAACGTTTACCGCTGTAGTAACCGGTTCTGATGGCAATACGATGACGGATATCGATAAAGAAAAGGTAAACTGGAGTGTAACGGGTGGCAGTGATACAGAGAATACAAAGATTGTAAAGGATACGGATAATCCTTTAAAGGCTACCTTAACTCTGGGGGCAAATGAGACAGGCGGCGATGCGAAACAGCTCACGGTAAAAGTTACCGTAGACGGAAAAGAAAGCAATGCCGTAATGGTTACTGTAAAAGCAGAAGAAACAACTGAGCCTGAACCTGAAGCTTAAATAACCAGTAATATACTAGCACTATTTCACAAAAGACGTCCCAAAAGCATGATGCTGGAGGGACGTCTTTTACCGTTTATGTGCGCTGCACACCCCGCACGTTCTTCTCCGCCTTCACCCGCGGAATCATAATCTGGTGCCCGCAGCCCGCGCATTTCAGGCGGAAGTCCGCACCAATTCGCAGCACCTCCCACTCCGCAGAACCGCAGGGGTGCTTCTTTTTCATTTTTAAAATATCTCCTACTTGAATGTCCATATTAATACTCCATTTCTGTATGGTCTTGCCCGATTAAAAATCCATTTCCGAAAGATTCAGGTACAGTTCTTCGAAAATACCCGCTTTGATGCCGTCCGTAAACGCATACGCCGCAGCCTCCTTGCCGTGTTCGAAATCATACACGGTAACCCTTTCCTTCTTTGCATCTATGATCCAGTATTCCCGCACGCCCGCTTCGCGGTACAGCTTCACCTTCCATTCATAGTCCGTCTTCATGCTGGAGGGCGACACGATTTCAATCACCCAATCGGGCGCGCCGTGGCAGCCTTTTTCATCTATTTTTTCTTTATCACAGATTACAGAGATATCTGGTTCCACAAAATTACGCCTGTCCTTTTTGATATACACACCGTAGGGTGAAGGCAGTACCTTGCAGAGGCCTTTCTTCTTTTTGATATATGATTTAATTTCAAAGGCAAGCTCTATGAGAATGTCTTGGTGTGTAGTGGTCGGGGTATCCATCCGAAACATTTCACCGTCAATCAGCTCCGCCCGTTCTCCCTCCGGCAGTGCCTCGATATCCGCGATTGTGTATCCTTTTCCACCTTTCATAGTCATAAACCTTTCCTCACTCCCTGCGGCTTCCCATTCCTGTGTTTTTTTGACTTCCATCGTTTCTCCTCCTGTCTGGCAGGAGAAATCCGGCTATGTACGTCCCGGCATTTGCCAGTTGCTTTTCCGGCATCACATCTGTTTGGAATCTCCTGCTTTTAAATTGTGTTGGTTGATTTAAAAGCATAGAAATTCTGAAATGCCGCCGAGGCGGCTATAGACTGGAAAATCAGCCAAAACCACTGATTTCATACGATTCCGAAGCAGAAGATAAGACTGCTTCGAATATTTGTTGTCAATAGAAAGTATATGCTTTGTACTTATTATAGGGACGGGCGGACGGAATGTCAAGAACGGAAAAACGATAATATCCTTTTGCTGGTAAAAGGTATAAAATTTGTAACACATGATTGCTTGTCAGGTCGTTCACACTATAGTTAAGGAGGTGAATCTGTTATGGAAAATAAAACAAATGAAACAGAATTGACTGCGGCTTTGGCGAAAAATACATTGGATGAGATTCCCGTGCCAAAGTCTGATGCGAAGGAAATTGTGGGCCTTGTCAGGGAGAACGGAAGGATTGACGGATACCAGCTCTCTGATCATACCACTGTCAGCAAGGCAGAAGGGGTTCAGATGGCAAAGGACGGTGAGATCAAGGGGGTCGGCGTAGCCCACAGGGGCGATACCGAATACCTGAAATCCATTCCCGACGGTTCGGAAAATAATAATCTGGGAAATCTCCCCAGCGTGTCGGGTTGAGGATACCAGAGTATAACGGAGAATGCCTGAAAACGGCATTCTCCTGTGTAAGACTTAGAACTTCTTCGCGAAGCAGCCTTTGCTGCGAGTGATTAGAAGTTCTTCCCATGCTAGTCAAGCTGGGAAAATATTTCCCCGATACTCCCCTGCACCACCAGATCGGCAATCCCGTCCCTTGCGGTAGGGGTTTTGTTTACAAGCACCAGTTTATTGCCGTTGTAATAATCCAAAAGCCCCGCGGCAGGATAGACAGCAAGGGAGGTGCCGCCCACAATCAGCACGTCCGCCTCGCTGATTGCGCGGATCGCACCCGTGAGTGTATTCTGATCCAGCCCCTCCTCGTAGAGCACTACGTCCGGCTTAATATCTCCGCCACAGCTGCATTTCGGCACACCTTCCGAACCTGCGATATAATTCACATCGTAAAATTTATGGCAGCTCTCGCAGAAATTGCGCAGGACGGAACCGTGAAGCTCATACACCTTCTCACTGCCTGCCGCCTGATGAAGCCCGTCAATATTCTGGGTCACCACCGCTTTGAGTTTTCCCTCGCGTTCCCACTGCGCCAGCTTTAAGTGAGCTGCGTTGGGCTTCGCATCGAGACAGAGCATTTTATTCCGATAAAACCGATAAAATTCTTCGGTGTTTCTTCTGTAAAAGGTATGGCTGAGTATTGTTTCCGGCGGATAGTCGTACTGCTGGTTATAAAGGCCGTCCACACTTCGGAAATCCGGGATGCCGCTCTCCGTGGACACTCCCGCGCCGCCGAAAAAAACAATATTGTCTGATTCGTTTACCCACTGTCTTAACTGTTCGATCTGCCCCATAAGCTTACCTCCCTCTTACATAAAATCTTTGTTATTGTGTCAATTATAATGTTCAATTTAGATATTTTTCTGTGAAACCGGTTGACATGATTCGATGTATACGATATTATAATTTTAAAGGTGTTACCTATAGCAAACGGTTCACCTTGGATTTTAGTTACATAAATCAAAAAAGCAACTCATCCTTGGTGTGGGCGGTCGCTTTTCTGATGTTTATGTATCCTGTATGATTGGATGGTATTGACCGTCGTGACGATGATGCTGATTATCGTCACGACAATACCAACAATCCCTACTGTCGTTTCTATCATCATATCCTTTACCTTTCGAAAATTTTCCATTGTATCACCTCCAGGATATCGGAAGTTCTCAAAATGTAATCATTTTGGCGAAAGGTGAACCGCTTACCGTTTAAGATAACACCTACATCCATTATAGGGAACCCTCAAGGATAAGTCAATTGTTATTTAGTTGTGAAGCAATCGAAATAACGTTTATTATTTGTGCTCCCCAAGCCCCAATCTGTTCACAGCCGAGAAGATCGCCCGCACGGACGCCCTTGTAATATTGGAGCTGACACCTACACCATAGGTCACGCTGCCGCTCTCAGCGTCGAGCAGATGAATATAGGCCGCCGCCTGGGAATTGGAACCGCTCTGGAGCGCGTGCTCTTCATAGTCGAGAATCTTGACGTTGATATCCAGCGTTTCCTGCAGGCCTCTTTTTACCGCGTCGATAGGGCCGTTGCCCACCGCCTCGAAACGTTTTTCCACGCCTTTGTCGGTGTAAACCACAGTTACCTTTGTATCAAACTCGGACTCTGTCTCCTCGCTCAGATCATCCACCCGCAGCCTTCTGAAATGGATGGGCTCCTTCTTCTGCAGATACTCCTGACGGAAGCTCTCCATGATCTGATCGGGGCTTACCTCGCCCTGCTTCTCGGAGATAGCCTGAATGACATTGGCAAACTCCCGGTGCATTCCCTTAGGCAGCTTAAATCCAAAGTAAGTATCCATGACAAAGGCCACGCCGCCCTTGCCGGACTGGGAATTGATCCGCACAATGGGTTCGTATTCTCTGCCGATATCCGCGGGATCAATGGGCAGATAGGGCACTTCCCAATATTCGCCGCCGCGTTCTTTCATGGCTTTTACGCCTTTGTTGATGGCGTCCTGATGGGAGCCGGAGAAAGCGGTAAACACCAGCTTTCCCGCGTAAGGGTGTCTGGGGTGTACGGGAATCTTGCAGCATCTCTCGTAAATCTCAATGCTCTCGTTCACATGCTCGATGGCAAGCTGCGGGTCGATACCCTGTGAGAACATGTTATATGCAATATTCAGTATATCTACGTTTCCTGTTCTTTCACCGTTTCCAAAGAGAGTGCCTTCTACACGGTCAGCACCGGCCAGAAGCGCAAGCTCTGCGCTGGCTACGCCGGTTCCCCTGTCGTTATGGGGATGTACGCTTAAAATAATGGCTTCCCTGTTTTCCAGATGTTTGTTCATCCACTCTATTCTGTCTGCAAAGACATTGGGTGTGGTCATTTCCACCGTGGAGGGGAGATTGATAATCATGGGATTTTCCTTAGTCGGTCCCCATTCCCTCTGTACCGCATTGCAGACCTCCAGCGCATAGTCCAGCTCCGTGCCGGTAAAGCTCTCGGGAGAGTATTCCAGAATCACCTTGCCGGGGAATTTGGCGGCATGGCGTTTCACCATCTTCACACCCTCCACAGCAATGTTGGTGATCTCTTCGCGGCTCATGTTGAAAACCACGTCCCGCTGCAGGGTAGAAGTGGAATTATAAATGTGTACAATGGCCTGTTTGCAGCCCTCGATAGATTCAAAGGTGCGCTCCAAAAGCTCCTCCCTGCACTGGGTCAGAACCTGCACCACCACGTCGTCGGGGATTAACTTCCTGTCCACAAGCTGGCGCAGAAAATCAAATTCAATTTGGCTGGCCGCCGGGAAGCCGATCTCGATTTCCTTAAAGCCCAGCTTAATCAGATAATTAAAAAATTCTATTTTTTCGGACACTACCATGGGATCAATCAACGCCTGATTACCGTCGCGCAGATCCACGCTGCACCAGACGGGCGCTTTCTCGATCTGTCTGTTGACCCATTCTCTTTCGGGATAATCTACCACCGGGTTTCTGCGATATCTTTTATAATTTAACATGACTGCTCCTCCTTTATAAAAATCGCCGCAATTTCCTATATAATAACAGGAAAGCCCCGCTGCATGAATACAGCGGGGCCATCTAAATGTGACATTATTCTCCAAGACCGTTCTCAATGGCATCAACCAACGCTTTGAGAGCTTCCTCCTCATCTTCACCGTCACACACAAACTCGATTTCATCGCCACACTTGACACATGCCCCAAGCACGCTCAGGACACTCTTGGCATTCGCTGTATTTTCACGAAATGTAAAGGTTATCAGAGATTTAAACTGCATCGCTTCCTTACATAGGATGCCTGCCGGTCTTAGATGTAGCCCTGTCGGGTTTTTGATGACTACCTTCTGACTTACCATTGCCTTTTCCTCTTTCTTACATGATACTATAAGTATATCATATCTATACGCTTTATCTCAAGTCCTACAGCATAATATTCTGTATCAGTTCAGCGAGCTTCTTTGCCTCCTGCGTGATGACTTTCTGATCCTTTCCTTCGATCATAACCCGGACAAGCGGTTCCGTACCGGAGGGACGGATCAGCACGCGGCCCTCGCCTGCAAATTTTTTGTCGAGCGCGGCGATTGCTTCCGCGATCTCGGGATAATCCATAAACTTTTCTTTTTTGTGGTTGGGCACTTTCGCGCCGACTAATGCCTGCGGCATCACTTCCATTATGGATGCCAGCTCCGACAGCGGTTTACCTGTCTCCACTACCACCTGTAAAAGGTGCAGCGCGCTTAAGAGTCCGTCGCCGGTTGTATTCTCATCCAGGAAGATTACATGGCCGGACTGTTCGCCGCCGAGACTCGCGCCGATTTCACGCATCCGCTCCAGCACATAGCGGTCGCCCACCTTCGTCTGCTCAATCTTAATCTTGTTTTTTTCGCCCATCAGGAAAAAGCCCAAATTGCTCATAACGGTTGCAACGATGGTGTTTTTATTCAGCTTTCCCTGTGATTTCATATGATTGCCGACAATAGACATAATCTGGTCGCCATCCACGATGTTTCCCAGCTCATCCACGGCCAGCAGTCTATCCGCGTCCCCGTCGAAGGCAAGACCGAGCTGCGCCTTCTCGTAGACGACTCTTGCCTGCAGCTCCTCCATATGAGTGGAACCGCAGTTCGCGTTGATATTCGTGCCGTCAGGATTGTTATGGATTGCCACTACCTCTGCGCCGAGTTCCTTCATGGTTTCCACAGAGGTATAATAGGACGCGCCCTCCGCGCAGTCAAGCACAATCTTCATGCCCCGCAGATCCACATTGACCGCTTTCATGGCGTGATTGATATATTCCTCTCTGGCATCCGTGCGGTATTTGATTTTACCTACGCTTGCGCCGGTAGGGAATTTCACACCCTTCATATCACTTTTAATCAGCTCTTCAATTTCATCCTCCAGAGAGTCAGGCAGCTTATAGCCGTTTCCGTCAAAGAACTTAATGCCGTTAAATTCCACGGTATTATGGGAAGCGGAAATGACAACACCCGCGTCCACCTTGTATTTTCTCGTAAGATATGCCACCGCAGGCGTAGGCACCACGCCTACATACACCGCGTTCGCCCCTACGGAACAGACACCCGCCATCAGCGCGTTCGCCAGCATATCCCCCGATATTCTCGTATCACAGCCCACCATGATGGTCGGCTTATGTTCGTTCTCTCTTGTCAGGACATAAGCGCCCGCCTGCCCAAGCTGCATCGCCAGAAGAGGAGAAAGTTCCTCATTCGCAACGCCCCTGACTCCATCCGTACCAAATAATCTGCTCATATACACCTCCGTTTTATTCATTTGCAATAATATGAACACGCACCTCGCTGATGCCATTCTGTCTCAAATCCCGTCCCTCTACTGTGGCGGTTACAGGCATCCAGTAGCTTCCCTCGGTAAGCTCATCCATATCCTCATCAGCCATCCATGCGTCCATATCCACCACGGCAGCCACTTCCTCGGCAGTCAATTCATTCAGGACCGCAAGCAGTCCGCTGAATGTAATGCTGCACTCGTTGGCAGGCTCTGTGATCACGGCCCTGAAGCCTTCGGGAAGGCCGTCAAACCGAATCCGTTCCACGGGAATCCGTACCGCGCGGTCGCGCTCCGCCTCAACCTTTGCCGTAACATTGACCCTGCCCACAAAATTACTCTCCGCCAGCACCACGCCGTCGGGCAGATATTTGGTGATATCGACAAGTTCGGTCACGTCCTCCGACGCACCGGTCACGTCAAGTACACCGGCGGGAACCGCGATCGCTTCGACACCTTCCAGCGTCTTGGATTTGCCCGCTACCGTAACCGTCGCTTTGCTGAAGGTCACCTCGCCCGTAAGCTGGAAACCATCCTCGGGTATGCCGGTCACCTCACAGGTAAGGGGCAGCACCTTGCGTTCCAGTATCTCCACGCTGACCCTCACTTTGGTAATGCTTTTATCTATATTCTCCGCAGTTATTTCCTTGCCGTCCTCATCATAGAGGCGGACTTCCGAATCCGTGCTGACATCGTTTGAAAAGCCGGAAATATCCACTTCCGCCTGCGCCTTGCTGATCTGTGAAATAATGGACTGCGGACCCGAAATGCGTATCAGGTTCTGGTCGGTGGAAACGCTTCCCACCATAAAGCCCTCACGCACCTCGCCTGTGGTAACGGATTTCACAGGAAAAGATTTGCTCTGCTTCTCCTCGATGCTCAGGCGCACACTGTCGATACTGCCGCGTATACTGTCCAGTTTATCGTTGTATTTATTGGTAGAGAGCTTGACAGGCACCGTATCCACGCTGGTCAGGTCGCTAATGTCCGCAACCGCCACGATGTTGCTCTTGTCGAGGGAATCAATAATGGACCGGGGCGCCGAAACAGTGACTACATCGATCACATCCGTGCCGTCGAGCACCTCGTATACCTGCCCCCTGTCAGTAATCATACTCGCGTTTTTAATGGTGATCGGCACATCCGTCGCGCGATAGGTCATAATGGGATCGTTGATATTTGTGACGACCAGCCAGAGAACTGCCGCACTGAGAAAGGAGGCGATCTTTAAGCCCCAGTTCTGGGTAAGCTTATTCTTCATTCTTAACCCCTGCCTTTCCTATGCTTTTGCCTTTAAAAAGCTTGCGCTTCTTCTCCTCCATCGGTTTATCCTGAATTTCTAAAAGTCTTTCCTTTAATCTTCCTGCGTCCAGATTCCGTTCCAGCGCGCCGCCGTAGGCAACGCTGATTTTGCCGGTCTCCTCGGACACAATCACCGTCAGGGAATCGGTGACCTCCGAGATGCCCACACCCGCACGGTGTCTGGTTCCGAGATCCTTGCTGAGGGCCATGTTATCTGACAACGGCAGATAGCAGGTGGCGGATACAACCCTGTTTCCCCTGACGATCACCGCACCGTCATGCAAAGGCGTATTATGCTCAAAAATATTGATGAGGAGCTGACTGGAAATAATGCCATCCACATCAATTCCCGTTCTTTCATACTCTTTCAGGGACTGCTCGTGCTCGATAACAATGAGCGCGCCCGTCTTTACTTTTCCCATTTCCACAGAGGCCTTGACGATTTCATTCACCGTGCGGTCGGAAAAGCGGCCGGTTTCCCGCTTGTTGGAATCCAGAAAAGAGGCGACGAAATTTTTCCGTCCCAGTTCCTCCAGCGCGGCGCGGAGCTCCGGCTGTAAAACTACCACGAAAGCCGTGGCTGCAATGCTGATGATGTTGGGAACGATCCAGAGAATCGTATTCATCTTGCAGAAAGCGGCAATCACAATGAACACCAGAATCACAATCACGCCCTTTAACAGCGCCCATGCTCTTGTGTTCTTGATCCATACCAGAATATGATATGACACAAAGGTCAGAATGGCAATTTCCGCCACGTCGTTCCAGTGAATCGTAGGCATGTGCAGTCGTGCGAGATAGACGCCGATCCAGCTATTCAATTGTTCCATCTCTCTATCACCTGCCTTCTTTGTCAGTCTATGCCGGGTCACTTGCAAAGCCGCGAAGCAGCTCACACGTTAGGACTGAGCACGATGTGTTAATGGTGTGTCGGTCTGGTGCTTCTTCCGGTTCCGCTTCTCGCCGAGCTGATCTGTTTCACCTTTTTCTCCGGCTTCGCCACGGTAACCTTCGGAACCGCCTTCACATAATAATAGTACTCGTCGTCTTCAAACTGAACCTTTTCCGTTCGACTGTAATCTACATAGAATACGAAAAACTGCAATACCAGCACGAGCAGGAAGGAAATAATAGTTCCCAAAATCACGCCAAGCAGCGGCTGGTTTATCTCAAAAATCAAGTCTCCCACAAGAAGCACCATGATATTCACCACCGCGCCGGCCGTCATGGCAATCGTCCATGCATAATCAATGCTCAGACGCCGCAGGAGATAAACGATAATTACCGTAATGGCAAAGGCCGCAATCGTCACGACCATTTCTCTGTTCTTAATCAGGCCGTCAATGATAAATTTAAATTTTGCTGCCGTCTCCTCATCAGCCATGGCTGCAATCACTGTCGCATTCTGCGTTACATAGTGGAGCATATAGTAGACGATCACGCCACAGGCAACGGAAACCGCCGATGTGGGTGCGCCGACCAACCCCATGGATATGGGGATCACATAGGGTATCCGCAAAAGAAAACAGAGCGGCATAAGCACCACCACAACGGTATCTTTCGGAGAAAACCGCAAATACAGCAAAAAGAGCAGCAGAAAACCTGCGCCGATTACCGCAGCGCACTCCATGCTGAACGTGTAGAGGTGTAGAAGCACGAAAACCGCGCCCATCAGTACAATGAAGTTCATCGGCATGAAAGAGCACATAAGAGCCACAATCAGCACCACCGTCATTCTGTTAATCGTCTCCATATAGCCCAGTCTGGAGTTAATCAGGCAAAGGGTTATAAGCGCCAGAAGGAACTTCAAAAGTGGTGTGATATACACCTCATATTTGCTGTAGATGGTCAAAAGTATCTGTTTTGCAACCAGTAAAGTAGTCATGTAAATTAATCCTTTTGTCTATTCCTTTCTCTTCTTACAGAGAATGCGGAGCATTCTCTCAATCTTCGCCGCGAGGCGAAGATTTGTACATGGCCGAGAGCTTGTGCAGATTCATATAATATGCGCGCAGACTCTTACTTGCCCTGCTGTACCTGACAGTGTAAACCACATAGGAGATGAGAGCGTACGCGCCCACCGTTCCCAGATACAGGAAAAGAACATTTCTCGCAAATTCCAGAAGATCCATCTTATAGATCTCCGTCATAAAAATTTCAAAATCATAAAAAATGTACATAGCAAAAACCACTACAAATGCGATGGTTGCACTTATAATGGATTTAAGCACCTGCCAGCCTATATAGTCGCTCCGAAAATAGCTGCCGATGGCCAGACATTTCCTGCCGTCATGGGCTTCGTAGGAGGCCATCTTGGTCATCAGAACGACTCTCTCTTCATTTAACATACATTTCTCCAATTTCCGACTGAATGATTAGTTCAGGAAACGCATCTTCGGATTTTCCTTCGTATCCTTTTTCTTCTGCACTCTGGGCGGCTCGGGTTTCTTAATGCTGTTGCCCAGCTCGTTGGCCATGCTGTTTTTACACTTGCCGCAGAAACGTCCCGTCAGAATCGCTGCGCCGCAATTTTCACAGGTAAGCGTAACGCCGGATTCCGAAGAGAGCTCCAGACGCTCCTCCCTGAGCCACTGGTGGATCTGGTTCGTGGACACGTCGCAGGCCTCCGCTACCTCTTTGATCCCGGCATGACCGTTCTCCTGAATATACTTCTTTACTTCCTGAAACTTCTCCTCAAGCTTCTCCCTGCATGACATGCAGATCGGCGGCCCGGAGACATAGTTAAAAAGATTTCCGCATTTCCTGCAATTTCTTACGTTCATTCCTTACCTCCCTGGGACAAATTTTTTTCTTCATATTCCCCTGCCGACGGCAAGAGTTATGAAATAAATTCGTTCTACACCCGCTTTTTTAAACTCACGGCTCATGGCGTCTATGGTACTGCCCGTCGTGTAGATGTCGTCAATGATTATAATTATATTCAATTCTACATCATTACGGAGGATTTTGAAAGCCTTTTTCAAATTATTTTGCCTTTCGGCGGCAGATAAGTCTTTCATGGGCGTGGTTTTCTTCGCCCTTTCTATCAAATCGCCGCGCACTGGGATTCCCGTTCGCGCGGAAAGCTCCTCTGCCAGCGCCAGCGCCTGATTGTAACCGCGTTTCCTAAGCCTGCTTTTGTGAAGCGGCACAGGGACAAGCGCATCCGCCCGGCAGGAGCGGATAAAATCCCCCAGCTGCTCCTGCATACAGGCAGCGTAACAGGCGGCGTACTCCCGTCTGCCATGGTATTTGAAACGGGCTATGGATGCGGAAACGCTGCGATAGGAGAAGAGGGCCCGGCCGCTGTCAAACAGATGCGGGCGGGAGGCGCAGTCGTCACAGTATTCCTTTCCGCCGTCCCCGATATGTTTCCCGCATTTGAAACACCGCGGCGATCTGACATAAGTGAGTTTGGGCGCGCATTCCCTGCATATAAGTGCATTCCACGGTTTGACCGGCTGGTCGCAGACAGGGCAGCGGCGCGGAAAAAGAAGTGTCACGGCGGCGCCAGCGGCCGCCTGAAGCCTTTCATGAATAAGATGTGTGTTCATAGATGTGTCCTTTCTGATGTGTGGGGCGGGCGCTATATTGCAGACTGCATTGCCCGAATCTGATCTAAAAAGCCGGTGTAGCGGTGGTTTTCCCGGTTATTGGCCACCATTTCGGACAGGGTAGTGCGGCTCCCAAGAATAGTGACGCACGTCTTCGCCCGGGTGACCCCCGTATAGAGAAGGTTGCGGTTGAAAAGCATATGAGGGCCTGTCAGAAGCGGCATGATCACGGCGGGATACTCGCTGCCCTGCGATTTGTGTATGGTCACGGCGTAGGCCAGCTCGATTTCGTCCAGTCCCGCATAAGGATAGGTAACCCGACGGTGCTCGTCAAATTCCACCACCACTTCGCGGGCATATTCGTCGATCGTGCGTATCACGCCGATATCTCCGTTGAAAATCCCCATTCCCTGATCAATGGGAATATTGTAACGGCTTACCACTTCCCATGCAAGCTGGTAATTGTTCTTGATCTGCATCACCTTGTCGCCCTCCCGGAAAAGGGTATCCCCCATCTGGCACTCGCGTTTTTTATCGTCCGGGGGATTCAGGTACCGCTGCAGGATGCCATTTAACGTTTCCACGCCCAGCTTCCCTTTCCGCATCGGCGTGAGCACCTGAATGTCATAGGGCGTCGCCTCCACATAGCGGGGCAGCTTTTCCAGGATGAGCTGAATCATATGCTTGTATATGACATTTGTGTCGTTTCGTTCAAGAAAGAAAAAGTCTCTGCTCTTATTGTCCAGAACAGGATCTTCTCCGGCATGGATTCTGTGGGCGTTCAGAACGATATCGCTCTCCTTTGCCTGCCGGAAAATCTTTTCCAGCACCACGGTCTGAAACGCGCCGCTCCTGATCAGGTCAGAGAGCACCTGTCCCGGCCCGACGGAGGGAAGCTGATTCACGTCGCCCACCATGATCAGGCGGGTTCCCACGGACACTGCTTTTAAAAGCGATTGAAAAAGAAAGATATCCACCATGGACATTTCATCCACAATGATCACGTCCGCCTCCAGAGGATTTTCCTCGTTGCGCTCGAAACGCGCCGCTTTTCCCTCCAGGGCAGCCACCCCGGAAAGCTCCAAAAGCCTGTGGATGGTGCGGGATTCATATCCTGTGGCCTCAGTCATACGCTTGGCCGCCCGGCCCGTGGGCGCTGCCAGACTAATGTCCATTCCCTGTGAAAGAAAGTAGCGGATGATCGCGTTGATGGTGGTCGTCTTGCCCGTGCCCGGTCCGCCCGAGAGAATAAATACGCCGTTTCTGATGCTTTCCAGAACGGAGCGTTTCTGCAGGCTGTCCAGCACAATGCCAAGATCCGCCTCCACCTGATCTATTTTCCGCAGAAGCGCCTCCTCCTCGGCGGGAAGAAGCTCCTCCGAAATATTCAGATCGTGGAGCATCCGCGCACAGTTTAACTCAGCATAGTAAAACGTGTTGGCGTAGACCCGGCATTCCCGCACAGGCGACGGGCTGCCGGGAGCTTCCCTCATGATCGCCAAAGCGTCCGAATCTGCGGCATCTTCCGTGGCTGTCACGGTTTTGATGACCAGCTTTTTGTCCATTGCCAGATTTTGCAGCTGCGGCTCCATCAGAGACGGTTCGATTCCCAAAAGCTCACCGGCCTCCGCCAGAAGCCTGTCAGCCGGAAGATAGCAGTGTCCCTCGCCGCCCGCCTGCTGCAGGGCGTAGAGCAGGCCGCTCCTGATGCGATAGTCGGAATCGGTGTGAATGCCGATTTTTGCCGCGATTTCATCCGCAATGCGGAAGCCGATGCCCTGAATGTCTTCCGCCAGACGATAGGGGTTTTCACGCATTACGCCGTAAAGCCCCATGCCGTAGGTCTCATAAATGCGGAGCGCCAGCGTATTGGAAATGCCGTAGCCCTGCAGAAAGGTCATAGCGTCCCTCGCATCTCTCTTTTCGTAGAGGGATGCGGCGATCTCTCTTGCCTTGCGGAGACTGATTCCTTTTACCTCCGCCAGACGTTCCGGCTCTTCCTCGATGATGCGGTAGGTATCCGCGCCGAAAGCCCTGATAATCCGCTTTGCCAGCGCTTCTCCAACGCCCTTCACCGCGCCGGATGACAGATACCGCTCCATGCTGATTTCATCGCTTGGCGACAAGATGGTATAATGCTCGATTTTGAACTGTTTTCCGTATACCTGATGCTGGGTATATTCCCCCTGCGCCTCAATCGTCTCGCCCTGATCCATGGTTTTAAAAAAACCCACGCAGGTGAGCTCGTCTTCCTGCGTGAGAAGATTTAAAACCGTATATCCATTGTCTTTGTTACGGTAAATAATGTGATCTATAAATCCTTTGACTGTTTCCATAGAATACCTGTCAGTTCAGCCAGACCGAAGTTGAATGGCAAATCGGGCTTGCACGAATTTGACGGTCAACTGATGGTCTGAGGGAACGCCCTTTTATGAGCAAAAGAAGCTGCGAAGCAGCGGAGAACGCCGAAGGTGTGTTTTGCGAATGGGCGTGAGCTGAACTGTTATATTTTATACCATCCCGTAGTTGATCTTTGCCTGTTCGTATAACATCTGCGCCAGAGAGTTGGAACCCTGTGTCGCGGTCTGTTCGGAAATCTGCTGGATCACGGATTCCTTGAAATAATCCACCATGTTGGAAGCGTAGCCGTCTTCCTCATCACTGAAGATATCTACGGTTTTCTGCATTTCCTTATAAACCTGTTCCCACAGATATGCCTCAAACTGCTTGCAGGCATCAAAGAGGGCATCGTCCTCTTTTTCCTTCGCCGCCTTGTCCGCGCTCTGCAGATTCTTCTGAAGGTTCTCAGTGGCCACGCGGCTGGAGTCGGTCATATAATTTGTGTATGCAGATAAATTGGTTAAGTCGTTCATGTATGTTCTCCTTAAATAAAGTGCGGGCTGTCGCCTCGTGTTGCTTTGCGTGAGCCGTGCCATTCGCAATTCGCTTCGCTGGATCAAGCTTGCTTGATCGGCTCATTGCGGGCTGTCGCCTCGCGTTGCTTTGCGCAAGCCGTGCCATTCGCAATTCGCTTCGCTTCTTGCTCATGCGGGCTGTCGCCCTATAAAATTGTGCCTGAGAAGTCCGCCGTATGCAAGCATACGCGTCCTACTCAGCCCCAATTTTGCACGGCTCTTAGCGTTTCAGGTTGTTAGCTACTTCGAGCATGGAATCGGAGGTGGTGATGGATTTGGAGTTCATTTCGTAGGCGCGCTGCGCTACGATCAGGTTTACCATTTCATTTGCCACCTGCACGTTGGAGCCTTCCAGATAGCCCTGAACAATTCTGCTCTTCTGTACATCGTCCGTTGTGTCCTCGTTAAGGGCACGGCCGCTGGCATCGGTCACTGAGAAGAGGGTGTCGCCCACTCTCTTTAAACCGCCGGGATTGTTAAACTGGAAAGTACCGATCTGTATGCCGATGGGCTGCGGATTGTTCTGCGCATCAGGGTAGCAGATCTGCCCGTCCTCTGTAATCGAAAGATTGCTGGCTATGTATCCCGCATCGGTAACAATAGCACGGCCCTCAGAATCTAATACCGGAAGTCCGTCCGCGTTTGTCAGGGTCATACGGTTACCGCCCGCAAGCGCCCACGTAAAGTCGCCGTTTCTCGTATAAAAGATCTGTCCGTCCTCCCCGCGAAGAGCAAAGAAACCGTCGCCTTCAATTGCAAAAGAAGTATCGGACGCGGAGTCCAGAAGACTGCCCTGTGTGAAAATCTGATTGATAGAAGCGGTACGCACACCCAGACCTACCTGAGAGGTGGTCGGCTTCGGGTCACCGTTCGCCGTCGTCGTAATGGACTGCAGATTCTGGTACAGAAGGGACTTAAACTGTGCCACCTGTGCCTTATATCCAACGGAATTTACGTTGGCGAGGTTATTCGCTATCGTGTCTACATTTGTCTGCTGTGCATTCATGCCGGTCGCACCCGACCATAAACTTCTAACCATAGTATTCTCCTTTACACGTCTTCTCTATTTCCTATATTTTATAATTTACCGTTCTGGGTTACCGCCTGCTCTAATGTGTCATCGTAGGTCGTGATAACTTTCTGGTTGCTTTCGTACTGCCGCTGCAGGGTAATCATGTTAACCATTTCTGTCACTACGGAGATGTTTGACATTTCCAGATAGCCCTGATGAATCTGCGTATTTACTCCTGTTTCACCCCGGTCGAGCTCCACCGCACCCTCCACGGGCTGGAAGAAGTTCTCGCCGAAGCGTTCCAGATAATTGTAATCTTCAAAATCGGTAATGCCGATGGTCGCCACCGTAGTGCCGTCCTGCACGATCGTGCCGTTACGGCTGATGCTTATGGGAAGAGCGGGATCCATCTGGATACGCCGTCCGTCCTCATCCAGCACGTAGTCACCGTCCTGCGTCTGCAGATACCCCTGAAGGTTCATGGTGAAATTACCGTCTCTGGTATATTTGGTGGATGTCTCCCCCGCCTTGTTCGTATACTCTACTGCGAAAAAGCCTCTGTCGGAGAGAGCCAGATCCAGTGTATTCCCGGTTTCCTTAATAGGGCCCTGAGAATAATCCACATAATTTTCGCCGATCTTTACGCCAAGATTCAGGCCGGTCTTTCTGACGCGCCGCTCCAGATAGTTCTCGTTCAGCGGATTGTTCAGCTCCGCCTCATCCACGGCCCTGTTGGTCGCCAGCGGCCTCGGAAGATTTCCCGGCTCTGACAGATCCTTAATCTTATAGGCAAGCACCGTATCAAACGCTTCGCTTGTGGTGCCTTCTTTCTTAAAACCGTTGGTCGTCGCATTGGCCAGATTATTCGTCAGCACATCCATTCTGTGCTGCTCGTTTAACATGCCTGTGTAGGCGGTGTAGAGCCCTTTAAGCATCTTTAGTCCTCCCTGTATCCTGCTAAAAATTCCACATATTTTCCTGTGCCGATCGCCACAGCCGTCATCGGATCTTCTGCGGTCATGGTGTTAATGCCGGTCTTGGCTGCGATCAGATCTTCCAGCCCGCGCAGCAGACTGCCGCCGCCAGTCAGGACAATGCCGCGATCCGCGATATCCGCCGCCAGCTCCGGGGGCGTTTTCTCCAACACGCTGTGTATCGTCTCAACGATCTGCACCGTCGTCTCATGCAGCGCTTCCTCCGTCTCCTCCGAAGAAACCTTGACGGTTCTGGGAAGGCCGGTCACCAGATTACGGCCTCGCACATCCATGTAATCCACCTCAGGACGCTTGAAAGCGGAGCCGATTTTTATCTTCAAATCCTCTGCCGTCCGTTCACCGATCAGCAGATTGTGCTTTTTACGCATATAACGCACGATAGCCTCGTCAAAGTCGTCGCCCGCTATCTTAATGGAAGCGCTGACCACCGTGCCGCCCAGGGAAATCACCGCGATATCGGAAGTGCCGCCGCCGATATCTACAATCATGTTTCCGCAGGGCTTGGAAATATCGATGCCCGCACCGATCGCCGCTGCGATAGGCTCCTCAATGATGGAAACCTCCCTTGCGCCCGCCTGATAGGTCGCGTCCTCCACGGCTTTCTTTTCCACCTCAGTAACGCCGCTGGGCACGCAGACTGCAATGCGCGGCTTTCTGAAAGTCTTTTTACCCAGCGCTTTCTGGATAAAGTACTTCATCATTTTCTCTGTAACCTGATAGTCGGAAATAACGCCCTGTCTCAAGGGTCTTACCGCCACAATATTGCCCGGCGTCCTGCCGAGCATGAGGCGCGCGTCCTCGCCGATTGCCTTGATTTTATTCGTGTCTCTGTCAAAAGCGACAACTGAGGGTTCCTTCAATACGACGCCCTTGCCTCTGATATATACTAAAATACTGGCTGTGCCAAGATCTATACCGATATCTGTGAACTGCATTTACCTTTGGTCCCCTTCCCGAGAATATACCACCACGCCGCTTGTTCTTCTATTGCGGCTACTATATTATACCCTCATCGAATCGGTTTTTCAAAGGTTTTTGTGATTTTTTTAAAAAAATTTAAAAAACGCCAAAAACAGAACGGTTCCTTCCGTTCTGATTCCAGCATCCATGCTCTGTTTTTATTATCGGATCACATGACTGAAATGTTTAGCCATCCATGCAATTCTTTTGAAAAAAAGTCCTTCCAGATTTTGGCATCTGTGTTATACTACAAAATGACCGGGGACAGCCGCTTCACCGGCTTTCCCGCGGCATGACCGCACAGCCAGGCTCCTTGAAGCAGGGCGGAAACACCATAATAAAAGGAGTATGTTTAGCTATGAAATCACAGGCAGAATTACAATCAAAACTCAGAGAAATCGACCATAAAGGCTACAAAGCCTACAAAGTTTTAGAGGGAGAATACGATTTCGGGGCATACCGGCTCTGGATCGACCATGTGCAGGGGGACCCCTTCGCATCGCCCTCCCGGGTGCGGATTGTGTACCGGAATCAGGGAAACATTCCCGCTTCCTATTTTGAGAGCAGGCACCGCCGGATCGCGGTGGAGGATTATCTGCTGCGCAGTCTTCACCGCTTCCTGCGAAACGGCGAGGGCAGGGCTGCCAAAGGCTCCGGCAAGAGCGGACTGGTGACAGCCTGCAGAACCGGGCAGGAAATTCTGGAAACAACCGCCATGCATATCGGTAAAGACGTGATCGAGGCCCGTATTGAAGTGGGATTCCCTGCTTTCGGGCGCACCATCGCTGCGGGAGAACTGGCGCAGATTTTATTTCATCTGCTTCCCGACCTTGCGCAACAGGTTTTTAAGATGAATCCCCGCATGAAGCAGGATCTGGACAAAGTAACGGCATTGGCGGACGACCAGCAGTTTATCCGCGAGGCCCTGCCGGAACATGACCTTGCCGCGTTCGTGGCGGACGGCTCTGTTCTGCCGAGAGAGAGCGGCGTTTCCCAAAGACCCATGAAAAATGCGGTGGTCTTTCAAAGCCCGGACTCCCTCGCGGTCACTCTGGATCTTCCCCACCGCGGGCAGGTGCGCGGCATGGGTATCCGACACGGCATCACGGTTATTGCGGGAGGCGGTTTCCACGGCAAATCTACCTTATTAAAGGCTTTGGAGCGCGGCGTTTACAACCATATTTCGGGGGACGGCAGGGAGCTTGTTATCACCGACGAGAGTGCGTTTAAGCTGCGCGCCGAGGAGCACCGCTGTATCCACGAGACAGATATTTCCATGTTTATCAACAATCTTCCCATGAAATCGGACACCACCCGTTTTCAGACGGAAAACGCCAGCGGCAGCACTTCGCAGGCCGCCAATACGGTGGAGGCTTTAGCCAGCGGCAGCACGGTGCTTCTGATTGACGAGGACACCTCCGCCACCAACTTTATGGTGCGCGACGGACGCATGGCCCAGCTTGTCTCTGACGAGAAGGAACCGATCACGCCCTTTATCCGCAAGATTCGGAGCCTTTATCAGGATCTTGGCATTTCCACCATTCTGGTAGCGGGCAGCTCCGGAGACTATCTGTCGGTGGCCGACACGGTTCTGCAGATGGACTGCTATGAGACAAAGGATGTAACCGCCCGGGCAAAGGAGCTGGCTGTCGAACTGACAGAGGAAACCGTGAAAAAGACCGACTGGCTGAAAAAGACCGTCCGCACGAAACGGATCGAAAAGGCAAAGGTGCACGGCTGGGATACGATCAGCCTTGATAAAAATGAGATAGACCTGCGCTATCTGGAACAGATCGTAGGAGAGAGCCAGACCGCCGCTCTGGCGTATATTGCGCAGTATGCTTTAGAACGGCTGGCCAACGGAAAGAAAACCCTTCCCCAACTCACGGAGGAAGTCTTCGCAAAGTTGGAGAAGGAGGGCCTCCTTGCCCTGACGCCGAAAAATTACGGCGCCGGGCCCGCCGCTTATGTGAGGCGGCAGGAGATATTGGCGTGTCTGGCGAGATATCGGATGTTATAGACCTTTTCCTAAAATTGCACAACGGGCATAACCAACGCAGACTCGCTTGCGCTCCGCTCCAAACGTAATGGCACTAAGCTCGAAAGAACCTCGCTAAGTGCCAACGTTTTCCAAGGGTCTGCTTGTGGTTATGCCCGTTGCGCAATTAATATAACATTGAGCATATCATTCAATTATCTGCCCTATTCAACATCTTCTTAATATATACACCCGTATAGGATTTCTTGTTCCTGGCGACCTCCTTCGGAGTGCCTGTGGCTACCACCGTGCCGCCGCCCTCGCCGCCCTCGGGGCCCATGTCTATGATATAGTCGGCGGTCTTGATGACGTCCAGATTGTGCTCGATGACCACCACCGTATTGCCGCCCTCCGCAAGCTTGTGCAAGATGTCCACCAGCTTGTGAACGTCCGCGAAATGGAGGCCCGTGGTGGGCTCGTCCAGAATGTAAATGGTCTTGCCCGTACTGCGCTTGGAGAGCTCCGTTGCCAGCTTAATCCGCTGCGCCTCGCCGCCCGAGAGTGTGGTGGAGGGCTGGCCCAGCTTTACATAGGAAAGTCCCACATCGTTCAGCGTCTCTATTTTTCTGCGGATGGAAGGCAGATTCTCGAAGAAAGGAACCGCCTCCTCCACCGTCATGTCCAGCACGTCAAAAATGCTTTTCCCTTTGTATTTCACTTCTAAGGTTTCCCGGTTATAACGCTTGCCGCCGCAGACTTCGCAGGGGACATAGACATCGGGCAGAAAATGCATTTCTATTTTGATGATGCCGTCTCCGCCGCAGGCTTCGCAGCGGCCGCCTTTTACATTAAAGCTGAACCGTCCTTTCTTATACCCTCTGGCCTTCGCATCCGGGGTACCAGCAAACAAATCCCTGATCTGATCAAAAACGCCCGTATAGGTAGCAGGATTAGAGCGGGGGGTTCTGCCGATCGGGGACTGGTCTATGTCTATCACCTTATCAAGCTGCTCTATGCCGAGAATTTCCTTGTGTTTTCCGGGAATACAACGAGCCCGGTTTAAATCCCTTGCCAGATGCTTGTAAAGGATTTCATTGACAAGAGAGCTTTTCCCGGAGCCTGACACGCCCGTAACACAGGTCAAAATACCTGTCGGAAATTTTACGTCTATTTTCTTTAGATTATTTTCCTCCGCTCCTTTGACTGTGAGCCAGCCCGCCGGTTTTCTGCGTGTCTTCGGTATCGGAATCTGCAGCTTGCCGCTCAGATACTGTCCCGTGACGGATTCCTCCACCCGCATGATATCCTCCGCCGTCCCCTGGGCTACCACCTCGCCGCCCCGGCTGCCTGCCCCCGGCCCGATATCCACGATATGATCCGCCGCCAGCATGGTGTCCTCATCGTGCTCCACCACAACCAGCGTATTTCCCATATCCCGCAGATTTTTCAGCGCGGCAATCAGCTTGTCATTGTCCCGCTGGTGCAGGCCGATACTCGGCTCGTCCAGAATGTAGCAAACGCCCACCAGCCCCGAACCGATCTGGGTCGCCAGACGAATCCGCTGGGCTTCCCCGCCTGAAAGAGATCCCGTCGCCCGGGACAGGGACAGATATTCCAGCCCCACTTCCATCAGAAAACCGACTCTGGCGCGGATCTCTTTCAGGATACGTTTACCGATCAGCTCCTGCTGTTTCGTCAACTGCATATCTCCTATAAAGGCATGAAGTTTCGCAATTGATATAGAGGTAATCTCGTATATATTTTTATCGCACACCGTCACTGCAAGGGATTCCTTCTTCAGACGCATACCCTTACATTCCTTACAGGGTGTAATGCGCATAAAACTTTCATATTCCTGCTTACTCCATTCAGAACTCGTCTCCCGGTAGCGCCGCTCCACATTTTTAATCACGCCTTCAAAGACCACCGGATATACGCCGCTGCCCCTCTGTCCCTCATAATACACGTCCACCGACTTAGTCGTACCGTGTATAATCATATCCTGTATTTCCTCAGGGAGCTCTCCAAAGGGTGTTTTCAGGCTGAATTTGAACTTTTTGGCAAGCGCCTGCAAAATCGCATTGGTAAAACTGCCCTTGTCGCCGCTGGACTGCCAGCCAAGAACCGTAATCGCGCCGTCCTCCAGACTGACACTTTTATCCGGGATCATCAGATCCACATCAAATTCCATCTTATAGCCAAGTCCAAAACAGCTCGGGCACGCGCCGAACGGGTTGTTAAAGGAAAAGCTTCTCGGCTCTATTTCACTGATGCTGATACCGCAGTCCGGGCAGGCAAAGCTCTGGCTGAACTGCACCGGCTCCCCGTCGATGATATCCAGCGTCATCAGCCCTTCGGAGAGCGCGAACACATTTTCCACGGAGTCTGTCAGCCGCCGCTCGATGCCGCCCTTTACCACAAGGCGGTCCACTACGATTTCAATGTTGTGCTTAAAGTTTTTCTCCAGCTTGAAGTCCTCGGCTTCCTCCGTCAGATCGTATAGATTTCCGTCAACGCGCACCCGCACATAGCCGCTTCGTCTGGCCCGCTCAAAAACCTTCGCGTGCTCGCCCTTGCGCCCGCGCACCACAGGCGCAAGCAGTTGAATTTTTGTGCCCTCCGGCAGTGACATCACCTGATCCACGATCTGATCCACCGTCTGCTTCTTAATTTCCTTGCCGCAGTTCGGGCAGTGCGGGATACCGATGCGGGCGTAGAGCAGACGAAAATAGTCATAAATTTCCGTCACTGTACCGACCGTGGAACGGGGGTTCCTGTTCGTGGATTTCTGGTCAATGGAAATCGCGGGGGAAAGCCCCTCGATCCGCTCCACATCCGGCTTCTCCATCTGCCCCAGAAACTGTCTCGCGTATGAGGAAAGCGATTCCATATAACGCCGCTGTCCCTCCGCGTAAATCGTATCGAAGGCAAGGGAAGACTTGCCCGATCCCGAAAGCCCCGTGAGCACCACAAATTCGTTTCGGGGGATGTCCAAATCAATTCCTTTCAGGTTATGTTCGTTTGCCCCGCGGATCTTAATGTACTCACGGGGACGCATTTTTATTGTATCTGCCATGACACCATACCTCTCGTTTTATCTTTTATGATTTGTTTTCCATGCCTCAGCGCAAAACCGGTCTGCGGCCGTTTCCTTTCTCTATTTATCAAAATCTCTCAACTTAGTTTTCAGCTCCACCATCCGGTCACGCAGCTCTGCCGCTGCCTCGAAGTTCAAATCTGCGGCAGCTCGCTTCATCTGCTTTTCCACTTCCCGGATCAGCTTTTCCAGCTCCTCCCTGCTCATGGATTCCGGGTCCTTCTCAAACCGCTGTTCCTCCTTCGCAATCGTCTTGGAAATACTGATCAGATCACGCACCGCCTTCTGGATCGTCTGAGGCGTGATGCCGTGCTCCTCGTTATAGGCCTGTTGTATTTTACGGCGGCGGTTGGTTTCTGTGATTGCCACATGCATGGAATCCGTCATGTCGTCCGCGTACATGATGACATGTCCCTTGGCGTTTCTGGCCGCTCTTCCTATCGTCTGAATCAGGGACGTGGCAGATCGCAGGAATCCTTCCTTATCCGCATCCAGTATGGCCACAAGCTGGATTTCAGGTATGTCAAGTCCCTCCCGTAACAGGTTAATACCTACCAGCACATCAAAAACGTCAAGACGCATATCGCGGATAATCTCCGCCCGCTCCAGTGTGTCGATATCCGAATGCAGATATTTGACCCGGATGCCCACATCGTTCATATAGGCCGTCAGATCCTCCGCCATCCTCTTGGTCAGCGTGGTCACCAGCACCTTTCCCTTATCGGCAACGACCGCATTGATCTCCGAAACAAGATCATCGATCTGCCCTTCCACCGGGCGCACATCCACCTCCGGGTCAAGCAGCCCGGTAGGGCGTATGATCTGCTCTGTGCGGAACAGTTCGTGCGCCGCCTCATAGTCCGAGGGCGTCGCCGAAACGAAAAGCATCTGATCGATATGACTCTCAAACTCCTCAAAACAGAGCGGCCTGTTATCCAGCGCCGAGGGCAGGCGGAAACCGTAATCCACCAGTGTATTCTTGCGGGATCTGTCTCCTGCAAACATCCCCCGTATCTGCGGAATCGTCATATGGGATTCGTCTATAATAATCAGGAAATCGTCCTTGAAATAATCTAACAGCGTAAAGGGCGGCTCCCCCTCGGCCATGCCGTTCAGATGGCGGGAGTAGTTCTCGATCCCGGAGCAGAAGCCCGTCTCACGCAGCATCTCCACATCAAAGTTCGTCCGCTCCGAAATGCGCTGGGCCTCCAGAAGCATGTCCTCTCCCTTAAAGTATTTTACCCGTTCATCCAGCTCCTGCTCGATCACCTTGCAGGCGGCGTTAATCTTCTCCTGCGGCACTACATAGTGGGAAGCGGGAAAAATCATCACATGCTCCAAAACCGCGTGTACCTGACCCGTCAAAGGGTCTGCCTCCGTAATCCGGTCAATTTCGTCCCCGAAAAATTCCACACGGATCAGATACTCGCCGCCCTGCGCAGGACAGATTTCCAGCACATCTCCGCGCACACGGAAACAGCAGCGGTCTAAATCCATATCGTTTCGGTCGTACTGCATTTCAATCAGCCCGCGGATCACCTCGTCCCGATCCTTCGACATGCCGGGACGCAGGGACATACTCATACCCGCGTATTCCTCAGGACTGCCCAGACCGTAAATACAGGAAACGCTGGCGATCACCACCACATCCCGCCGCTCCGTCAGCGAAGCCGTCGCGGAAAGCCGCAGCTTGTCGATCTCGTCATTGATGGAGGAGTCCTTCGCAATGTAGGTATCCGTGGAGGGCACATAGGCCTCCGGCTGGTAATAGTCGTAATAGGACACAAAATATTCTACCGCGTTTTCAGGGAAAAATTCCTTGAACTCGCCGTAAAGCTGCCCGGCCAGCGTCTTATTATGCGCGATCACCAGCGTCGGCTTGTTAAGGGCCTGTATGATATTAGCCATGGTAAAAGTCTTGCCGGAGCCTGTGACCCCAAGAAGCGTCTGAAACTGATTTCCTTTTTTAAACCCCTCCACCAGCGCCTCAATAGCGGCAGGCTGGTCGCCGGTAGGGGCGTATTCTGAAACTAATTTAAAATGATCCATAAAATAATTCCTCTGTCTGCGCAGCATTTATAACTCTCACGTATCACTATATCAGAAAACATTTTAAAAGTATAGAGGGAAATCGAACTTTTGTTCTTTTTCTCCCTTACCTCCTATTGGCAGCCTTATTTTCGCTCATGTAAAATAGACAGGATAAAATGTCGTATTGTTTATTTTTCAACAACAAAACGACATTTATAGTAGAAAGGAGACCATACAAATGAAAAAGAGATCAAAACTACCAAACGGCTTCGGCTGCATCAAAAAGCTGAGCGGCAACCGCAAAAAACCTTACGCCGCCTACCCGACATCGCAAACCGGCGGCAATGCCACGCAGCTTTACCCGACGAGGGCTATCGGGTATTACGAGGACTGGTATTCCGCCTACAATGCTATTGTGGAGTTTAGGAAAAGTCTGCAGCCCGGCAGCGTTTCCGCCGCCACCTTCACCGACATCTATCACGCCTTCTTCAATGCCAAATTCGTTGAGAGCAGAAAACAGCTCTCTGCCCGCAGTCGCATGGATTATGCTTCCGCCTATAAAAACGTTCCCTCCCTTCACCAAATGAATTTTTGTGCCATCCGCAAACACCACATGCAAAAGGCTTTGGACGAATGTACGCTGGGGTATTCAAGTCTTTCCAATATTAAGAAACTGTACAGCCAAATGTATAAGTATGCAATGGAAAACGATATTGTTGAGAAAAATTATGCGCAGTTTGTCACAATCAGTCAGGAAAATGATATTGAGAAGGGCGAGCCGTTCACGCAGGAGGATATCGACAAGCTCTGGGCGCACAAAAAAGATCCGGCTGCCCGCATTGTCCTTATGATGATCTACAGCGGTTTCCGGATTTCCGCCTACGAAACCATCGAAGTCAATGTGGAAGAGCAGTATTTTAAAGGCGGCGTCAAGACGCGTGCCGGAAAAAACCGCGTTGTTCCCTTTCACCGTTCCATTATCCCGTTTGCGAAATCCTTTCGGCCGAAAAAATTTAACGGTGACGCATTCCGCCGCCATGAATTTTACCCGCTTCTGAAAAAACTGGATATTCTCTACAGCAGTTCCGGGAAAAAGCATACGCCCCACGACTGCCGGCATACCTTCTCCTGGCTTTGCGATAAATATTCGGTGGACGATCTCTCCAAGCACATGCTTATGGGGCATAGTCTTGGCAGCGACGTGGAAAAATCCGTCTACGGACACCGCACGGTCGAAGAGCTTCGGATGGAGATCAATAAGATTGATTCCGAAGCCTTTTTAAATTCGCAGAAGGCTGCGGCGCATTCCACAAACTAAAGATTTCTTTTATAAAATCCATAGCTGTGTTATACTGTTTTCAACGAATATAACGGAGGTTCCCATGAATATAGTCCTTTTATCCGGCGGCTCCGGCAAACGCCTGTGGCCCCTCTCGAACGATACACGTTCCAAACAGTTTATAAAAATATTTAAGACCGCAGCAGGCGGTTACGAGTCAATGGTGCAGCGGGTTTACCGCCAGATTTTTTCCGTAGATCCGTCCGCTACCGTAACCATTGCCACTTCGAAATCTCAGGTGTCAGCCATCCACAACCAGCTTGGAACGGATGTGGGCATAAGCGTGGAACCCTGCAGACGGGACACGTTCCCGGCGATTGCACTGGCGGCGGCTTATCTTCATGACGTGCAGCAGATTTCCGAAGAAGAGTCCGTGGTGGTCTGCCCGGTAGATCCTTATGTGGAACAGGACTATTTTGAATCCCTGAAAAAACTTGGCGAACAGGCGGCTCTCAGCGATGCCAATCTGGTGCTTATGGGCATAGAACCCACTTACCCAAGCGCGAAATACGGTTATATTATTCCCGAGAACAGCGGAAACGTCAGCCGGGTATCCATGTTTAAGGAAAAGCCTGACGAGGAAACCGCCAAAACGTATATTGCAAGGGGCGCGCTCTGGAACGGCGGCGTGTTTGCTTTCCGACTGGGATATGTGCTGAGGCGGGCCCACGAATTGATTGACTTCCGGGATTACAGGGATCTCTATGAGAGGTATGACACACTTACAAAAATCAGTTTTGACTATGCGGTCGTAGAGCACGAGCCGCAGATCGAGGTGATGCGCTTCGGCGGCATGTGGAAGGACATGGGAACATGGAACACGCTGACTGAGGCAATGGAAAGCGCTTCCATCGGCAAGGCGATCCTGAACGACGCCTGCAACAATGTTCATGTGGTGAATGAGCTGGATGTGCCCGTGCTCTGCATGGGATTAAAGGACGTAGTTGTCTCTGCAAGTCCTGAGGGAATCCTTGTATCGGACAAAACACAGTCAAGCTACATCAAACCCTTTGTTGATGAGATTGACCAGCAGATTATGTTTGCGGAGAAGTCCTGGGGCAGTTTCCGCGTTATTGATATTGAGGATGGCAGCATGACCATCAAGGTGACCCTGAACGCCGGGCATAAAATGAACTATCACAGCCACGAACGGCGCGACGAGGTATGGACGGTGATTGAGGGAACGGGCCGTACGATTATAGACGGTGTGGAGAAAGCGGTTACCGCCGGGGATGTGGTTGTCATGAAAGCGGGCACGCCCCACACCATCATTGCCGATACCGTATTACAGGTAATCGAGGTGCAGCTCGGAAAAGAGATCAGCGTGGGAGATAAGAAGAAACTTAATATTCCTTCCCAAGTTCACTGATCCCATAACGCTCTTTAAATGAAGCGAGCTCTTTCTCATTTCTGATCAGCATAACTTCTTCAAATTTTCCGGTGGCCAGATTTTTAAATCCGGCCACCTGTTCCCCGGTACAGATACTGCATTTAAGAACGGGCTTATATAACTTTCTGTCAAAATCGGCAGGAAGGTTATTTTCATACTTGCTTTTCTTTACGGAAAATATAGATTTCATTGTGCCACCATATCCTTTCTGACTATTATAATTATAGCAAAAATCAATTTGTTTTACATAGTAATCCTGAAATGTGATACAATTAATTATTGTAGAATAATGTATTTCTCTTCTTTTTGTGGTTCCCAATCTACAACCGTATGTTGTGTGCTATCATTAAAAACAACAGCGGAATTAAGCTTATTGGTAAGAAGGGAGTTTGGCTAAATAATGAAAGAGCTGCGGATGATAATAAGAGATTTACGGGAAGACAGGGATATTAAGCAGAAGGTGATTGCTGAATATCTGGGTGTGTCACAACAGACCTATTCCAATTATGAAAACGGCCATCGTGAGATACCGATCTGGGCAGTGACGAAATTATCCGAATTTTACAAGGTGAGCACCGATTATTTACTGGGCGCAAACACCGGGTATCTTGGGAATACCAATTTGAACGTGAAGTATCTGGGTGACATTACCATGCATGACGTTGTCTATGATATCCAAAATCTGAACAATAAAGACCGGCGCGATCTGCTGCGGTATATCCGCTTTTTAAAGAATGGGGAAAACTGAGACTCTGCCTGACCTGTATGCGTAAAATTATGATCAATATAAAAGAAACCGGCTGTCCTGTATCAGGCAGTCGGTTTTGTATACCAATAGAAAGCCAACCTTAATTAGCGACAAATTAGTAACAAAACGGCACGTTCAAAATTCCCTGAAACACCCTGCAAATACAGACTTTTCCAATCTCCTGCCAAATCCGGTTAGCGACAAATTAGCGACAAATCCGAAAAATATCCGTTATTATAATATATATTCTTTTGCTAAAACATTCAAGAAATGCAGAATTGCGTTTTGCTGTCATTCCGCATGCTGCCCGTAATCAGGGCGTTTCAGGGAATGGAAGCCGTTGGAAAACAGCGGGAGGATTTGACGGAAGGGCCGGTTGTGGACCCCACAAC
>CAMWPB010000036.1 GCA_947176065.1 uncultured Lachnospiraceae bacterium | reverse complement strand
GCCCATAATCAAGAGCATAGGGAAGGATATTTTCCGTGGCTCCGAATATCAGGCATAACGGCTTTAAGAAAACAAAAGCAATAATTGTCCAGATAATGCCAAAGATACTTCCATAAATGATTGACGTCCCAAGTCCTTTCGCTGCTTTCTCACCCTCTCCCTTTCCAAGGCTGAGACTGAAAAAAGCTGCAAGTCCGTCACCAAAAAGCGTGGCGATCGCAATCGTGATCGTCGCTATCGGGGCGATAATGTTCGTTGCCCCGTTTCCCAAAAAACCCACGCCCTGGCCGATAAAAATCTGATCTACCATGTTATAAAGGGAATTGATGATCAGAGCTATAATACTTGGGATGGCATACCTTGCCAGCAGCCTCCCCACCCGTTCAATCCCGAGAGGATTTTCCGTGGTTGTCACTTTATTCATGATGCTTCATCCTCCTATATGCAATATTTTTCAAATAATTTAGTAAAAGTCAAATTGATTAGATTTCTAACTAATTAGGCGAAAAAATAACTTTTTGCAAGCGGAACAGAACGGGCTGGCCGCAACCCCATTTTTATTTTTGTAGTCAAAAATTATCATCTCCATTCCTACATAATAAATCAAATAGAATTCTAAGTATAAAGATAAAAAAGAATATTCCTTTTTATCTGTCAGCATTTTTTGCCATCTGCAGGATCACAGACTCAAAAATTTTCAAGTGTTCTTCAGGTATTCCCTCAAACATACTGTGCATGTAGTCATAAACCCGCCTCAAAATATCTTCCTGCATCTCTCTTGTCTTTTCTGTCAGCACCAGCTTTTTGTAACGGCCATCCGATTCCAGACTCTCCCGGCGCAGATAACCACCCTGCTCCAGATTATTAATCAGACTGGTGACAGATGACCCTTTGATCCCCAAAAATTCTTCCAAATCCTTCGGAAAAATATCCCTCCTGTCATTTTCCACAATAATGTAATGAAGGACTATCCCCTGAATACAGGTTAATTGGGAATCAGAAAAATATCTTGCGAAATGCCGCTGCATTTTCCGGTTCATTTTATCATACTGCTCCATCAATTTCTTTTCATCCATAACCGCACCCCAAAATAATTAGAATTCTATGTAGCAAAGAGTATTGTACACCTCCGTTTACCAAAAGTCAATATAAGGGTATTCATTTCACATATTTTGTACTTCCACATATGTCCTGTAAAATTTGTTCGTCCCCTTGTTTGGGTACATCTCCGAAACTTATCACATTTACACTGCCGCTTGTCTGCCAACCTTGATTCATGTTCCTCATCCGCAAAAACCATGTGTATGTTGTCGGCGCTTAGCGGTCTATGCTCCGCTTCGGTCATCGCTAAGCAAGCGCCACTGGTGCTTAGCATCTCTGCTCTTAACGCTGTGTTGTTCATTCGCTTTCCTCCTTGTAGATTTAATGAAAGAGATGAGAGATTGTTTTAAGGATGCACTATAATTGAGTAAACTTCGCCGAAGATTGTGAATACTCAATTTACTCAACATCATACTCGTGTAATACTCAATTTGAAGTGATTTTAGACGATTTCAGACGGTAAAAGGCGGTATTTCTGACTTCCCCCTCTTGAATAATAAAAAGGCCCTGAAATCCTCATAATCACTTAGAAATGCGTGATTACAAGGCTTCAGAGCCTCATAATTTCTTTACAGTGTTTTGCTTTGCAAACTTCGCTTACATGCTCATCTGTTTTGCCACTTCCTCAGCAAAGTTCTCTTCCTTCTTCTCCATACCCTCACCAACTTCAAAACGAACAATCTTTTCAATAACGATTGCTTTATTTACAGAAGCAAGGTATGCCGCAACAGTCTGCTTTCCATCCTCAGCCCTCACATAAGTCTGGTCAAGTAAGCAGATTTCTTTTAAGTGCTTTGAAACACGTCCCTCTACCAATCCGGTAAAAATCTTATTTTCGGAAATAGCTTCCTTATCCTCAATCGCAAGACCTGCAAGCTGCGTTGCCGCTTCCTTAGAGAGGAAATTAGGTAAATAGTTCATGTTGCTCTTCTTCTCGTTATAAATTGCAACATCTTCCTCGCTCCATACACCCGAAACAGCCTTATCAAGAAGTCCCTGTAAAATAGGCTTAGGAAGTGAGAACGGGTCATTTAATGAACTTTCAAGCGTAATTTCTTTTAACTTGGTAAGTTCCTCTGCAGAAATATCATTTCTTGAGATATACTTGGGACTCATAGCTGCAATCTGCATTGCCACATTGGTAAGAGCTGTCTTTGTTTCATCAGATGCATCACCATTAGCAGCTACAAGGACACCGATTTTTCCGCCAGCATGGATATAAGAAGCAACGCAATCTGCAGAAACGCTTTCAAATCTTCTGATAGAAAGCTTCTCACCAATTGTCAAAGTTTTTTCATTCAATTCTTCCTTCATTCCAAGGATTTCAGAGACATCTTCACCATCACCGGCCTTTTCAATGCCTGATGCAAGTGCCTTATCGGCAACTGCCTGTACAAATGTCTGGAACACTTCGTTCTTTGCAACGAAGTCCGTTTCGGAATTGACCTCTGCAACTGCAGCCTTATTTCCATTAATAGCAACCCGGCAGATACCTTCAGCCGCAATACGGCTTGCTTTCTTCTCAGCCTTTGCTGCACCGCTTTTTCTTAATACTTCAACTGCTTCATCAATATTACCATCGGTTTCGGTAAGCGCTTTTTTACATTCCATCATGCCCGCACCGGTCATCTCTCTTAACTCTTTTACCATTGCCGCTGTAATAGCCATCTATTTTTCCTCCTGAATGATCTCCAATTATATAGTTCTGGCTGAACTGTTTATTCTGTCTCGGTCTCCTCAGCCTTCTGCGCCTCGGCCTCCGCCGCATAGCTGTCAGCCTCCGCACCCTGATTTGCCTCAACTACCGCGTCAGCCATCTTGGACACGATCAGCTTAACCGCACGGATCGCATCGTCGTTACCGGGAATAATATAATCAAGCTCCTCGGGATCGCAGTTCGTATCGCCGATACCGATCAGGGTAATGCCAAGCGTATGAGCCTCCTGCACACAGATTCTCTCCTTCTTGGGATCTACCACAAAGATACAGTCGGGGATTCTGGTCATCTCCTTGATACCGCCCAGATTCTTCTCTAACTTCTCCCACTCCTTCTTGATCTTGATTACTTCCTTCTTGGGCAGTACCTCAAAGGTGCCGTCCTCAGCCATTCTCTCGATCGCCTTTAATCTCTCTACTCTGGACTGGATTGTCTTGAAGTTGGTAAGCATGCCGCCCAGCCATCTCTCATTTACATAGTACATGCCGCAGCGCTCCGCCTCAGTCTTCACTGCATCCTGCGCCTGCTTCTTCGTTCCCACAAAAAGGATCGTGCCGCCCTGCGCCACCACGTCAAATACCGCTCTGTAAGCCTCGTCCACCTTGCCGACAGACTTCTGCAGATCGATGATGTGGATGCCGTTTCTCTCTGTGAAGATATAGGGAGCCATCTTAGGGTTCCATCTTCTTGTCTGATGTCCGAAATGAACACCTGCTTCCAGTAACTGCTTCATTGAAATAACGCTCATAACTCTACCTCCGTTTGGTTGTCTGCCATATACCTTGCGCCGCTCTGCCACCCGCAGCCGGACAGAGAAATTTTTCTCTCCGCGCATAAAAAAGGGCACCGGCATGGGCTGGGTATATGTGATTAATCTGGTACATGCGCTCTGCGCACACTCAAATACTATAACACAAAAGAATCCCCCTTGCAAGGGGGATTCTTGTATTAGTTGTGGAACATATCCACAATATTTTTCAGCTTTACCACATTCTCCGAGTTGGTCTCCATCAGTTCCGCATTGCCCTCCACAAGCTGGGAAACATCCAACGTCTTCTGGGCTATGCTGCTGATATTCTCGGCCGCCTCGCCAACCGTCACCGTGATATTGTTTACCGAATCCGCAATTTCCACAATAGCCGAAAGAAGGGTTTCCACTTCAGTGCCGATGGCTTTCATATTTTCCTCAAAATCGGATGCGTCCTGCGTATACTTCTCCGCAACGCCCATAAAGTCGCTGTAATCCTTAAGCACCGTCTCCTCAAGGAAGGACAGGATCTCCTGTAAACAGGTCTCCATATTTCCCACCGCCTGATTGACTTCCGTGGTGATGCCGTTGATATTGCTCACCGTGGAGGAAGTCTGGGACGCCAGCCCGCCGATCTCGTCTGCAACCACCGCAAAGCCTCTGCCGGCCTCACCCGCTCTTGCCGCCTCGATAGACGCATTTAACGCAAGCAGATTCGTCTGTCCGGAAATATCCAGAATGGACTGGGTGAGCTGGTTGATCTTCTCCACCGCCCGCGCCTGCTCCATGGCCGCGGCGCTCCTCTCCTGCACACCCCTGTACATCAGGGTCGTCTTGTTCTGGGCCTCGCCTGTCGTATTCTTCAGATCGTCGGCACGCTGCTTGCTCTCAAGAGAAGCTTTCTCTCCCTCTAAAGAATTATCGCGGATCACCTGCGCCCGTTCCCTGATCTGGCTCACGGTATTGTTCACGGTTTCCATAGCCGCCGCCGTCTCCTGCATGGCAGCTGCGAGTCCCTGCGTCGTCTCCGTGTTCTCCCCGCTCATGCCCTTTACCCGCTCAGTGGTGTCGGACAGCTTCATCAGCGTGTCGTCCAGATCGGAATAGGTTCTCTGGATATCCGCCACCATGGAACGGAGGCTCCCCCGCATTTCCCTGAGGGAATTAGCCATGCTGCCGCTCTCGTCCTGCCTCTTACAGAGCTTGTCGCTGTTTTCATTCTTCGCAAAATTGAATTCGGCCGTCTTGGATACGATATCATTGATCTGCGTAATCGGTCTGGTAATCACCAGCCCCATAAGCACGCCTATCACCACGGAGATCGCTACGGCGATCAGCATACCTATCATGATCAGCATCGTGATATGGCTGGCCGCGCTCTTCATCTCCGCTTCCGGCGCCGTCAGCACATACTGCATGCCGTTGGCAAGCGTTCTATAACACATGTCCTTTAATTCGCCCTGATAAGTGTAATTAACCGGCAGTCCCTCCATAGCCGGATCAGCCAGCGCACCGGCCATAACGCCGGACTCGTCGATCTGTGAAATCGCGGTACCCGCTTCGATTTCCTTATGATAGGCGATATTGCCGTTGGCATCAGCCAGAAAAGCGGAACCCGTCTCGAACACCGTCGCACTATCCACTGTCGCCGTAAATTTGTCAAAGGCAATGTCCATACCGATAATACCGATGGATTCCCCGTCGATGACAATGGGAATGACATAGGACACCATATAAACATTGATATTGGAATTTAAGTACGGATCCATCCACGTCGGTTTCCCGTTCTTGACGGGTATGTAATACCAACCTACATGCTCCAGATCATCCGGGGAATACATGGAAAAATCGGTAGGAACGAGCGCCTCGAACTTTTCCGCATCACTGCTCCGGCTCCAGAACACACCGCTGTCCGGCTCCGTAAAGTCCGGATTATAACGGATATACGCCGTCAGCGCGCCCTCCGTATTGCCGCCGATTTCATAAAGCATCTGGTCCATGATGACCGTGAAAGCGTCCACGTAAGACTTATCCGTCTTAAATGCCTGCACATCCGTAAGCTGCTGCAGCGCAACGTTATATGCCGTATTGACAGACTGTTCTACCCTGTTCATCTGTGCGTTGAGCGCATCCGCCTGATTGGTACACGCATACTGCATTTCCTTCTGGGAATCCTGGTACACGGTTTTTCTGGAATTTACGATGCTGACTCCGCCGCAAATGAGGGATGTCAGAAGGGTACATACAATCACCGCCGCCAAAACTCTCGCTTTAATTGATTTCATAACGTCTCTCCCTTTCGTCTGTTGTCTGGCATGAGTTTCAAAAGTTCTTCTCACGCTATTCCTGTCCCGTCACAATTTTCGCCACCTGCTCCTCGCTGGCATTGGCTGGGATCTCAAAGGTTCCGGGTCTTAATTTCTTATCATAACCATTCGCGCACAAAAAGTTGTCATAGGCAGTCGCCGAACCCACAACACCTGCATCCGCCAGCTTTTTTGCCACCGTATAGGAACCGTCGCCGCTTGCAATGGTCACCTTCTTCGCCCCGCCCGCCTCCGGCTTCGGAATGTCATCATCCTGCTTGTTCATCTCGTTGGTGTCGGCGGCCGGCTTCTGACCGGCAGCCTCCGCCGCGTCATTCGTCTCCGGCTCCGCGGGTTTTTCCGTCTCCGCCGCTTTATTCTCTTCCGTCTGTACAGACTCCGGCGTATCAACCACAGGCTTTTCCGTCCCCTGCTGTGCATTCGCCTTTTCTTCCGCCTCTTCCTTCTGCTTCGCCACCGCTATATCCTTTTTTACGGCGCTTTCTTCCTGCGCGGGCGGCGCATCTTCCTGTCCGTCCTCTGCATTTTCCTCCTCGGAAGGCTCCAACAGCCGGGAATCCTCAATCATACCCAGTTCCTTCGCCCGGGCGATCACCTCATCGTCAGACATCTTTTCCTTTTTCCCGCCGCCCGACAGGGCAATCCCCATAATAACGGCCGTTACGATAATTCCCAGACCGAGTCCTCGGAAATAATATTTTTTCTCCATACCTACACGCCCTCAAACAGGTCTATCACCAGTTTCACCTCGCCAAGACCAAGCCCCAGCTCCTTGGCTATCGCCATATTGGACTTGCCCGCCTTGTGAAGCTCCAAAATTCTCTCATTACTATTACGCCCGTTATCTTTTCCCTGGGCGAAACGGATATCTACCCCGCGCGGCTCCTCCGCTGCAGGCAGGGGCGCCGGCTCCCTGCTGGTGCCAAACTCTCTGCCGCCAAATTCCCTGCCGCTGCTAAATCCTCTGTTATCCGCCATCTCGCGGTTTCCGAAAATACCCATCTCGGCAAATGCCGCGCTTGCGGAAAGCTCCGGCTCTTCTGCCACATAATCGGCCTCCGGCTCGTGGATAATCTCCACCCGTTTGGGTCTGATCGGCTGAAAGTCAACCTCCTCCGCGGGTTCCTCCGGCTCCGTGGGAACAGGCTCATAGGGCGCATACTCCGGCTCAGGCTCATAGACCGGCTCGTCCTCCTGCGCTGCTGGGAATACCCGGGCCGCCTGCACTTCTTCCAACACCTCCGGCGAGTAAGTCCCCGCACTGTGGATCGACCAGAGATCCGTACGGGTATCCTCCACCGCGCCCATCACGGACTGTACTGCCTCCTGCACGGCCTCCTGCGCTTCTCTGGCGGAACTTTCCGCATGACGTATCCGCGCCAGCGCGCCTTCCGCCGCCTCCTCCGCCGCCTTTGCCTTTTTCGCAGTCTCTACGGCCGTGATTTCCGCGTCGCGCACCGTCTGCCGGATCTCATCCGCAACCTGATTCGCTTCGCCGATATCGGTCATCAGCGTCTCATGCTTGTCATTGAGCATATCGTAGAGAAATGTCACTTCCTTATGGTTTTTATTGATTTCCTCCAACACCGTATCCGAATACTCGTTGACCGCCATTATCTTTTCATTGGCCACACGCTCCATGGCGCGCTCCGTCTTCTCTATCGAATAACCGATGGTTTCATCCACGATATCGGAAATTCTTTCCCTGACGCTCTCCGCCTCTCCCTCAACCAGCTTCCTGATCTCCGCCTCGCTGATCAGTTGTACTTCTTCATCCACGTCCTTCTTCCCTGCCGGCAGAAGATATCCCAGAAGAAATATCCCTGCCCCGATGATAATCAGAACGATCTCTATCATGCTCATGTTTTTCCCTCTCGTAATCCGGCCTTCCGCTTCCGGGCGCTAACCCAAAGTGTCAAAGGTACTCACACCCTTTAACAGCACCTTGCCGTCAGGCTCTCTGCTCTGCTTCTTCCTGTTCCGGCCGCCGTCTCCATGGTATTCGTTACTTCCCTTTTCCTTTGCGTCGAATTTTTTCTGACGGTTTTCCGCCTTTTCTCTCTCATTGACCCTCTGCGCCTGTTTTTCCACCTGTCTGGTCATCTGCTGTCCGAAATTAGACTGGTCCACCAGCCCTTTCGTGTCCTCGTTATGCTTGACAGTCGTAAAATCCTGCGCTCTCGTTATCTGCCCCTGCATTTCCACAAAGCCTATTGCCATAATGCTCCTTTCCTCAGAGCGGCGCCATTTTCACATCGCCGCGCTCTCTGATGAAACGGCAGTAATGGGTGGTCTTCTGCACCACCATGGACACATCGCCGATACAGATCCTCGTACCGGGATATACTTCCCCTTTTACACATACCATGGTTTCCGAAGAACTCACCATTTGCTTCTGCAACTGCTCTATTTCTTGATTTGCTGCCGCTATCGCTTCCGTTTTCTGCTTATTTAACGCCGCCATGGACTGTATCTGCTGAATCTGTTCCGGACTCAGCCTGACGCCCTTGGCCAGCTTCTGCTTCGCGGAAATCAGCGTAGGCTGCACCGTCTGCAAAAGTTTCGTGTCCTCGCCAATCTGCTTCTGGAGCTGATTTAAACGCTCCTTCAGCCTGGGATCAGTTCCCACCTCCACAATGGTGTCGGCTCCCATCTCCGAGCCGAGGGTTTTCACATGGATGCTGCCCGTCGCGCTGACCTTTCCGCCTGTGATAAACCCGCGCCGTCCGTCCACATTGACCTCGCCGCCTGCCGTTACCCTGCTGTGCAGGATAGACTCGGAGGCCACATATCCTTCCGCTTCCGCAGTGACATTTTCCAGAAATTTCGCCACAATATTGCCGTCCGCCTTAAGCACCCCGCGGCCCATGCCGTTCATGCCTCTGGCAATAATAATATTGCCGCCTGCAGTAAGCTGCGCGCCCTCCACAACGCCCTTCACCACAATGTCGCCTTTGGCCTTCACCTGAAAGTTCGTCGCTACGTTGCCGCTTATCTGCACATTTCCCTCATAGTCAATATTGCCGGTGGAATTGTCCACATTCTCCACCATAAGCTCATTGGAGACGAAAACCGATCCCTCCACCAGCTCCACATGGCCGTCCACCTGAGCGGTAAGCACGGTGCGGTCTTCGGAAATCTCAATATTACGCCCGAACTTTAAGGTTTCCTTTCGCACCTCCGCGGGAAAAATCTTATTTCCCCCCAGATCCTCTCCCGGTTCGCCCGGCACCTCCCGATGCAGGACTGCCAGCACTTCTCCTTTATTACAATGATTTAGTATATTCAAATGGAAAAAATCTACGCTCCCGTCCTCATTCAGCGTAGGCTTCGCCTTTTTATCCGTATTAAATTTATATTCTATGAAAGCATTCTTTCCCTGAACAGGTTCACGCCCCTCGGCTACCAGAATTTCCTCCAGATAGTTTCTTTTCGCAAAGAAACCCGCAATGGCCTCCGTGCGGATACCGCACTTGATCCCCCGAAGCTCAAGATCTTTTATCATCTCTTCGGCCGTCATATTTTCGCCGCCCTCAGAAGCGGCATAGAACTTCGCAAAAGCCTGCATCTTATCAGGCCCGATTCTCAGCTTATAACACTCTCTCTCCGGAAATCTTGTCTCATTCCCGAGACTGATCTCCTGTTCCGCTTTCTCCGCGCTCTCCACCGCCCGCTTTAACGTCGGCAGATCGCAGGCGTAATCTTTCATCGTCAGATACTCAACCACATCGCTTACATCGACAGGTTTCCCCTCCCCTGTCGGCGGAAACAGCTTAAGCGACGACGACCCTTCCCGGTTCACCAATCTGAAATATCCGTTCATATACCCCCCTGTCTTTACTTTCTCTTTTCTCTATCCGTAAAAATACCGATATAGTCCCCCAGCTTCCCTCTCATCTTCTGTAAAGCCCTGGTGTGGAGCTGCGAAATTCTCGACTCGGACACCTCCAGTATATTGCTGATTTCCTTCAGGGTCAGATCCTCATAATAATAAAGAACAATTACCTTGCGCTCCTTCTCCGTCAATAACTCAAGAGACTGCGCCAGAATTTTCTTTAATTCGTCTCTCTCCAGAATTTCTTCCGGCGAATCAAAGGCCGCGCTCTTCGTGCTCCCCGCCTCATTGGAGACCTCGCTCCCCTGCTCCAAAAACTCATTCAGGGACACCACATTGGTTATTTTCATCTGGGACTGCCAGTCAAGATACTCCTCGTCCGTAATCCCCAGAAGCTTTGCGATCTCCTCATCCGTAGCGCTCCTGCCGTACTGCGTCTCGATCTCCTTGATGGCCGCGTCAATCCGCTTCTGCTTCTGTCTGATGGTCCGCGGAATCCAGTCCATCTTGCGGATCTGATCCAGAATCGCTCCCCGTATTCTCAGACTGGCATAGGTCTCAAACTTGACGTCCTTCATGCAGTCAAACTTATCAATGGCGTCGATCAGTCCGAATATCCCGTAGCTCACAAGATCCTCATACTCCACATTGTACCCGAGGTACATGCTGAGACGTCCCGCCACCACCTTCACCAAAGGCGCATATTCCAATATGATCTTTTCCCGTACCTCCGGGGATCTGGTACCTGCGTACTCCTCCCAGAGTTTCTTTTTGCCTGTATCGTCCATTCCGAGTACCTGTTCACCTTTTTTGGTTTATTTTACTCCTCAGGTTCCTTTTCTATAACCTCGCCCTCCTCCATGTGGGCCTCTTCTATCTGCTGCTCAAATCTGTCCAGCATCATCTGCAGGATTCTTCCGACAAAATAAAAACCCAACAGCACGCACAGCAAAACAATCAGCATCGTCTGCAAATCATAACGAAAAATCCGCATGGTAATGCTGACAACCGCCCCGGCAAGCAACATGATAAAAGGAGGGATCAATCTGCGCTTTCTCGCTTTCGCTTGTCTCTCCTCTTCCTCCCGCTTTTCCCTCGCCTCACGCTGGGCCGCAGTCTCAATTTCCTCCTCCGGCGCAAGCTCCCCTTCCGACTCTTCCTCCGTCTCAGGAGCTTCCGCCTCTTCTCCTGTCTCTTCGCTGTTCTTCTCTTCCCAGTCCACTTCGTTACCCTTCCATTATCTTCCCATCTTCTATTTTCTATCCTCTTCCGAATCAACTCTTCTTTCGGACCTGACAGATCAGATCTTGTATTCCTGCTTACCTACCGCCCTGATTACAAAATCCCCGGTCTCAGGATAAAAAATAACCGTTCTTCCGAAATTCTTGCCGGTATCTTCGGCCAGAATCGGAATACGCAGCTCCGCCAGCTTCTTCTTGGTCGCCTGCACGTTTCTCTCGCCCACGCGAACCATCTCACTGTTGCTGTTAAATCCAAACATCTGCGCGCCGCCCGCAATCTTGGCAACCAGACGGCTCCTGTTCGCCCCTCTTCTGGTCACCTGCTTTACCAGCTCCTCTATTCCCGTGTCAGCAAACTTCGGTATATTGGAGTTGTTGCGAATCGTCGTAGAGTCCGGCAGCATAATGTGTGCCAGCCCGCCGATCTTTGTGACCGGATCACGGAGCGCAATACCTACACAAGACCCCAGTCCCAGCGTTGTAATCCTGTCAGGACTGACGCATACATTTAAGTCGGCCATTCCGACCTTTATCTCTACACTCATAACACCGCGTTCTCCCGTTTACACTTTCTTAATTCATACCCACGTCAGCCGCCCGATCAGATATTGATCCCCAGCGCCGCCAACATTCTGCCATAGGAATCCAAATCAGGGATCAGGATAAAATACCCGTCTAACACCATCTCATCAAAAAACTGCGTCTGAATCATCAACATTCTGTCGCCAAGAGCGGCAAACTCAATCGCCGGCACGCTCAAAATCGCTCCCGCCATATCCACCGTCAGATCCGGCACGGAAGGATAAATCGCCAGATTCGTAATACTGGAAAGGGAATTCAGATACGAACCCGTGATAATGTTTCCAACCTCTTTCAGCGCGGAAAACTCCATCTCGTTAAACTCGTCGCCCTCAGACTCCATGCCCATCAGCTTGCCAACCAGATGCTTTGCCGCCGCCTTTTCCAGCAGAAACATGATGCTGCCCTTGATATCTCCCTCAATGCCGAGGTAAATCCCCGCCATTACCGTCTCTTCACCGACCATGGCTTCACCCAGCTCCTTGAACTCCAGAAGCTGCACCTTAGGCACCGCCATATCCACCTTACACTGCATCATCTGTGCCAAAGCCGTGGTCGCATTTCCGGCGCCGATGTTACCCAGCTCCCTCAGAACGTCGAAATATTCATTCGACATTTCGTCTAACCTTATTTCGCCCACTATTGCTCCTCCTATACGCTCTCCAACACAACTGCATTCAAATCAAGCAGGGAGATCAGTCCCCCGTCACTCTTGCCGACTCCGCAGAGGAAGTTTGCATTCTCATCTTTGGAATCATAAGCTACTTTCTCAATTCTTTCGTTTTCCAGCGTGACAACCTCTTTGACCTCATCGACGATCACACCGATCGTTCCCTGCTGCTCCATCTTCAGGATGATAATTCTGCTGGACTTCGTCTCCACGTCCTTCTCCAGCCCCATCTTAATGCGGATGCTCATAACGGGAATCACCTCGCCCCGCAGGTTAATCACGCCCTTTAAATATTCGTCCACCTTCGGCACTCTGGTAATGTGCTGCATCCTTACAATATTGTCTATGTATTTGATGTCGATGCCATACTGCTCGTCGCCGAGTTTTATCACAATAAACTGGGTGGTTTCCCCTACCGGTCTCAATTCTTCTATTTCATTCATGCTCTCTTCCTCCCTCCTGTCAGATCAGCGAATTGGCATCCAGAATCAACGCCACCTCACCGTCGCCAAGAACCGTTGCGCCGCTGATAATCTTGCACTTGCTGATATACTTGCCGAGCGACTTGATAACGATCTCCTGCTGTCCGATCAGTTCATCCACCACAAGACCTGCCAGCTTATCACCCTTCTTAACGACAACCACAACCAGATTTTCCTCCGGATCTTTCTTGCTGGGGATATCCAGAATTTCATTCAGGCGGATCAGCGGGATTACCAGATCACGGAGCTGAATCACTTCCTTCGCCTGTACCAGCTTCACGTCGCTGGGAAGAATATCTTCAATCGTCTGGATGGAGCCGAGCGCAATGGCATATTTCTCCTCGCCGATCTCCACCATCAGCGCCTGAATAATAGCCAGCGTCAGCGGCAGTCTGATCGTCCATGTACTGCCCTCTCCAAGCTTGGACTTCACCTCTACCTCGCCGCTTAAGGACTCAATCATGGATTTCACCACATCCAGACCCACGCCTCGTCCCGACACGTCCGATACGACCTTCGCGGTGGAAAATCCTGCGTTAAACAGCAGATTGATAATCTCCTTCTCGCTCATGGCCTCGCCCTGTTCCGGGGTGATAACGCCGCGCTCTATGGCTTTGTTTTTCACTGCCTTTGTATCAATACCGTTACCGTCGTCCCTTACCTCGATGACAACGTTATTACCGTCCTGATAAGCGTCGAGGAAAATCGAACCGACTTCCGGCTTTCCTCTCTCCTTACGCACCGCAGCGGACTCCAGTCCATGGTCAGCGGAATTGCGCAGCAGATGCATCAGAGGATCGCCGATCTGGTCTACCACGGTACGGTCAAGCTCTGTCTCCTCACCGCTCATGTACAGCTCCATCTTCTTACCCAGCTTCTTCTGCAGGTCGCGGACCATACGGGGGAACTTATTCACCGTGCTCTCGATAGGCACCATCCTCACCTTCATAACCGACTCATGGAGGGAAGTGGTCACACTCTCCAGATACTCGATCTGCTCATTCACCGCCTGACTCGAATTGCCGGACATCGCGGATGCCGATACCAGAGAGTTTTTCGCGATAATCAGCTCGCTGACCAGATTCATGAGCGTATCCAGCTTCTCGATATCCACTCTGACAGTCCTGTTCACAACGGGCTTGTTTACAGGCGCCTTTTTCGCCGGCGCTGCCGCGGGTGCGGGTGTCTGTGCCGCCTCTGCGGGCGCCGCCGGGGTTTCTGCCGGGGTCTGCACCGTTTCTGCAGGCGCCGCCTCTACGGTGGGTTCCGCAGTCTCCGCCGCATGGGATTCTTCCGTCCCACCTGCGCCCACGTCATCCAGACTCAGTACGCTGCCTGAAACATCTTCTATCTCTGACACGCTCTTAGCTGCCTTCACTACCTCATTCAGCTCCGCCTCGGAGACAATAATCAGACTGAAATGCAGATCGAACTTCTCATCCTCAATATCCTGCGAAGAAGGATCGGAAACAATAATTTCACTCGTGTCCTCAATTGCCTTAAACACCAGAAAAGCTCTGGCCGCTTTCAAAATACAGGACTCCTGGACCTTCACGGTAAGCCCGTAGACTCTCTTGCCCTGTCTGATCGCCTCGCTCAATACGCTCTGCTGGCTTTCATTCAGCTTAATTCCCACAAAGCCGCCCGCAGACGCAGCGGACGCTTCCGGCTCCTGTGCCTGAGGCGCCTGCCCTGTCGGTGCGGCGCTGTCGTCGGAATCGCCGCCCATAATATCATTCAACCGCTTAATCAGCGCACCGTTGTCATTGGTACCCTCGTCGGAGCTTTCCCTGATATTGGTGTTATACTCCTCCAGCGCGTCAAGACACTGGAACAGCACGTCGATCATATCCGCCTTCACCTTGATATTGCCGTTCCTCACCTCGGAGAAAACGTTCTCCATATCATGAGTCAGCGTCTGCATCCTCTTATAGCCCATGGTTCCCGCCATACCCTTTAAGGAATGCGCCGCACGGAAGATCTCATTGATCGTATCCATGTTCTCCGGGTCCTGCTCCAAAGAGAGAATCTGCGTATTCAGATTCTGCAGATGTTCATTGGTTTCATCAAGGAAAATCTCAAGATACTGGCTTACATCCATATTATTTTACCCCCACGTTTGTTGTGATTTCCTGTGCGATCTGCTCCAGCGGCACAATCTGATCCGCCAGTCCCGCGTTCACGGCGCTCTTCGGCATCCCGTACACGGCGCATGTGCTCGCCTCCTGAACAATCACATGTATTTTCTTTTTCTCTTTCAGATGTTGGATTCCTTCTGTACCGTCAGCGCCCATCCCCGTCAGCACCACGCATACGACCCTGTCGAATTTGCTGTCCATCAGGGATTCATACATGTAGTTCGCACAGGGCTTCACACCTTCTCTGGTCGGTTCGTCCGAATAATGGATCGTATATTTACCCGCCATATTCAGGATATTCAGGTGCTTGCCGCCCATAGCCACATAGACATTACCGGGCATAAGCACATCTCCCTCCGCCGCCTCTTTCACGGAAACCTCGCTCAGAGAGTTGAGCCGTTCCGCCAGAGACGCCGTAAATCCGGGCGGCATATGCTGCACGATCACCACCGGCACCTTCAGGTTCCCCGGAAGCTTCGGAATAACCGCCTGCAGAGCCTTGGGGCCGCCCGTGGAGCTTGCCAGCGCCACAATCTGGCTTCCCGAATTGTAAACCGCCTTCCCGGAGGGCGGCGCCGGCGTCTTTCTCTCCGGTGTCGTAACCGCTCCCGTCCTGCCTGCAATATTCCTTGCACCTCCCGCTCTGGGAGTCGCCGCCGGCGTTACGGGCGCTGTCGGAGCGGGCGTCTGTCCCGGCACCTGCGGCTCCAGGTCCGTCACCGCCGCCAGAATCCGCAGCAGTCCCTGACTGAAAGTACCGTTGCGGCAGTCCAGCGCACTGGTGGGCTTGTGGATAAAATCCAGGGCCCCCAGCTCCAGCGCGTCCAGCGTAATCTTCGCGCCGTCCGCCGTGTCCGTGCTGGCCATAATAATCTTCGCCGAAATCTTACGCTTCTGCAGCTCCTTCAAAAGCTCCAGACCGTTCATCTGCGGCATATTCACATCCAGCACTACCGCGTCGTAGGTTTTCCTGCTCAGCAGACCCAGCGCGTCCAGACCGTTTACCGCCCTGTCCTGTACACGGAATCGTTTATCTGATTCGATTATATCACAGAGCACCCTTCTCATGAGTGCAGAGTCGTCAACCAGCAATATATTTTTCATTTTTGCCTCCATGGCTCAAGCGGACATACCTGCATATTCATTTGATTCTCAAACCAAGGCTGAAAGATTTTCCTTCACCCTTTCGCTCCGGCAGCTCAGCCCTCCGTTTTCCTTTGGGTTTTCCTCGCCTCGTCAAAAATATACTGAATGATTTCCTCCCTGTCCTGGGGATCTACATTCACATACTGTACGCGATGGTCAAACACACCCGGCTCCTTCTCCAGCTCATTCACCGCCAGAACCTTCCCCACAAGCCGGTACTCTTTCTCCCTGCCCTCAATCTGCAGATGATACTTGCACAGAATCAGGCTGTTCACTTCATAGGCATAGTAGGCCACAAACCGCAGTCCCCCGCCGCTGATATCCACAATCACGCTGCTTTTCAGGGGCAGGGCCGGAAGCAGCTCCTCCTGCGCCGCAAGGGTGATTTCCTCCCCCTCGCCAAGCGGTCTGGAATCCATCTCCAGCGCACAGCTGAACCGATAGTACTCACGTCTCTGGTAATTGCGCAGATTGCTCGTCAGATCCATCACCAGCACATACTGCCCGTTAAGCCTGTAACGGTCCGTCACCCGCGCGTTACACTGGTAAACCACGTTGTCACCGTAAAAATACATATCGTACTCGCCTTCCACCGGCAGAAGAATCAGCTTGCCGCCCTCAATCGGCATGGCAACCTCCACGCGGTTCTCCGTGAGCACCTTCAAAAGCCGGCTCCTGTGGGCTTTACGCTGTCTGCTGTCCCCCGTTTCCCGCTCTCTGTCTATCGCCTTGAGTTCTACCTCTCCTCCCGGCACCACGTACTTTGATAAAATTCCTGACATTTCTTACCTCCCGGCCGGAACCCCGGCCGCTTATTTTCCTGAAATGATATGAGAAAAAAACGCCGCCATACCACGCCTTGGAATGCTCTTGTTCAACTCCTTGTTCATCAGCTTCGCCGCTATGATCTCGTAGGCGATAGCCGATCTGGCCTTGGGATTATCCAGCGATACCGGTATCTGCTGCATCACGGCCTTCGCCAGAAGCTGATCCTGCGGTATCATTCCCAGATAGGAAATCGGCACCTTCAGATAGCGCTCCACCACCGTTTCCAGTTTTGCATAGAGTGAAATCGCCTCCTGCTCTCCGGACACCTTGTTTGCCAGCACCTTAATCTGCGTATTCTCCGCCCTATAACGGGGATGACGGCTTAACGCCTTGAGAAGCGAGTATGAATCCGTGATTGAAGTCGGCTCCGGCGTAGTCACCAGAAGGATTTCGCCGCTGGCCACCAGAAATTCCAGCACGGTGTCGGAAATCCCCGCCCCGGTATCCACGATAATGGTATCCGTCATCTCGTCCAGCTCAGCCAGATTGTCAATAATAGTGCCCAGATTATCTCTGTCCAGATTCAACATCCCCGTGATCCCGGAACCGCCCGATATAAAGCCGACCTCCATGGGACCCCAGGTTATGATATCTTTTATGTTTTTACCCTGATAAATTAAATCACACAAGTTATGCTTAGGTACCGCCCCGAACATGATCTCTATGTTGGCAAGCCCGAAGTCCGCGTCCAGAATAATAACCTTCTGTCCCATCCTGCGAAACTGTATGGCAAGGTTGATGGCCGTGTTCGATTTTCCCACGCCTCCCTTACCGCTCGTGACGGTGATGACCCTGGCCAGAGGACGCTTCGGCGGAGCGCTGCCTTTTATTATCCTTCTCAGTTGTTCAGCCTGATCCATTAGGCCTCCTCCTTAGTTCTTCCTCCGATTAGCGCTTCCTCCAATCAGTTTTTCCCTCCAAGCAGTCTCTTTACCGTCTTTTGCGGATTAAAGTCCTCAATATCGTCCGGCACATTTTGTCCGTGCGTCACATAAGAAAGCGGTGCACCCGTATAAAGCCGCAGATTCAAAAGATTACCCAGTGTCGTCGTCTCGTCCAGCTTCGTGAAAATCAGCTTGTAATCCGCCATCTCCTTATAAGAATCCGCAATGCTGATCAGATCCTTATATTTCGTCGTAGCGCTCAAAACAAGATGAACCTCACTCTCCACCCGGTCATCCACGGAATGTATAATATTACGCATGTTATCTTTCTGCGTTGCGTTCTGGTGGGAATGTCCCGCCGTATCAATCATAATATAGTCGTAATCCCTGAAATCCTCCAGCGCCTTGTTGATTTCTTCCACCGTGTAGATCACGCGGAAGGGTACCTCCAGAATATTCGCGTAGGTGCGGAGCTGCTCCGCCGCGGCAATACGGTAAGTATCCGCCGTCAGAAGGGCCACCTTCTTTTTCTCATCCACCCGGAACTTGGAAGCAATCTTGGCGATCGTCGTGGTTTTTCCCACGCCCGTAGGCCCGATAAAAAATACCAGCTTGATACCGCCGCCCGACGCCGGCTCAATGCCGCATGGCTTGCCGAACTTAAGGATCATCTTCTGGTAAATATTCGCCAGCGCATAGTCGAACGGAATATTCGGCTTATTGATCAGCTCGATCTCATCCATGATCTCTCTGGCATACTTCTCATCCACCTCATTCTGCAGCATGGTTTCATGCAGAAGGTGCATGAATTTATCCGTCTCCGTCTCTTCTTTTTCCTCTGCCGCCGGAGTCTCCTTCTCCTCTTTTTCCTCCTCGGGTTTTTGGAGCTGCTGCTCCAGAAGCGACTGCAGACTGTCCAGCTTCTCCTCTATGGCGCTGTTATTGTCCCGCTTCTCCGGCGTTTCAATAACAGGTGTGCTTTTATCTGTTTCCTCTTCCTTATTCTGGCTGGAAGCAATCACGCTGTTAATGGCGGACACCGCCGCCGTCAGCTTCTCGCTCTCCTCCTCCAGCGCCACCGTAACCTCCATCATCGGCGATTTCAGGAACGCGAAAAGGCCCTTGTTTTTCACGGGCTTGACATTCATCACGACCACGCCTTCTCCCAATTCCGCTCTGGCGTTTTCAATCGCTTCCTTCTCGGTTTTCGCAATAAATTTCTTGATTATCATTATGCTGTCACCATCCCAACAGACTGTAATTCAACGCTGGATTCCACCTCGTTGTAGGACACAACAACAAGATCCTTATAGTAGTCCTCCGTCAGCTTCTTAAAGTAAGCACGCACGATAGGGGACGTAATTACAAGCGGAATCTTGCCAAGATCCTCCAGCTTCTTGACCTCCACGCCCAGAGATTCCATAATGCTCTTTGTCTTTGCGGGGTCGAGGGTCAGATAAGCCCCCTGCTCCGTCTGCTTGACGCTGGCCATAATCTCCTGCTCCAGCTTCGGATCCAGCGTCACCACGCTGGTAGTCTCGTTGGCCGGGAAAAATTTTCCTGAAATCGCGCGTTTCAGACTCTGTCTGACATACTCCGTCAGAATATCGGTATCTCTGGTGGTCGTCGCATAATCCGCCAGCGTCTCGAACACCGTAAGCAGATCCCTGATGGAAATACCTTCCCGCAAGAGATTCTGCAGTACCTTCTGTATCTCGCCGAGTCCCAAGAGCTTCGGCACCAGCTCATCCACAAGGGAGGGATTCGACTCTTTTAAATTGTCCACCAGACTCTGTACATCCTGCCTCGTCAGAAGCTCGGATATGTACTGTCTGATAATCTCCGTCAGATGCGTCGCGATGATGGACGGCGGGTCTACCACGGTATAGCCCATGCTCTCCGCGCGCTCTCTCTGTCCCTCCGTAATCCAGATGGCGGGCAGATGGAAGGAAGGCTCAAAGGTGGGAATACCCGTGATCTCCTCCTCCACATAACCGGGATTCATGGCCATATAGTGGTCGAAAAGAATTTCGCCCTCACTGACCTGCACACCCTTTATTTTAATAATATATTGGTTCGGATTCAACTGTATGTTATCACGCAGACGGATAATCGGCACAACCGTACCAAGCTCCAGCGCAATCTGCCTTCTGATCATAACCACACGGTCCAGAAGATCGCCGCCCTGATTGACATCAGCCAGCGGAATGATACCGTAACCAAACTCCAGCTCGATGGGATCCACCTGCAGAAGAGACGTAACATTCTCCGGCTGCCTGATCTCCTCCGCCGCCGCTTCCTCCTCGTCCGCCTCGTGCTCGATCACGGCTGTCTCGATGGTACCGGCCATCACTCTGCCGACTACCACAAATATCAGTCCGAGCCCGACGAATACCACCGGATTCAGGGGGGTCACAATCCCCAAAAAGGCAAGAACCGCGCCCACCAGATACAGCACCTTGGGCGTACCGAATAGCTGGCTGATCAGCACCGTACCGAAATCCGCCTCCTTGGATCCCTTCGTCACGAGAATACCTGTGGCAAGAGAGATCAGAAGAGACGGGATCTGGCTTACCAGACCGTCACCGATGGTAAGGATCGTATATTTATTAAGCGCCTCGGTCATCTCCAGCCCCTGACGCAGCACACCGAAGGAAATACCACCCACGATATTGATAAAAGTGATCACCAGACCCGCGGTCGCGTCTCCCTTTACGTACTTCACGGCACCGTCCATGGAGCCGAAGAAGGTGGATTCTTCCTGAATTTTTTCCCGGCGTCTCTTCGCCTCCTCATCCGTGATGGCCCCAGTATTTAAGTCCGCGTCAATGGCCATCTGCTTACCGGGCATGGCGTCCAGCGTAAATCTTGCCGTTACCTCAGCCACACGCTCGGAACCTTTGTTGATGATCATAAACTGCACGATAATCAGAATCAGGAATACGAGGACACCGATGACAAGATCACCGCCGCCCACATACTGTCCGAAAGTCTGCACCACGTTTCCGGCGTCACCGGTAGAGAGAATCAGTCTGGTGGAGGAAACGTTCAGGGCAATCCTGAATATGGTCGTAAAGAGCAGAACCGTCGGATAAAAGGACATCTGCAGCACTTCATTGGCAAACATACAGCCAAACATAATGGTAAAGGCGACCGCGATATTGCAGGCCAGAAGAACGTCCAAAAGTCCCGTTCCAATCGGGACAATAAGCATAATAAACGCTGCCAAAAGATACAGGGTAACGCCTACGTCACCAATTCTCAGCTTCTGCACCGCGCATCACCTCCTTTCATAATCTTTTGAGACGTGCATAAGCAGACTCAAAATGCTTCGCATTTTTCGTTCGCGCTGCTCGTCATACTTTCCCCTTCAGGTGATAAACGAAAGCCAGCACCTCCGCCACCGCCTGATACAGCTCCGGCGGCACCACGCTGCCCACGTCTACATTTGCGTAGAGCATACGGGCAAGGGGTTTGTTCTCCACAATCTCGATGCGGTTTTCCTTCGCCACATCCTTAATCTTCTGCGCCAGATAATCGGCGCCCTTCGCCACCACAAAGGGGGCGTCGTAAAGTTCAGGCTCATACTTGATCGCCACGGCAAAATGGGTCGGGTTCGTGATAACCACATCCGCCTCGGGAAGCTGCTGCATCATGCGGCGTCTGGAGGCCTCCATCATTCTCTGCCTCTGCTTGCTCTTGATCTGGGGATCACCTTCCTGATTCTTGTACTCGTCCTTGACTTCCTGCTTCGTCATCTTCATGTCCTTTTTGAACTTGATTTTCTGATAAGCAAAGTCAGCGGCTGCAATCAGCATATAAAACAGGGCGATCCGTATTCCCAGATTAATCACCAGCACCCCGACCTGTACAATTCCCTGATTCAGGGAAATGTCATAAAGCTGGTAGATCGGAGGCATGTTTTTTTCAAGATAATTATACACCACATAGCCGATCAGCGTCAGCTTTAAAACAGATTTCAACAGCTCTACCAGAGAATTAGGTGAAAAAATCCTCTTAACGCCATTCACCGGATTCAACTTATTGAATTTCGGCTGGAGCGGCTTCGTCGTCATCTTCCACTTTACCTGCAGCAGATTTGTGATAAAAGCCACCAGAAAACCCACCAGTAAAAACGGCGCGATGATCTGCAGGATCCGCAGCAGGGAACTCACAAACAGCATGCGGAAGGTCTGTGACTGGATATGCCCGTCATAGAGCTTCACATACTCCGGAATCTGGGAATATATGCTTTGCATATTCCCCACAAACACTTTTCCCATATACTCCACAAGAAAGCGGAGCATCAAAAAGGCCGCCAGCATCTCAAAGGCGCTCGTCACCTCTTTGCTCTTGGCCACCTGCCCTTCGTTACGGGCGTCAGTCAGCTTTTTCTGGGTAGGCTCTTCTGTTTTTTCTCCGCCCGGCCCGTCCTTGGCAAAGAACTGGAGATTATACCGTAAAATCAAATCATCCCCTCCACAAAAGATACAATCATGCGCTTCATCTGTGTGAATACGTTGTCTGACAAAACAGGCAGCATCCGCACCGACAAAAAGAGGATTCCCAATCCCACAAGCACCTTGAGCTGCATACCGACAGCAAACATATTGAGCTGCGGGGATACCTTGGCAAGTACGCCAAGCACACAGTTTAAAAAAATCATGGCACAGAAAATCGGCAGTATGATGCGGAATCCTATGATGATATAATCCCCCAGAAACAGGAGAATGGACTCCAGCAGCGCCTCCCGCTTAAAGACCGCGCCGTTTATCGGAACTAAGGTAAAGGTGTCTACCAGCGCCCTTAAAAGGTACTGGTATAAACCTGAAATGATCATAAAGAGCGTAAACATATACTGGTAAAACACACCTGTAAAGGTGGCCTGCTCTTTGGTCGTCGGATCAATCAGGGAGACCATGGATAAACCGATCTCCATGTCCGCGATGCTTCCCGCAAAGGATGTCACGGTGGTACAAATCTGCGCGCCCCAGCCGACCAGGAAACCCGTCAGCGCCTCCTTCATCACAATCAGTGCATAGCCCAGAAGCGTGTTATAAACCACCTCGCTGCGGTCCACCGACAGATAAAGCAGGTATGAGAAAAAGATGCTGAAACCGATCTTCACTCTTCGCGGTACGTTTGACATACTGAAAAACGGAGCAACATACACAAAGCAGCTGATCCGCACGAGAATCAACAGAAAATATTCCAAATCCGCATAAGTAAAGCTGATATCTAACATAATGTCACTTTCCCACAGCACAAATGTCCCTTATCTGAGATAGAGGTTAAAGTCTGACCATAACTTTGTCATAAACTCCACCATATTATTCATAATCCAGTGACCCATGACGATCAACGACAGAAAAATTGCCAGCACCTTCGGCACAAAGGTAAGTGTCTGCTCCTGAATCGACGTGACTGTCTGAAAAATACTCACAATCAGACCCACACACAGAGATACCAGAAGCATCGGCGCCGCACACTTGATAATTGTATAAATTGCCTGTTCGGCAATGGCTGTGACGTCATTGACATTCATTTACACACCCCGTTTCCGCACCTCAATAATAAAATGACTCTACAACTCCCTTAATCACCAGATACCAGCCGTCCGCCAGCACAAAAAGGAGGATTTTAAACGGCATGGAAATCGTCGTCGGCGGCAGCATCATCATACCCATACTCATCAGCGTGGAAGCCACCACCATATCAATCACAATAAACGGAATATATATAAGGAAGCCGATTATAAACGCCTGCCGCAGCTCGTTAATGATAAAAGCGGGCACCAGAACGCTGATCGGTATGTCATCCAATTCGCCGTTCCACTCGGTACGGCTTAAATCCATAAAGAAATTCACATCGCTCTTCTGGGTCTGCCCGTACATAAACTGTCTGATCGGCGCCGCCGCTGCCGTGAGAGCCTCCTCCTGCGTCAGCTCCCCCGCCTCGAAAGGCACGATCGCATCCGTGTAAACCGCTGCCATCGTGGGCTGCATCACATAAAAGGTCAAAAACAGGGCTATACCGATCAACACCGTGTTCGGCGGAGCCGTCTGTGTGTTTAAGGCCTGCCTCGTAAAATGGAGTACAATAATAATCCTCGTAAACGAGGTTAACATAATAATCAATGACGGTGCAATAGCAATCAAGGTAAGAATGATCAGAATACGCAGGGCGCCATTCACACTTCCGTTACCGTTGTTGTACGTAACCGTCACCGTATTGGCGATATTCAGTTCAGCAAGATCTTCGGCACTCTCCGAAGCGCCGGGCGGATCCACATTGGTTCTCTCATTGGAGGTGCCGGTGAGATTGGAGTCCCGATAAGGCGTATCCGTCACCGTCGTGTCGTTCACCTCCGCCGGTCTGTTATCCTCCACCGCATAGGCAGTCTGTCCCCAGCTAAGATACAATATGCCTGCCATCATCAGCAGGCATATTAATTTTGCCAAATGATATCCGGAAAAATATTTCTTCATTCGTCTCGCCCGTCTTCTTTTTCCAGGATTCTTTCTTTTTGTATTTTTGCGAGCACATCCCTGAAAGAGGACGCACTACCCAAAGCCCCCTCAGGAAAGCTCAGCTCCTCCTCGGGAATCTCTGATAACATTGTAACAGTATCTTTACAGACTGCAACCGCCAAATATTTCCGTCCGATCCTGACGATCTGCACATACTTATTATTTGACAGCCGGAGCGACTCGATCAGCTCCATATTCGCACCTGCAGATCTGCTCTTCTGATAGCCGCCGATCCATCTGGTGACAAAAGCCGTAACCGCCAGCACGAACACAAACAGTATCAATACTGTCATAAACTGCACATAGGAGTCAGTCCTATCTGATAATGCAGCAGCAAGAAGCATTATCCTACGACCTTCTTCACAGCCTCTAAGACACGGTCAGCCTGAAAAGGTTTTACAATGAAGTCCTTAGCGCCGGACTGAATGGATTCGATAACCATGGCCTGCTGACCCATCGCGGAACACATAATGACCATAGCGCCGGGATCGCCCTCTTTGATCTTCTTCAGGGCCTGAATACCATCCATCTCAGGCATCGTGATGTCCATCAGCACAAGATCGGGCTTCAGCTCATTGTACTTCTCAACCGCTTTTGCGCCGTTCTCCGCCTCTCCTGCCACGTTATAGCCGTTCTTTGTCAGGATGTCCTTGATCATCATTCGCATAAACGCTGCATCATCACATACTAAAATATTTTTTGCCATCTCTCTTCTCCTATCACATATTATTTGATAATTTCGGTTACCCGAATACCAAAACTTTCCTCGATAACTACTACTTCACCTTTTGCTACAAACTTACCGTTAACCAGAATATCAATCGGTTCGCCGGCAATTTTATCCAGCTCAATGATCGTGCCCGGCGCAAAATCCAGAATCTCCGAGATAGACTTAGAAGTTCTTCCCAGCTCCACCGTTACCTCTAAGGGCACGTCCTTGATCAGCTCAATATTTTCCTGACTCTGCATCGGGTTGAAATCGCTGGCAAAGCTCTGGAACTGAACAGGCTGCACGTTCATATTAGGCTGCATCGCCATCTGGGGCATCATCTGCATCTGCGGCATCATCTGAGGCATTCCCATCTGGGGCATCATCTGCATCTGACTCATGTCCATCTGAGGCGCCGCCGGCATTGGCTGCTGCGGCATCGGCTGTGGTGCAGGAGCCGGAGCAGGCGCTGCCGCGGGTGCGGGCGCCGGAGCCGCTGCGGGTGCAGACCCTGCTGCGCTATCACCGCCCTGAGTGGCAATAAAGGTATCATAAATTTCCTTCGCAAATTCTACCGGGTACAACTGCATAATGGTGGAATCCACCAGCTCGTCAATCTGCATCCGGAAAGATATCTTTACAAAGGTACCTTCCAAAAACTCTGCGATATCGCCGCCCGACTTAAACGCTGTCAGGTCTACCAGACTCGCCTCCGGCGGGCTGATATCAATCATCTTGCCGAGCATGGTGGAAAGCGATGTGGCCGAGGAACCCATCATCTGGTTCATGGCCTCCGAGATCGCACTCAAATGCAGCTCTCCCAGTTCTCCATCCGTATTGCTGCCATCACCGCCCATCATCAGATCAGTGATGATCTTTACATCATGCTCCTTTAAGATCAGAATATTCGATCCGTCCAGCCCCTGTGTATACTTAATCAGAATAAATACGCAGGGCTTTTCATAATCTTCCAGTACGTTCTTCCAGGTTGCCATCTTAACCACAGGCGTCGTAATATTGACCTTGCGGTTTACAATGGAGAACAGGGTGGTTGCAGATGCGCCCATACTGATATTGGCAACCTCGCCGACCGCGTCCTTTTCAATATCTGTCAGAAGCGTATCATCCGCATCGGGTCCGTCAAAAACTGACGTATTCGCTTCCGCAGCATCGCCGGCCGAATCATCCGGGCCGTTCAAAAGCGCATTTATTTCATCCTGTGATAACATTCCGTCCATGCTTTTTATTCCCCCTCTCTGATCACCGAAGTAACTCTCACAGCGTTCTTATCTCTACTGGTGCCCGGAAGTGCGGTAAATTTCCTGATATTACCCACATACACCGTAAGATCCTGTTCTACCTCGGTATCTAGTCGTATGATGTCGCCGACCTGCAGATTTACAAAATCGGTGACTGATATGCTCGTTTGCCCAAGTACCGCTTTGACAGGAACATCCACTCTCTTGATGAGGGCTTCGATGTACTCCTCGAAATCTTCGTCGCCCTGCTCCTGCAGATTCGCGTACCAGTACTTTGTATTGAGCTTATCCATGACGCTCTCCAACGTAAAGAAGGGGAGACATACATTCATAAATCCTTCCACTTCACCTATCTTCATATTCAAGGTGACAATAGCAATCATATCACTCGGTGCGATAATCTGTGCAAACTGGGAATTCGTCTCAATCCGCTCCATCATGGGATTGATATCCACCACATTCTTCCATGGTTCCCGCATAAGCTGCATACAGACTACCATCATCTTTTCTATGATCGTCATTTCAATCTCGGTAAACTCCCTGCTCTTTTCCAGCGGATCACCGTTTCCACCCAGCATTCTGTCTATCATCGCAAATCCAAGCTGCGACGCCAGCTCTATCAGGATCATGCCCCCCAAAGGCTGGAAATTGACAACGCCCAGAATAACCGGATTCGAAAGGGAGTTTGAAAACTCCGAAAAGATAACCGTCTCGGAACTGGTCACCGATACCTGTATATTCTTTCGCAGATATACCGGCATGCTCGTGGAAAGCAGCCGTCCGTAATGCTCATATATAATTTCCAATGTGCGCAGATGCTCTTTCGAGAACTTGGTCGGCCGTTTAAAGTCGTAATCCTTAATCTGTTTATCATCCGCGCCGTTCAGTTCATCCGTGTCCAACTCACCGCTGCTCAAAGCGGCAAGCAGATTATCTATCTCGCTTTGTGATAGTACCTCACCCACGAAAGTTCACCTCCTGTGGCAGTCATTTAGTCTAAGTACTATCCAAACATGATGTCGCCAAAGGACACGTTATAGATAAACTTGGAATCAAACATGGTTTGTATTCTGTTGATAATTTCCTTCTTGATCTCTTCCTGATTGTCGCGTGCTTCCTCCATCGTATACTGGGCAAACACACCGTTAATCTCATCCTTGATCAGGCCTTCCTTGGCCGCCAGACTCTCGGCTGAGCCAAATTCCTTATAGCCTTCCGCCTTGGTGTTGATGGAAAGGGTAATGGAAACAATACAGTAATGATCCTTGTCGTCTCCCTCGCTCTTTCTCAGCGGAATCGTCATACCCTCAGCAAAAGAGTAGGTCTCAGTATCCGCCATGGAAACGGCTTCCGCCGCTCCTCCATCCTCCGTGCCGGAAGCCAGCTCCAGATTCAGGGCCGTGGAAATGTTGTCAACCAGCGCGGCAGTCTTCTTGGAAGCGCCCGTAACGCTGAACATCATTATGGCGGTCAATACGATATTTACGATCAACAACGCCAGAATAATAACGGAAATCATATTCTTCTTCATAGCCTTCGCATTCTCCTTCTGCACATATCTTAATAAGAACTGAGCGAGTTATATATCTTGATCTCAACTCTTCTGTTCTTCGCCCTCCCCTCAGGCGTAGCATTGTCCGCTACCGGAAGATATTCCCCGCGGCCCGCATGCTTGACGTTCGCCGGATCCAGATTCGTGATCGAAAGGATGTAATCAAACACTGACAACGCACGCCCCGAGCTCAGTTCGTTGTTATTGGAATACTTTGCGCCCGACATGGGAACATTGTCCGTGTGTCCCTCAATCTCAATCGTCCCTTCCGCATAGCGTTCCAGAATCAGGCCCACCTGATCCAGAACCGGTTTGGCTTCTTCCTTCAGCAGCGTGCTGCCCGAGTCAAATAACAGGGAGCCCTTCAGGGTAAGCTGGACAAACTGTGCGGTAAACTGCACCTCCACCTCGTCCGCCATATCCCTCTCGTCGACCGCCTCCTGAATCTTCTCGGCAAGCGACTCGGATTCCTCCATCTGCGCTTCCTCCAGCTGTTCTTTCGCGGCAGCCGTACTGTCGGCTACATCCTCGGAGACAATCTCACCGTCATCCATCTTACCTGTGCTGTTTATATATTCATCCAGCTCGTTGAGCTGGCTGACACCGTTACTGATCAGCATGCCGTCTCCGATCGCCTGTGCTCCTCCGTCAAAAACGGAAAACATCTGGTTAAAGGAGGCTACGACCTTTTCCTGCTTCACCTCATCAACCGTAGACATTGAGAAGAGTAGCACGAAGAAGCAGAGAAGCAGATTCATCAGGTCGGAGAATGTGGCCATCCACGCCGGGGAACCTTTTGGGGGATCTTCCGCCTGCTTTTTAGCCATCTGCCTCACCTCCGTCCTCACCTCCGGCGCTGCTTCTGTCAGCAGGCGCAAGGAAGGATTTCAGTTTCTCCTCAATAACACGGGGGTTCTCACCCGCCTGAATGGAGAGAAGACCCTCAATCTCAATCTCCTTCACCATCATCTCTTCTGCATTTTTGTTTTTTAACTTTGTAGATGTAGGCGCGCAGATCCAGTTCGCCAACACCGAACCGTAGAATGTGGTAACCAGCGCGACCGACATGTTCGGACCGATGGTTGCAAAATCCGACAGGTCCCTAAGCATGTTAATCAGACCGATCAGGGTACCGATCATACCCCACGCAGGACCCATGGCAGCAATGTTCTCCCAGAAACCGATCTTATCTTTATGTCTGCTCTCCACGCTCACCAACTCAGTCTCCATAATGGCCCGCACAAGTTCAGGGTCGGTACCGTCGACGATCAGAAGAATGCCCTTTTTCAGGAAGTCATCCTCGATATCGCTGGCCGCCTCCTCCAGAGAGAGGAGTCCTTCCTTACGGGCCACGTTGGAAAGCTCTATAATTTTCTGAATAATCTCCGGCACATTCATGGTAGAGGTCTTAAAGATCAGCCCCATGCTCTTCAGTCCTGCCAGGAAATCAGGCAGCGTATAACTCGCAAAAATACACATGAAGGAACCGCCGAAGGTAACCAGAATCGACGGCATATCTATGAATCCAAACACTGTGGAGAAATCCTTGCCCCACACCATACCGAATATCATTAGACCAAAACATGCTGCCAAGCCAATAATTGAAGATATATCCATATGTACACACCCACTTTTACACTAGTCTGCAAAAATATCCTTTCTATACGATTTTACTAAATTTTTCACTTCTTGTCTACTTTCTTTTACAATTAATTTGCGCCCCGTAGTAAAAGAAAGCACTGTATCGGGGGTTTCCTCCACCAGTTCCAGCAAATCCGGATTGATCAGTACTTTCACGCCGTTAATCTTCGTGACTTCTACCATTGACATGCCCCCTTTATCACACATATATGTTACAACTCATTTATTTTACCACACATCTACAAAAACTGCAAAAAGAAATTTTGCCAATCTGCCCGCCGTATGCACAAAAAAGGGAATTTCCGCGCGGTATACCGCGCAAAAATCCCCTTCCCGATTCTATAAATGCCGTGGCTGCGCTTTTTACAGCCCCGCGCCTGAAACGCGTCAACGTTTCAATTTGTTATCTCTTAAGATTTACCAGCTCTTCCAGCATGGAGTCGGAAGTAGTGATAATACGGCTGTTCGCCTGGAAACCACGCTGTGTCGTGATCATCTCGGTGAACTCGCCCGCCAGATCCACGTTACTCATCTCCAGCACGCCGGATTCCATGGAACCCTCGCCGTCGGAGGTAATGTCTATACCGGTGCCGTCGAACTCGCCCGAGTTCAGAGTCGTCCTGTAAAGGTTGTTTCCGGCCTTCGCAAGACCCGCCGCATTGGCAAACTTCGTCACCGCGATCTGTCCCAGCAGTTTGGAGAGGCCGTTGTCGTAGGAAGCCCTGATCTTACCGTCCTGTCCTATCTCTATGCCGATCAGCGCGCCTACTTTACGACCGCTGCCAAGGTTGTTCTCACTGCCGTCACCGTTGTCGTAGGCCACCGTGGATGTCTTGCCGTTATTGACATTCGAAACCGCCGAAAAATCAATGGAGATGTCGCTAAAGTGACCGAGATCCACGTTCGCGCCGGTCAGATCCGTAGTGGAGCCCGCAAAGTTCAAGGATACCGAACTCTGCTCAGGATCTCCCACGTAGCTGAACTTACCGGTCTTGGTATCAAACACAAGCGCGTTGCCTGTATAACTCTCCACCCGTGTCACACTGGCATGGCCATCAGGCGTAATATAGTTGATATCGTATTTCACATTGTCGGTGGAGTGTAGGCCGTAAGCCTTCTCCATGATCGTTTCCTTATCCGCCGGATAATTCAGCGTCACGCCAAACTTACCCGTAGCCGCAGTGAAATCGGATGCCTGATTGGTCTTAAACTGCGCCGTAAAGGAAATTGTCACCGCACCTTTATCATCTACCGAGAGAAGCGGCGCTGCCGGCGTACCGCCTGTAGCCAGAGTCACATTACCGCCCAGCTTACTGAGCACCGCCTGCCAGCCGGCCGTATTAATCGCCGTAGCAGGAGTAGTCGCATCACTCGGCCCCAGCGCAGTCCTGTCGCCATAAGTAACATTACCGTTTGCGTCCACCGTCTCAGGCCTGTAGTAATACTGCTTTTCCTTCTCATCGTATGTCAACCCGTACTTTTCCTGTAAGATCGACTTGTCGAGGGTCACGTCGCCCTGCATCGTCACATCGCCATTCGCCGGAAAGTTTGTCTGATCTGCAGCGGGCACAGTCACCTTCAGGTTCTCTGCCATGGACATCATGACATTTGCACTGAAGCCAGTCAGGATCTCCCCGTAATTATAGTTCACTACAAAAGTACCGGTTCCGGCCGTTGTGCCGTCCTTATAGGTCACGCTGCCATCACTAGGAAGAGCATATACCTTCGTCTCCTCGATAGACTTATCCTCACCGAAGGTAGCGATCTGGCTGATGTCATTGACATTGTAATAATCCTTCAGGGACACGCTGTTGCTGTCCTTGATATCGTCAAGCTGCACATAGTAGTTGCCGTCCTGGCTCAGCGCGTGGATGCTGAACTGCGCCGTGTAGGAGTAGCCCCTTGCATCGAAGAACTGCAGTGTTCTCACAAGACCCGCCTTGCTGTGAACATTGGTGTCGTTCTTATCCAGGATGCCTCCCACCACTGCCATGGTGGTCGCCTCCGCGGGAGCCGTCTGGTTTTCCAGACTCATCACCTGAAGCGCCTGCACCGGCCCAGACTGGATCTCGCCTGTCTCCTCATCCACCGTCCAGCCCATCACACGGTAGCCGGTGCTCGCCATGACGAGGTTGCCCGCACCGTCGATGTTGAAAGAACCGTCCCTGGTGAAGAAGTTCTGGGAGCCGCTGTTTACGATGAAGAAAGACTCGCCCGAAATCATCACGTCCCAGGGGTTATTCGTGGACTGGGCGGAACCCTGTCTCGTGATGGCGGTGTTGATAGCCGCCGTCTTGGAACCAAGACCGATCTGTCTTGCGTTGATACCGCCGCGCCCCGTGTCCGCATTCGCACCGGACGCCGCCTGCGTCTGCTGGTAAAGCAGGTCGCTGAACACCATGTTCTGCGACTTGTATGCGGTTGTGTTTACGTTTGCAATGTTGTTACCGATAACATCCATTCTGGTCTGGTGGGTCTTAAGACCCGACACGCCAGAAAAAAGTGATCTCATCATAGTGAAATGACCTCCTTAAACTTGTGTGGAACCGTCTGTCCTCTCTGTCAGTCGAGGACGGTAAGCCTCCTGTAAGGTCCGGCTTATATAATGACTGCTCCGTCAATGTTTGTGAATACATTTTCATCAGCCTCGGTCTGATCCATCGCCGTGATAACCGTCTGATTCGGTACGCTCACGATAAATGCGAGGGAATCTACCATGACCAATGATTCCTTTATTCCCTTCTCCGAGGCTTTTGCTGCCCCCAGGTTCAGGCGTTCCACCTGTTCCTCGGTCAGTTCAATATTTCTGTCTGTCAGCCGGTTTGCCGCATGCTTGGAGAATCTGACTTCTCCGGACTGCCCCATCCCGTCCGTCTTTTTTGACAGAATATCCTGAAAACTTATGCCTCCCGGTGCAGGCGCTCCGTCCCTGGATCTGCCTGTCTTCCAATATTGATCCTGAAGCTGCTCTATCGAAGGGAAAGAACTGCCTTGAATCTTCATAATCTCTCCTCCCTGAGAAAACCGTCCTGCTAATGCTTACTCGTCGCCGCCTTCATCGTCGCCGCCTTCATCGCCTTCGCCGTCATCTTCGCCGTTTTCCTTATCCGCCTCGGCGATCGCCACGAGATCCTTCATCTTAGCCACATACTTCTTCATAGTGTCTACTTCTTCATCCGTCAGGAACTCTTTCTGGTAGTCGGTCATCTTCTCGTACATCTCACCCAGACTTTCCACCTTAGCCCTGTCGGTAACCGACAGATTCTCCAGAGACGGAAGCTTATTGAGAATATTCAGGAATTCAGCCGCCAGCTTGTATGCTTCCAGATATTTGGGGTCTGCCACGGTTGCCAGATCATCCATCGAATAGAGATCTCCGCGGATGGAGAGATAGGCCTTGTTGTTCTCGTAAGTGACAAAGTCCACGGGACCCTGCACCTGCGTGAGTCTGCCCTGACCGTCCCTCACATTCAAAAGTACGGTCTGCCCCACCAGCGCCGATGCGCGGAACAGATCCATGGATGCGCTCATGTTCTGCATCTGCTCCAGTTCCGAGAATGTCGCATACTGGGAAATATACTCGGTGTTGGAGGTGGGCTCCAGCGGATCCTGATACTTCATCTGGGCTACCAAAAGCTGCAGGAACGCGTCCTTATCAAGCGTATTGCCGCTCTGCGACTTCTTGGCAGCCTGCGCCAGAGACGCCGCGGAATTGGATTCCACAAATTCGCCATTTTCTACTTTCTGTACTACTCCCATTCTTTCACTCCTTTCTTTCCGCGCTGTCTACGCGGTATAATCTACCGTATTGCCGTTTGCCTGCATCATCTCCACTGCGATCCGCTCCGAATCGTCGAGTTCCTCAAGACCTTCCTCCTCGATCTCGTCGAGGTTTAAGTTGATCCTTCTTGCGCCTTTCTTCGCGCCCTCGTTCTGCTGATCCGCCGCTTCCTGCCCAGCGCCGAACTGCTCGCCGTAAGCATGGTTTGCCACTGTAACTTCCACAGCCTCCACCTTGATGCCCTGCTCTTCAAACTGCTCCTTAAGCTGGATCATCTGGGTTTCCAAAACCGCCTTCACCGCCTCATTCTGTGCCGCAAACTGCGCTGTGATAACACCGTCCTTCGCCGCGATCTGTACATGCACCGTACCCAGACTTGCGGGATGTAACTGCATCTCCATCTCCTGCATCTCGGGTTTGAGATTAAACTTCATGTACTCCACGATCTGATCCATGATCTGATTCGTCTCGGGCTGTGCGTATACCGGCCGCTCCACCGGCGCTTCCACTTCTTCCATGCGCCCCGTCAGATTCTGTAAGAAGGCATTGCCCGCGTTATTTCCCGCCGCGTGCTCCTCTCCCTTACTTCCCGTGTCGTCCATGTTTCCCTTCTTTAAATCCGAAGTGGTCTCAGGCTTTCCGGCATCCGTGACCTGCTCGCTGACGTGTTTCTCGCCGCTGGCATCGTCAACCGTCACCTTGATCTGCACGGTGCCGCCATCCTTCTGTACCGATACCGCATAATCCTTCATGCCTTCCACGCTTACCTCCGGCTCCTCCGTCATGGACATCTCCGGCGTGGTAAGTACGGATTCCTCCTCTGCAGACGCTTTCCCCTCCGCGCTCATCCGCGCCATCAGTGCTTCAAGCTCCTCTGCGCTCAGTCCCAATTCCTCCTGCAGCGCTCCCAGAGTCCCGTCCACCGTCTGGAAAAGCTCCTGTAAATTACCGTAAAGCGTCTCGTCTGTGACCAGAGCCAGCTCATCCGTATTCCCCGTCAAATTTAATAACAGTTGTTTCAGATTCGCCGGATCAAAGAGATCCACCGCCGAAAGCCCTAAAGCTTCCATGGCCTCTTCCACCTTCTCCAGCGGAATATCCATCACATCGACGATCTCGCTGACGAGTTCTTCGGCCGCCTTCTCCACAGTCTCCTGTGTCTCGGCATCCTGTGTCTGTGCATCCTTTGCCCCGGTCGTCCTGTCCCCGCCGTCCTGTTCCACAGCATTCTTCGCGTCGTCCGCGGACGTTTCCCCGGTCTGCTTCGTCTCTGTTGTCCGATCCGCGCTTTTCGGTCTGGTTTCATCCTTCGGCTGCGCCGTTTCCTGCGCATTCTCAAACGCCGGCTGTTTCTGCACTGTGGCTGCCGCCGTGCTGCCCGCCTGTGCCTTATGCATCCCGGCAAGCTGATCGCTCATCTTGTTCATAAGCTTATCGAAGCGCTCCTGCACGACTTCCTCCGGCTTCGCAGATGCCTGACTTCCCTGCACTGTCCCAAAGGGCGACAGGGCGTTTACATTGTTTACCGTCATTCCTTGCTCTTTCCTCCTTTCTTAAATTTTCAATGTGCTTCCTGTACAAATCGGACAGTTTCCCTGTCCGACGCGCAGAATGCAGACCGTGAAGCAGTCATGTACCCTCTGCATTCCCGCACATATATATAACACATGTAACGGATAGTCCGTTACATGGTATATATCGGCATTTTCACACGCTATGTAAAGCGGTTTTCAAAAGAATATCCCGGAAAATCAGTCGTCAGGGTCCATAATTCTGGTGATTCTGGCCGCCGTCTCGGCATCCATCGCTCCCAGAATGTTTCCTCTGTCCGCCGGCTTCATCTGACCAAGTATCTTGGCCGCCAGCGCCAGATCGTCAGTCATTGCCTCAAAAATACCCGCCGCCTGATCAGGCTCCATCTCCGCGTATGTCTGGGCGTAATCCTGAATCTTTTCGTCCGCCTCAAGCTGCTGTATCACCTGTTTATACAGATATTCCGCCGTGGTGGGATCTATGTTCTGATAATACTTCTGGTACTCCTCCGCGCCCGGCCCATTCTCGGCGTAGACCACTTCCTCGTAAAATTCTGTCTTGATACGCTCAAACTCTACCTGCGCGTCCTCAAAAGTCTGCAGTCTCTCATTCTCGGCCCGAAGCTCTTCCAGCTCCTCCGAATCCACGGAGCTTGCCGCCTGCGCATCCTCAAGCTGCAGCTCCAGCTCCTTGATGTAATCCACCGCTTCACGCAGACTCGTATAACCGCCGTAGGACTCCCCGTCATCAGTCGTAATTGTGGCGTCCGCCGGTAAAATCTTATTGACCACAGGCACATCCTTGAGCACCGGCGCAAGCACCCCGGAACCAAATCCGCCCACATCCAGCTTGATCAGGAGACACAGGATCGCCACCCAGATAATTACAATAACAACCGTTACCAAAAAGACGGAAACGCCGCCGCCTTCATCGTCATCAAGCCGCGCCTCCTGCTCCGAAATTTCCTTAGCGCGCTGCTTTGCTTCCTTTTTCTGCGCCTTCCGGTCCGCTTTGATCTTGCCGCGCTCGTCCTTTAATCTTTTTTTCTCCGCTTTTTTATCAATGGGGGGTTCCATACCCATATTCATTGCTTCAGCTGCCATTCCCATTTTCCTTTCCACGTTGTCCGTAGGTGTAGCTCGTCAGTTCGTCTACCACCTTGAACTCGGCCGCTTTCTCTTCTTCTAAAAACTGGAGCAGCGCCTTTTCCTTGAGCTTTTCGTGCATCTTACGCTCCTGCATGACTTCCGTCAGCTTCGCCCGCGCCTTCTCCAGCGCCTCCTCGGCTTTTCGCACCTCCAGCTTCTGCACTGCTATCATCTCGTCCATGATCAGCACGGCGTTGCGGTTATCCCGAAGGTCGTTTACATGGAGCGCTTTCTCCCGCATCCGCCGCCCTTCCTCGAGATAAGCATCCTTCCGGTCGATCAGCGCCTGCAGCTTCTCCTGCTCCTCATTCAGACGCATCTGCGCATGGCCGACTTCCATCTTCGCCTGCGTTTCAAGCTGATACTTGATATTCAGAATGCTCTGCATCCTGTATCTGAATTTCGCCATGGCAGATTACGCCTCCGCCTCTTCAAAAAGCTCCCGCAGCATATCCACGGCTTCCTCATAATCATATTTCGAATCCACATCCTGCATCAGAAAAGCATTCACCGCCTCGATCTTCTCGATGGCGTAGTCGATGTTCCTGTTGCTGCCGCTCTTATAAGCGCCTATGTTAATCAGATCTTCGGCCTCATTGTAGGTGGCAAGCACGTTTTTCAGCTTGCCCGCAAGCGTCTTATGCTCCTTATCCACAATCTGGCTCATACATCTGGAAATACTCTGCAGTACGTCGATCGCCGGATAGTGGTTCTGGTGCGCCAGCTTTCTGTTCAACATGACATGCCCGTCCAGAATACTTCTGGCCGTATCCGTGATTGGTTCATTCATATCGTCGCCATCCACCAGCACCGTGTAGAGCCCGGTAATCGAACCTGTGGCCGCACAGCCTGCCCGCTCTAAGAGACGTGGCATCTCCGAGTAAACGCTCGGGGGATAGCCCCTCGATACCGGCGGTTCCCCGCTGGCCAGTCCGATCTCTCTTTGTGCCATGGAAAAACGGGTCAGAGAGTCCATCATCAAAAGCACGTCCTTACCCTGATCCCTGAAATATTCCGCAATCGCACAGGCGGTCTTGGCCGCCTTGTTTCTCTCAAGAGCCGATCTGTCCGAAGTGGCCACCACCACCACGGAGCGGCGCATTCCTTCCTCTCCCAGATCCCGCTCCACGAACTCGCGCACCTCTCTGCCGCGCTCGCCGATCAGGGCAATCACATTGATATCCGCCTTCGTATTGCGGGCAAACATACCCATCAACGTAGATTTTCCTACGCCGGAGCCCGCAAAAATACCGATACGCTGTCCCTTTCCAACCGTCATTAAGCCGTCTATAGCCTTCACGCCAAGAGGCAGCACATCCGAAATAATTTTCCGGCTCATGGCGTCCGGCGGCTGCGCCTCTACGCTGTAGGGTACGCCCGGCATATACTCTCCGTCGATCCTGCCGAGTCCGTCCAATACCTTGCCTAAAAGATCATCGCTCACCGGCACCGTCAGGGGATTTCCCGTGTTTTCCACGATACACCCCAGCCCGATTCCGTCGGTGTTGTCACAGGGCATCAGGAGCGTGCGTCTGTCCTTAAAACCTACCACCTCAGCCGTGATCGGCGGATATTCCTCCTCCACGGGATAAATCATGCACAGATCCCCGAGTTTCGCCTCCGGCCCCGCAGACTCGATGGTAAGACCCACCACATTCTCCACTCTGCCCTTTTTCTTAAAGAAGGTATCGTCCTTTATGCTGCTGTATTTAAAGTAATTGATTGCTGTATTCATCCGACACTTCTTTCCGCCGCAGTTTTAGACCTTTTCATATGATAACACGCGTAATTTCTTCGTTAGTTCCTCAAGCTGCGTGCCCACGCCGCAGTCAAAAATACCGCCGTCCGTCTCAATCAGGCAGTCTCCCTTACCGAGCGCAATGTCCTCGATGATCTCAATCAGTCCCCTGCCCGCCACAGCGCCCTCCACAAGAGCCTGCTTCTGCATATTGACATGGGGATAATCCTCCGCCGACACATGCACGATAAAGGTTCTGCTGCTCTCCACCTTACGCAGGGTGGAATCAATCAAATGCACCAGAATATCCCTGTTATCCATCAGTTCCACGCCAAAGATATGACTGTACACATCCGTGATGGTCTCAATGAACCGCGGTTCCAAATCCTCCAGAAGCCCGTCAAACTCCGCCTCGAGCTGTCTTCTCTTCTCGGCCAGTTCCCGCTTCATGTCATCCGCCTCAGCCAGACCTCTTGCATATCCTTCGTCATAGCCCTGTCTCGTGCCTTCCTCAACGGCATTGGCGCGCTCTATGTCAGCGTCGCGCCGGGCCTGCGCCTCAATCTCCAGCGCATGCGCCCTGGCCTCGGCTATAATGCGCTCCGCCTCCGCTTCGGCCTCCGCCTTCATCTCTGAAAAATCCGGCGCCGGCACGTCGCCGGCCTTGATCACATTGCCGCCGCCTTCGCCGTCCGCGAAAAGAGCGTCCAGCTCCTCGCCTTCGATGCCGCTCACGAACTCCGGTTCTCCCTCGCCGTCCTCCTCGTCAAAGGAAGGCACCGCCGCCGCGTTCGCCTTTCGGACATTTTCCCATGCCTCGATCCGCTCCGCCACGATGCTGTTGCTGTCGATCACGCACTTATCTTCGCCGTCCACTCTGACCCAGCCGGCTTTATATAAATTCCTATGCTTCATCCTAAACAATGATCTCGTCACCTCCGCCTCTGGAGATAACGATTTCCGCAGCATCCTCCAGTTTCCGGATGATGTTTACAATCTTCTGCTGGGCCTCTTCCACGTCCTTCATGCGGACAGGACCCATGAACTCCATATCCTCCTTAATCATAACGGCAAGACGTTTGGAGAGGTTGTTAAAGATCGCATTCTGCACCTCTTCATTGGAACCCTTCAGGGCAATCGCCAGATCGGAGTTATCCACATCACGCAGCACACGCTGGATCGCACGGTCGTCCAGAAGCAGAATATCCTCGAACACGAACATCTTCTTTCTGATCTCGTCCGCAAGCTCCGGCTCCTCGATCTCCAATGTCTCCATGATATGTTTCTCTGTACCGCGGTCTACCGTATTCAAAATTTCCACGACAGCGTCCACGCCGCCGATAATCGTATAATCCTGATTCACCAGAGATGACAGTTTGGATTCCAAAACTTTCTCCACCTCCTTGATTACATCCGGACTCGTTCTGTCCATCACCGCAATACGCTTCGTAACGTCCGCCTGTCTGTCCGGCGGAAGCGCCGAAACGATGATCGCCGCCTGTCCGGGCGCCAGATAGGACAAAATGAGTGCGATGGTCTGCGGGTGTTCGTCCTGAATAAAGTTGAGGAGCTGCGCCGCATCGGCCTTTCTCACAAACTCGAAAGGCTTTACCTGCAGGGACGCCGTCAGCTTGCCGATTACGTCCATCGCTTTCTCGGCGCCGAAAGACTTCTCAAGCAGCTCCTTCGCGTAGTTAATGCCGCCCTCCGCGATATACTGCTGCGCCAGACATACCTGATAAAATTCGTTTACCACGCTCTCCTTGACCTGCGGCGTGATACTTCTCGTATTCGCAATCTCTAATGTAAGCTCCTCCACCTCGTCTTCCTTGAGGTGTTTGAATATCGCCGCCGACTTTTCCGGCCCAAGAGCAATCATTAAGATGGCCGCCTTCTGGAGTCCGTTTATCTTATCATCCGCTTTTGCTGCTGCTGCCATTTATCCTACCCCCAGTCTTCGTTTAACCAGTTGCGCAGCAGATTCGCCGCCGCCTCCGGGTTTTCTTCCACAAATTTGCCGACAAGTCGTTTTTCCTCGGATTCATTCTCGGAGGTGATCTCTTCGAGCGCCACATCAGACTGCAGCAGCGTCTCTACGGTCAGCTCCTCCTCTTCCTCCTCGTGCTTCTCGCTGCGCATGCTGCGGAGCACCACAAAGGCCAGAAGCGCCAGTATCACGATAATCAGAAGAATCTGCAGAACATCCGTTGCTGTGATCGGAGAACCTTCCGCATCGAAGAAAAGATTCTCACTGTACGCCACCAGTGTGATGTTATCTACCGCAATACCCGTCGCGTTCGCGGCCGCATTATAAAAAGTTTCATCCAGTTCAATCCGTGTACGCTCGTTGTTGGCGAGCTTATATTCCTCCCAGCTCACGCCGTCCAGAAGCCCCTGGGCCTCCACGTCCTCCTCACGGATCACGTTGTAACGGATCAGGGATGCCGCCAGGGACGATGCCGCGTAATTGATCACCCCGGAAGGAGTCTCCGTGGTGGTGATCGTCTCGTTTGGCAGATAATCTCTGGACTGCTCGCTCCTCGAAGAGCGGGAGTTGGAATTATCCTCCAGCACATAGGTCGTGTCGTCGTCGTTACTGTCCGTGCCGGGCACGCCGCCCACGCCGCTCACATTCTCCTCTTCGTAAAGGTCTTCATGGCTTAACACGCCCTGCGTCTGTCCGTCCGCCGGGGTGTATGTATGCTCCGTCCTCTTCTGGTTCGAGAAATCCAGCACCAGATTGGGCGATACCTCCACATTATCGAACTCATTCGTGCCCAGCATCACCCTGCGCACGCTGTTTATCATATTTTTCTCCGCCTCGGTCTTCACGGAGAGGTGGGCGTTTGCCAGACCGGAAGGAGAGTAATTCTCATCCCCCGTAAACAGCATGTTGCCCATCGTATCCAGAATGACAATGTTGTCCGTGGTCTCATTTCCCAGCGCCGTCGCCACCGCGCGCGCCAGATAGGCCGCGCTCTCCGCTGAAAACTCATCCTTTAACTCCAGAACCACCCACGCGGAAGATTCCTGCTCCTGCGCGATCAGCGTACCGTCGTCCTGCGGGACATTCAGCGTAACCTTGGCTCTGTTGATCGCCGTAAACATGGACAGCACATCGTTTTCCAGACGCTTTTCCAGATACACCACATATTTTTTCTCCTTGTCGGATTCCGTGGTGGAAAAACTGCCGTCCGTCACATTTTCAATGCCCCAGCTCGCCGCCTGAATATTGTTGGCGCCAAGGAGCAGATTCGCCTGCCCAAGCTGTTCATCAAGAATGGATATGGTCAGCCCGTCGTCCGTAATCTGGTATTTGTATCCCTCACCGTCCAGAAGCTCTATCACCTCCGAGGCTTCCTTGGTGGTTTCGCACTCCCGAAGCAGCACGTACTCAGGTCTGGTGAGACTTGATACGATAAACACAAGGGCAATGATGAGCACCGCCACTATGGCCACGATCAAAGTCTTCTGCTTCGACGTGAAACGGTTCCACCATTCCATTATTCTATTCCCTAATTCTTTCAGTTTCTCAATTATCTTTTCCACAGCAACTCGTTCTCCTTCGGCATTTCCCTTTTACACGCTAAACGGAACTAAACCTGCATCTGGATCAGTTCTTTATAAGCTTCCAGAAGTTTGTCTCTGATCGCCACCGTGTACTGTAATGCCGTAGAAGCCTTCTGCAGGGCGATGGTAAGGTCGTGGGAGTTCTCCGTCTCACCCAGCGCCCACTTGATCTCCTCGTTTTCCGCATCCGACAAATAGATGTTCGTGGTGTTCAGATTGTCAATCGCGGTATGTAGCATCGTATCAAAGCCGTTCTCCTGATAATCCTCAATGCGGGTCGTAGGCGCCGCCTTTGCGGCATCCCTGATCACACCTGAAGAGACATTATATAATTCCGTGATATCCAAAGCCATTTCTGTGTCCTCCAACATTCCCCGTTTTATTTCTCACAACGCATAAATAACGTGTGATATCTTACATTCCATGCCGCGTTATCAGCCATTCAGAATATTAAGTCCCATGGTCGCCATGTTCTTGCTGGCAGTAAAAGCGGTACCGTTCGCCTGATAAGCGCGGGACGCGTCGATCAGGTTCGTAAACTCCGTGATGATATTCACATTCGGATACATCACATAACCGTTTTCATCCGCATCCGGATGAGAGGGATCGTAAACCATATTCCCCTCTGTCTTTGTATCCTCGTAAACACCCGTCACCTTTACCCCATTGCCTGCAAAGCGTTCATGCTCCTTCATAAGGATCTGGTGGAAGTGCGTCGGAGAATTTTTCTCCTCAAACACCACGATCTTTCTGCGGTAGGGCGTACCGTCTTCTGTCCTCGTCGTATTCGCGTTCGCCACATTCTGGGCGATCGTATCCATACGGAAGCGCTCTGCGGTCATACCCGTAGCGTTGATGTCAAATGCCGTAAACAAAGCCATCCCTGAATCCTCCTTCTATACACATATATATGCTGAGAATGCTGCTTTCTAATCATTCTCCCGGTAAAACTCCGTACTTCCCATATTACTATTTCATAACCGACTGTAAATTCTTAAACTCCTGAGCTACACTCTGCTCAAGGCCCTGATACACCACCTGGTTCTTCGCCAGATATACGCCCTCGGTGTCCGGGTCGACATTATTTCCGTCTATGCGGTAAGAAAAACCGGCATAATCCCTATAGGAAACCGGATTCAGGCGGCTCATCTTCAAATCCGCCACCTTCGCATCCATGCTCTTATACCGGGAATGGCGCAGCGCTTTCGCAAGCTGTGTCTCGAAATCCACATCCTGCCTCTTATAACCCGGTGTGTCCGCATTTGAAATGTTATTGGAAATCGCCTCATGTCTGAGCATAGACGCGTCCATCGCCTTATCCAGCACATTCACATAATCAAAAGCATTCGTATCCATCAATGAGCTCATAGTCACACTCCTTCCACGTTAATAGAATCCATATTCCATTATAAATAAATTATAAAAAAATACAAGGTTTTTCGATCGATTTTCACAAATTAGTATCCTTGCAAAACGACAAAAAAGAACCCGCGGCGCGCAAAATCGGCGCTTTTCGCAGATCCTTCTGCCAGTTATTTCTAAAGCCCTAACTGTCTAAAACCTTCCCTGCTCTTTCAATTTTTCCACCTCGTCGAACACCACGTCGTTAAGCACCTTAATATAGGTGCCCTTCATTCCCGATGATCTGGATTCGATCACGCCCGCGCTCTCGAATTTGCGTAGGGCATTGACGATCACTGATCGGGTAATTCCCACTTTATCCGCGATTTTACTGGCCACCAGAATGCCTTCCATACCGCCAAGCTCATCGAAAATATGGGTGATGGCTTCCATCTCGGAGAAGGAAAGGGTGGAAATCGCCGACTTCACCACCGCCACCTTACGGTTTTCCTCCGCGTTCTCCTCACTGACCGCCCGCAGCATCTCAAGTCCCACCACCGTGGTGCCGTACTCACAAAGGATGATATCGTCGATGTCGTACTGGTCGTCGCATTTGTAAAGGAAAAGGGTCCCCAGCCGCTCTCCCGATATCTCAATCGGAGCAATCACCGCCTGAAACCGCCGGATACCGGGACTTTCAAACCCCAGCGTCTCCAGATTGACATTCTCCTTCGTGGAAAGCACCCCCAGAAGCCGCTCGTTTAACATAGGGTCAATAAAGCCGCCCACATGATCCACGATCAGCTCCGTAATGGATTCCACCGAAGGCATATCCCCGATGCCTAAAACCTTGCCCTTCCTGCTCACAACCAGCACGTTAGAGACCAGAATTTCCTTCAGCACGTCGCAGATATCGTTAAACACCACCTTGCCTGAATTGTTATTGTGTAAAAGTTTCCCGATCTTTCTGGTCTTATCTAATAATTGCACACTGCTCATGTATATACCTCTCGCTCCCCGCATTCGGTCCGTCTGTAATATACTGATTTTATCACACTATTCAGACAATTTCAACGCATAGTGCGCAATTTATCCGCAAATCATATTGCTTTCGTTAAATATTCCAATTCTTTTACTGTATCTTTTCCTTCGGCATATCCTTGACAAAACCGCAGGATTCATCGGCGCAGACCAGCTTGCTGCCCTTCTGGAGCATAATGGAGCCGCAACGGTCACATTTTTCATCCACCGGTCTCTGCCATACCATAAAGTCGCAGTCCGGGTTGTCAATACAGCCGTAATACTTCCGGCCCTTCTTGGTCTTTTTCAGGACGATATCCTTGCCGCACTTGGGACATGCCACGCCGATCTTCTCAAAATAAGGCTTCGTATTTCTGCAGTCCGGGAAACCGGGGCAGGCTAAAAATCTGCCGTGAGGACCATATTTAATCACCATCTGCCTGCCGCACAGCTCACAGAACTCGTCGGACAGTTCATCGGCAATCTCCACTTCCTCCAGCTCCTTTTCCGCCTTCTCCACAGCCTCCTGCAGATCGGGGTAAAAATTCTTCACCACCGTCTTCCACTTGACGCTGCCTTCCTCCACGCCGTCCAAAAGCGCCTCCATGGTAGCGGTAAAATTCACGTCCACAATAGAAGGAAAGGCGTCCTTCATCATATTGTTGACCACCTCGCCCAGCTCCGTCACATAAAGGTTCTTATTTTCCTTCACGATATAACGTCTCGCCAGTATCGTCGTTATGGTGGGCGCATAGGTGCTCGGCCTGCCGATCCCCAACTCCTCCATGGCGCGCACTAAGGAAGCCTCCGTATAGTGCGGGGCAGGCTGGGTGAAATGCTGCTTCTCCTCCAGCGAAAGCATGGTCAGCCCCGTATCTTCGGAAATGCCCCGAATCAGGGTATTGCCCTCCTCTTTGTCCTCCTCCTGTGTATAGACGCTCATAAAGCCGTCGAATTTCACCTTCGACGCCGCCACGGTGAATCGGTGTTCCCCGGCGTCTATTTTCACGGAGGTAGTCTCATACTGTGCCGCCGCCATCCGGCTGGCCGCAAACCGCTTCCAGATCAGCTGGTAAAGCCGGAACTGATCTCTGGAAAGGGACTCCTTAATCTCCAGAGGGAGCCTGCTGATATCCGTCGGACGGATCGCCTCGTGGGCGTCCTGAATCTTTTTATCCGATTTTTTTTCCTGCTCTACGGCTGCCGCATACTCCTCGCCGTACTTTTCCGTGATATAAGCTCTGGCTGCCGCCTCGGCCTCCTCCGAAATTCTGGTGGAGTCGGTACGCAGATAGGTGATGATACCCATGGTGCCGTTTCCCTTAATCTCCACGCCTTCATAGAGCTGCTGCGCCAGACGCATGGTCTTCTGGGTGGAAAAATTTAATACCTTGCTGGCCTCCTGCTGCAGGGTCGAGGTCGTAAAGGGCAGCGGCGCTTTCTTAATCCGCTCGCCGGTCTTTACGGAGCTCACTTTATAGACTGCATCAGTCAACTCCTTCTTAAGCTGCTCCATCTCCTCCGCGGAAGCGATGGCGCGCTTCTCTGTCTTCGTGCCATAATATTTTGCCACCAGAGGATTTTTCTCCCCCTCCACCTTCAGCTTTACATCCAGCGTCCAGTATTCCTCCGGGATGAAGGCATTGATCTCCTCCTCCCTGTCGCAGATAATGCGAAGCGCCACTGACTGCACGCGTCCAGCGGACAGTCCCCGCTTCACCTTCGCCCAAAGAACGGGTGATATTTTATAACCCACCATACGGTCCAGACACCTTCTGGCCTGCTGGGCGTCCACCAGATCCATATTGATCTCCCTGGCGTTCTTTAAGGACTCTTTCACCGCCGTCTTGGTGATCTCGTTGAACGTAATACGGTATACCTTCTTATTTTCCAGTTTTAAGGCAAAATACAGATGCCACGAAATAGCCTCTCCCTCGCGGTCCGGGTCGGTTGCCAGATAAACCTTCTCCGCCTTTTTCACTTCCTTGCGCAGATTCGCCAGTATGTCGCCTTTGCCCCGGATCGTAATATACTTCGGTTCAAAGTCGTTCTCCACGTCGATTCCGAGAACGCTTCTGGGAAGATCCCGCACATGCCCCTGACTGGCCGCTACCTCATAATTCGCGCCTAAAAATTTTTTGATGGTCTTCACCTTCGCCGGTGACTCCACAATTACCAGATATTTAGCCATAGCCGTTCCCCTGTCCTTGTCATTCTAAGGTTATCCCCTGTCTAACGTGCTACACTATACACCAAATTGCAAACGCTTGCAAGGGTAAATTCACATCCCAAACTGAAAAAAAATGACATGGCGCCCGATTTTTTACCGGTTCAACGATTTTTCAAGTCTTTCCATAATCCGGCCATACTTTTTTATATATCTTTCATCTTCCCCGGCTTCTTTGAACTCGTTCAGCTCCTCCAGATCTTCTTTCATCGCTTCCACAAAATCCTTGTATTGATTGTCTGTCATTCCCATGGTTTCCTCCATTCCGTTTCACTCCCTCCCTTCGAATTTCCCGCTTTTAAGATGATTATATGTAAAGCAGGAAATCCGGTCAAGGGGTTTCCTTGTTTTCTTTTCTGTTTATTAACTATACTTTTTTACGTTTTCATGACCCGCATAAAATACCCGCCTCCCACCTGTCCTGCATAGCCGTTTGCACACAGCTCCAGAAGCTCCTTATACAGAGCCGGAAAAGAGACCGTCTTTCCATATTTATCCTCATATCTTCTCTGCAGCTCCTGCGTCGGCAGCGGATGGAAGTCCAAAACCTCCCAAAGCTCCCCCTGCACACCCTCCAGAAAGACCAGACTGCCCTGCACCGCTTTCGTCCGTCCGCTCCCCTTTTGCGCGCCGCTTTCTCCGATCAGCTCCTCCAAAAACTCCTCCGGCGAGGATATCAGCCCTGCTCCCTGCCGGATCAGGCGGTTACAGCCGCCGCTCAAGGGGTCGGTGGCCCGGCCCGGCAGCGCGTAAACCTCCCGGCCCTGTTCAAGCGCCATATCCACCGTAATCAGGGTGCCGCTCTTCTCCCTCGCCTCCACCACGAGCACCGCGTCGCAAAAGCCGCTGATAATACGGTTTCTTGGAGGAAAAAGAAGCGCTCTCGGTTCGGTTCCCGGCGGATACTCGGAGCAGACGCCTCCTCTGTCCAGCAGGGCCTCATACAACGGTCTGTTATCCCGGGGATAGCAGATATCCACGCCGCATCCCAGAACGCCCAGCGAATACCCGCCCGCTCCCAGCGCGGCGGTCTGTCCGATGCCGTCGATCCCTCTCGCCATACCGCTTATCACCTGTACGCCGGCCTTTGCAAAAGCCGCCCCGAACTGTTCCGCCATATAACTGCCGTACCCGGTACAGTCCCTTGCGCCGATCAGTGCCACCGCCTTTTTCTCCTCCTGCGGGAGCTGTCCGGCACAGTAGAGGGCATAAGGCTTATCAGGAATCCGGGCCAGCCGCTCCGGGAAACGGGAGTCCTCCTCCGTCACCAGACAGATGCCCCGCTCCCGCATGCGTCCATACGCGCCCGCCACGTCGTATCCTCTGCTAAATTCCTCCATTTTCGCCGCTTTCTTCCGAAACCTTTCCGAAAGCTTCTCCGAAAGCGCGCCCGAAACCGTCAGGCGGTAAAGCTCCTGCGGTGTTCCCAGAGCCGCCAAAGACCGCAGAAATCCCCTGCTTCCTATTCCCGCCGCCTGATACAGCCAGTGTATGTACGCTTTTTCTTCCTCTGTTACTGTCATCGTTCCTTTTATTTCTCTTCTCTCTACCGCTTCCATCTCGACCTCCTCAATTCCAGTATTTGTGGTCGGACTGCCGGTAGCAGATGGCCTCCGCCAGATGCGTTTCCCCTATCCCGTCGCTGCCGTCAAGATCCGCAATGGTTCTGGCCACCTTCAAAATCCTGTGATAGGCTCTGGCGGAAAGCTGTAACGCGGAAAACATCCGCTCCATATAGCGAAGCTCCGTCTCCCCCAAAGCACAGTAGCGCACCACTTCCCCGGCTCCCATATCCGCATTAAAGTGAAGCCCCGTTCCGGCAAATCTGTTCTCCTGTCTTTTTCTTGCCGCCATCACCCGCTCCCTGACCTGCGCACTGCTCTCCTCCCGCCTGTCGGAAGTCATGTCCGCAAAAGCCATCGGCATTGCCTCCACGCAGATATCCATGCGGTCCAGAATCGGCCCGGACACCCGGTTTAAATACCGCTTCACCTCAAAAGGCGAACAGCGGCATCTCTCCCTGTCAGGATAAAACCCGCAGGGACATGGGTTCATTGCCCCCACCAGCATAAAATCCGCAGGATAGACGTAAGAGCCGCTGCTTCTGGCTATCTGCACCCGCTTGTCCTCCAGCGGCTGCCTTAAAATATCCAGCGTATCCCGCTTAAACTCTGGAAGCTCGTCTAAAAAGAGTACGCCGCGATGGGCAAGACTGATCATCCCCGGCATGGGAATCCGCCCACCGCCCGCAAGCGCCCGCCCCGTTATGGTATGATGGGGATGCAAAAAAGGTCTCGTTGTTCTCAGGGAACTGGCAGACTGCAGCAGGCCGCATATACTGTATATGGTAGAAACTTCCAGACTCTCCTCTCGCGTCAACGGCGGCAGAATCGTGGGAATCCGTCTGGCAAGCATGGTTTTACCTGAGCCGGGCGCGCCTATAATCAGTAGGTTATGGAATCCGGCCGCCGCCACTTCCGCCGCCCGCTTCAGCCCCTGCTGACCGTTTAGCTGGGCAAAATCAAGTTCTTCCTCCCTTGCTGTTTCCTCTACGGAATCTGCTGCGGAAATCACTGCCCCCGCAGCTGCCTTCGCCGTCCCGGAAACCTCCTCCCCGGCAAGCAGCGCCACCGCCTCCTTCACATCCCTCACACCGATGCTCTCCATCTCCCCGACAAGGGCGCCCTCCCATGCATTTTGTGCGGGCAGGATGCACCTTCGGACCCCCTGACACACTGCCTCCCTTGTGATGGGCAGTACGCCCCGGACAGGCTTTAATTCTCCCGACAGTCCCAGCTCCCCCAGAAGAAGCGTCCCGCCTACTGCCTCCTGCTGCAATTTTCCAAGCGCAATCATAATACCCACCGCCACGGGCAGATCAAACATGGTGCCGTTTTTCGGCAGATCCGCCGGGGAGAGGTTGACGTTGATACACATGGGCGGCAGCTTGATTCCCACATTTTTGAGCGCCACCTTCACCCGTTCCCTCGCCTCCCGCACC
>CAMWPB010000035.1 GCA_947176065.1 uncultured Lachnospiraceae bacterium | reverse complement strand
AACCTATGACCCTCTGCTTGTAAGGCAGATGCTCTCCCAGCTGAGCTAAGACCCCGTTTATAGGCGGGTCACTTATGCAACCCGCTCTGCTAGTATACAATTTATTCCTATAGCTTGTCAAGTACTTTTTTTACATTCTTTCCGGCGCGGAAAAACCGAGCAGATCAATACACGTCTCCAGCACATCTTTGGCCAGCGCAAGCAGAGCGATCCAGCCGGCTTTCTTCTGCCCGTCCTCCTCCGTGAGAATCTTCGTCTCATGGTAGAAGTGATTAAACGCATTGGCCAGATCATAGATATAGGCGCAGATTTTGTGAGGCGCGATCTCCTCGCAGGCCGTCTCCATCATCGTATTGTATTTTGCAAGTTCCAGCATCAGGCTCTTTTCTGACACATTTGTCGCCTCTTGAATGACTGTGTCAGTCAATTCTCCACCCTGTTCCTCATACTTGGCAAGAATTGACTTGATCCGTACAATGGTATAAAGAATATACGGCCCGGTATCGCCCTCGAAGGAGGTGAACCTGTCCATATCAAAAATATAATCTTTGGACGCCTGATTTGACAGGTCACCGTACTTAATCGCTGCCAGTCCGACGATTTTGGCCGTCTCCCCGGCCTGCTCCATATCGATCTCATAGCCCTTCGTCTGCGCGTTTTCCTGAATCTTGCGGATCATCTCCTCATTGATCTCACGGATCAGGTTCTCCAGCCGCATGACGCCGCCCTCTCTTGTCTTAAAGGGCTTGCCGTCCTTCCCGTTCATGGTGCCGAAACCGATGTGCACAAGCTCCGTGTCTTCATTGACCAGCTTGGTCTTTCTCGCGCAGCGGAACACCTGCTCAAAATACAAATCCTGCCTCTTATCGGTCAGGTAGATCATCTCGTCGGGATGAAAATTCGCCATACGGTCCATAATGGTGGCCAGATCCGTCGTGTTGTAGAGGGACGCCCCGTCGGATTTTAAGATCATGCACGGCGGAACTTCCTTCGTGTCCGTCTCCTCCTTCACGTCCACCACCAGCGCGCCGTCACTCTCGTAGGCGTACCCGCCCTTTTTCATCTCCTCCACCATGCCGGGGATAATATCGTGCACGTCGGACTCGCCTTTCCATAGGTCAAACTCCACGTTCAGATTGGCGTAATTTTTCTTCAAATCCGCTACGGACACGGCGATGATATGATCCCAAAGGGCGCGGTACCCACGCACCCCGCTTTGCAGCTTGTAAGTCGCCTCCATGGCATCGGCCTTATACGCCTCGTCCTCCTTGGACTTTGCGCTGGCTGTAGGATAGATTTCCTCCAGCTCGGATATGGTAAAGGGAGCCTCCTGCGGATATTCCCCTTCATAGGAATCGTCAAAATAAATGAGATCGGGCTGCCTTTTCTGCAATTCCGTGATAATAAGCCCCATCTGCAGGCCCCAGTCTCCAAGATGAATGTCTCCGATCACCTCATGTCCCGCATAGCGGCAGATCCGCTTGATGCTCTCCCCGATAATGCCGGAGCGCAGATGACCCACATGAAGCGGCTTCGCCACGTTTGGACCGCCATAGTCAATAATAATCTTCTTTGACTCCGGGGTCTGGAAACCAAACTTTTCCGCATTGGACATATCCCGCAGATAATCCCGCACAAAGACTTCCTTCACCTTCATATTTAAAAAACCGGGCGCCACAGCGGAAACCTCCGACAGCACTTCGCTCTCCTGCAGCTTCTCAGCCACCTCCTGCGCGATCATAAGCGGCGCCTTATGATATTTCTTCGCTCCGGCCATCGCGCCGTTACACTGATACTCGCACAGGTCGGGACGGTTGGAGAGGGTCACTCGGCCAAGCTCCGCATCGTATCCGGCCTCCTCGAAGGCTTTCTTTACTTCCTCTGAAATCAAATCCAATATTTTCTGCATCTTTTCCTCCGCTCCAAAGCGTTTCGTCCAGAGTCTGCCTGCCGGCATAGTCTGACAATTCGCGAGTCGTTAATCGTAAACAATGCATATTCTACCACAAATCCCGGAAAATGTCATTTACTTTCCCGTTATCAATCGGATAGGAAATTTTTCTCCCTTCCTACCGCTCTCTATTCAGAAAATGCCTGTCACCTATAGAAAAAACTGTGGCAGCCCGCAAATCGACCACCACAGTCATTTAAGTTTCATACAATGCTTTAAGCCTTTTCCTTCTTCCGCTTCGGGAAAACGGGTGGCAGAAGGCCTATCTTTGCCCCAATCATATGGGAACCGAAGGTACCCACCCAGAACAGAATCACCGCCACCATATCGAACTTAAACTTGATGTCATCCTCATTGGCGGATTCCAGTGCTTCCCCAAACATGTCCACGTAAAACGTGGTATCCGAAAACTCCATGCCTTTTCTTTCATCCGCCAACTGGCTGATCAGAGTCTCCGGGATCTCAAAAGGCACGATCCTTCCCACCGGTGTCTGTTTCTTATAGCCGTCCACCGTTTTGCTGGCCTTCACATTGTTGCGCACGCACACCACTTCACCGGAAGGCAGCTCCATCGGATTCCATTCTTTGTCATCGTAAAACAGATGATACATTTCATAATTTTCATCGTCGGTTACCACATAGAACGTGTCATTCTGCTGCATCTCAGCGATACTCTCGACGAGGGGCGTGTCAGCCGCCGGTTCTCCGCCGACCTCTCCCTGCGGCAGCTCCTGTGTCTCATAACGCTCGTCCGCCATCTCCACATATTTCTGTCCCGCAAAGATAGTCAGTCCGCAAAGCAGCCCTCCGATCAGCAGACAGGGTACAAAGTCCATTCTGATTTTCGTCATGTTATCCTCCACTCTAAACGTCCTGTGCCGAAAGACGTTTTTCTCCTATGTAATTTTGGCACTCATGCCGCCTATCATAGCATTTCGTTTCACCATATGTCAATCCCCCTTTTGTATCTTTAGCTAAATTTAGTTATTTTTTTAATCTTAGTTATCCTATTTTTAGCTATTCTCCCCGTCCGCTTCCTTTCCTTCTCTCTCCTGTCTCTGCCGCTCCCGCTCCATGCGGGAATACACACAGCCGCAGTAATCCTGCCGGTACAGTCCATATTCCTTCGATAATTCGATGGAGCGTTTATAACCGTCCTTCTTCTTAAAATCCGACGGCAGCCACGCCACACCATACTCCTGTGCCAGTTTCTCCCCGATTTCATTGAGTTTCACGGCATTCTTCAGCGGGCTGATGGAAAGGGTTGTGGCAAAATAATCATACCGCCCCTCCTGCGCCAGCTTCGCTGTCTCCGAAAGTCTCAGCGCATAGCAGGCAAAGCATCTCTCGCCGCCCTCCTGGCACTGTTCCAGCCCTTTGGCCATCTCGAAGAAGCGCTGCGGCTCATAGTCTCCCTCGATCACATCGATCCGATATGCCGCGCTTTCACTTTCCGCATGCTGCCTGTCTGCGCCATGTACTGCCCCCGCATCAGTCATTACGATGCTGTCAAAGTCCTTGTTGACCTTTTTAGTCAACTCCTCATTGTACGCGGCAATCAGACGTTTCTGCTCCGCCACCCGTTTACGGTATTCGGCATCCTCGGTAATATTCGGATTAAAATAAAAGACCGTGATCCGAAAATATCTGCGCAGATATTCCAGTACATAACTGCTGCACGGCGCACAGCAGCTATGCAGAAAAAGAGTCGGCGCGCATTCATCTGCCGCGCCGATCTTCTCTAAAAGCCGATCCAGTTCCTTCTGATAATTTCTGACTGTGTTCATATATCTTACTTTCCCCGCCTCGCAATCGACGCAATATCAATCAGGGTCATCTCCCCTTGGGATGCCGCATTCTCCAGACTGGTAACCAGCGCGGCCGCGGTATCCATCGCCGTGATACAGTTAACCCCTGTCTCAATGGAAGTCCGCCGGATCAGGAAGCCGTCCCTGCTCTTGTCCCGCCCCTGCGTGGGCGTGTCGATGACCAGATCAATCTTATGTCCCAGAATCAGATCCATCACCGTAGGGGATTCCTGCGAAATCTTATTTACCTTTCTGGCTTTCACGCCAGCCTCGTTCAGCGCCGCCGCCGTACTCCTCGTGGCATAAATGATATAACCCAGTTTCTCGAAGCGTCTCGCCACCTCGATGGCTTCCCCCTTGTCCGCATCCTTTACGGTAATAATCATCTGCCTGTGCTTCGGGAGACTTACGCCCGCACCGAGAAAGGCCTTGTAGAGCGCCTCGTTAAAAGTCTTCGCTATGCCAAGGCACTCGCCTGTGGACTTCATCTCCGGTCCCAGGCTGATCTCCGCACCCCGGATCTTCTCAAAGGAGAATACCGGCATCTTGACCGCGAAATAGTCCGCCGCAGGCTGCAGGCCCGGCTCGTAGCCAAGATCCCTGATCTTTTTCCCAATAATCACCTCCGTGGCCAGATCCACGATGGGAATCCCCGTCACCTTGCTGATGTAAGGCACCGTGCGGGAAGAACGGGGATTGACCTCGATTACGTACACCTCGTCACCCATGGCGATAAACTGAATGTTGATCAGGCCGATCACATGCAGGGCCTTCGCTAGCCGTCTCGAATACTCGGCAATGGTCTCCTTCACCTTCTCGCTGACCGTGGGCGCAGGATAGACGGAAATGCTGTCGCCGGAGTGCACACCCGTCCGCTCGATGTGCTCCATAATGCCCGGAATCAGAATATCCGTGCCGTCGCAGACCGCATCCACCTCCAGCTCCTTGCCCTGCAAATATTTATCCACCAGAATCGGATGATCCTGCTCGTAGCGGTTGATCACCGCCATAAATTCCTCTATCTCCGTATCGGACAGCGCAATCTGCATGCCCTGTCCGCCCAGCACGTAGGAAGGCCGCACCAGTACGGGATAGCCCAGCCTGTTGGCCACGGCTTTGGCCTCCTCGGCAGTGTACACCGTGCCGCCCGCCGCTCTCGGAATCTCTGTCTCCTCCAGAATCTTATCAAAAAGCTCCCTGTCCTCGGCCGCGTCCACATCCTCCGCCTTTGTGCCAAGAATCGGTACGCCCATCTTCATCAGGCTCTCCGTCAGCTTGATGGCCGTCTGACCGCCAAACTGCACCACCGCGCCGTCCGGCTTCTCCACGTTGACAATGTTCTCCACATCCTCCGGCGTCAGCGGCTCAAAGTAAAGCTTGTCCGCAATGTCAAAGTCCGTACTCACCGTCTCCGGGTTGTTGTTGACGATAATGGTCTCGTAGCCTTCCCTCGCGAACGCCCATGTGGCGTGCACGGAGCAGTAGTCGAACTCGATGCCCTGTCCGATGCGGATGGGGCCGGAGCCTAAGACAAGCACTTTTTTCTTCGGATGGCTCTCCGCCACCTCCGTCTCCGATCCGAACACGGAATAATAGTAAGGCGTGCTCGCCGCAAACTCGGCCGCACAGGTATCCACCATCTTGAAAGCGGCGACGATACCGTTTTCATAACGCATGTTCTTTATTTCATCTTCGGTCTTCCCGGTCAGCCTTGCAATCACGTTGTCGGGAAACTCGATCCGCTTCGCCTCTTTTAAGAGTTCTACCGTCAGCGGCTCTTTGGAAAGCCGCTCCTCCATCTCCGTCAGAATCGCAATCTTATCGATAAACCAGTGATCCACCATGGTAATCCTGTGGATCGTGTCATAATCCACGCCCTTGCGGATCGCCTCCGCAATGATATAGATCCTCTGGTCATCCACGACCTCCATGCGCTCCAGCAGCTCCTCCCGTGTCAGCGCGGAAAAATCATAGCTGCGCAGGCAGTCCACATGCTGCTCCAGAGAACGGATTGCCTTCATCAGCGCCCCCTCAAAGTTATTGCCGATGCTCATGACCTCGCCCGTGGCCTTCATCTGGGTGGTGAGTGTGCGTTTTGCCGTAATAAACTTATCGAAAGGAAGTCTCGGTATTTTCACCACGCAGTAGTCCAGGGTGGGTTCAAAACTGGCGTAAGTCTTACCGGTGATGGCGTTTTTGATCTCGTCCAGCGTATAGCCCAGCGCAATCTTCGCCGCCACTTTTGCGATAGGATATCCCGTCGCCTTACTCGCCAGTGCGGAAGACCGGCTCACACGGGGATTCACTTCGATCACACAGTATTCAAAGCTGGTCGGATGGAGGGCAAACTGCACGTTACAGCCGCCGGTAATCTCCAGCTCGTTTATGATGTTCAGCGCGGCGCTTCTGAGCATCTGGTATTCCTTGTCCCCCAGAGTCTGGGAGGGGGCCACCACGATACTGTCGCCCGTATGCACGCCCACCGGGTCGATATTTTCCATATTACAGACCGTGATACAGTTGCCTGCGCTGTCGCGCATCACCTCATACTCGATTTCCTTCCAGCCTGCGATACAGCGCTCCACCAGCACCTGCCCTACCCGGGAAAGCCTGAGGCCGTTCGCCAGGATTTCCTCCAGCTCAATCTGGTTGTGGGCGATGCCGCCGCCGGAGCCGCCCAGCGTATAGGCGGGACGAAGCACCACGGGATAGCCGATTTTTTTCGCAAAAGCCACGCCGTCCTCCATGTTTTCCACCACAAGGGAGGGCGCGCACGGCTCCCCGATCTTTTCCATGGTCTCCTTAAATTCCAGACGGTCCTCGGCTTTTCGGATGGTCTTTGCCGTGGTCCCCAAAAGCAATACGTTATGCGCCGCGAGGAAACCCGACTCATCCAACTCCATGCCAAGATTCAAGCCCGCCTGTCCGCCCATATTGGGAAGCAGGGAGTCGGGCTTTTCCTTTATGATAATCTGCTCCAATACCTTCGTTGTCAACGGCTCGATATATACCTTGTCCGCAATATCGCCGTCCGTCATAATGGTGGCAGGGTTGGAGTTTACCAGAATGACTTCCATTCCCTCCTCTTTTAAGGAACGGCACGCCTGCGTTCCCGCATAGTCAAACTCCGCCGCCTGTCCGATCACAATGGGGCCGGAACCTATGACAAGCACTCGTTTTACATTTAGATTTTTAGGCATTGTATATCCTCCATTTCTCAACCCGGAAGAATGCGTCAGCATTCTTCAGAACATGACGTAGTTCTGCTTGGACTGCGTTCTTTGCAGTCTTAGCAGAACTTCATGTTCGCATCATCTCTATAAACCGGTCAAACAGATACGAGGAATCCTGCGGTCCCGGGCACGCCTCGGGATGAAACTGCACCGTAAAAATATTCTTGCCCGTATAGGAAAGGCCCTCGTTCGTGCCGTCATTTACATTGACAAAAGCGGGAACCGCCACCTTCGGGTCAAGCTTCTCCGTATCCACCACATAGCCGTGATTCTGCGAAGAAATATAAACCCTGCCCGTAGACAGATCCTTCACCGGGTGGTTGCCGCCCCGGTGCCCGTACTTCATCTTAAAGGTATCCGCACCCGTGGCAAGCGCCATAAGCTGATGCCCCAGACAGATGGCAAAAATCGGCGTATCGGACTCGTAGAGTTTTCGGATTTCTTCTATTATAATAGTGCATTCCTTCGGATCCCCCGGCCCGTTGCTGAGCATGATGCCGTCCGGCGCATCCGCCAGAATCTCCGCCGCCGTAGTCGCGGCAGGATAAACCGTCACGTCGCACCCTCTGGCCGCCAGCGACCTTGCAATGTTGTCTTTGGCTCCCAGATCGAGAAGCGCCACACGCAGTCCCGCACCGCTTAAATTGCGCACAAGACTGGGCTTCTTTTCCCGGACACCCGCCTCAAAGTCCTCTTTTCTAAAAGCAGCGCTGCCGGAAAGCGGTCCGTTCTCCGCAAGCTCCCTTGTTCCGGCCAACACATACTTCTCTGCGCAGCTTACCCGTTCCACTACTTTACCTGCCGTATATGCTTTTAATTTGGGAATGATTTTATCAAGATCATACGCTTCGTCGGTGGTGATCATACCGTTCATGGTACCCTTTTCACGAAGGATTCTGGTAAGGGCTCTGGTGTCGATCCCGGCAATGCCCGGCACACCATTTTCCTCTAAGAATTGCTGAATTGTCATATCACATCTGAAATTGCTGGGAATCCGGGATAGCTCCCGCACAATAAAACCGTCCGGCCAGGGTTTCTTCGACTCCATATCGTCCCTGCATATCCCGTAATTACCGATCAGCGGATACGTCATACACACTGCCTGTCCCGCATAGGACGGGTCCGTCAGCACCTCCAGATAACCGGCCATGGAGGTATTAAATACAATCTCGCTGACGATCTCCCTGCGCGCCCCTATGTGTGTTCCCTCGAACACGGTGCCGTCCTCCAGTATTAAAAATGATTTCATCTTATACCTGTTCCTTTCGCCGCACATATCAGGAGTCCACAGCGGTGTGCGTACTCCTGCCTGTATGCATTAACGTCCTTGCCTGTAAATCCATAATCGACTAATTATAGCACAAGCGGAATCCGGCTTCAACTGCAAATCATACAAATATACGACTCCGTAAAAAGCGCTGTCAAATGCCGCGAACCGCCTTTTTCATCTCCCGCACATATGCCCCCACATAGGGCGCGGCCTCCCTGCCGTATTTTTCAATAAGCTTCACGATCGCTGACCCCACAATCGCCCCGTCCGAAATACCCGCCATCCCCGCCGCCTGCTCCGGCGTGGAAATCCCGAATCCGATGGCGCAGGGAATGTCCGTATTCTGCCTGATCACTTCCACAATGGATGTTAAATCCGTCTTAATCTCGCCTCTTGTGCCGGTAACGCCCAGACTGGACACCACATAGAGAAACCCTTCCGCCTCCTTCGCAATCATGGCGATACGGTTGGCAGAAGTAGGCGCAATCAGGGAAATCAGATCCACGCCGCAAGTATGGCAAAGAGGCAGAAACTCCTCCTTCTCCTCGTAAGGCAGATCCGGCAGAATCAAACCGTCCATGCCGATCTCCCGACAGGTGGACAGAAACCGCTCCGCCCCGTAAGAAAAGATCACATTGGCATACGTCATAAATACCATGGGCGTCTTGATGTCCCGCCGCAGTTTTCTCACCATCTCAAATATTTTATCCGTAGTGACTCCTCCGGTCAACGCCCGCAGATTTGCCCCCTGAATGACAGGCCCCTCCGCCGTCGGGTCAGAAAAAGGAATCCCCAGCTCAATCAGGTCCGCCCCGTTTTCCACCGCCGCGCGGACACAGGACATCGTCGTCTCCAGATCCGGGTCCCCACAGGTTACAAAGGCGATAAATGCCTTTCCCCCTTCAAAAGCCTCTCCGATTTTACTCATGGATATCCTCCCCTCTATAGCGCGCAATGGCGGCGCAATCCTTATCTCCTCTTCCGGAAATGGTTATCACAATAATCTGGTCTTTTCCCATAACAGGTGCAATTTTTCTGGCATAGGCCACCGCATGGGCCGACTCAATCGCAGGAATAATACCTTCCGTCCTTGATAAATACTCAAAAGCCTCTACCGCCTCATCATCCGTCACCGGCACATACTCCGCCCGGCCGATATCGTGAAGATGCGCATGTTCCGGCCCGATTCCCGGATAGTCCAGCCCGGCGGAAATAGAGTACACCGGCGCAATCTGCCCGTATTCGTCCTGACAGAAGTAGGACTTCATACCATGGAAAATGCCAAGCCGCCCGGTATTCACGGTAGCCGCCGTCGAGGAGGTATCTATCCCTCTCCCCGCCGCCTCGCAGCCGATCAGCCGCACATCCTTATCTTCTATAAAATGATAGAAGCTGCCGATGGCATTGGAGCCGCCGCCCACACAGGCAATCACCGCATCCGGGAGCCGGCCCTCCTTCTCCATGAGCTGCGCCTTAATCTCCCTGGAAATGACTGCCTGAAAATCCCGCACAATCGTCGGGAACGGATGGGGGCCCATCACGGAACCGAGGCAGTAATGCGTATCCGCAATCCGGGAGGTCCATTCCCGCATAGCCTCGGACACCGCGTCCTTCAAGGTGGCCGTTCCCGTCTTGACAGGCACTACCTCCGCCCCCAGAAGCCGCATACGGTAGACATTGAGAGCCTGTCTGACGGTATCCTCCTCGCCCATAAAAACCACACACTCCATGCCCATCAGGGCTGCCGCCGTGGCGGAGGCAACGCCGTGCTGCCCCGCTCCCGTCTCCGCGATCAGACGGGTTTTTCCCATCTTCTTCGCCAGAAGCGCCTGCCCAAGCACATTGTTGATCTTATGGGCGCCGGTGTGGTTTAAATCCTCTCTCTTCAAATAAATCTTTGCGCCGCCCAGATCCTCCGTCATCTTCTTCGCATAATACAGTCTGGAAGGCCTGCCCGCATAGTCGTTAAAAAGCGCCGTAAGTTCCCTGTTAAATTCCTCGTCCGCCTTGTAGTGGTTGTATGCTTCCTCCAGTTCGATCACCGCATTCATCAATGTCTCCGGGATATACTGCCCGCCATGGATTCCGAAGCGTCCGTTTTGATTTGTCATCGCAGTCTTCTAACCTCCGTTCTGTCATTCCGACCCATAATCCTACTGCTGTGTTGCATCATGTTCTCGCAGAATACGCATTCCTGCCACATGAAAAACAACCTGTTTTCATTTACCCGGCATCACGCCGCAAATAATAACATCCGTTACTAAATAGCGTCGTATTTTCTTACACTTTCCACAAAAGCCTGCATCTTTCCCGCATCCTTGCAGCCGTCCGTCTCAATGCCGGAACTCACGTCCACCGCATAGGGCCGCCACCGTTTTACGGCCTCTCCCACGGTAGATACATCCAGTCCGCCGGCAAGAAAATAGGGACGGTTCATTCCAGTAAGGAGCTCCCTGTCAAAGGCTGTCCCCGTGCCGCCTTCTCCCGCATCCAGTAGCACAAAGTCCGCCGTACTGGCGCAGGCCTCCGTGATATCCCGCTCATTTCTCACCGAAAAGGCTTTTATCAGCGGCCGATCTGTCAGTCCACGCAGCCTCTTTATGTAAGCCTCGTCCTCCCTGCCGTGAAGCTGTGCCATGTCAATGATGCCCGCCGAGAGCCATTCCGCCACTGCCTCCGGCTCCTCGTCCACAAACACCCCCACCGCAGTAATTTCCGGGTGTAAAAGCTCTTTTAACGTTCTCACCCTCTCAAGGGATACATAACGCCTGCTTTTTTTAGCAAAAACAAAGCCGACATAATCAGGTTTCAGCAAATTTGCCGTCTCAATGTCGCTGGGACGCATCAATCCGCATAGTTTAATCTTGATTTTGCTTTTTTCTCTCTGTTTCATTTGTCTATTTACCTCTATATATTTCTATCCTTACCACTGCTAAACCGATCCCAGTACCGTTACGTTTGGAACGGAGCGAAAGCGCGTCTGCGTTGCTTATGATATTCGTACGCTCTCACATCCCACGAAGATTAAGTAACGCCCGTTTTTTATCAGAAGCCCGCATCAGCGCCTCGCCCACCAGCACTGCGTCCGCGCCGATCTGCGCAAGCTGCCTGACATCCTCCGGCCCGCTCACACCACTCTCGGAGACAAACAGCACCTCACTGGGAATCCGCTCCCGCAGCCTGCGGCTGTTTTCCGTATCCACTGTAAAATCCTTGAGATTGCGGTTGTTCACGCCGATTATTCTCGCTCCCGCAGCAAGCGCCATATCCACCTCCGCCTCATCATGAGCCTCCACCAGGGCAGACAGACCCAGCGTATCGCAGACTGCCAGATACTCCCTGATCTGCGCTTTGCCCAGAATGGAACAGATCAGCAGCACCGCCGAGGCGCCAAGCAGCTTTGCCTCGTAAATCATGTACTCATCCACCGTAAAGTCCTTGCGCAGACAGGGGATGGTAACTGCCTCCGCGATCTCCCGCAGGTATGCGTCGCTCCCCAGAAACCATTTCGGCTCCGTCAGCACCGATACCGCGTCCGCCCCGGCAGCCTCATATTCCCGGGCAATCTGCAGATAGGGAAAATCCGGCGCAATCAGCCCCTTTGAGGGGGACGCCTTCTTGCATTCGCAGATAAAGGAAACGCCCGGCTTCCGCAACGCTTTCTCAAAAGCAAAATCTCCCTTTCTCATGGATAACGCCTGATTTTTTATTTCCGCAGGCGATAGTTTCTTCTTCGCCAGCTCCGTGCGGTATACCGCATGCTCCGCCAACTGCTCCAAAATATTTGCCATTGTTATTTTCCAGCCTTTTCCTCGTTAAACCCTGTTTTAATTATTCTCTCTTCTTCCCGTCCATCTGCTGCCGCCCTGTCTCTCTAATTCCCAAAAACGGCAGTTACTGATTACTCAGCTCAACAAACCGTTTCAGCGTCTCCGCCGCCTTCCCGGAATCGATGATCTCCGCCGCCAGCTTCACGCCGTCCTCCAGCCGCTCCGCCTTGCCGCCGATATAGAGGGCCGCGCCCGCATTCATCAGCACAGCGTTTCTTTTCGGCCCCTTTTCTCCATTTAATATACCGAGCGTTATTTTTGCATTTTCCTCCGGTGTGCCGCCCTCCAGATCAGCCTTCGTACACCGCTCAAATCCGAAGTCCTCCGGGCAGATCGTGTAAGTTTTAAACCAGCCGTCCTTAAATTCGCATATGGTAGTAGGCGCGCTCATGGAGATTTCATCCAGCTTATCCTTGCCGTACACCACCATCCCCCGCTCCACGCCAAGACTGATCAGCACCTGCGCCAGCGGCTCCGCCAGATACTCGTCGTACACGCCCAGAAGCTGCCGTTTCGGACTCCCCGGATTGGTCAGCGGCCCCAGAATGTTAAACACAGTGCGGAATCCCAGCTCTTTGCGGATCGCTCCCACATATTTCATGGAAGTGTGATACTTCTGGGCAAAGAAGAAGCACATCCCCGCCTCCCGCAGAAGTTTTTCACACAGCTCCGGGTCCTGCTCGATATTGACGCCCAGCGCCTCCAGACAGTCCGCCGTGCCGCACTTGGAGGACGCCGCCCGGTTGCCGTGCTTGGCTACCTTCATACCGCCGGCCGCGCACACAAGCGCAGAGGTGGTGGAGATGTTAAAACTGTGCGCATTATCCCCGCCGGTTCCCACGATCTCAAAAAGTTCCATATCTGTATTAAACTTTATGGCGTGATCCCGCATGGCCGCTGCACACCCGGCAATCTCGTCCGTCGTCTCCGCTTTCGCGCTTTTGGTGGACAGCGCCGCCAGAAAGGCTGCGTTCTGGGTGGGCGATGTTTCGCCGCTCATAATTTCATTCATTACAGTATAAGCCTCGTCGTAAGTGAGATCTCCCTTATTTACAATTTTTACGATTGCTTCTTTAATCATCTTCCATCTTTCCTCCTTTATGATTCTTTCGTTAACATGTCAGGTGAAATCAAATGCTCATTACATTCGCGCTTGATTTCCTGCTGACATGATAAAGTTCCGCAGCATCCTGCCGCCCTCCGGCGTCATAATCGACTCCGGGTGAAACTGTACGCCGTAAATGGGAAATTCCTTATGCTGTACTGCCATCACTTCCCCGTCCGCCGTGCGCGCCGTCACAAGCAGACACTCCGGGATCGTACTCTCATCCGCCGCCAGCGAATGGTACCTGGCCACCGCCATGCCATCCGGGCATCCCTGAAACAGCAGGCTTTCCCCGTCGAACCTGATTTCCGACTGTTTGCCGTGCATCAGTTCCTTCGCGTAGGTGATCGCGGCCCCGTAAGCCTGACAGATCGCCTGATGCCCCAGACAGACGCCGAGTATCGGAATTTCCTCACCCAATGTCCGCGCTGCCTCCACAAGGATTCCCGCCTGCTCCGGCCGTCCCGGCCCCGGCGAAAGAATGATCCGCGCAGGCGCAAGCGCTCTGATTTCCGGGACGGTCATCTCATCATTGCGGATCACCCGGATATCGGGATCAATCGCACCGATCATCTGGTAAAGGTTATAGGAAAAACTGTCGTAATTGTCAATCAGCAGTATCATGTTCGCTCACTCCTCTTCCTGTCCAAGCTCCAATGCCCGGATTACCGCCTTCGCCTTGTTGATACACTCGTTATACTCTTTCTGTGGATCAGAGTCTGCCACAATTCCCGCGCCGCTTCTGACGAACACGCGTCCGTTTTTCCTGTAGGCAATGCGGATGGCAATACAGGTGTCCATGTTGCCGGTAAAATCAATATAGCCGATGGCTCCTCCATAGATGCCCCGCTTGTTGTTCTCCAGCTCCCCGATGAGCTGACAGGCTCTGATCTTCGGCGCACCCGACAGGGTTCCCGCCGGCAGTACTGCTTCAACGGCATCCAGCGCGTCATACTCTTCCCTGATCTCTCCCCGCACCGTGGAACCGATGTGCATCACATGGGAATATCGCTCAACAGAGTGCAGCTTTTCCACCTGCACCGTGCCGAATCTGCTGATCTTCCCCAGATCGTTCCGCCCAAGATCCACCAGCATGTTGTGCTCCGCCAGTTCCTTTTCGTCTGCCAGAAGTTCTGCCTCCAGCCGTCGGTCCTCCTCCTGCGTCTTTCCCCGCGGCCTTGTTCCCGCCAGCGGAAAAGTGTGGAGCACCCCGTCCTCCAGCCTGACCAGCGTCTCCGGGGAGGCGCCCGCCACCTCCACATCCGTGCCCGAGAAATAAAACATGTAAGGCGAAGGATTCATAGTCCGCAGCACACGGTAAGTATTTAGCAGGCTCCCCTCAAAGGGCGCCTCCAGACGGTTGGAAAGGACGATCTGAAAAATATCTCCCTCCCGTATATGGCGCTTTGCCTGCTCCACAATGCCGCAGTATGCCGCCTCATCAAAAAGGGGTGTCACTCCGCCGAGCATCCGCCCGGCCGGTTCCTCCTTTTTCTCACCTGTCCGAAGCAGTCCGGCAAGCTGCTGCAATTCCCTGACCGCTTTACGGTAGCCGATCTCCGTCTCCTCCAAAGACATATTTGCAATCAAAATTATTTTCTGCCTGAAATTATCAAAAGCAATTACCTTATCAAAGAGCATCAGATCCACGTCCTTGAACGCCTCCGTATCCCGTACGCCCACCCGGATCGACGGCTCGCTGTAGCCCAGATAATCGTAGGAAAAATAGCCCACCAGCCCACCTGTAAAGGAGGGCAGATACTCGAAGCGCGGACTTTTATATTCGGATAAAATCTGCCGCAGCTGCGCGGACGGATTCTCCGTACGCAGGGTCACATCTCCCACTTTCATTTCCCCGTCCATACAGGTGATCTCCAGCTTGGGATCATACCCCAGAAAGGTGTAACGTCCCCACTTTTCCTTCTCCGCCACCGATTCCAGCAGATAACAGTGAGTGGACACGTTTTTCAGGATTTTAAGCGCCTCGATGGGCGTACAGATATCCGAAAGCATTTCGCAGCTTACCGGGACCACCTTATATTCTCCCGTGTCCGCGATTCTTTTCACTTCTTCGATAGAGGGTAAAAATTTCATGGGTACTCCTTCCTTTCTGGCCCTTACATTTTGCGTTCATAAGCAGACTCGAGATGCTTCGCATCTCTCGTTCGCGATTTCCGATTCGCGCATAAGCAGACTTGAAATGCTTCGCATTCCAAGTTCGCGGTCTCCGTTCCACTCCGGTCCGCGCATAGCAGACATCCCCCGGATGTCTTGCGCCTCGCAGTAAGCCTTACAAAGCATGCATTCATGCAAGCATGATGCCTGCTTTATAATCCTTCCTGCTCTGCTTATGCGCGCAAAAAAGTCCTTGACAGAACTGTCTTTCTGTCAAGGACGAATTATCCAATCCGCGGTGCCACCTTGATTCACGGGAAAAATCCCGTGCCCTTAGCAGGATACCAACATATCCCCGGCCTCTGACGCGTGCCATACGTTGCAGAATACTCTGCGCTATGCGCATTTGACTGCACCCTCAGCGGTCCATTTGATGACTTGTTTCTTACCTGATCTCAGCAACACAGGCTCTCTGTAAAGGCATCATCACCTTTATCTCCGCTTCAACGGTTTACCTCGTTAAATTTTCTATAGAATACCACCTGAAACCGGAACTGTCAAGGGTCGTCAAAAATTTTTTCACATATCATGTCACTACGATCTGAAATACGCGACGCCGCTCTCAAATATCTTCATATCCTGCTCACCGAAAATATTCACCGCCACGGACTCGCCTCTTCTCTCCGCATGGGCCATCTTGCCAAGGCATCTTCCATCCGGGGAAGTGATGCCCTCAATGGACGCATACGACCCGTTGATGTTCCACTCCTCGTCCATGGACACATTGCCGTCAGCGTCCGCGTACTGGGTCGCCACCTGCCCGTTCGCAAACAGCCTGTCAATACACTCCTTCGGCGCCACAAACCGTCCCTCGCCATGGGACGCCGGGTTTACATAAGTCTGCCCCAGTTCTGCCCCTGCAAGCCAGGGGGACTTGTTGGAGACCACCTTCAGGTAAGCCATCTTAGAAATGTGACGGTTCACCGTATTGAAGGTCAATGTGGGAGAATCCGCCTCCTGCCCGCGAATCTCGCCGTGAGGCACAAGCCCCAGCTTGATCAGAGCCTGAAAACCGTTGCAGATTCCCAGCGCAAGGCCGTCCCGCTCATTCAGAAGCCGCATCACCGCCTCTTTTATCTTCTCATTCTGAAACGCAGTGGCAAAGAACTTGGCGGAGCCGTCCGGCTCGTCGCCTGCGGAAAAGCCGCCGGGGAACATAATGATCTGCGCCTGCCCGATCGCCTGCCCGAAAGCCTCCACGCTCTCCCTGATATCCGCCGCATTCCGGTTCTTAAACACCTTTACAACCGTCTCCGCTCCGGCGTTCTCAAATGCCTTCGCACTGTCGTACTCGCAGTTCGTACCCGGGAATACCGGAATGAACACCGTGGGCTTCGCCACCTTATGCCTGCACACATAAATACTGTCTGCGCGGTACAGGTCGGAGGCCACCGGGCTCTTATCCTTTCCGGCCGTATAGGGAAATACCTTGTCCAGCTTCTCGCGCCATACCTGCAGCGCCTCTGCTCCGTCAATTTTCATGGAGCCGTACGTAAACGCACCGTCCGCCGTTACCGTACCGATCTCCTCATAGGAAATCCCCAGCGGCTTTAATGCGTGTACTTCCTTGGCGGGCATCTCCGCCACAATGTCACCAAGGCCATTGTCAAACAGGGATTCCATCTTATAGGAAGAATCCACCGCCACGCCGAGCCCGTTTCCGAAAGCCATCTTACTCACGGCTGCCGCCACGCCCTTCGCATCCAGCGCGTAGGCCGCAACGATCTTTCTCTTCTTAAATTTAACGGGCATTCCATTTATGATATCTGTGTCAGCATACTCTGACATTAATGTCATAATCTTATCATAGAGTGTCATAACCCCGTCATAGTCCGGCAGATCATAGGCATCCCTCGGGATGCGGAAGCGCACCAGACGATCTCCGGGATATTTTAATTCGGGGGTAACGATATTGCCGCTCTTATTCACATTCACGGCAAAGGAAACCAGCGTGGGCGGCACGTCAATATCGTTGAAGGTGCCGGACATGGAATCCTTGCCGCCGATCGAAGGCAGGCCGTACTTCATCTGCGCGTCATAGGCGCCAAGCAGCGCGGAGAAGGGCTGGCTCCAGCGGGACGGTTCCCCGCTCATGCGCCGGAAATACTCCTGGAAAGTAAAGCGGATCGTCCTGTAATCTCCGCCGTTTGCCACAACCTTTGCCATGGACTCAGTCACTGCATAAACCGCGCCGTGATAGGGACTCCAGCTTGACAGATACGGGTCAAAGCCATAACTCATCATGGTTACGGTGTCTGTCTTTCCTTCCAAAACGGGAAGTTTGGCCACCATGGCCTGCGTCTCGGTCAACTGATACTTACCGCCGTAAGGCATATACACGCTACCTGCACCGATGGAAGCGTCAAACATCTCCACGAGCCCCTTCTGGGAGCAGACATTCAAATCGCCCAGAAGCGAGAGCCACGCAGCCTTCACATCCTTACGTGAAAGCGCCTCCGCCACAGCAGGCGTTGCGATCTTTTTCAGGTAATTCTCCTTCTCATCAGGAATATCCACATGGACGTCCGTCTCCTGATGCGCGCCGTTGGTATCCAGAAAGGCTCTGGACAGATCCACGATTTTTTGGCCGCGCCATTTGAGCACCAGCCGGGGTTCTTTGGTGACTACCGCCACCGGAACCGCCTCCAGATTCTCTTGACCTGCATAGTCAAGGAAGGTGTCTACATCGTCAGGCGATACGACAACCGCCATACGCTCCTGTGATTCGGAGATCGCAAGCTCCGTCCCGTCCAGACCCGCATACTTTTTCGGCACCTTATCCAGATCCACAACAAGACCGTCCGCCAGCTCACCGATGGCCACGGATACACCGCCTGCGCCAAAATCATTACATTTCTTAATCAGACGGCTGACTTCCTCACGCCGGAACAGTCTCTGGATTTTTCTCTCCGTGGGCGCGTTTCCCTTCTGCACTTCCGCGCCGCAGGTATCAATGGATTTCTCCGTGTGCACCTTGGAGGAACCCGTTGCGCCGCCGCAGCCGTCGCGCCCGGTTCTGCCGCCCAGCAGAATAATGATATCGTCCGGGTCGGAATTTCCCCGGATTACATTCTTTCTCGGCGCCGCACCCATCACCGCGCCGATCTCCATACGTTTCGCCACATAATTCGGGTGATAAATCTCTTTGACCAGTCCAGTCGCCAGACCGATCTGGTTGCCGTAGGAAGAATAACCGTTGGCCGCGCCCCGTACCAGCTTTTTCTGGGGCAGCTTCCCTTTTAAGGTATCCGCCACAGGCACCGTGGGATCCGCCGCGCCGGTTACGCGCATCGCCTGATAAACATATCCTCTGCCCGAAAGGGGATCGCGGATCGCGCCGCCCAGACAGGTGGCCGCGCCGCCGAAAGGCTCGATCTCCGTGGGGTGGTTGTGCGTCTCGTTCTTGAAAAAGACAAGCCACTCCTCCTTCACCGGGCCGTCGCCGTAATCCATCTCCACCGGCACCACCACGGAGCAGGCGTTGATTTCATCGGACTCTTCCATATCATCCAGTCTGCCGTCCTTCTTTAACTTCCGCATGGCCATCAGGGCCAGATCCATCAGACAGACGAACTTGTCCTCCCTGCCCTGAAAAATCTCCTCCCGCACCTGCAGATAATCCTGATAGGTTTTCTCCATCGGCTCCCGATAGCTTCCCTCTCCGAAGCTCACGTTCTTAAGCTCCGTGGAAAAGGTCGTATGACGGCAATGGTCAGACCAGTAAGTATCCAGCACGCGGATCTCCGTCATCGTGGGATCCCTGTGCTCCTCGTTCCTGTAATAGTTCTGAATATGCTGAAAGTCTTTCAATGTCATGGCCAGACCCAAAGACTCGTACAGCTTTCCCAATTCTTCTTCCAGCATAGCGGCAAACCCGTCAAAAACCGTCACATCCGCCGGCTCCTCATAGGCCACAGCCAGCGTCTCCGGCTTCACCATGCCGGTCTCCCTGGAATCCACCGGATTGATACAGTACGCCTTGATCCGTGCCAGTTCCTCGTCCGTCACGTTTCCATTGACCATATAAGTCACCGCCGTTCGGATGATCGGTTCCTCATCCTCTTTCAGAAACTGCACGCACTGCACGGCGGAATCCGCTCTCTGGTCGAACTGCCCCGGCAGAAACTCCACGGAAAATACCCGTCCGTTTTCCGGTATCTCAATCGTCTCCCGGTATAAAATGTCCACCGGCGGCTCCGAGAACACCGTAAGACAGGCTCTCTCAAAAACCTCTTCGGAAATATTCTCCACATCATAGCGGATAAAAACCCGCACCTGCTCCACGCTCTTTATGCCCAAAAAGCTTTCGATGTCTTCCTTAAGCTCTCTGGCTTTCACTGCAAAGGGCTCCTTCTTTTCCACATAAATCCTTCTGACGTTTCCCATAGTCGTTTCTCCTTATATCTCCGTAATCAGCCCTTCCATAATATAGAGAAGCTGTTCATCCACCATCTTTTCCGTAATGCCGAAAGTCTGCGCGTTGATCTTTAATCCCTCCAGCACGTACATGATATTAGCCGCAGCCCCCTTTGGATTCTCACAGTAAAATTCACCGCTTGCAATTCCCGCCTCAATCAGCTTTTCAATCACCCTGACACCCGCGTCAAACTGCCTGCGCAGCATGTTGTTCTTATCGGTCGGTTTATGGGCAAAGAAATATTCATAGACTGCTACAGTCAAATTATCTTTATTCTGCAAAAGCTCCTTTTTCTGTTCCTTCAAAAAAAGCGTCAGTATATCCGCCGCCGTATCCTCCCTTGCAATCTGCTCCGTGAAAACGTCGTCTGTCTCGTCCGCCTCCATCTGCAGCACCTCCATCAGGATCTGGTCCGTGCTCTCAAAATACAGATAAAGACCGCCCCGGCTGATTTCACAGGCTTCCACAATATCCTTCATGGTCACGCTCTTAAATCCTTTTTCTACAAACACCTTTCTGGCCGTCTCCAGTATATACTGCCTTTTCTGTGCTGATTTTTCTCCCATCGTTCCCTTATCTCCCCTAAAAATGTATCCTGCGGCCAGTTTTCCTCTCTGCCCTTCTCCCGTTATTGCCCGTCTTTAACATTGACCACTCTGGTCTGTACCGGGTGGTCCCAGAAATCCAGATTTTCCTTCATCTTCTTAATTACGTTCAGAAAAATACCGTTCTCCACTGCCTCAGACCATCTTCTGCCCTTCGTCATGCCCTCCATCACATATCTGGAAAGAATACCCTTCAGTACATCCATCTCCCGGATATCCGCTCTCTTAATCGCCCGGAGCTCATCCTCCAAAACGCGGATCCTGTGCCGCGAATAGATATATCTATAATTCCGGTCCATCAGTTTCGTCCTCTGGGCCTCCTTGATGAAGCTCATCAGTGTGCTGTCATACACCGGGAATGCAATCGAATGCTCCTCAATCCCGGAGCCGGAATAGCTCTGTTGTACACGCATCCCGTTCTTGCTCTCCAGCCAGGGCAGATACCGCGCCAGTTTCTCTACATCCGCCCTGTATTCATTAACGATCTGCTGTCTGTAGGCAATATCCTCTTTCTCTATCTGTGTCTTCTCCATGATTTTCACTCACTTCCGTTTTCCAAATCATTCACTGCTTAAACTGGCCTGCCGTCGCCCGGAGGGTCCCGACAAGGCTGTCATTTCCCATTTTAACACAATTTCCCGAAAAGTACAGTACAAAAAAGACATACCGCATTTGGAAAAACTGCACAACGCCATCAAGTCTCTTTCTCGCTGACCAGCATCTTGTAACTGGTTTTGACGCCGCTCCCGTCTGTAACTTTAAGAGTAATTGTCGCCGTTCCGGGCTTTCGCGGCGTCACCCACAGTTTCAGTTCTCCGTCCTTTTTATAGATGGTCACCTCCACTATCTTCTTATTGGAAGAAGAGGCCTGTACATACCCTCCCTTCACATCCGTATTTATCGTATACTCATACCCTTTCTGAATACCGTCCGCCGTATTCGGAAAATAATCGTCATACTTATTGATTACGCGTCCTTCATATAATTTCGATGCCTGAACATAGGTTGCCTTCGGCACCGCCATCACCCGATATGTGTCTTTTACATTGCTGCCATCCTTCGCCACAGCCGTAACCGTCCAAATATAGGAATTGCCTGTCCATGCCGTCTTTGCCGCCGTCACCCTGCCGGAGGCGCTGATCTTCACACCGCTGTCTGCCGGGGCGTCTATGCTCCATGTCACATTTTTGTTAGAGACTTTTCCATACTCGCTTTCCGGCGTCGCCTTCAACTGGATACTTCTGCCCTGTACGACGCACATATCAACCTTCGGCGTACCGCCAACGAACGCTGTAATCGTTTTGGAGGAAATGTGCAGTCTGGAGACAGGATTCAACACTGTGACCAAACAAGTCAATTTCCTGTTCGTTCCGTCTGTGGAAACCACTGTTATATTTGTCTTTCCTGCCGCCCTGCCTGTGGCCCTGACTGTAAGGGTAATCTCATTCCCGCTTCTGGACTGCTCCACGGTGGCAATTCCCTGATTGCTGCTGGTTACCTTATAGGCATCCAGATCTGCGCTTCCCTTTCCTTTGATTACCACAGAGACTGTTTTCTCTGTCTGTGTATCGCTGGCGGATTTTTTCCTGTAAAGAGTTACCCTGGCATCCTTCCTGTCGGAAAACGCAAGCTTTTCAATGCAGCCATCCAGCACCCTGACCGGCGTCTCCGCCTCCAGGCTGCTCCCATCCGAGGTAACCGCCTTAACCGTGTAGTCTCCTCCCACTGCTCCGGCCTTCACGGTAAGTCTGCCGTTGGCCGCATTCACGCTCACCCCCAGGGCTTTGGCCCGTTCCTTTGTCACCTCCCCAGATGCATCGTACAGACTCCAGACCACCTTTTTATTCGCCGTATCTTTCGGTGTCACTTCCGCTTTCAAGGTAACGCTTTTCCCTGCCGCCACGGAAGCCGGCCCGGACACTTTTATATCTGTCGCAAGCTGTTTCACGGTTACCGTGCAGGCCGCCTTCTTATTGCTGGAATCATTTGCCAGCGCGGTGATCGTCACCTTACCGGCCTTCTTAGCCGTCACAACGCCTGCACCGTCCACCTCCGCAACCAGCCTGTTGCTGCTGGTCCACTTAAAGTCAGCCGCGGTCAGCGTGATGCTGCCGCTCTCCGGCTCCGGAACCAAATGCCTGGCAAGATCATACGTTTCCTGCACCGGCAGCGACAGATTCACACTTTTTAATACGGTTTTGCCGGTTTTTTCTTTCAAAAATTTAACGCTCTTAACCCGTATGCCGGAAATCACTTCTATCTCATATTCCGCTGTCCTTTTTCCGTCATCCTGCGCCGTCGCCACGACTTTATAGGTTCCCGGCGGCGCCGTTTTGCCTGCCGTCACTTTTCCGCCCGATGAAATCTTGAGCTTATTCGCCAGATCAGCAGTCAGCGCCGTCCCGTCAGCATTCCTTAATTCCCATTTCACCTTCTTATTCACCGCATAGGCTGGTGTCACTTCCGCCGATAACTGGATGCTCTTTCCTACTGCCACCTGCTGCACGCCGGAAATCTCTATGTCCGTCACATAAGGCTTCAGCGTATAGCTTACCGATTTCACGGCGCTGGAAACGCCGTTTTCATTCACCGCAATGGCCTTGACTGTGGCCTTTGCCCGGTTTTCTAAGGAAAACGGTCCGCTGTACTGTATGGCATCCGCACTCGGTTCCCCGTTCCTGAATGCCGGTGTTTTTCCGTTGTCTGTATAGTAAACGGTCATACCGCCCTGCGCTTTGACCGTAACCGTAACCTTCTGCGCCTTATTTTGATCATCGGGTACAATCTCAATGACCGGAGCAGTCGGTTTTGTAATCGCCGTGCTCAGTTTGAACACCTTAGTCAGGCTGGTAATGCCTGCGCCCATACCGGTGCCGGCAGCCTTAACGCAGTTGCTCTTCAGGACTCTTTCCAGCTCGTCTACCTTCCTGCTGTCCTTTTCCATGCTTTTCAACGGTTCACAGGCGCCAAGCAAAAGCGCCGCCTCGCCGGAAACCACAGGACATGCCTGCGAGGTACCGCTCATAAATGCATATCCTGTCTTATAGGTGGACAGGATATTTTCCCCCGGCGCGCTCAGATCCACCCATGAGCCATAGGTTGAGAACACCGCTCTGCTATTGTTTGTATCCGTAGCCGCCACACAGATCACATGGTCGTAGCAGGCCGGATAGTTGATGTTGGACACACCGTCGTTACCGGCCGATACAATCACGGCAATGCCCGCCTCATATGCCTCGTTTATCTTCGCCTGATAAATCCCATTATATCCGGGACCTCCCAGACTCATATTGATCACGTCAACATCCTGTTCGATTGCCGCAGTCAATCCGGCTATAATATCAGCATCCGTTCCTTTTCCCTTGCCATCCATGACCCGGATATTATAGATTTCCGCTTCCGGCGCTATCCCGCAGCCGCCTCTCCCATTATTCGCCGCTGCACCAATAATGCCTGCCACATGGGTTCCATGACCATAACCGTCCTCGGCCGAATCGGCCCCGGTCACTTTATTGATATTTTCCCTGATCCGTAAATCAGGATGAGAAGCATTGACGCCGCTATCCAGAACAGCCACTTTAACGCCGGCACCCAGATAGCCTTCTCGCCATACGTAAGGAGATCCCACGACCACGTGCTGCCATTGATAGTTGCTGCTGGTCGTCTTAAGATAGGGATCGTCAAAGGAATCGGCCGCCCGTGCGTAAGCCTCCGATGTCGGCACATCGCTTTCCTGCGTCAGTGCGGCCTCCGTTTCCGGGATATATTCCTGCTCCTCAATCTCGATCAGTTCATCCCCGCCTTCCTGCTGCGCCGCCTCTCCATGCACATAGCGGTAATAATTCGGCCATACCGCCGGAAGGACTGTTCTTGCAGATGCCGCTGCGCAGACCGCGTCGCGCACAGTCGTCTGCTCTTCCAGCTCCAGCACAAGCAGGCCATCCTCAAAGCTCTTGATTCCGGCGTCGTACGCCCCGGCGATCATCTCCGCTTCCTCTTCGGACTGTGCCAGCGTCATAACCTCCCCCGCCGCATACAGTACGCCTTCCGCCGACTCCTCCACGTTTTCCATATAATCCGCCAAGAGCCTTTTCTCGCCAACCTGCGTCGAAGACAGTCTGTAGCCGTCCGGCATTCCGGGAAACTCACCCGCTTCCTCCTCTTTTTCCGCCGTTTCCTCCTCAGAGATCTCCTGCCCGGTCAGCGCCTCATCCTGCACCTCCTGTTCATCTCCCGGCAGCGCATTCTCAGGCAGTTCTTCCTCCGGCTCTTCCTCTTCCGGCATCTCTTCCTCTGGTGTCATTTCTTCCTCACCGGGCTCTGTTTCCTGTGATTCCCCGTCCCCTGCGTCCTGATTCTCCTCCGGCGAATCCTGCTCCTGGTTGTCCCCATCCGCAGGCGTCTCCTGAGAGTCCTCATGATCTGAAGACCCGCCCGCCTCTTCCGTTTTCTCCTCATCCCCGTCGGAAGGCATACCGTCCTCTCCCGTATGCTCCGTATCCTCGGGCAGCGCTTCTTCCTCATCGGATGCCGGCTCTTCTGTCAGACTTTCAACCGGGGATGCCTCCCCGGCATAAACCACGGCTGTCTCAACCGGCTCAGTCAACATCACCGCCGAAAGCAGCAGCGGCAAAATCAATTTTTTAAATTTCCGGCTCACTCTTTTCATCTTATTCACCCTTTTTTAGTCAGGCTGCTGCTCTGACAATGGTTGTTCCTCATCCAATGTTCTGATAAAATTGATGGACAGCTCTGCATACCCATTCGCCCGTCCTCTTTCCATCACTTCAAAAAGATCCTCCTCCGTGCGGTAAACTGCAATACCGTTTGCAAAAGATCTCAGCTCTATCCCATACTGGTCAGCGATCTCCCGCGCCATTTCCTCCGTATCTGCCAGGGCCATCAGCTGATCCTCCGCAATCATTACCTGCTCCCCTTCTCCCGCATCTATCTCTTCATACTGCATAAACGGGAGCGCCGGCCCTATCCCAAAATGCATAAACAGCGTATAACCCACCGCCATGATCAACGCACAAACAACTACCGTCATTACGACTCCCCTTAACAGTTTCCTTTTCACAAAAACCTCTTTCCGTACAAAACCGGCAGAAATCCGATGTCTTCCTACAATGTTGCTACTATATTATAAGTATAATGCAAAATGGGAAACTGTCAAATGCCATAAGCAAAACGTACCTCCCGGAAACGCCCCTCCTCATTGACTTTTCCCCCAAAAAAGCATAAGATATATACAGGTTTTTTGTATTAATTTGTATAAGGGGGTATTCCAATGGCAGTAAAAGAATTTCCTGCAGGCACACAGCTGATCCAGAGCGGCCAAAACCTGACTGCCCTGCATGTCATCGCTAAGGGGAGTGTCTGCGCCACCTATCCGGGCGGCACATTTTATTTGAAAAAAGGGGATGTGATCGGCGTCTGTGAGATCTTTTTCGGCTCACACTTTATCGCTTATGAAACAGAGGAGCCCACAGGGATCGCCTCCTATCCGTGCACGGCCGCGCAGCTTTCCCTGCTTATGTCGAAAAGCGTGGATCTGGCGAACATGATCGTCTCTTCCCTGTTCCGGCAGTTCCGTGAAATATATGACCAGTATGAGTTGATGCGCTTTGACAGTGAAAATATCTACCATTTTCTGATGGACCGGTATGAAGAGTATAAGTCCTTCTGCATGAAGCATGGGTTTACCCCCAGGGCGCTGCCCGATATGGAGGATCTGACGCCTCTTACGCTGGAGGAGGATCTGGAAGGCTGGCTGGACGGTTACTACGAGCAATTGACCACTATGGTCACCGAAAAGTCCTCCAAATTCCACAAGCCTGACTTTCTTGCGGGAGTAGTCATGAAAGCGGATATGGATGTCCACCGTACTGTTTCCATATGCCGCGTTTTCTACGATTACAAGGCGGAGATCGCAAGTCTTCTGATGAACGAGAACCGTCTGGACTTCTTTGATCTCTATGCAAGCCTTCTTTATAAAATGGGAGCAAACGATACGGATTCCACTACGGTGAGTGCTGCGATCTCCACAATCATGATCCAGCTTGAAGATCTGCCCTCTATCGACAAGGAAATGTATCAGAACAGGGTTGCGGAGTACCGCAAAAAGCTGGAGACCCTCGGGGAACGCAGCGGGGAGGAAGCCGCTACGGTGGACGATGTGCCTGATGTGGCGAACTCTCTGGATACGATTCTCTCCTATGCCGAGGTAAACGTGGAAGCCGCTGCCGCTTTCCGCGAAACTGTCGATAAGTTTGCAAAGATGACGGATAAGAACGCTTCCGACGACGCGGCCAGAAAGCTGCGCATGACGCTCACGAAGCAGTTCTACGATATATACGAGAAAGCCTTTGTGAAGAGTATAAAAGATCCCGATTCCATTCCCAGGGTCGTTAAGATGTTCTTCAATTTTGGCTATGTGGATGAAAAGCTGGCCGGTCTTGAGAACGCCGCTTATCTTTATACGCTGGTAGACAAAATACCTTCCGATCCCAAGCGCAAGGTTTATACAGTCTACGAATGGTTTACCGCCATCTATAAAGGTGAGAAAGTGCCGAGCCGTAACGAATTTGACTCAGACTTCCCCACCTATCTGCGCGAACAGAAAATGACCGGCAATATCACCGCCGCAGATGAAGCGCGGATGCTGAATGATCCGTTGGAACAGGTACTCTTTGAGATACGCAACATGTTCCCTACCGTCAATAAAATTACCTTTGGCCGCGTCTTAAGTTTCTGCCCGGTCTTCTCGGAACACAATGTCCTGAAAGAGCTGGACGGCACGCTTGTATCCGCGGAAAAGGTGGAAGAATCTTTCCAAAAAATCCGGGATATCGACTTCAGCGCCTACTACCGCGACGTCACTTACACCAATCCCGACATCGGCATAGGTAAGGAGACCGTCGGCGTGGAGGTGCTCCCCGACATTATCCTGATGCCGAACGTAGGAACGCGCGGTATCGCCTGGCAGGAAATCGAGGGACGTAAACGTACCACCCCTGCCCGCATGATGGTTTCCATCTTCCAGATGGAGGATCTGACCAACATTCTGGTCCGTCTAACCGGCGATTTCCGTTGGGAAATGTGCAAGCGCGTGCAGGGCGCCCGCTGGAACGATATTTCAGAAGCGTCCCTCACCAGCGAATATTTCGATTACATCCAGTTCTACCGCAAGAACCACGAGCTGTCCGCGGATGCGAAGGACAAAATTAAGCTCAGCATGAAGAAGGCGAAAAACAGTTATAAGGAAATGTTCATTATGGACTACGAAGCGTGGATTCTCTATGAGGGCGCCGGTTCACCCAGATTAAATAAGATATCCCGCAACATTATTTTCACTTACTGTCCTTTCTCCAAAGCGATCCGCACAAAGCTGATGGCAAACCCGCTCTACAAAGAGACAATGTCCCGCTACGATATTAAACTTTCGCAGAAGCTGCACCATTACGACAATGTCTTCCAAAAGCTGAAAAATACGGGTGTTCCGATCCCTCAGGAGCTGCTGGACCAGCGAGAGTATCTGTGCAAATAAGCTCACTCCGCTAATATAGTGTTATTCTTCTGCAATATATTTATAGACTGTCAGGGGAAAAGACGGTATATTAATTACAGACTTGATCACGGAAGTCAAGTCGGCAATAGCAATTCCGAAGAATTCCCCTTTTACACAAGCAAGAACCCCGGAGGTACAGCCTTCGGGGTTCTTGCTGTGCGCAGAAACACATATGGTATTTTTCTTTCAGCATATTTCCGGCAAAACGGGCAGGAAACTGCTTTCCTGCCCGAAAATTACCTGTCTTTACTTTTCCCTGCCTGTAACGCTTACTTTTTGTCCGTGCTTGCCGGTTTCACAAGGAACAGACTGATCAGCAGCGCGATGACATAGAGCACGATCGTGAAGTACAGCACATTCTGGTATCCTACGGGATTGACCAGATTACCGTGTGCATCCTCGATAAAGCTGCCCGTGTTGCTCACGATCAGGGTCGCGATCTGGTTGCCGGTAAGACCCGCAAACGCCCAGGCAGAAAGGGTGATACCGTGGATCGCGCTGATGCTGCCCATACCGTAATGATCGGAAAGCAGGGTCGGCACATTGGAGAAGCCGCCGCCGTATCCGGCATTTACCATGAATATCAGAGCAAGCACCAAAATCACAAGCAGCATATTTCCCTCGCCGTTCTTGATACCGCCGGTGAGCATAACTGCGCCGGTAAACACAATCGAGAGTACAAAGATCAGCTTGTAGATCGTATTTCTGTCCTTCATAAGATCCGCCCACGCGGAGAAGCCGAGACGGCCGCCCGCATTAAAGATCGCGGATACCGTGGAGATCACGCCAACCACACCCGCAAGGCCGATACATTTGACAATCATCTTCTCCTGAGAGATCAGCGCCAGACCACAGGTGATATTGATATAAAACATCAGCCAGATGCCGACATAGTTGCTGACCGGACGGGTTTTGATGGTAGCCATGATACCCTGCCCTTTTTCCTTCTTCTGCGGCTCATGCCAGCCGGCAGGTTTCGCCAGAAGGAGATGACCAACGAACATCATAACGAAATAAACCGCCGCGAGGATATAAAACATCTTATAGATGCCGCCCTCGCCCAGGTTTGCAAGAAGCGCCTGCATAATGGGGCTTGCAATCGCCTTCGCGCCGCCGAAGCCCGCTACCGCAAGACCTGTCGCAAGACCTTTCTTATCCTCAAACCACAGCATCAGCGTCTTTACCGGGGACAGATACCCTGTTCCGAGACCGACGCCCATAATGAAACCGTAGCAGACATAAATGCCGACAAGGGCAAGCACGCTGCCCGGATGGTTTCCTCCATAATATATGAAGAAACCCGTACCCGCCATACCAAGGGCAAAGGTAATCGTAGCGATCAGGGACGACTTGTGGATGTCCTTCTCCACCACATTGCCCAGAAAAGCCGCGGACATGCCGAGGAAGAAAATCGCAAAGCTGAACGCCCACTCCGTAGCTCCCTTGGAAAAGCCTATGTAGTCAGCGATCTCCTGACTGAAAATAGACCAGCAGTACACCGTACCGATACTGAAGTGCAGGAGCAATGCCGGGATCGCGGCACGCACCCATTTGTTTTGACAGTTTTTCATAATTATACCTGTTATCCTTTCGTTTATATTGAGTCAGACACCCGCCATTGATAACAGGAACCTAACCCTCTCACAAAAAACTGTGTGTGACCTCTATTATTTTAAAACAAAATGGCTGGAAATTCAAGCCACATTCATGCGCTGTTGACACCTTTGCATGACACTCGTTACAGTTCACACCCACGCCGGATCCGGCCGCCTACTTTAACACCAGCACCGAGAAGCCGGGCATAACTGCCTTCCCGTCCTCAAAGCGGATCGTTTCCTCTCCCGTGACAAGCGCGCCCCGTATCTTTGTATCCGCGCCGATGTTCTTCCCGTTTAATGTAATCCCGGTAAGATCCAGCTCTTCCTGCTCCACACCCGTCACAAACACGAGCAGAAGCTCCGAATCCCCGTATGTCTTTTTGATGGCGCAGACGTTTTCCTTCGTATCCTCCGCCAAAAGATCCCCCGCAAGGACATATTCCGCCTTTCCTCTGGCAATCTCCGGATTCTGGTTGCGGATTTTAATGACCTTCTTATAATATTGATAGACCGAAGCCGCATCCTTTTCCTGCTCCTCCAGACTCTCAAACTTCATCTTCACGTCTTCCATGTCCGCCGGGCCGTCGCACATGCCCTCCGCGTCGGGATTCATGCTCCAATACATAGGCGCGCGCTTGTTCTCATCCTTGCCGGAGCCTTTCATGCCAAGCTCCTCCCCATAATAGAGAAAAGCCGATCCGCCCATAAACAGATTCATGGCACCCGCCATCTTCGTCTGCGCGGCGGAATTGTCCCCCGCATAGTAGCCCGCGCTTCTGCCCATGTCGTGGTTGGTATAAAAGGGCGCGTCGATATAATCCGCATTGTAAGCCCCGAACGTCTCATCCAGGGAATCGACCGCCGCACCGTATTTGGCCGCGGACGTACCGTTTAACACCTTGGAGATAATACCGTCCTTGTCCGCAAAGGCAAAGTCAAAGACGCTGTCGATGCCGCTCTCATAGTATTGTGCATAGTCCGCCATGTCCAGCCACGCCTCCCCCACCAGATAAGCGTCCTCCTTCTGACTCTTGACTGTATCAGTCAGCCAGGACAGAAAGGCAATGTTGGACTGGGGCGCACCGGAATAAAACTCCTTCACCGCATCCAGCCGGAAACCGCCCACGCCCATATCAAGCCAGTACTGTGTAATTTGGGCGATCTCCTCCCGCAGAGGCTCGCAGTCCAGATTCAGATCCGGCATCTCCGACCAGAACTGCGCCTCGTAATACCAGTCCGTTCCTTCCACCTGATAGTATCCGCCGCCCTGCTCTCTGGAAAAATGATAATAGTCAAAATAGGGGCATTCCTCCACGCTCGGCGCTGCGCCATCCAGCCCTTTCAGATATGCACAGGCCTCCTGAAACCACGGATTCTGCGAGGAGCTGTGGTTCAGCACCAGATCCATGATAACCTTGATGCCCCGTCTGTCGCAGGCGGCAAGCAGCTCTTTAAAGTCCTCCAGCGTGCCGTACGCCTCGTCTATGGCATAATAATCCGCCACGTCGTACTTATGATAGGTAGGAGAAGGATTCACGGGCATCAGCCAGATGCCGTTGCAGCCCAGATCCGTGTCCGTGGCATCATCCCCGTCGTTGATGTAGTCCAGCCGGGAAATCAGCCCCTGCAAGTCTCCTACGCCGTCGCCGTCACTGTCACAGAAGGAGTAGACAAATACCTCATAATAGGTGCGGTAATTGTCGTCGATGATCTGCAGGGGAAAGCTCTCCCACGCTTCTTCCGCCTGCTCTTTTGTCAATGCAGTATTCTCCGCCGCGTCCTGTCCCTCCGCAGCCGCTCCGCCGTTTCCCGCACTGCCGCAGCCGCCAAGCGCCAGAACCGCCGCCGTCATCCCTGCCAGAAATCTCAAATATTTACGCCTCATCCTGCTTTTCTCCGTTCTTATATAAATTATGCAAAACAATTTACAATAAACAAGCTGCACTATTTCAGTGCAGCTTGCCTTTACACTACGCATTTTTTCCTTAACCTTTTACAGAACCTCCTGTAATACCCTCCACATAGAACTTCTGCATAATCAGGAACAGAATCGAGATCGGCACGGATATCACCACGCCGCCCGCGCAGAATACGGAGAAGTATTTCGCGATCATGGATTTGCTCAGCATGTTGAACAGTCCGATCGCCACCGTCCAGTCCGTTGCGATACCGGAGTTGAGCATCAGCTTTGCAAACACGAAATCCCCCCAGGGTATCAGGAAAGAGCTGATAACCGTGTAAACGATGATGGGTTTGGACAGCGGAATAATAATCCGGAAGAAAATCTTCGCCTCGGAAGCGCCCTCCAGTCTGGCTGCCTCGCTCAAGGAAACGGAGATCGTGTCCATGAAACCCTTACAGATCAGGAATCCCAAACCCGCACCTGCGGAGTACACGATAATCATGCCTATATGACTGTTTGTCAGGTTAAACGTCTTTAAGATAAAGTAAATAGCGATCATGGAAAGCACGCCCGGGAACATATTCAGAATAATGCTGAAGCTCATCAGCGACTTTCTGCCCGGGAAACGCAGCTTACTCATGGTATAACTCACCATCAGCACAAGGATGGTAGATATGATACAGGTAAAGATTGCGATTACCAGCGTGTTTAAAAACCACTTATTGTACTGCACGATGGAATCCGACCGCAGGAACAGCTGCGCATAGTTGTCAAGCGTCCACGTCTCCGGGAAGAAGTGGGAGGTATTGATTCCCTTATACCCGCTAAACGAGGTAACAAACAGCCAGAGAATCGGTATCAGCCACACCACAGCCAGGAGAAGCAGAACAACGTGTCTTAAAATAGAATTGATCGTCTTTTTCATTATTGAAATTCCTCCTCCTTATCTCCCTTGATCGTTCTGGTAAAGGTAACCAGTGTAAACGCCGCGCAGATGATAAATACGATGATACCGATAACCGATGCCATCTTATAGTTGTAGTACTCGTTCGTCAGTCTGAACAGCCAGGTAACCAGCAGATCAATCTCCTTCGCATTGGAGTTTGCGAGAAGCTGGTCGCTCGTAACGTACACATCCTGCGTCAGCAGATAAATTACGTTAAAGTTATTGATGTTCTTTACAAAGTCCGTAATCAGGCTTGGCCCGGTCACGAAAAGCATGTACGGCATCGTGATCTTCACAAAGATCTGGAGCGGGTTCGCGCCGTCGATCCTCGCGCTCTCAATCTGATCCTCGGGAATGTTCATCAGAACGCCCGTTGCAATCAGCATCTGATAAGGGATGCCGACCCAGATATTGATAATAACGATCATCACCTTTGCCCAGCCCGGGTTGGTCAAAAACGGGATGTAACTCAGATTGGAGGGAACAAGCCCCACATTCTTGAGGAAATCCGTAAGACCGATGCTGGTGCAGAAGGTATTGACGATACCACTGTCTGCGAAGAAGTTACGCACCAGAAGCAATGTAACGAACTGGGGCACCGCGATCGCGATGATAAAGAGCGTTCTCCACATCTTCGGCAGCTTTGTCTTCTTATTATTGATAAACTTGGCGAGCAGGATACCACCGATATAAGTCGTAAAGGTAGCAAGCACCGCCCACTCCAGTGTCCAAGTTAATACTTTCCTAAAGGAATACCCAAAAGTCACCGTCACGGAATCCGTAAACAGACTCTTGAAGTTTGACCACCCCACCCAGGTAAACAGCGCACCGGGCGGCATATGCTGCTGGTCATAGTTGGTAAACGCAACCGCTACCAGCACCAGAATCGGCAGAATATTCATCAGGATAATACCGATCGCCGGCAGAGTCAGCAGCGTAATATGAAATTTTTCGTTGAACAGCGCCTGCACATCTTCCTTAAAGGTATTGATGTGCTCTCCGTTTTCCTTGCGGAGCTGCAGGCGGTAAACCGCTTTCATGTTCGCAATCCAGAACATGATAAATACAAGAATGACAAACAGTGCAATAATGGAATTCAACAGAATCAGGAAAGAATTATCGTAGTCATTGACCGTACTGGTCATGGTCAGCGGATCAAACACCTGCTCAAACTGCACCGTACCGAGCGTTCCGAACTTAGCAAGGTTCGGCGCTGCATAGCCGACGCACAGTACGACGAACAGCGCTTCCACCAGAAGCATGATAACACCGTTAATTACCTGTTTTCTGGCAAAATAGCCCGCGCCCATCAGAACCGTTGAAAGCTTAACCCACACATCTCCCTTGACAAAGGCAATTCCAATATTCTTAAAATAATTTCCTATCGCGTTTAATGCCTTCTTCATATGAACCTCCATGCCAAAGTCGTTTTCTGCAAACAAACCCCTTACATTTTCTTTCAGAAAGAGGGCGAGTGAATGTCACTCACCCTCTATGCCTATCTTATTATCCGAGGCTGCGAAGCAGTCCTCGCAAGTGAGCGAAGCTCACTTTGTTATTCGACGGGTGCCGTGATACCCTCTACAGTCGTATCCAGAAGCTCCTGCAGATCTGTTCCGTCAGGATTGCCGGATGCAAGGATCTGTCCAAGCGTCTCTGCGGGAGACCAGAAGTTGCCGCCTACACGCTGAGGCGTAGCGTATGCTGCCTGCGCTGCCAGTGCGGCGATCGCCGGATTCGCCTGAACCGCGTCAGAGGATGCTGCCGCAAGGTTTGCCGGGCCAAGGCCTCTCGCTTCAAATCTTGCCGTCTGTGATGCCTCGTTGGTCAAAAACTCTGCCAGAAGCATGGACCAGCCCACGTTAGCGGAGTGGGGATTTACACCGATCAGCTTGTAACCGGAGTAAGAAGACATCTGATAGTCTTTTCCGCCCGCATTGAAGGTGGGAAGCTTGGTTGCCGCATAGTTGTCGCCCCATGCTTCCGCCGCTGTCTCTGCTCTCCATGTACCGTTTACACATGCAGCCACGTTACCCTCTGCAATCTGGGTAGCCATATCCTCGTCGCCCATGTCTACGAGTACGCCTGACGACGTCAGGTCAATGATTGCCTGCGCTACGTCCGTACCGCCCGGGGCATTCCATGTACAGGTATTGTTAAGACCGTCGTCATTCAGTGTAAGCTCCAGGCCTGCACCCTGGAAGAATGAATAAATATACCAGCCGTTAGAGATATCCATAGCGATCTTCTTGCCTGCCGCATCAGCTACCTCAATCATCTTCTCCAGAGACTGTACGTCGCTCTCGGAAAAAACGGAAGAATCATAGAACATAAAGTAACCGTTATCAGCCGTCATCGGATAAGCGTATACCTTTCCGTCCACAGCAGCCGCCTCTACGGCGCCGGTTGCATTCTCGTTTATCACGTCAAAGGTGTAGTTTGCCACTACCTCCTGCAGCGCGCCGGCTTTTACCAGCTCGTTGATCTGGTCGTCCGCAAACGCATACACATCCGCAGCCGCCTCCACGTCCGTAAGAACCGTATCCTTCGCGGTAGACTCACTCTCCGCACCAAGGGTAATGTCAAATGTGACATCCGGATAAGCCGCCTTGAAATCGTCCAGCATCTTGGTCGTGAGATCCTGATCCTCCTCGGAAGCCCATACCTTAAGCGTTACCGTACCTGTCGTTGCCGCAATCAGGTTTGCAACCGGGTCTGTTCCCTCCGCCGCAGTGGCAGGAGCCTCTACCGCAGGCGCCTCATCCGCTGCCGGCTCTTCTGCTGCCGGTTCCTCCGCCGCAGGTGTTTCCGCTGCCGGCGCTTCTGCCGCCGGAGTCTCTGCCGCACCGCCGCCGCAGCCTGTCAGACATCCGACTGTCATTGCTGTTGCCAATACTGTTGCCAATACTTTCTTTTTCATAATGTAACTCTCTCCTTTCGACTTCTTACTAAAAAGTCATATTTTTTTGTTTCTATACAAAACACGGTATCACAGCTTTTGCAAGTCGTAATTCCGTATTTTATATCCCATTTTCCCGTTTCTTTGCAGACTCTTTTCTCCCCTTTACGCCGAACGCGTCCTGTAACGTTGTGGCGGTCAGGGTTTTTATATCCTAATATATTAGGATATAGAGAAAGGACTAGTCCTTTCTGCAAAAATTTTCGTAAAGTTTCGCATTTATTTAGCTTAAATTTACCACTTCCAAATACCCTTTGTCAATATGGAAAACGTTTTTTTGATCTTTCCATACAAAAAAAGCAGTCTCCCTTGCATTTTTATTCCATTTCTAATATGCTTGTCTCATAATTGTCTTAATCCTGCAAAGTCTGTTCTCAGGGCTAAGACACCTGACCAGCAAAAGCACCGGAGGTTATCATGGCTACAATCAAAGATATTGCCAACCGTCTCGGCATTTCCACCAGCACCGTGTCCAAGGGCTTAAACGGCGCCAGCGACATCAGCGAATCCCTTCGCCAGACCGTGCTCGACACTGCCGTGGAGCTTGGCTACACCACCAAACAAATGCGGGGAAAAGACCGTCGGAAGGTCTGTCTTTTCGTGGAAAACATGGACTACGAAACCCCGGAACAGTTCGGATACGATATCATTCTGGGTTTCCGCCAGGTCGCCTTCCGGGAGAATTTTGACGTCACGGTCTTTCCTGTCACCCCCCACATACAGGCTGAGGAAAAATACGATACCTTCATGCTGAAGCACGGATTCGTCGGCGGCTTTATGGTAGGCTTTGCGCTTTTGGATGACTGGATGAGTCAATTCACTGCAACCTCTATCCCGACAGTTCTCTTTGATAATTATATCCGCAAAAACCCCGCGGTAGCCTCCGTCGGCTCTGACAATCTGGAAGGCATCGATGACGCCGTTGTCCATCTGATGAAACTGGGTCACCGTCACATCGCCCTGATCAACGGTTCCTGGCGCTCCTGTATCTCGGAGCAGCGCCGTCAGGCTTATATTGACAGCATGACCGCCCACAACCTTCCTTTCAGCAAAGGCACCATGCCTTACGGCTACTATGTGGCAGACTCCGCCAAGGATCATATAGACCGTCTGCTTTCCATGGGCATCACGGCCATTCTCTGCGGCAACGACCTGATCGCCTCCGGCGTGATCGAGGAGTGCCGCAAACGCGGCGTCAGAATCCCCGAAGAACTCAGCGTGGTCGGTTTCGACGACATCCCGCTGTCCGCCAGACTGGATCCGCCGCTCACCACCATACGTCAGGATCGGACGGAGCTTGGTAAATCCGGCTTCTATACATTGCATTCCCTTATCAATCACATTCCCATCAGCCGTACCATGCTGCGGCCCCAGCTGATCGTCAGGAAGTCCACCGCCCCGGTCAGGCCGGAGACGTGACTGTTTCAGCCTCGCCCCGCTGCCGGCTGGTAATCACGGATTACTTCCAGCGCGGGCAATGATTGACCGTCATAGTCAAACAATGCCTGATTCGCCCATTCATTGCCGCCGGGCCCCTTTTCCTCGATATACTTTAAAGCCTCCTCATTGGCCCAGCCCGATCCCGGCACGGGAATCCAGGCCGGTTCCCAATAGAAAAATCCTCTGCACTTCTTCTCCGGCACCTGATCGATCACATCGAACAATGCCCTCATAAAATCCGCCTGCCCTTCCTTCGTCATGGGAAATGGCAGCTTTTCCACCAGCGCAGGCTTTGTGGCATAACCTTTGCGCTCATTCTCCGCCAGCTTCTCATAGGCGCCGTAGTCCTCCATGGTAAAGCCCATGGATACCTCCGCAACCACCAGCTCCTTGCCGTAACGGACCGCCAGATCGTTCATATTGTTCTGCAAGTCTTCCAGACTGCCATGCCAGAACGGATAGTAGGAAAGCCCGATGATCTGGAAGTCCTCTCCCCGCTCCATATAATGATCAAACCAGTCACGGTACATCGGCGCATTGCCGCCATTGTCCAAATGGATCATTACCGGCATATCGCCGTCCAGTGAGCGCACCGCGCGGATGCCCGCGCTGACAAACTGCGCCAGATTGTCATAATTCCCGCATTCCGCCAGCTTTCCGAGCGGCCAGAGCATGCCTTTTGTCAGCTCATTGCCGATCTGAATCAGATCCGGGTACGCCCCTGCATCCCGCAGGGTCAACAGTGTATCTCTTGTAAAATCATAGACCGCCTTGGTCAACTGCTCCGCGTCCATCCCGCGCCATGCCTTTGGCACACGCTGTTTCCCCGGATCAGCCCAGAAATCGCTGTAGTGCATACAGAGCAGCACATCCATTCCGTGCGCCTTTGCGCGCTTCGCCAGCCCGACCGTCGTCTCCAGATCGTTCGTGCCCGCCCCGTAAGGCGTGCCGTCCGCCGAATACGGATCGTTCCAGAGACGGAGCCTGACCGCATTCGTCCCATAGCTTTTCAGGATCTCAAACACATCCTTCTCCACGCCATGGTCATAAAATTTCCCGCCCAGACTCTCTACTTCCTTTATGGTAGATATATCCATGCCTTTATAAAATTGCATATGTTACCTTTCTTTTTTCTGCTTGCCGGATTGACAGGACGAAAGATGGCATTCTCAAGGAGCCCCTAAAGTAACGCCAGCACTTAGCGAGGTTTTTTCGAGCTTAGTGTCTGCTGCGTTACGACCGGAGCGAAAGCGTGGCGACGCAGAATGCCATCTTTCGTCCGTCTCTCCGTCATCAGTCAAAATCAAATTTCGTAAACCGCTTCATTGCATCCTTATAGCGGAAGCGCACCAGCTCGTTTTTCTCCAGCACGTCCTCCTCCGTCCCCACATACTGGCAGCGGATGCAGTGGTACTCTTTCTTATCCTTATCATAAAACATATCGATATCCAAGTCTCTCATAAAGCAGGAGGGACACCTGTAATTTAATTTGCCTTTGCCAGATTGAGCCATGTCGCAAATACCTCCTTATCTTTTAACCGGGTCGTATAGCCTAACGTGAACATCGGGGAGAATGCATATCCTTCTTTGATGTAACCGACCGCCTCTTTCTTTTCACAGCTTATGGACACTCTCGTCCCGATCTCAGGAACCACCGCCACGGCCTCTGTCGCGCCCTGCATCTGCGCCTCGCGGCACTTATAGGCGTAATCGATCTTCTCCGTCTTGGAGCCGTCCGTCACGGACAGCTTCACATTGCTCATATCCTCCGAGTATTCCGTGGTGCCGTAGCATGCCACCATATACTCGTTTATTTCCACCTCTGCATTCGGATCGCTCATCTCAAGAATCGTTCTCTCGATCTTAATATTGGAGCTTCCCTCCTCGAAGTACATCTTCGTCTGCAGTTTCACCGTCAGGTCATAGAACTCGATATCCACCGGATCCAGTGTCAGGATTCTCGTGCTGCCCTCCTGCGAGAAATGTGCCTTCGTCCGGCACAGACACAGATCCACTTCCTCACCGTTGTGGGTCAGCTTCGCGCTTCTGACCGTGCCCTCTCCCGCATAGTGGGTAAAGTAGCCCGCACGGTACTTCTCCTGAATCAGGAAAGGATAGGAGGCGTCCGTCACATGCTTCGTGCCGATACCCACCGGCCACTCCAGCTTCGCCGCATAAGGCCGCAGGTCTACGATCGCGCCGCCCTGATCCATGTTTGCGCACACTCTCATGAACGGATCGCAATACCAGAAAAGCTGTTTGTCCGATCCGTATAAAATATCTCTCCAGAGCGCGCACTCCGGCTCCGTGAGCCTTCTGTTCTCACGGTAAAAGTCCGCAAACTCCGCCATGGTCATGTCGGTAAGCTTCCCTTCCTTCTTGAGCTGGCCGTAATATGCCATACCGTCCTCATAAGACTTGAGAAGCAGTTCATAGGGCGCTTCCCAGCGGCCCATCTTGTTCATCCAGCCGGGACCCACGAACATCATGTTGTAGGCGTAGCCATTGTTGTATTTCGCCAGTGCCCGGAACTGGTCGATCAGATTGTAAAGATACGGATATTCCCAGGTCTTGGAATCATAGCACATACTCCGCAGGACATTCTGCGGATGCGTCCCGAAATTGGAGCCGTTGCCGTCATAGCAGGCAATCAGGTCGCGGGACAGGTGGGGAATCGCCACAATGCCGGAATCCTCCTCCTCGTTCGCCGCAGGCGCGTGGGTATTCTGCTTACTCGGAATCCAGGGCGCCCAGGGGCCGCCGTCCATAAACGTATACCAGGAATTATTGCAGGTGTGGTACGCCTTCGGGCCTTCCTCCCAGCAGGTAGCCACGGCGCACTTCACCATGGGATATTTCTCTTTGATATAATTGGTCAGATCAGCGTCCATATAGTAGGAACCCGTGGACTCCGGGTAGAAGCCGAACCTGTCATGGAATTTCCCAAACACATCGTCCACGATAGACTTCTTGTCCTCCATGGAGAACATCCAGATACAAAAATCCTTCGTCTTGTATTTCTCACGGAACTCCTCGCAGGGAAGACCAAGCAGGGACAGCGCGATCTCATCGCCGTACTGCTCATGGTCCGCCTTTGCAAGCGCCACCGCCTCGTCGTTAAATAAAGAGGCGTAGGTCATCTGAATCGTCGTCTTTAATCCGTTCTTGTGCGCAATCGCCTGCTGTGTCTTAAAGATATCGAGAGATTCTGTCAGAAGCTCTTTCCTTCCGATATCCTCCTCTTTGCCGTGTCCGGTCACCTTCTCCGCGTACTCAGGTACCATCTCCGGACGATGGATGATGTTTACAATAAACTTATCCATGTGCCCTTCCCTCCGTTTTTTTATAAATTGCCGCTATTTTCTGCGCCGCCGGCATCGCTTATCTACACTTTGCTCTCTTATGCCGATAATTGTTTGGTAGATTTCACTTTGCGCAATCGGTTGTTCATACTCAGATGATAACAAATTGCACAGAGCTTGTCAATGCATATTTTTCCAATTTTTAAAATACCGTAAGGCTCTGGCCTCCGCATAAGCAGACTCGAAATGCGAATCATTTCTCGTTCGCGGTCTCCGTTCCACTCCGGTCCGCGCATAAGCAGACTCGAAATGCTTCGCATTTCTCGTTCGCGTTGCTCGTCATAAGCTGTCCCAGACTGGCTCACATGCATGTGGCCAGTCTGTTCCACCTTCTGACTCTGCTTATGCGCGCAAAACGGACAGCAGTATGGATTGCCATAATGCTGTCCGTAAATAGTATTTTACCCGTTCTATTATCTAAGAGTGATGTCTGCCGTGATGACCTCCCGACCGTCCTGTGCCCTGTCCGCTGCTCTGTCTCACACAGGAATTATCGCAGTAGTCGTTCGCGTGATTATAGCCGCAATAGCTCTGGCTTCCGTGTGTGTGCTGCCCGGTCACTGTACATCCCTCCACATGGCATACCCCGACAATGCCGCAGGCGCCATCGCAGTAACCATGCTCATGGGCATATCCGCAATAGGTCTGGCTGTCATGGGTGTGGTACCCTGTCTCCGTACATCCTTCCACCGTGCAGACCCCGACAACGCCGCAGGAGCCGTCGCAGTAGCCGCACGCATGATTATAACCGCAGTAGGTCTGGCTGTCATGCAGGTGGTATCCCGGCTCCGCACAGCCCGCCACCGTACATACGCTGACAGCCCCGCAGGAACCGTCACAGTATCCTCCCGCATGGGCATATCCACAATAGGTCGTATTATCATGTGTGTGCAGTCCGACTCTTGTACAATCCTCCACCGTACACACGGAACAAACCGCTTTCGCCGCGGCACCTGACTGACTATGATGTCCGTGAGCCGACACAGGCATGACAACCATTCCGGCCATCAGCAGACCCGCCGCTCCACATGTAAAAAATCTTTTCATCCGCACAGATGCTCACCTCCCTGACTTATTATCCTCATCATATAAGTTAGGGCGTGCATTGTCAATAGGGCCGCGGGGATCTTTTCGTCGATTCCCGCATCCGTACCTCATACCCCAGAAGCGTACGTACTTCCACCGCTTCTCCCTCTAAAATCTGTAAAAGCAGACCGCAGGCCTTTCTCCCCAGCTCCTCCACATCAAAACGAATCGATGTGATGGCCGGAATACGGTTCTCCAGCACGGTGCTGTCATAAAAAGATACCACCTGCATCTGTCCCGGCACCGCGACCTGTCTTGTCTGCAGGGCATTCAGCACGCAGCCGCACAAAAAATCATCCATACATACGATGCACCCGACCCGCTCCTCCAGAAGCCCTTCCACGATTTTTTCCACTTCCCGGCCTTCCTCCACATTGAGAAAAGTCTGTCTGACACCGTTCCAGTCCGGCCGCTCCTCAAAAGCGTCCTCAAATCCCCGCTGGCGGTTTCTCGTAACAATAAATTCTTCCCTGCCGCCGATCAGCGCCAGACTGCGGGCACCTCCGTCCAGCAGTCTTCCCGTCAGTTCCCGGCAGGCCCCTCTGTGGTCATTGTCAATCTGAACCACTCGGACATCTTCGGTGCTGCCGATCGCCACAAAGGGCACGCCGTTCTCCTGTAAATACCGCATGGGCGCATCGTCCGTCAGTGTCCTTGTGAGAATCACTCCGTCGATCTTACGGTTTGTCACAGCCCTCTCAAGCTGTGTAATTTTATCGGCAGTCACCATGGAAAGCAGCACGTCATACCCCGCTGCGGACGCCGTCCGGCTGATTCCCATCATACACTTCTGGAAAAAGGGCAGCTCCACGATATTATAATCCCCGGGCAGTACCAGCCCCAGATTAAAGGTCTTATTCTGTGCAAGTCCTTTCGCCACCACATTCGGGCTGTAGTGATGCGCTTCCACATATTCCTGCACCCTCTTGCGCGTCTCTTCCCCGATCCTGCCCTTGCCGGACATGGCTCTGGACACGGTGGTTTTCGACACGCCCAGCTCCTGTGCAATATCCGCGATTGTCAGATTTCTTTCTTCCATGGTCTGCTCCCTTCCCGCCATATGCGCCAAATCATTTTTTCAGGCGTTTTTTTCGCACGCAGCGAGCCGCATGTCTGCGGCCGTTCGGCTGCGCAAACGGTTGCTCTGTATTAGGTTACCAGATTCTCCCTGATCGCGCAACCGCTTTTGGAATTGTAATTCTTTCTTATATTATTTTGCTGTAATGGCCTCAAAAAATATGATATACTAAACCCATCCCATAATTTTACAATTACATACAAAAAGAGAAGGGGGAATTTTTGTCATGAAAAAACTGACGCAGAAGGCCTTACATCTGGTTCTGGCCGTATCCGTTCTTCTGGGGTGCGTTCTTTCGGCTCCCATTGCGGCCGAAGCCGCCAATCCCGATCAAATGGAAGTGCATTTTATGGATGTGGGACAGGGGGACGCCACGCTTGTCACCTGCGGCGGACACGCCATGCTGATTGACACCGGCGACGACACCAAAGGCACGGCGGTCCAGAACTATCTGCAAAAGCAGAAAATAACCAAGCTGGATTATCTGGTTTTGACCCACCCGGACGCCGACCACATTGGCGGCGCACCCGTGATTATCACGAAATTTGATATATCTAACGTGTTTGTCTCCAATTTTGAGAAAGACAATAAGACCTACCAGAAACTGATCCAGTCGCTCGATGACAAACGGATTAAGCCATTGACTCCAAAGGTCAACTCCAAGTACACGCTGGGCACGGCCAGCATTACCATTCTGGCTCCGGGCAAGTCGTACGATAATCCCAACGACGCCTCCATCGCGCTGCTTCTGCAAAACGGAAACCGCTCCTTCCTGTTTACGGGAGACGCCGGGGAGGATGCCGAAAAGGATATATTAAAGACAGGCCTGGATATCTCTGCGGATGTGTACAAGGTGGGCCATCACGGCAGCAAATATTCGACCTCCGGGGCTTTCTTTGAGGCCGTTGATCCTTTCTACGCGGTGATAAGCTGCGGGGAAGGCAATTCCTACGGGCATCCTCATGCGGAAACGCTGAACAGGCTCCGCAAAAACGGCGTCATGGTTTATCGGACTGACGAGGCCGGCACGGTCATTGCGTCCACGGACGGCAAGTCGATCTCCTTCAACGTGCCTGCATCAGAAACATGGAAAGCAGGCGAACCTACCGGCAGCGCAGGCGCTTCTGCAAATTCTGCCGCAAAAGCAAAGACGGCCTCCGGTCAGACCCGGACAACGGCTCCGGCTGCACCGGCACAGTCAGAAACGCCAAGCGATTCAGGACAGCCTGCAGCATCCGAACAGACACCGGCCTCCGCACAGCCACAGAAAGAAACCGCGCCTGCCGTGGAGGAGAAACCACAGGAGAGCGCACCGCCCGCCACCAACGGGCTTACCTATGTGCTGAATGTCAAGACGAAGAAATTTCACAGACCCACCTGCAATTCCCTGCCAACCACGAACCGGCAGGACAGCTCTGATAGCCGGGACAGTATTATTTCACAGGGATATGCGCCCTGCAAGAAATGTAACCCCTGACGCTTGGGCGAGCGCCTGAACCGAACAGGAAAAATATGCCCCATGCGGGTGTACGGACAAAAAAAGACTCTGCAGACGCCAATCCGGAATGTCAGCAGAGTCCTTTTTGTACCCGCACTATACCCGGTAACCGCTCAGCTCCCGGTTCATGACCGAAATGGCCGAGAATGTGTCAGCCGCCGCAGTCTCTATGCTCTTCATCTCCTCATCTATCGCCGCAAGACTCTCTGAAAGCCGGATAATCTCCGTACTGCTCTCCTCGGAGGCTGTGCCGACAGATTCCATAGCCATCCTGATCTTTTGAAGCACCCCGGCGTACTCCTCCATATTGTTCAGGAGCCGCTCCATAGACGCCCTGATCTCATCCGATTTTTCCGCAAAGCCATGGGACTGAGCGCCGAATTTCTGATAATCCCCGGAAATTTCATGCTCCAGAAAATCAAGCATTTTATCCGCCAGCGCGCCAAGCCCCTGAATGGCCTCCACCACCTCTCTGCTCATCTTCTGGATTTCATTGGCGGCCTCATTGGTATTGCCTGCCAGCACACCGATCTCTCCCGCCACTACGCCAAAGCCTTTTCCCGCTTCGCCCGCTCTCGCCGCCTCGATAGACGCATTCAATGCCAGCAGGTTTGTCTGCCCGGAAATACCCAGAATCGTCTCCGAAAGCTCCTTGATCCGAAGCACTGCCTCCGCCCGCTTCTTTTCCTCCCGCAGCATCCCCGACATCATCTCCACCTTTTTCCCGATACCCGCATAGGAAGTCTGCGCCGTGTCGTTCAGTCCCGTGGAGGATGCGCTGATCTCCTGCAGGCTGATCGTATTGCCCGCAACAATCTCAACAATATTCTGTATATCCTTATATACAAAATCCACCTGTTCGCCCACCGTCCCGACGGATGCCGCAATCTGTTCGGAAGCTGCCACCATGGAATGTATGGTGTCATTGATTCCGGCCACCTGCGCGGCCGACCCCGACACATGAGTGTTGATATTACCCATCTTTGCCTCTATGCTGTCGGTTCCGCCCTTGATCTCCCTGACCGTATTGCCCGTCTTTTCCAAAAGCCGGTTTAAACTGCTGCCGATCACTTCCAGTTCATCTCCCGAGGCGATGTCCAGCACCTTCGTCAGATCCCCGTCGTCTGACGCAACCTCCACAATTTTATCGTTTACCTTAATGAAGTTGCGCCGCATCCTGACCGCAACCAGCAGCGCCGCCAAAACGGCAAAAGCCAGAGCCGCACCCACGGCTAATAACATATTGCGGATCAGACTGTTCAGGGAAGTCTGAATGGAGGACGCTTCATAGTCCACCGCCACAATACCAAGCGCCTTACCGTCAAGAAAAATCGGTGCATATCCGCTGTAAAAGGTGCCCCACTCGTCCGTGAAAGGATCTTTCGTCACGGAAGATTGTCCCTGCATCGCCTCGAACATGGCGTCCTGCGCCTCGTAGTCCTCCGCGTATTCTCCCGGATCATCCGGGTCCGTGTCCACCACGAACTGAAAACGGTCCGCGTCCTTGGGCATCAGGGTGTAGACATAGGTAACCGAATCGCCGACCAGAAAGAAACTCAGACTGTCCTTCACCGCCAAAAGCGCCGTCTCATCTCCCTCCATGGCCTTCGCAAACACTTCTCCATCCACATTCTCCGCGGCAATCACCGCAATTTCCATCACGTCATCCTTGCATTTCTTCTGCAGGAAACTGCCCATGTTTGAATAGGCAACACCTCCCACGATCACTGCCACGATAACGGCCGACCCTAAAATAAAGAGAAAAAGCTGCGCTGCAATACTGAGTTTCTTTGTCTTCATACCTTCCGTCTCCTCCTTTGTGACACTGAACGCACAAATATCCGTATTATTATAGTGCAAAGCATGTCAGGTTGGAAGGTTTTTGGTATACATCGCAGTTTTTATGGCATAAACTGCACATCGGTTTACATAACTCTGCTCTTTCCCTCAGGTGAAAAAAGGCAAAAAAAGAGACCTCTCACGAAGTCTCTTCCTGTCAGGCGGACAGTTTTACGATCTCCCATAGCAGCTCCAGCAGCTTGGGAACGTCGATCGGTTTTGCAATATGACCGTTCATCCCTGCTTCCACCGCCGCCTTTTTATCTTCATCGAAAGCATTGGCTGTCATGGCTATAATCGGAATATTGCCAAGATCCGAATCCTCCAGCGACCGAATCTGTCTCGTCGCTTCATAGCCGTCCATAACCGGCATCTGGATATCCATCAGAATCAGATCATACCGGCCGGGTTCCGCTTCCTTCATCCGTTCTACCGCGACAGCGCCGTCATCCGCCACATCCACGTCAAAGCCGGCCTCCTGAAGAATCGCCATGGCAATCTCCTGGTTCAGTTCATTATCCTCCACCAGAAGGATTTTCTTTCCATCGAAGGAAAATGTCTCCGGCAATGCTTCTTCCGCATTTCTGGCCACATACGGCGCCTCCAGAATCTCTCTGAGCTCCGATAAAAAGACAGGCTTGGAACAGAAAGCCGTAACGCCTGCTTTTCTTGCCTCTTCCTCAATATCCGACCAGTCATAGGCAGTCAGAATGATAATGGGCGTCTCTTCCCCGATCAGCCTGCGGACACGTCTCACCACCTCGACTCCGTTCATATCAGGTATGAGCCAGTCAATGATATACACGGCATAGCTGTCATTCTGTTCCCCGGCAAGCTTAACCCGCAGCACCGCCTCCTTGCCTGACGTCGTCCAGTCCGGACGCATGCCGATGTCAGCCAGCATCTTCGTCACGCTGGAGCAGGTATTAAAATCATCGTCTACCACAAGCGCCCGAAGCCCCTGCAGCTGCGGAATCGTTTCCTGCCTTACCGGGCCGGAACAGGTCTTAAACTGTAAAGATACCGTGAATGTAGTGCCCTTTCCCACTTCACTTTCCACGGAGACGGTACCGCCCATCATATCCACAATGTTTCTGGTAATCGCCATGCCAAGCCCGGTTCCCTGTATTCCGCTGACCGTGCTTGTTCTTTCACGCTCAAAAGGATCAAAAACATGCTCCAGAAAATCCGGGCTCATGCCGATTCCCGTATCTTTTACCTGAAATTCATATGCCGCATAACCCTCCGGCGCATTTCTCTTCTGCAGAATCCGAACGCTTACCATACCGCCCGGCTTAGTGAACTTCATGGCATTGCTCAACAGATTCAGCAGAATCTGGTTCAGCCTGAGCCTGTCGCACAGAACATTTTCGTTTATCACGTCCACCGTGTCAATATAGAAATCAAGCTGCTTTGACATGACATCCGCCTGTACAATCGTCTTTAAGTCGTGCAGAATCTCGGGAAGAGAGCTCTCCTTCTCCTCTATTTTTACCTTCCCGCTTTCAATGCGGCTCATATCCAGCACATCGTTAATCAGGCTCAGCAGATGATTGCTGGAAGTGACAATCTTAGACAGATAGTCCTGTACCTGCTCCTTGTTATCGATATGCGAGGCGGCAAGCGACGTAAAGCCTATGATGGCATTCATGGGAGTCCTGATATCATGGGACATATTGTTGAGGAAGGTGGTTTTCGCCTGGTTGGCATGCTGTGCCGCAGCCAGCGCATCCTGAAGATCCGCCCTCTGCGCTTCCAGCTGCGCCTTCATCCTTTTCTCCTCATCAATATCTATAAAAAACCCTACAAATGTGATCGGAGATCCATCCGCCCTTCTGGACAGACGACCTGCCGCATGGAACCATCTCCACCCTGCATTTCTTGTGAGAAGGCGGTATTTCACATCGTAAGTCTTACGGCCGGTGTAATCCCTCACCGTGTCCCAGTACTCCTTCATCACATAGTCCTTGTCATCTCCGTGCAGCAGATCCGACCAGGATTCCAGCCTGTTCGGGAAATCCGCTTCGCCCTCATATCCCAGCATATGACGGAAGGTATCCGTCCAGATACAGGAGGTGATCTCTCCCCTCTCATTAAACTCCATACTCCAGGGGCCGGAGCCCAGCGCTGCCTGTATATTTTCCATTGCGGTCCGTTCCCGCTCCACCTGCGCCAGCGCCGCCCTGAGCCGGTCCGTGTCCGCCTTTTCCCGGTTCAAAAGAGCGCTTGCTTTTTTCCTGTACCAATGAACCAGTATACAAAATCCCAAAAGCATCACGGCTGCCACGAAGGCAGTCTCAATCCCGAAATTGCGCAGAATCTCCATCGTTTTCCTCCCTCTTTGGTTGAAACATTTCTGCAAAAAGGTGCGATAGAGCCTTTTCGCTCTATCGTGCTGTTTTTTACTGCATTTCTTCTTTAAAAACCTGCGAATACTTCCATCTGTTTTTTCAGCTCTTCTACAATTTCCCGGTTCGTATCCATACGGCCCGTAATATCCGCCATATCTCCGGCCAGACTCTTCGTGCTGTCCGCAACCCCGGTAATCTCAACGGCGCCGCCGTCAATCGCCTTTGTGATGCTCTCAATAGAATCGGCGATCTCAACCATAGAGCCGCTGAGACGGTCAATCCTGCTGTTGAATGCGTCTATCATTTCCTTTACATAATCGGCATCCTCTTTATACTGTCTGCCGGAACGGGCAATTTCACGGAACTCCGTCAAAACAGTTTCGCTCAGATAATCCGCCAGATCCTGGGAATGCTTTGACAGGTTATGTACCGCATCCGTAACGATCTGATTGACCTCCTGAATGCGTCCGGCAGTCTCACCGCAGGAGTGTGCCAGCGCTTTGATCTCCGTTGCAACGACAGCAAAGCCTTTTCCAGCTTCACCGGCGTGCGCCGCTTCCACAGAAGCGTTAAGGGCTATCAGATTGGTCGTTGACGAAATTTCTACAATATCCTTTGTCAGCCGGCTCACCTGATCTACACTCTTACTGTTTTCAATCGCCTCTTCCAATACTTCCAGAATATCGGCAGCCTTCTTTTGAATGACTTCCGTGTTTGTCTGTGCCGCCGCCTCCATCTCGTTTGCCCTTGTCTTCATGGCGGAGGAATAGTCTGTGATAGCGCCGCATTCTTCGGCCATTTCACGGACATCCCCTTTGATGTCCGCCGCGCTGTTGTTAATAATGGCCGCATTCTTCGCCACATTCCGGATCGCCGTGGACAGGGAATCTACAAGCGCGGAAAGACCTCTTGCGCTTTCGCCCGATGTGCGGGTACGCTTCAGCACGCCGCCTGTCACCTCGTCAAGTTTCTGTGAATTATCCTGCAGCATATCCACCGTGCCCTTGATCGGCTTTATCACATATTTCTTGATAATCCGAATGGCTGCAAGCACCAGCAGCAGACATGCCGCAATGGATGCGGCCGCAATAATCAGCGAACTGACATAGACATTCAAAAGCTCCTGCCTTTCGCCTTCTATCCTTGCGTTAACAGCCTCATACAGCTTAGCGGTGTTCTCTTCTATGGCAGATCCGAAGCGGGCAACGTCGCCATTGGCATACGCGTAGGCATCCTGCGTCTTGCTGTCCGCACTGGCGCATACAAGATAAACCAAAGCATGTTTAAAAGATTCGTAGTTTTCCAAAAGCTCTCTGTAAACCGCTTCCTCATCTTCCGTGACGTAGTTCTTATATTCTTCCAAATATGCTTCCAATGTTTTTTCTTCTTCTTTGATCTGCTCCACCACGGTGATCATGGTATGATAGTCCGTTGCGACAATATGGGACAGGGCCATCTTATGGAT
>CAMWPB010000034.1 GCA_947176065.1 uncultured Lachnospiraceae bacterium | reverse complement strand
CCCCCCCCCCCCCCCCCCCCTTTTTTTTTCAAGCAGATGACGGAATACGAGATCCTGAGATGTCTCGTGGGCTCGGATATGTGTATAACAGACATATACTTATATTTACAGGTGTTTTTTCTGTTTCGTCTTCCATTATATGCGCCGGTTTTATATTTATTTTGCCGGTGTGAACCGGCCTTATAAAATAGAAGAGAGAGGCTTTTGCCAAATCCTGTGGTTTTATTCTGAAAGATTCAGATAGCTTAAGGTTCCTTCGGGCAGTCCCGTGCCCTGCTCCAATAGAGAAATCAGTCCCCGTATGGTGTATTCGCAGTCCTCCGGCGTGGTGGAGAGAAAGGTGTTGTTCAGCTTTACGCCAAGGACGATCAGTACGATTTCCGCCAGTGCCTCAGGATAGTCGAAATGGATTTCCCCGGCGGCGATGCCCTGTCTGATAATTTTCGCCAGATTGGGCTTTAATTCCGAGATCAGATAATTTAAGTATTTCTGGTGCAGATAAGCGGATTCCTGAATCGTGATGGCTCTGCTTTTTTCACTTCCCTGTTTTAAGAAGGCTGCCGCGGAATTACTGCAGGCCTGAAACAACATGGCCATTCTTGTAAAGGGCGGGATATCTGTCTGGTCGGCAAGCTTTTTTGCAGTCTGTAATGGCGTTTCATAATTTCTTCGGATCAGCGCGTCTAAAATTGCTTCTTTTGACGGAAAATAATAGTAGATACTGCCTTTACCGATGCCTGCTCTGGCGGCAATGTCGCTGACAGAAATATTCTGAATGCTCTCATCGATCATAAGCTGCTGGAGCGCGTCTAAAATCCGGTCATATTTTTGTGTGTCTGCCATATTGTTATGCCTTTCCGCTGAAAATACGCTTGTCAAAATTGAATGCGAGCATTCATTTTGCCATCTTACGTAGTGGCACTGCTCATTGCCTTCGCGAAGATTGTATCACAGATTGGCGGTGTGGACAATTGTCTTGGGAACATTGTGTGAAAATATTTGTGAAACTATTGACCGGCGGTCGAAAGATGTGGTAATGTTAGAAGTGTAAAATCGACCGCTGGTCGAAAGATGTAGAAGAAGGGAGCGGGGGCTACCGCGAGGAGGAAAGGGTAAAATGACTTACGCAGATTTTTTCTATGACATTAAGGGAAGATTCATGGGTGCGGATGTGAGCGACATTCACGAGCATCTGGCTTTTGAATTTGACATTGAAGACGAGGAGGCGGGCGGCGCTTTCTATGTGGAAGTGAAGGACGGGACGCTCTATGTGGAGCCTTACGAGTACTATGACAGGGACGCCAGATTTATCTGTGCGCCGGACGTGCTTGTGAAGATCGCCACAGGCGAGATGGACCCGGTATGGGCGTTCACGACCCAGAAGCTCAAAGTGGAAGGCAATATTGACAAGGCGCTGCGCTTAAAGGAGATCATAGAGGCCAAGCAGCGGGAGATGAAAAAGGCGGCGAAACAGGAAGAGAAGAAGGCGAAGAAAAAATGAAAAAGAAAACAGGGTTTTTAAAGAAGGCGGTGTTGGGAACAGGGCTTCTGGCGGCGGCCTGCGGCGGAGAGATCGCTTATTTTTATGGACGGACCATGAAACGCGGCAGGGCGAAAACCGAGCGCACCATGAAGATGGCGGGCACGGACTGGAACCAGTATATGCCGCTTATTGAGGAGCGGAAGGCGGCCATGCTGGAACGGCCGCATAATGATGTATGGCAGACGAGCTTTGACGGGCTGCGGCTTCATGCGACCTATTTTCCGGCGCAGGAGCAACAGGGGAAGCAGAAGATTGTGATCTGTTTCCACGGCTACACCAGTCAGGGGCTGTCCGACTATATCGGCCTGTCGGATTATTACCAGAAAAGGGGCTACGCCATGCTTTTGCCCGATGCGAGGGCACACGGCGCAAGCGAGGGAGAATACATCGGCTTTGGCTGTCTTGACAGGCAGGATGCGCTTGGCTGGGTCAGATGGGCGGTAGGAGAGCTGGGTGAGGAGACGGAAATTCTTCTGCACGGCACGTCCATGGGAGCGGCTACGCTTCTGATGTTGAGCGGACTGAAACTTCCGGAACAGGTGAAGGGAATTGTCTCGGACTGCGGTTTTACGTCTCCGAAGGAAGTGTTCACCCATGTGCTGCATAGCATGTATCATCTGCCCGCATTCCCGCTCATTCCGGGCGCGGATCTGGTGAACAGGAAACTGGCGGGCTACGGCATGGATGAGTGCAACGCCAGGAGGGAAGTGGAGAAGGCTGAGGTGCCGATCCTGTTTATCCACGGCGGAAATGACACCTTTGTGCCATGCAGCATGTGCGATGAGATTTATGAACACTGCGCCTCACCCAAGAGCAGGCTGATTGTACCGGGAGCCGCGCATGCGGAGAGCTACTATAAGGACATGGAAGGTTATGAGAAGGCGCTGACGGAGTTTATCGGTCAGATTATGTGAAGGAGACAGGAATGAAATCAAGAAACGGACACAAGACATATCCTCTTACTGTGGCACAGAAGTTCCATATTTATTATATGGATTTCTGCCCTAAAAAGGAGGTTGTAAATATCGGCACCAGCCTGACCATCGAATACGAGCTGGATATCGAAGAGCTGAAGCGGGCAATTTATAAGGCGTATGAGCGCTGCGAGTCCATGCGGGTACGCTTCGCTTACGATAAGAAGGAGGAGCAGTGGTATCAGTATCTGGTGGAGAAGGAAGAGCGTGATATCGAGTATGTGGACTTCACGGGAAAAACCATGGAGGAGGCTGCGGAGATTATGACGGGCTGGACACAGGTGCCTTTTGAGAGAGAGGACAGTCCAATGAACCGGGTCGTGATGATTAAGACGCCGGATGGCTGTCAGGGTCTTTATGTGCTGGGAGACCACATGCTGATGGATGCACAGTCCCTGATCTGTTTCCTGCGGGACGTGATCGAGCTTTACTGTAACGCCAAGTTTGAGGGGATTGCCTATCCGTCGGATATGCGTTCTTTTACCGAGCAGTTGGAGAAGGATCTGGCTTATGAGGCGGGGAGCAAAGCGCAGGCCAGGGACAGGGAGTATTTCCAGAAGCTGATCGGACAGTCAGAGCCGATCTTTAACGGGATTCTGGGGCCGGGGCAGCTGGAGGAAGCGAGGAAAAAATTCCCCGGGACAAGAGCGGCCTTTTCGGCCACCCGCCATGTGGATTCCGCTCTCGATATTTTCCATCTGGAGGAGGAGCCTACCCAGAGGCTGATGCGCTTTTGCGAGGAACAGCATATTTCCTTACAGTGTCTGTTAATTATGGGGATTCGGACATATCTGCAGAAGATGAACGGCAATGACGACGTGTCCATCAATGTGGCCTATGCAAGACGGGCTACCCTTCTGGAAAAGAAGTCGGGCGGCACGAGAATCCATTCGTTCCCGTTCCGGACGATTCTCTCTGAGGATCAGACGTTTATGGACGGTATTCTGGCGATCCGTAACGGACAGAACGAGGTGTTCCGCCATACCAATTTTAATCCGGTGGAATATTTCGCTTACAGGAGCAAGCTCTACAATACGCCGCAGGGCGCCACTTATGAGCCGATGTCCCTGACCTATCAGCCTATGACCCTGAAGGAGAAGGGGTTAGAGCAGCTCGGGGAAATCCGGTATAAGACGAAGTGGTATCCCAACGGAGCGACCACACAGGCCATGTATCTGACGGTTATGCATCGTCCCGACGACAATGGGCTTGATTTCAACTTTGAGCATCAGGTGGCTGCTGTAAGCCGCGAGACGTTGGAGCGTTTCTACTATTATATGTGCAAGATCATGTTTAAGGGAACGGAGAGCCCGCATTTAAAAATCGGTGATATAATAAAGCTGATATAATATTCACGAAAGCAATGAGCAGTGCGCAGACAGAGGGTAAGCGGAGCGTAGACAGCCCGTGAGTCGAACTTATACTGCGATAAACAGATAAAAGGAGGTTGACATAACGTGTTTGATCAGTTGGCGGAAATCATTACGAACTATGTGGAAGTGAAAAAGGAGGATATCAGGCCGGAGTCACGGTTTATGGAGGATCTGGGCTTTTCATCCTTCGATTTTATGAGTATGCTCGGAGAGGTGGAGGACACCTTTGATGTGGAGATCGAGGAGGAGAAGGCTGCAGGCATCCGCACGGTGCAGGAGGCGGTGGATTACCTTGAGAGCTTATAACAGATAACAGATGGAAAATTAAAATTTTCGGTCGCGGGTTTGTGTCGGAGCCGCAAACTTGAAATCGCAGAGCCAAATGGAAGCTCTGGCTCGCGGTCTCCGCAAAAGTGCTCCGGTGTGGAGGGAATTATGAACGAATTCAGCAGCACGATCAGGGAAATTTTAGTCAAGGCATCCGAGGCCTACGGGCCGCAGGATGCGGTTCGCTACAAGGCGAAGCGCGACAAGGGAAACGGCAAAAAAGAGACGGTTGTGGAGGCAAAGACTTACAGACAGCTCCGGGAGGACAGCGAGCGTTTCTCGGCGGCGCTTGACAGTCTCGGTGAGCAGGGCGCCCATATAGCGATTGTGGGAGACAATTCCTATCCCTGGCTTGTATCCTATTACGGCACCGTGAACGGCGGCAGCGTGGCGGTACCGTTAGATGCAAATCTGCCGGCGGAAGAGCTTTGCGAGCTGATCGACCGGTCGGACGCGACGGTGCTTGTTTACGATAAGGCGCGCGAGACAGCAGCTGCTCTGGCGCAGGAGAAATGTCCGCAGTTGAAATATCGGATTGCCACAGAACCGGGCGCATCTGCGGAAGATGTGCCGGAGGGAACGCTTCTTTTTGAAGAGATACTTAAGGAGCAGGAACCGGGGTATTCCCACAGCCCGCAGCCGGAGGATCTGGCCACCATCATGTTTACCTCGGGCACCACGGGCAAGAGCAAGGGCGTGATGCTGACTCACAGGAATCTGGCGGAGAACGCCACGGCGCAGGATATGGGCTTTGAGCCGGGCATGGTGCTGCTCTCGGTACTGCCGATTCATCATGCCTACTGTCTGAGCATGGATATTTTGAAGGGTACGTCTCTCGGCTCGGTGATCTGTATCAACGATTCCCTGCTTCGGGTGCTAAAAAATATCAAGCTTTTCGAACCGAATATTATCCTCATGGTGCCGCTTATGATCGAGACCTTTGCCAGAAAGCTGGAGGAGACGGACTGGCTGCCTGCGCCCATTATAAAGGCGAAGGTTTTCGGAAAGCAGCTTCATACCATATGCAGCGGCGGCGCGTACTTAAATCCCGATTATCTGAAGCGGTTTGAAAAGTATGGGATTACAATTCTGCAGGGGTACGGCATGACGGAGTGTGCGCCTGTGATCAGCTCCAACTGTCCGGGTGATAAGAAGGACGGCTCCATCGGCAAATGTATGCCGAACTGTGAGGTAAAGGTGGTGGACGAGGAGCTTTGGGTGAAAGGCTCAAGCGTCATGCAGGGATATTATAAAATGCCGGAGGAGACGGCGGAAACCCTTGTGGACGGGTGGCTCCGCACAGGCGATCTGGGCTATGTGGACGAGGACGGATTCCTTTTCCTTACGGGCAGAAAGAAGAATCTGATTATCACGCCGAACGGTGAGAATGTTTCCCCGGAGGAGCTGGAGAATAAGATCGGCGCGGCCCGTCTTGTGCTGGAGGTTCTGGTGAGAGAGAAGGACGGTGTGATCGAGGCGGAGATTTTCCCGGATCTGGAGTATGCCTCCAAGAAAAAGATCAGGGATGTGGAGGGCGAAGTCCGAAAGATTGTTGATGCGTACAATGAAAAGGCGCCTTTGTATAAGCGCGTGGTAAGCGTGAAGCTGCGTGATACGGAGTTTGAGAAGAATACCACAAAGAAAATCAAGAGATTTTAAAATGTAAAAAAAGACCGCCCTCCGCGTTATCGCCAGAGAGCGGTCCTTTTATGGGTTTCAAACATCTCAAAATTTCGAGTCCGCGAAAGCGGATCCCGCGATCGAACTTGTTCGATCTGTCAGACGGTGAAATCGAAATTCTTTCCGGGCATGGGAATGGTTGTCTCTTCCTTTACAGTGTCCCAGTTAAAGTTTTTAATCTTTTCGAGCAGATCTTCCACGCTGTCTGCGGAGACGGTAGCGCGCTTGCTGTGCTCATAATTGTATTTATCCTGCGCCTTGCCTGCTTTCTCAGCCTCAGCTTCCTTAGCGGCTTCTCTCTTGTCCTCGAGCATTTTGTCGACGAATTCTTTTGTGCGCTCGCCGGACTTTTCAAGCTCCGCAAAGTAGGATACCTGTCCGTCCTTGCCGATGTTTACGCCAAGCGTTACGACTTCGTCCTCGCGGCCGGTCTCTTTTAACTCTTCCTTCATCTCGCTGAGCTTGTTAAGGGACTCATCCAGAAGGGAGAGGTTCTGCTTCTTTACCTCTTCGTCGTTGGCCATGCGCTCCAGCTCTTCGGGATCGATCAGTACACTGTAGTCCTTGGAACCCCGGGAGAGATATTCAGCCGCTTCCTCGTCGGTTTCGTATTCGGCAACATAGAAATCTGCATTGTTGTAGGTTTTCTTCAATTCCTGTAAAAGAGCTTTTGCCTTATCGCTCAGCTGCACGGAATTGCTGTTTGTCTTTTTGGTCTCGTCGGTTTTCTTATCGTCAGCTTTAGCAGTCTTTCTGCTCTGCGCCGCAGTGTTGTAAATGTTTTTCTGCATCGCGTTATAGCTGCCGATACCGTTCATATTGTTCATGTTCGTGCCCTCCTTAGCTTTACCTGTTTACACTGTAAATCCGTTTACCCGTCGGGAGGTTTTCGGACTTCACCTCTTATTTTATATATCGCCCGCTGGCAGAAATTTCTTTATAGGGAAATGGGAAAATAGTCCTGCTTTTCATTATTTTCAAACAGGAAAGTGTTGAAAAGTAATAAAAAGTAATGTATAATAATAAAAAGTGATATGTAATAGTAAAAACCGATAAAAGGAGGCGTGCTATGAGTATTACTTTGGCGGATATTCTGCGGATTAAGGAAGAACGTGGCTACAGTGTGGCGAAGCTGTCCGAGTACAGCGGCGTGCCTGTCGGGACGCTGCAGAAACTTCTCAGGGGGGACAGTGCGAATCCCAGAAAGGCTACGCTGGATGCGCTGGAGAAGGTACTCTTCGGGGATGAAAAGCTTTATCCGGGCAAGGCATATACCTACCAGATGGATTCACAGCCGGGTATGCTCAGTCAGCCGCGCACATACGGGGCGGAGCGCATTTATCTGGAGCAGGGGGAGTATACTCTGCAGGATTATTATGCTTTGCCTGACGACAGGCGGGTGGAGCTGATCAACGGTATTTTCTATGATATGGCCTCACCTTCGACACTGCATCAGCATATTGCCGGTCTGGTTTACAGGCGGGTTTCGGATTTTATCGAGGAAAATGACGGGGACTGTATGGCCTTTATTGCGCCCGTAGACGTGCAGCTTGACCGCGATGTCAGCACGATGGTACAGCCGGATGTGATTGTCGTATGCGACCCCCAAAAGGTGAAACATTTCGGTATTTACGGTGCGCCGGATTTCGTGCTGGAGGTGCTGTCCAAGTCAACGAAGAAGAGAGATATCACCTTAAAGCTGATGAAGTATATGGAGGCGGGAGTCAGGGAATACTGGGCGATTGATACGGACAGGAGAATCCTGATCGTTTATCTGGCCGAGGAGGACGCGGTTCCCCATATTTATCCGCTTCAGGGGGAGATCGACGTACGGATTTATGAGGGGAGGCTGCAGATTGATCTGGAAAAGATCAGCCGCGTCATTGATAAGTTTGGCGGTCTCTTCGGTATGACGGAAGAACCGCTTTCTTGACAGCGCGCTCTTTTTATTATATAACTTTTGTATAAAGCATATTAATACGATAGGAAAACAGAAGATTTAAGATGGTGATTTTTGAGACGGGGAGGGAGAGCAGGGATGAAGATTTCCACAAAGGGCAGATATGCGCTCAGACTGATGCTGGATCTGGCAGTTTATGACACCGGGGCGCCGGTCAGGATCCGGGATATTGCGGCGAGACAGGGGATTTCGGAAAAGTATCTGGAACAGATTATCTCCACATTGAATAAAGCGGGATATGTCAAGAGTATCAGGGGACCGCAGGGCGGGTATCACCTGATGAAAGACCCGGCGCAGTACACGGTCGGTATGATTTTACGCCTGACGGAAGGGTCGCTTGTACCGGTTGCATGTCTGGAGGACGAGGTCAATACCTGTGAGAGACAGGAGGGATGCGTCACCCTGCGGTTGTGGCAGATGCTGAATCAGGCGGTCAGTGATGTGGTGGACCGCGTGACGCTGGCTGATCTGGTGGAATGGCATGAAGAGAAAAGCGGAAATTATGTAATCTGACAGCCGCAAAGGAAAAACAAGCGACTGCGCAGCAGGCATTTGTTTTTCCTGCGGCGTCAACGAGCAAACGTCCGATGCAATCGGACAGAAAGCGCGAAGCGCGGGTTTGCGAGTCTAACAATCAAAAATCAGAAACCTCAGCCCGGACGCGCTGAGGTTTCTGATTTCTTTTGTATTTTTTGCAATTCTAAGAATATTCCCGTAAATTCACAAAATTCTGAAAAGGAAGGGCGTTTTTCGTGTACCCTGTGGTTCGGATTTCGATATTTCGACTCTTCTCCTTCTCAAATGCCTCGTCTAATACTTCGGAAAAGAACTTTTTTGCGAAGGTTTTGGACGGGTTCTGCTTGGACTGGCGATTTTTGTCATCGGAAGCTGCCTTCTTTAACGGGGTGACCGCCATAACCGCGTCAACCTTATAATACCATTCATTTGCATAGATTGCGGTGATCCCTCCTTGGATTCATATTTGTGCGAATCGATATGGCCATATCCTTTGCTGCACAGCGAACTCCTTGTTCTGTTAAGGATATCGGCAGGAATCCTGTTTACTTAACCCTATTTTAACAGTTTTTAGTGGAAATGAAAAGAGAATCGTCTCAAAAATACATAAAAAGTACAAAGAAGTCAGACAAAACATACGTATAGACGATAAAAGCAGATAATATTGCCAAAGGGACGGACAGGTGCGATGGAAAATAGTGAAACGAAGGTGGGACGGGAAAATGGAAATACAGGATGAGGGATAGAAGGTTGACAAATGACTACCAATACAGTATGATGGGAATATACATGGTAGGCAAACGTCAACCTGATTGAGAGAGGAAATGGGGATACTTATGGTCAGATTATCAGAGGCGGAATGGAAAGTTATGAATGCGCTGTGGGAAGAAGCTCCGCAGACAATCATGCAGTTGACCCGCTGCTTTCAGGAGACTACAGGCTGGACGAAGCACACGGTCATGACCTTCCTGAAACGGATGGAGGATAAGGGCGCCGTATATTATGAGTCGGGTGCGCGGGCGAAGCTGTACTATCCGAAGATTGAGAGACGCGAGGCGGCGCTGCAGGAGACGGAGGAGTTTCTGGAGAGGGTTTTTGACGGCCGGATGGGTCTGATGCTGAACACGATGGTGGAGCAGAAGGCGCTTTCGGGAAAGGAAATTGCGGAACTTTATGAGATCCTGAAGCGGGCTGAGGAGGCGCAGCAGGATGCGGACGGCGGGCGGACCGGTTCGGGAAAGGCGGTGGAAGGATATGATTCTTGAGACGTTTGTTACATCAACGGTATTGATTATCGGGATTTTCTGTCTGCGGAAGCTGACGTTTGGGAAGATCAGCATGAGACTCCGCTATGGACTGTGGCTTCTCGTTGTAGTCAGACTGCTGGTTCCGCTGTCTGTGGGGACAAGCGCGTTCAGCGTGATGAATCTGCTGCCGGGGACGTTCTCGGAGAATGCGGGGACACCCACATTAGAAGGGGAGAACGGCGGAAATCCGTCCGCGGATGCCGGACGGGTTACGACGCCTGCCGGTGGGCGTGAAGAAGTATTTTCCGGCGGTCGGCATGCGGGAGCGGAACAGACAGCCGGGCAGAAGAGCGGGGAAACCGGGAATAGTACGAATGCAGAGGGAAATGCGGCGTTTGGGAGAACTGCTCCGGAAAAGGAGGGTGCGGCACCGGGACTGCGCGACATTTCCCTGTCCGGCCTGTTGGGAGCGGTTTGGCTCTTGGGATTTTTGGCCGCAGGCGGTTACATGGTGATTGCGGAATGGCGTTTTATAAGATTTTTACTAAGAAATAGAAAAGCCTTTCCCGTTGAGGCGGTTCCGCAGGAATTTGCAGAGCGTTTTTCCCGCCGCAGGATAAAGGTATATCAGGTAAAAGGGCTGCCCGGGCCATGTCTGGCAGGGCGTCATATTTACATTGGAGAAGGAGCCGCTGCACAGGGGCAGAATCTTACGCACATTCTGGCGCACGAATATTGTCATGCGCTGCACGGGGACGGGCTGTGGGCGTTTCTGCGGTGTGCGCTGGCGGCGGTTTACTGGTTTGATCCCTTTGTGTGGGCGGCGGCTTACGCGGCCAGACAGGACAGTGAGCTTGCCTGTGATGAGGCGGCGGTTAAGCTGCTTGGAGAGTCGAGACGGTTTGATTACGGCAGGACGCTTCTTGCCCTTTTGGAGTGCGGCGCCGGCAAAGAGAAATGCCCGGGCATGACTTTTATGACAGAGGGCGGCGGGCGCAGCGTCAGGGAGCGCATTACGGCGCTGGCTGAGAAGAGTCGGAGGAGAAGAACCGTTTTGACGGCGGTTCTGGTGGCAGCGGCGTTTATCTGCGGCTGTACTTTTACGGGCGCGGAGCTGAAAGCCGGGAATCCTGCGGGGGAAACAGGAGAGCAGGAGACGGCGGACACAGGCGGGACCGGGCAGGATGACACGAACGCCGCGGCGGTTTCCGATGCCCGGAACCGACTGACTGTCATGGAGGAGGACAACGGAGAATTTGCCCGGATACAGAAAGAGTACGAGGAAGCGGTAGGATCGGCAAAGCTGACGGAAGAACAGATCAGGGAGCTGGAGGAGAGCGCGCTGCAGGAGGCGGATCGGGCGGCCTTTCAGGATATGCTGGACTATTATAGCGCCATGGAGGCAAAGGGCAGCAGGGAATTTGACATACAGTCCTATTATGACTGGCAGGAGGGAAAGGGCGGCGAAAAGCCGGAAGACGGCTGGTATCTGCTCGGCAGTGAAGAGGGGGGACTGATTTATTTCTACGGTCTGTATACGGAAGACTTTGGTTTCCGGGGGCTGAAGGTGCGGATCGGGCAGGACGAGACGAATCTTGATATCCCGTGGTGCGCTTCCTACTTAAACGGAATTAGTGAAAATATCCGCATTCTGGAGTACGCGGAAAACGGATGGCCCAGAAGATTTGTGTGGAAACTGCTTGCGCAGGAGAGTTCTAAGACGGAAATCTGGCGGCTTTACAGCGCATACCGTTATGATACCGGCACGATTGTGTTAAGAACCCTCACGGAAGAAGAATGTCTGGAATGGGCCAATGCGAATCTGCGCTTTGACATCGACCGGGATGCGGCGAAGGTATATGTGACTTATGACGGGGACATGGTGCTGGGCGACGTAGATATTTCCGCCTATGCGGGCTGGGAGACAGAGAGTGTGGAGATTGTGCCTGATGCCGTTGCTTTTACGCTGGATGACAGGGCCGGGAAAGGCGCGGCTTTTGCGGGGGAGGAAGGACTGGCAGTGTACCTTTTTGCGGGATTGAAGCTTGAGGGCGTCGAGGGGCTGTGGTTTGACGGTCTGCCTCTGCTGACCGTGCAGGTCGTGGAGGATGAGAACAGTGATTCCGGTTTCCGTCTGCAGAGCCCGAGAATTGACGAATACTACGAAGCGAATGCAATATGGCAGGAAAGAGAGCTGGAAGCGCTCAAAAACGGAACGGGAAAAGAGCAGGATTAGAATTTTTTAAAAGAAACGCGATAAGATTCTTTCTTATTGCGTTTCTTTGTGGTATACTCATTCTGTAAAAATATCTTAGGTGCGGTTTTACACATGGATAGGGGACAGAAAATACATGAAATATAAAAAGATCAATGATGCAACGGTACAATGCATTGTCTCGGCGGACGACATGGCCGAATACGGGCTTGCGTTATCGGATATCTTCGAGCGCAACGAAAGAGGCGAGGAGTTTCTGCGGGATATTATCGAGCGGGCGCACGACGAGGTGGGCTACCAGATCAACAACGGCAATATTGCCATGCAGATCACGCCGCTTAAAGACAACGGCCTTGTGGTGACTTTTACGGATGAAGGGCCGGCGGCCTTCAAGGAGATGCTGCAGAACTTAAAAGAGGTGCTGCAGGAGTTCAGCGCGGAGCTTGCCGGGCAGGAAGAACGTGCCCGGGCTGCGGCACAGACGGTGGATGCGTATGATGAAAACAGGAGGATGTTTGTCTTTCACACGATGCACCAGACGATGCAGTACGCGGCTACGATTCCGAATACATACTCTGTGAAGAGCCATCTTTTCAAGGAGGGCGGGGATTATTATCTGGTGCTTGAGAAAAACAGACTTTCCTATAAGTCGTTCAACAGAATCAGTGCGCAGGCGGTGGAGTTCGGGAACCTGATCGCGGTTTCAGGGGAGCGGATGCAGTATCTGGAGGAGCATGGCGAGTGCCTGATCAGAGACCGGGCGGTGAGCAGGCTGCGCAGGATTTACCGCGCCTGAAAAGGTGCGCGGATGCGTAAAATGAAACAGAGAGTGGTTGACTGGTGCTGCCATGCCTCAAAAGCTGGCAGCACTTGTTCTGTCATAGAGTAAAAGAATTATAAGAAACGAGGGTAAAATGAGCAAAGAGAAAAAGAAAAAAAACGAACAGTTTGACGCCTTTCTGGAGAAAGAGATTCTGACGGCCAACCGGTATGACGGCGGCGCGGAGGAGAAAGAAGGGGAACAGGGAGAAGGGCTCCGCTATGAAGATGCGGGGATTGACGGCAGGATTCTGCGGGCGGTGAAGGAGCTGGGCTTCGAGCATATGACGCCCATTCAGGAACAGGCCATTCCGCTCTTTATGACGGGGCGCGATATCATCGGGCAGGCGCAGACGGGCACGGGGAAGACGGCGGCCTTCGGTATTCCGATTCTGCAAAAGATCAACCCGGAGAACCGTTCCCTGCAGGCGGTGATACTGTGTCCCACCAGAGAGCTTGCCATGCAGGCGGCGGATGAGCTGCGCAAGTTCGCCAAGTACATGAACGGGATCAAGGTGCTGCCGGTGTACGGCGGGCAGGAGATCTACAAGCAGATTAAAAACTTAAAGACCGGTGTGCAGATCGTGGTGGGAACGCCGGGGCGCGTGATGGATCACATGCGCAGGCGTACGCTTAAGATGGATCAGGTGCACACGGTAGTGCTTGACGAGGCGGATGAGATGCTGAATATGGGTTTTCGTGAGGATATCGAGACGATCCTGAAAGGGATGCCCGAAAAGCGGCAGACCGGCCTTTTCTCGGCCACCATGCCGAAGCCGATTCTGGATATTACAAAGACTTACCAGAAAGACGCGGCCTATGTCAAGATGACGCCGAAGGAGGTTACGATCCCCTTAATCAAACAGGCTTACTATCAGGTGCGGAAACAGGATAAGGAGGAGGTGCTCTGCCGCCTGATCGATTATTATACGCCGGGACGGGCGCTGATTTTCTGTAACACCAAACGGATGGTGGATGAGCTGACGGAGCATTTGAAGGGCAGAGGCTATGAGGTGGAAGGTCTTCACGGGGATCTGACGCAGGGACAGAGAGACACGGTGATGAATCTGTTCCGGAGCGGCAGGACGAATATTCTGATTGCCACCGACGTGGCGGCCAGAGGCATCGATGTGAGCGACGTGGAGGCGGTCTTCAATTTTGACGTGCCCGATGATATTGAATACTATGTGCACCGTATCGGCAGAACCGGGCGCGCTGGCAAAACGGGAAGATCCTTCACGCTGGTGGTCGGCAGGGAGGCGTATAAAATACGTGATATCGAGCGTATCTGCCATACGAAGATCAAGGAGCGCAAAGTGCCGGGCGCGGCGGATATTACAGCCAGAAAAGCGGAAAAGATATTAAAGGAAGCCACGGATGTGATTGAAAATGAGGATATCAGCAGGGCCACAGAGTACATTCTCGACGCCGTGGCGCTGGGGCAGTACAGCGCCACACAGATCGCGGCGGCGTTTATGAAGATGAAGCTGGGGGATGAGATCGAGGATATCCGTACAGAGAAGTTTTTCTTTGAGAAGCGGCCGGCGAAAGGGGGCCGGGGCTTCGACAGAAACAGAGGCGGCGACAGGAGTAGGGGCGTCTACGGCAAAAAGTCCGGCGGCCCAAGCGGCGGTAAGAAGAAGGATGGCTATGGCGCAAAGGGTGCGAAAGCCGGTTACGGCATAAAGAGTGGTAAAGCTTCTGAAAAAAACAACGGTCAGGGCGACAAGGGCGGATACGCGGCTAAGGGAGAAAAGAACCGGGATAAAAGCAGATACGGAAACGGAAAGCCGAAGGACGTCAGACGCGACGGCAGCGCGGCCCGCGGACGGGAATCCGATTATGAGCCGCGTTACGGCGGCCTGCGGATCAAAACCAAATCATAATACCAATTCGGAGCCGTGCTCCTTCAGCCACTTGCGGTGGATGCGGTAGTCGGGGCAGACGCTCTCCACAAGCGCCCAGAATGCTTTCGAGTGATCCATGTGGGTCAGATGGCATAATTCATGGACGACCACATAGTCCAGAACCGCAGGCGGGGCCAGCATAAGCCGCCAGTTGAAGGAGAGGGTGCCTCTTGCGCTGCAGCTCCCCCAGCGGGTCTTCTGGTCGCGGATGGTGATGCGCTGGAAACTTCCGCCCGTGAGCGGGAGAAAATAGGCGGCCCGCTTCGGGAAATATTCCTTTGCAGCCGCAATGTAACGTTTTTCAAGGGCTGCGCGCTGGGCGTCCGTCAGGTCAGATTCGGGACGGCTTTCACGGCGTTTTACGGCCTCCAGATAGTGGGTGATAATCCAGTGCTGCTTGTCTGACAGAAGACGGCGGATCTGTGCCTCGGAGGTGCCCAAGGGCAGCCGCAGGGTGATTTCCCCCTCCGCGGAGATGCTGACGGCGCAGGTTTTACGGGCGCTGTAGACCACCTCGCAGGGGAGTTCATATAGTTTGCTTTGGTATTTAATGCGGTGTATGTATTCCATAGATATGATTTTATCACAGGAAACGGTATGGTACCAATCACTTTTTACACCCGCGCCAAAGTCCGAAGAAGTGTGTTATTGTCACGCGGCTACAGTTTATGGAACGGCTTTACACTTTTCCATAAAACGGATATAATAAAGCTGTAGCAGGCGGGAGAGATTACAGAGAGAAAGCAGGTGATTATATGCCAAATGGTGCGGAAATTATAAAAGAGGCGCTGAATGATTTTCAGAAAGTGCAAAAGCGTATGCAGCTGGCGAAAGAGGAGAATGCGGTGAAGACATATGCCGATCTTAAGGATGATTACATTTCGTTAAAGGCATTGCTTACAAGCCTGGGCGTTAATCTTTCAGAGGTTGACAAAATAAAAGAGTAGTATAAAGCAATAAAGGAAACAGAAAAGGAGAAACGATCATGGGAAGACAGAAACCTGCAGTATTGATGATTTTGGACGGCTACGGCCTCAACGAGAAGACGGAGGGCAACGCGGTTGCACTGGCGAAGACGCCGGTGATGGATAAGCTGATGGCCGAGTGTCCTTTTGTGAAGGGAAATGCCAGCGGTATGGCGGTGGGCCTGCCCGACGGACAGATGGGTAATTCCGAGGTGGGACATCTGAACATGGGCGCGGGGCGCATCGTGTATCAGGAGCTTACCAGAATTACCAAAGAGATTCAGGACGGCACTTTCTTTGAAAATCCGGCTCTTCTGGACGCGGTGAACAACTGTAAGAAGAATGATTCTTCCCTGCACATGTTCGGCCTTTTATCCGACGGCGGCGTACACAGCCACAACACCCATCTCTACGGCCTTTTGGAGCTGGCTAAGAGAAACGGACTGACCAAGGTTTACGTTCACGCTTTCCTTGACGGAAGGGATACGCCTCCGGCAAGCGGCAAAGGCTATGTGGAGGATCTGGAAGCCGAGATGAAAAAGATCGGCGTGGGCGAGGTGGCTACCGTGACGGGACGCTACTATGCGATGGACCGTGACAACAACTACGACAGAGTGGAGAAGGCATATCTGGCGCTTACAAAAGGTGAAGGCCTGGAGGCGGAGAGCGGCCCTGCCGGGATTCAGGCCTCCTATGACAGGGACGAGACGGACGAGTTTGTGAAACCTACGGTGGTGATGAAGGACGGCGCCCCGGTAGCGACGATAGGAGACGGGGATTCCGTGATCTTCTTTAATTTCCGCCCGGACAGAGCCAGAGAGATCACCAGAAGCTTCTGCGACGATGATTTCAAGGGCTTTGCCAGAGAGAAGAGACTGGATCTGACTTATGTATGTTTCTCGGATTATGATCCCACCATTCCCAACAAGGAAGTGGCGTTCCACAAGATTTCCGTCACCAACACCTTCGGAGAATGGCTTGCGGCGAACGGCATGAAGCAGGCCAGAATTGCGGAGACAGAGAAGTACGCCCATGTGACGTTCTTCTTCAACGGCGGCGTGGAGGAGCCAAATGAGGGAGAGACCCGTATTCTGGTCAATTCCCCCAAGGATGTGGCGACCTATGACCTGAAGCCTCAGATGAGCGCCTACGAGGTGTGCGATAAGCTGGTGGAAGCGATTAAGTCCGGCGACTACGACGTGGTCATCATCAATTTCGCGAATCCCGACATGGTGGGCCACACCGGCGTGCAGGAGGCGGCCATCAAGGCTGTGGAGGCTGTGGACGAGTGTGTGGGCAAAGCGGTTTCGGCTGTCAAAGAGGTGGACGGCGTGCTGTTCATCTGCGCAGACCACGGCAATGCGGAACAGCTGATCGACGAGGAGACGGGAGCGCCCTTCACGGCGCACACCACAAACCCGGTTCCCTTCATTCTGGTCAATGCCGATCCCGGGTACAGGCTGCGCGAGGGCGGATGCCTTGCGGATATCGTTCCCACACTCATTGAGCTGATGGGCATGGAGCAGCCTGCGGAGATGACGGGAAAATCGCTTCTGGTAAAATAGCTGCCTGTTAAATGGGGGAGAGGAGCCGGAGCGGATGAAGCAGCAGAGAAGAACATGGCAGCCGGTTGTCTATGCGTTTCTGTTTTTGATTGTTGTACTGGTATTGTTTTTTATCTATACAACGCTGAACAGGAACCGGATACAGGAACAGAACAGGGTCTATGCGGAGGATTCCGCCAGACAGACGGTGGAACGGATCGAAAGCGAATTTGACAATGCGCTGCAGCGGATTGAAAATAGCGCCTATCTGGTCGGTACAAGCGGGGGCACCCGGAAAATTGATACCCGCATGCTGAAGGAGCTGGAGGAAAATACGACCTTTGACGCCGTCCGGTTTACCAATAAGGACGGTGTCAACCTGACGTCTGACGGGGCCACCAACGACAGCTCTGACAGAGATTACTTTGCCCGGGGAATGCGGGGCGAGAGCGGTCTTGAGACGGTGGCGGAGTCCAGAATTACAGGGAAGCCCATGATGGTGTTTTATGCGCCCATATACAGTGATCAGGAGATCGCAGGCATGTTTCTCGGGCTGTATTTTGCGGAGGATTATCTGCGGGATATGCTGTCCGCCAATTACTTTGGCGAGCCTGCCGATGTGTTTCTGTGTACGCGGGATGGCATGGTGGTCGCCAATTCTGGCAGCGGGACCTACGGGGATCATCTGTTTACTTCTTTGTCGGAAGCGGGGGTGATCGACGAAGGGACTGCCGCGGCGGCGCAGGAAGCGTTCGTGAATGGCACGGATACCGCGCTTCTGTGTGCGGACGGCTGTAAGACGGACAATCTCTGCGTTATGCATCTGCCGGGGTATGATTATGTGCTTGTGCAGGCGTTTCCGAAAAATGTCACGCAGTCCATGGTTAACAGGGCCAATATGGCGGGCGTGCTACTGGAAATCTGTCTGCTTGTCCTGTTTGTAATTTATGTCGTTTATCTGATTGTGCGCGCGGCGGGGCGGCGGAAGGAGCTGGAAGCCGAGAATAGGATAAAGGGCGACGTGCTCCGCGGCGTAAATATTCTTTTTGCGTCCCGCTATTTCATTGCGGATATGGAAAAAGACAGCTACGCCTATCTGACGGGGGAAGGTCCCCTGAATACAAGCATTCCGATGGAGGGCGTATACAGTGATCTCATAAAACTTCACGCTGAAGATTTGATCGGCGAGGAGGCGAAGGAGGCGTTCCGGCAGTTCGGCCGGATTGAATCGATCAGGGAAAGTCTTGCGGATAAGGAATATGTCATTCATGAGTGCCATGTTACCCGCCGTGGGAAAGAGGAGTGGGAGCATCTGATCGGCGTGTGTCTGGAGCGGCGGGACGGAAAGCCGGTCAGGGTTTTATATGTCCGGCAGAATGTCACGGAGCAGGTATATAAACAGCGGGAGCAGACAAAAGCGTTACAGGATGCATTGATGCAGGCGCAGCATGCCAATCAGGCGAAGACTACCTTCCTCTCCAACATGAGCCATGATATCCGAACGCCCATGAATGCGATTATCGGATTTGCGACAATCGCGTCAAGCCATATGGAGCGCCCGGAACAGGTGAAGGACTGTCTGCAGAAAATACTCTCCTCCAGCAATCATCTGCTGGGGCTGATCAACGATATTCTGGATATGAGCCGCATTGAGAGCGGGAAACTGCAGATCCATAATCAGGAGTGCAATATTTCCGAGCTGATGCACAATCTGGTGAACATTATCCAGCCGCAGGTGAAGGCAAAGCAGATGGAGCTGTTTATCGACACCTTTGAGGTAGTCAATGAGGATGTGATTGCGGACCCGCTGAAGCTGAGCCAGATTTTTATCAACCTGATGGGCAATGCCGTCAAGTACACGCCGGCGGGCGGAATGGTGAGCTGCCGCATTACGCAGCACGCTGCCGGGAAACCCGGATGGGGCGATTATATTTTCAGTGTCAGGGACAACGGAATCGGTATGTCGCAGGAGTTTGTGGAGCATATTTTCGAGCCTTTTGAGCGGGAGTCTACGGCCACAAGGAGCGGTATACAGGGAGCCGGGCTCGGCATGGCCATCACAAAGAGTATCATTGATCTGATGGGCGGAGAGATTACCGTGGAGAGTGAGCAGGGTAAAGGGAGCACCTTTACGGTTAAGATTCCGCTGCAGCTTCAGGATCTGAAAATAAGGGAGGAAGAGATCAGGGAACTGGAGGGACTGCGTTCTCTGGTGGTGGATGACGACTTCAATGTCTGTGACAGTGTAAGCAGGATGTTAAAAACCATTGGTATGCGCGCCGAGTGGACCACATCCGGCAGGGAGGCAGTGTACCATGCACAGTCCGCCTGCGAGGAGGGAGATCCGTACCATACATATATCATCGACTGGCAGATGCCGGAAATGAGCGGGATGGAAACCGTTAAGAAAATCCGGAGCGTTGTGGGGGAGGAAGCGCCCATTATTATCCTCACTGCTTACGAGTGGGAGGATATCGAGGAGGAGGCGAAAAAAGCCGGTGTTACCGCATTCTGTGCGAAACCGCTGTTTATGTCCGACTTAAAGTCGGTTCTGCTGGCGGCCAATCGCATTGAGCGTACAGAGACGGCGGAATCCGGCCCTGCATGGATGGAGGCCGATTACAGCGGCAAGAGACTGCTTCTGGTGGAGGATAACGAGTTGAACCGCGAGATTGCGCAGGTGATTCTGGAGGAGGCCGGATTCATGGTCGAGACGGCGCCGGACGGAACCGATGCGGTCACGATGATGGAAAAAGCGGAGGAAGGCTACTATGATGCCATACTGATGGATGTGCAGATGCCGGTTATGAACGGATATGAGGCCACGAAAGAAATCCGGGCCATGCGGCGCAAGGATGTGACGACGATGCCTATCATTGCCATGACAGCCAACGCCATGGAGGATGACAAGGAGGCGGCGCTGAAAAGCGGTATGAACGCCCATCTTGCGAAGCCGATTGATGTGGAACTGCTTATGAGCGTGCTGCGGCAGTATCTGCATCCTTAGGAACTGTAAAAACAGAAAGTATAAGGGCTGTACACATTGGTGTATGGCTCTTTTTCTGTGCAGGCGGAAAATGCGGAGCAGTCTGATCCCGCGTATTGACAGCGTCCGGAAACTGTCGTATACTAAGTGTACCATCACTAATAGTACACTTAATATGCGGGAATAATTCAAAGAAGGGAGACATTATGATCATCATAGACTATAAGGATACCCGCCCGATCTATGAACAGGTCGTGGAACGCTTTAAGGCTCTGATTTTGAAGGGCGCCATGCAGCCGGATGAACAGATGCCGTCGGTCCGTAATCTGGCGATGGAGCTGTCGATCAATCCCAACACCATTCAGAAGGCGTATGCGGAGCTGGAGCGGCAGGGCTTTATCTATACCGTCAAGGGAAGGGGCAGCTTTGTGCTCGGAGACAGCAGTTTAGTAGAGCAGCGCAAAAAGGAATATCTGGATCAGATCTTAAAGCTGGTGAAAGAGGTGCTTGAGATCGGCATGACGAAGATGGAGATTGTTATTGAGATTGAGAATCTGCAGGTGTGAAGGATATAGATCTGATGACCGGCGAGGAGGGAATTATGATTGAGATACATAATCTGACGAAGCAGTTTGAAAAAATAAGAGCCGTCGATGAAGTCAGTGTGGAAATCAGGGAAAAGACGGTTTTTGGCCTGATTGGCACCAACGGCGCGGGAAAGAGCACGGTGCTTCGCATGATAGCGGGTGTGATCAAGCCTGACGAGGGAACGGTGGCGGTGGATAATATGCCGGTGTACGACAATGTGGAGGCGAAGAAGAGGCTGTTTTTTATCGCGGATGAGCCGTACTTTTTTGCCAATGCCAACGCCATGGCGATGGAGCGGTATTACAGCGGTGTTTATGAGGCATTTGACAGGGAGGAGTTTTACCGGTATCTGGAGAAATTTAATCTGGACAAAAGGCGGAAGATCGGCACCTTTTCCAAGGGGATGAAGAAACAGCTCGCCCTGCTTCTGGGAATATGCGCCAACACGAAATACATTCTCTGCGACGAGACGTTCGACGGGCTTGACCCGGTGATGCGGCAGGGCATCAAGTCCATCTTTGCGAAGGAGATGGAGGAGCGGGGACTGACGCCCGTGATTGCCTCCCATAATCTGCGGGAGCTGGAGGATATCTGCGATCATGTGGGGCTGTTACATAAGGGAGGCGTTCTGCTGTCCAAGGATCTGGAGGATATGAAGTGCAATATCCAGAAGGTGCAGTGCGTGTTTGGCGCCGTGGAGGATGAACTGAAGGCGTTAAACGGGCTGGAAGTATTAAAGAAAGAACAGAGAGGATCGCTCTGCACCATTACGGTGCGCAGTACAAGAGAGGAAGTGGAGGCGCGTTTCGCCACGGTGGACACGGTCTTTTACGAGGTGCTTCCGCTGTCCCTGGAGGAAATATTTATCAGTGAAACGGAGGTGGTTGGCTATGACATCAAAAAACTCATTCTGGGCTAGCAGCAGGGAAAATCATAAACGGAGGATATGGGTCTGGATCGTGGCGGTGCTGTCCCAGCTTCTCGTATACGGCGGCATGATGATGATTTATCTGAGCCGGATCAAAGGAACTTATGCGGAGGGCGGTTTCAAAACTTTGGAGGGCTTTCATGAGGGGATGTGTCGGGCGGCGCGGGATGCGCTGGGATTTTCCGACAATCTGTACGGGATTATCTTCATATTGGCGGCCATTATCGGCATGCAGGGCTTCTCCTACCTGTATGACAGGAAAAAGGTGGATATGTACCACAGCGTTCCTGTGTCGAAAAACAGGCGGTTTGCGGTGGTTTACATAAATGGCATATTTATTTACCTTGTGGCCAATCTGTCCGGCATGATTCTGGGGACGGTCATTGCGCTGTCCCAGCGGGCGGTGAATGCGGATGTGCTGGCGAATGCGGGACTCGCCTTTGTGTGGAATCTGTTTCTGTTTTTGGCTTTCTACCACATGATGATTCTGGCGGTGATGCTGACGGGGAACCGCTTTGTGACGATCTGTGTGTTTTTGACTTTTGTGCTGTATGAATACTACCTGCAGAACCAGATTGGCCGCCTGAGCAGGATCTTTTTTGATACGTATTCCGAATACTATATCAGTACGGAACCGAAGCTGTCGGTGATCTATGACTGCACGCTCAATATCTGGAGCATTAAGAATGCCCGGGATGCGGCGGCAGCGGCCGCCATTGCCATGCCCATCGTTGGAAAATGGATTCTGATTGCCGCAGTGCTTTTGGGGCTTTCCTACTTCGCTTACAGAAAAAGACCCTCCGAGGCGGCGGGCCGTGCGATGGCGTTCCCCGTTATGGAGCCTGTACTTAAAGTGGCGGTGGCGATTCCCGTTGCCTTTATGGCGGGCGGTCTGGTGTACGACACCTCCTATCAGAATGAAATGCTGCAGGTGGCAGGGATGATGGCGGGCGGAATGATTTTCTGCACGGCGGCGGAAGTGCTTTTCGATTTCGATATCAGGAGTCTCTTTAAGCATCTGCCTTCAAGCGGCATTGCGCTGGCCGGTATTTTGGCAATATTTAGTGTCTTTAAATGGGATGTTTTCGGGTATGACAGTTACATACCGGCGCAAAATAAGGTGGAGAGTATTGCAATTTCAGCAGACGGGTACTATGATAGCTATTGGGATGAGAACCGTCAGTATATGGATAAAAGTCAGTTTGAAAAAGAAAACATGTTTCTGACGGACACGGAGCCTGTTCTGGCGCTGGCAAAAGCCGCAGAGGGAGCTGACCCGGAGAATATGGGAGACGGCCGTTCTGTGCAGATCCTGTACCGTTTGAAATCCGGCAGACAGGCGGCCAGATCCATACGGGTGGATTATGACGATCCTGACACGGAGGCGCTTTTCAACCGGATCTTCTGCACGGATGCATTTAAGAAAGGTGTGTTTCAGGGGATTACGGAGGAAACCTCATATGCGGATGTGACACGGGTTACCTACTCCAACGGCGCGGCAAAGACGGTGATTCCAGTGGAGGAGGCAGGACAGCTCAAAGAGGCGTGGATTAAGGATATGGAGCAGTTTGACTTTACGCTTGTGCGCCATAACCGTCCCTGCGGCATCCTCAGTTTTGAGTATATGAACTATAATCAGAGACAGTGGTTTGTGTATGAAAGCTTTGCAAACACGATTGCGGCGCTGGAAAAGCTGGAGGCTTACTATCCGATGGAGCTTGACGCGGCGGATATCGAGTCGGTTACGGTGACCTGCTATCACAATGAGCTGACGGAGCTGGAAAATGCAGTAGATTACGGGATTGAGCCAAGGGCTGTTGCATATCCGGCAACGTGGGATGTGGGATATACGGATTATACCGTTTCCGAAACGTTTTATGAGGAGCAGCAGATCGCGCAGATCCTGCCCCATATTTACAACAACTGGGTAGACGCGCCTTGGGGCCGCTACAAGGATTTGGATGACAATTATTCTGTACAGGTCGTGTTTAAGAGGGATTCGGCTTATCCGTATGAAAGAGACAGCTATTATTTCACGTATTCTTTCTATGCGGAGCAGGTGCCGGAATTTGTGGCGGAGGCCACGGCATATTCAGGGGAAAGTGAATAAGGAAAGGAAACGGACGTGGACGGTAACAGATGGGATGAGCCTGTGATACAGGTGAAGGATCTCTATAAGATATATCGGGTCGGAGAGGAGAGGGTGCGGGCCTTAAACGGGGTCAGCTTCTCCATCAGGCGGGGGTGCTTCTGCTCCATCGTGGGCGCCTCCGGCTCCGGCAAGTCCACGCTGCTCAACATGCTGGCGGGATTGGAGAAGCCTACCAAGGGCGAGATCGTGATCGCGGGAGAGCACATGGAGAAAAAGACGGAGAACCAGCTTGTGGCGTTCCGCAGGGAGCATATCGGTTTTATCTTCCAGTCCTTCAACCTGATGGGCACTATGAACGCCATCGAAAATGTGGCGCTGCCGCTTACGTTTCAGGGGATGGACAAGAAGAGCCGCAACAAAAAGGCGGAGGAGATGCTGGATCTGGTGGGGCTGACCAAACATAAGCGGCACAGGCCGAACCAGATGTCCGGCGGCCAGCAGCAACGTGTGGGCGTGGCCAGGGCGCTGGTGGTGGAGCCGGAGATCATCTTTGCGGACGAGCCTACGGGTAATCTGGACTCCAACACTTCCGTGGAGGTGATGAACCTGATGAAGCGGGTGGTGCGGGAGAAAAACCAGACGCTGGTGATGGTTACCCATGACAATTATCTGGCGGGTTTTGCGGATATTGTGATCCGGATCCGGGACGGGAAAATTCTGGAGATAGACGAGCGGGACGGACAGGAGATGCCGGAGGAGATTGCGGCGCAGACATAAGGAAAACAGCCTGCGTGAATAGTTGATAAGACGCGCAGGGCTTTCAAAATACGGGACAGGAACGGATGGAAGAGTTTTGAAATTGGAAGGACAGGAGCGATGAGAGGGAAAATGGGAAGCTGTGGGAAAACAGTGAGGCGTGTGGCAGGCGGATTGGCGGGCCTGTTTTTTGCGTTGTGCGTTTGTGGACAGGCAGGGTCGTGGGATGCTGCGTCAGTGGCATACGCGGAGGAGAAGGACAGCGTCAGCGAAAATGAGATCAAGTATGTGGAGAGAAGCTCAGACCGCGTGATCACCGACGACGACCGTTTTGACGCCGATGAGGATCTGCTCTACTATATGCAGAGTCTGGAGGTGCGCTATCATCTGGATGAAAAGGTGATGGAGGGTCTGCACAAGCTCTTTGACAGTGCAGTCTACTATATCGCCAACACGGAGATGTCCCTGACGGAGCTGTGGTCCTATGTGTCTTCCGTGAAGGGAAACATGGAGTCTGCGGCGATAGCGAAGGTGACCCAGACAACCAGCGAGTTTTTGCAGGTGGGGGATAACTGGCAGACTCCCGTTGTGAGTTACGGGCAGGGCGTTTCCATTGTGCTGCCTATTGTCAATTTCGGTACGGAGGAGCTGAATGACCTGATCGTGGAGCCGGTGATCTCCACGCTGGTAACGGAGTGGCCCTTTGAGCCGGACACCACCAATTATCTGCAGACGGAACCCTTTATCCCGGGCTGTCAGACAAAAGAGGCAGCCATGGCAAACCGCAGGGAATTTACCTTCCATTTTAAAACGAGAAGCGACGTGATGACGGGATATTACCCGTTGAAATTCAAGATATCCTACACCAAGGCGGGCATCCGCAGCGAGGAGCCGGCGGAGCTTACGGTGTATGTGAAAACAGTCGGTAAACCGGGCAGCGGCATCATCGGCGGCAACGGACAGGAGGCTGCCGGCTCCAAGCCCCGTATTGTGGTGACGGGCTTTGAGACGAATCCGGCCAAGGTCTTTGCGGGGGAAACCTTTACTTTAATGATTCATGTGAAAAATACATCCAGGGACACGGCGGTGACCAATGTGCTCTTCGACATGCAGGCGGCGCAGGAGGGGGAGGATAAGACCAACACTTACTCCGCTTTTCTGCCCACGTCAGGTTCCAGTTCCGTCTATATGGAGCAGATCGCCCCGAATACCTCGGCGGATATCGAGATCGAGATGACGGCGAAGGCGGATCTGGCGCAGAAACCTTATGTACTGGATGTCAATATGAAGTATGATGCGGGCATGGTCTTTGACCTGACGGACAAGGCCAGCGTGTCGATTCCGATTTTGCAGGAGAGCCGTTTTGACACGAGCATCCCGGAGGTGGTGCCCGACAGTATCGAGGTGGGTTCCCAGTCCAATGTAATGTTCAGCATTTACAATACGGGAAAGACGACTCTCTATAATGTGCAGGTGAAATTTATCGCGGATTCCATCGCGGAGGCGTCGGCCTTTGTGGGCAATCTCCAGTCCGGCAACACGGGCAATGTGGACGTGATGCTGACCGGTGCGGCTCCTACCATGGACGACGGTATTGTGAAGCTGGAAATCTCCTACGAGGACGATGCGGGTAATGTGACCACGGAGGAAAAGGAGATCACCCTGTTTGTGAATGAGGTCATGATGGATGACATGATGATGGGTGACGATATGATGGGCGGCGACATGATGATGGAAGGCGAAGAGGGCGGCAAACCCAAGACCGGCCTGATCGTCGTCGGCGTTTCGGGAGCGGTGGTTCTGGCGGCAGCAGGCCTTGGCGTATTTTTGAAACTGCGCAAAAGGAAACGGGCGGCAGCGGCTGAGGCGGCCGAGCTGGCGGAGCTGGAGAAGGATCTGTTCCGGTAGGCAGTTCTGACGCAGCGAGGAGGTTTGGATGAAATTTCTTGATTTGCTGCGGATGAGCAGCAGTAATCTCTGGAAAAGAAAAGTGAGAACGATCCTGACTGTGCTTGGCGTAGTGATCGGTGTGGCTTCCATTGTGGTCATGGTGTCTCTGGGGCTGGGACTGAGCCGTTCCCTGATGGCGCAGTACGAGTCCTACGGGAGCCTGACACAGGTCACGGTGAACGAGCCATGGGGCGACTCCTCCACGGAGGAGGTGAAGCGGCTGGATCAGAAGCTGGTTGACGAGATCCTGGCCATGGAGCATGTGGAATCGGTGTACCCTATGCTGCGGACACAGGCCCTTGCCAAATACGGAAGTTATGAGGGATATCTGCAGCTGCAGGGACTGCCGAGAGAGTATTTCGAAGATATGGATATCAAGGTGGGTGAGGGACAGCTTCCCGGAAACGACGGGCAACTGACTTTTTTCTATGGCTGTCAGGTCTTGCAGGACTTTTACAATGCCAAGGGGAGCGGCGGCAGTTATTGGGATACCGGGGTATTGCCGGATATTGATCTGATGAAGGACCCCATCTTTGTGATTTTTGACATGAACGCTTATTATGAGTCCGGCTCCACGGATGAGAACGGCCAGACGAAAAAACCGCCGAAGAAATATCTGATCGAGACTTGCGGGGTGGAGGCCACACCCGGGGAGGGTGAATGGTCCCAGTACGGCTGGAATACTTACTGCGATATTGACCAGCTCGTGAAGGAGCTGCAAAAGATTTTTAAAAACAAGGTAATTCCGGGACAGCCGCAGACGAAGACGGGAAAGCCCTACAAGGAAATTTTTTATAGCCAGCTTTTTGTGAATGTGGACAGCATGGACAATGTGGTGGCTTTGCAGAATGCGCTGACGGATATGGGTTACGACGCCTACAGTCAGGCGGAGTGGGTGGAGTCCGAGCAGAAGACCATGGGTTACATCCAGGCGGTGCTCGGCGGCATCGGCGCGGTGTCCCTGTTTGTGGCGGCCATCGGCATCACCAACACGATGATGATGTCCATTTATGAGCGAACCAAGGAGATCGGCGTGATGAAGGTGCTTGGGTGCGACCTGCGCAACATCCGCAGTCTCTTTTTGATGGAAGCCGGGTTTATCGGCTTTATCGGCGGAGTGATCGGTCTGGTTTTAAGTTTTATCCTGTCCGTTGTGATCAATAAAGTGGCGGCGAACGCCAATGAGTATATGGCGACTTCGGGCGGTATTTCCTATATTCCCATCTGGCTGGTGTTTCTGTCGCTGGTGTTTGCGGTGATGGTAGGCATGGTGGCAGGATTTTTCCCGGCCAGAAGGGCGATGCGCTTAAGTCCGCTGGCGGCGATCAGGAATGAATAAGGAATCTGTGTGTCAGTGCGGATTGTGAATGGGGAGAATACGGTATGCGGAAAAAATCGGGTGTTTTGGCAGGCATTTTGATCATAGGACTGTGTGCCGGATGCGGTCAGAGGGAAAATGCGGCGCAGGAGCAGGAGACGGTTGGCGTGTTGGATGAAGCTGACGGTTCGGATGAGGCGGCGGCCAAAGATGCGGAGGCCGGCGGACAGGCAGTGACGATGCAGGAAAGCGAAGAAACGGCACCGTCCGCAGAGGAAGAAGAGCCCGATGGAACGGGGTTAGACATAGCTGAAAACGGCAGGAGGCTCACATCGGAGGAATTAGAAGAGTATACGGAGTGGGTACAGGACAGCTCCAATTACGGATTCCTGTTGTCTGATTGGGAAAACCCCGCGCAGATCAATCTCTATCAGGTGTTTTACTGTGGTGCGGGCATATCCAGAGAGGGGACGGAGGAGGAGAAACAGGCGCATCTGGCGCGTTGGAACCAACCCGAAATCTATACGGATTTCTGGGCGATGGACAAGGCGGATGTGGATGCTCTGCTCTCCGGGAAGGTGGGATTTACCTATGACCAGCTGGTGGCGGAGGGGAATCAGGGCATGGAGGAAAACTACTATGCGGAAACGGACAGCTTCTGCGTGGAGGCGGGCGATACCAATTACTGCCAGTTTTTGTGTACGGACGGCGTCATGGACGAGGACGGCGAGACGGTTACCCTGTACTGCGACGGGGACGACTGGGTGAGGACGTGCGAGGTCAGGGTGAGCGTTGCGGGAGACCGGAGGACATTTCTTGGCAATCATATCGCGGAGGGGATGGTTCGTGATATGGAGGAGTTTTCCGAGACCCATGAGGAGGAATAAAACGGCGATTTCTGTCGGATAATCGAGAAAAGTGCTTGCTTTTTTCTTCCTGCATGTTGTATGATAGATTTACATAAGTATCTATTATGGTAATCTTAAAAGAAGTATGTTTTGATACGGAGTGTGAATCTACATAGGATGGAGGAGCGAGCATGAAAAAATACAAAAGACCGGCAAGGTTGTGTATGACGCTTTTGGCGGCCTGCGGATTGCTGCTTGTGCCAGCGACGGCAAAGCTGGAGGTGCGGGCGGAGGAAGTCATCGCCACGGTGCAGGGTAAGGTGATGGAGGGCACTACAGCCAAGTTGTTATATCTGGATACTTCGGACGGGAAAATGGAGATCAAGATTGACGGGAGCACCAGCACCGGCAACTGTAAGATGCTTTTGCCGGAAAAGAAGATCAGTGTTTCGGTGGCGAACGGAAACGACGGCTATCTCCATGCGGTCACCATCTCGGAGAGCGGGGAGAGCCCCAGCGTTTCTGTGGATACCTCAAAGGTGTCCAATGTGGTCGGAACGTTGAACGGGCGGACGACGGAAGATGTGCTGCATCTGGACACGGCGCAGGGCGAGATGGAGCTGAAAATTGACAAGAACACGGACTTGAGCAACTGTTCGGTTCTGGTGGTATCCGGGAAATATGTGGTGAGCTGCGCCAGAGGAGAAGACGCCTACATGCATGCTATCAGCATTGCGGATGTGGCGGCAGCGCCTCAGACAGATACAACGTCACAGACATACAGTCAGAGCCAGGCGCCGGTGGTCAATGTGACCGGCGAGACGAGATCCGTGACAGGCACGGTGAAGGACAACACAGAGGAGTCCACACTTTATCTTGCGACCTCGGAGGGAGATTTTACTTTTCGGATTGATGACAGCACGGATACGTCCAGAGGCATGGTTCTGACGCCGGAAAATAAGCTGATGGTTACTTATTTCAGAGGTTCGGACAGCAATCTCCATGCCTCGGCTATCGTGGGCGTTAAGGACAGCTCGTCGGCCACGGTGGATACATCTTCCCAGGCGACAGTGACGGGAACGGTTAAGAGTAAGTCCACAGAGAATATTCTCGTGCTGGATACTTCCGCGGGGGAAATGGAATTAAAGATGGACAAGGCGGCCGGGCCGTCCGGCTGTAAGGTTTTGGTGGAGGGCAAGAAGGTTTCGGTGACCTGTGCCAGAGGAGACGACGCCTATATGCACGCGCTCACCATCACGGCGGTAAAGTAAATGAATGAAATATATAAAACATATGGATACATGTTTTGGGCCTTCTCTGCGCATACTAGATACAAAAAGCGCGCAGAGGAGGTTTTTCAATGGGCAGTAAACTGAGAATTGTGGACGTACATGCAAGACAGATCTTGGATTCCCGCGGCAATCCCACCGTGGAGGCGGAGGTGACCGTGGAGAAGGAGGTGGGCGGCTGTCAGTACACGGGCCGGGCGGCTGTGCCAAGCGGTGCCAGCACCGGGCGGTTTGAGGCGGTGGAGCTCCGGGACGGGGAGACGGTGTATTTTGGTCTGGGAACGACCAAGGCAGTCAATAATGTGAATATGAAAATAAGGGAAGCGCTTCTTGGAATGGACGCTTTTGATCAGGGGCTGGTTGACCGAACATTGATTTTGCAGGACGGCACGGACAACAAGGGCAATCTGGGCGCCAACGCCACGCTGGGTGTCTCCATGGCCTGTGCCCGGGCGGGCGCGGCGGCGCTGGGGATTCCCCTTTACCGGTATCTGGGCGGCGCTTACACCAGACTTTTGCCGGTGCCGATGATGAACATTCTAAACGGCGGTAAGCATGCGGACAATACCGTGGACTTTCAGGAATTTATGATTATGCCCGTGCAGGCGGAGAGCTTTGCGGATGGACTGCGCATCTGTGCGGAGATATATCACAACTTAAAAAAGATATGCAACGCCCGTGGACTTTCCACAGGTGTGGGGGACGAGGGCGGCTTTGCGCCTTCCCTGCCGGATGCTTTTGCGGTGCTTGACCTGATTGTGGAATCCATCAAGGCGGCGGGATATACGCCGGGACAGGATATTAAGATTGCGCTGGACGTGGCGGCTTCCGAGCTTTATAATGAAGCGGACGGCGTGTACCACTTCCCGGGGGAAACGGAGTTAAAGCGGCACAGACAGGAGACTTCCGGCTCCTTCGTATCGGAGTGCTATGAGGCGGGCTGTCAGACGCCGGACTGTGGGGAAATTCCGGAGATCACGAGGAGCACGGAGGAGATGGTTGCCTATTACGAGGAACTGGTGGAGCGCTATCCCATTATCTCTATCGAGGACGGGCTGGCGGAGGACGACTGGGACGGCTGGCAGATGATGACGAAAAAGCTGGGGGAGAAGATTCAGCTTGTGGGCGACGATCTGTTTGTGACCAATACAAAGCGGCTGGATGCGGGCATTAAGCTGAAGGTGGCCAATGCGATTCTGGTGAAGGTGAACCAGATCGGTACGGTCAGCGAGGCCATGGACGCCATAGAGACGGCGCAGAAAAACGGCTATAAGGCGGTAATTTCCCACCGCTCCGGCGAGACGGAGGATACCTTTATCGCGGATCTGGCCGTGGCTGTAAACGCCGGACAGATCAAGACGGGCGCGCCCTGCAGAAGCGACCGCGTGGCGAAGTACAACCAGCTTCTACGGATTGAGGAGGAGCTTGGGAGCGTGGCGTGCTATAAGGAGCCGTTCAATAAGATATAAAAAGTTAGATAATAGCGAAACTCTATTATAGTTATTGAAATTGTACAAATAGTATAATCAACGCCGACGGCTTTCAAAGGTCTGCTTATGGTTATACTATTTGCACAATGAGAACGCCGTTGTAAGGAGTTTCGCATTGCCTGTCTTTTCGGAAAGAAATGAGGAGCGTTAGACGTTTCAAAGCGGAGGAGCAGAAAATGAAACGAATCGGTGTGCTGTCGGATACGCATGGGAAACTGCGGGAGGAGGTCGTGGAGATACTGCGGGGATGCGATGTGATTCTCCACGCGGGGGATATCAATACCCCGAAGGTGATGGAGTGCTTGCAGGAGATTGCACCGCTCTATATCGTTCGCGGGAATGCGGATAAAGAATGGGCACAGGGACTTCCCGAAAAACTGTCGGAGGAAATCTGCGGCCTGCGGGTTTTCATGGTACATAATAAAAAGTATCTGCCAAAAGAGACAGGAAACTATGATCTGGTGGTTTTCGGCCATTCCCATAAATATGAGGAGCGCAGGGAGGGCGACTGTCTTTACCTGAATCCCGGAAGCTGTGGGCCGAGACGTTTTTCCCAGCCGGTGACCATGGCGGTGGTGGAAGTGGAAGAGAAAACGGGTGATATTCGGGTTATCAGGAAGGATATTGTGCAGGATGGGCAGGTGTCCATGGATCCCAAAAGCAGGCAGGAAACGGCATTTTCTGTGGATAAACTGCGCCTGATCCTGCGGGATGTCGATAAGGGGAAAAAGGTTTCGGAGATTGCCGCCAAATACGGGATCTCAGTAGAAACGACAGAGCAGATCTGCCGTCTCTATCTGACCCATCCCGGCATCGACGCGGCGGGGGTGAGAGAAAAGATGGGGCTGCCGAAAAACCGGTAGCATGACGGCAGGCTGTACTTTTCAGGAGAGAAATGATAAGCTGTAAAAGAGTAAGACGCGCCGGTGGGAAAAGCAGCCGGGCGTAAGAACAGAACGGTCAGGGGATATGATAATGCAGATCATAAAGAGCAATAAGACACAGTTTGAATATGACATACAGGCGCTTTTGAAGTCCTTTTACCCGGAGTGGGAGCCGAGGATGCTTGCGCCGGACTCAGAAGTAAGGGACAGAAGGATATTGGAAGGCGAGCCGGTGATGGAGCTGTATTTCGGCGAGGATGAGGTGACGCTGGAAATCTTCTGCGGCGCGGCGCATTTGGATCACACAGAAGGTTTACATAACATGGAAGGCGCAGCGGAGGAGGTCGGGAAAGACAGCAGACACGTGTATGCATGGCGGCCCAAGGAGCCTACAGGCACCCCGGAATACAAAAATGCGTTTAAGCGCTTTTTCTACCGTTCCCTCTGTGAAGAGACGCAAACATCCCTGCCCTGGGGCAACCTGACGGGGATACGGCCCACCAAGATCGCCATGACCATGATGGAGCAGGGAAAGAGTGAGGAGGAAACAGCAGACTATCTGAAAACCATGCATCTGGTGAGCGGGGAGAAAACCGCGCTGGCACTGGATATTGCGAAGCGGGAGCAGGAGATTCTGAGCACCCTGCACTACGAGAACGGCTACAGCCTTTATGTGGGGATTCCCTTCTGTCCGACCACCTGTCTGTACTGCTCCTTTACCTCTTATCCCATCGGCGCATGGAAAAAGAGAGTGGGAGAGTATCTGACGGCGCTGGAGAAGGAAATCGATGCGGCGGCAAAACTTTTGCGGGATAAAATACTGGACACGGTCTATATCGGGGGAGGGACGCCCACTTCCCTGTCGGCGGAGGAACTGGCGCGGCTTCTTGGGAAACTGAAAAGCGCGTTTGATTTCAGCCATGTGCAGGAATTTACGGTGGAGGCGGGCAGAGCCGACAGCATTACGGAGGACAAATTGCGGGTTCTTCTGGAAAACGGGGTGACGAGGATTTCGGTCAATCCCCAGACCATGAAACAGGAGACACTTGACCTGATTGGCAGACGGCATACGGTGGAGCAGGTGGAAGAGGCATTTCATCTGGCCAGACGGATCGGGTTTGACAATATCAATATGGACATCATTCTGGGACTGCCGGGGGAGACGGCGGCGGATGTGGCGCACACCATCGAGGCGGTGAAAGCGCTTTCGCCGGACGCTCTGACGGTGCATTCCCTGGCGGTGAAACGGGCGTCCAAGCTGGGTAAATGGATTGAGGAGAACGGGGCGACCGCATACAATAATACAGAGGAAATCATGGAGATAGCGGCCCGTGGGGCGGCAGCCATGGACATGGTGCCCTACTATCTTTACCGGCAGAAAAATATGTCGGGCAATTTCGAGAATGTAGGCTATTCCAGACGGGACAAGTACGGCATCTACAATATTCTGATCAACGAGGAAAAGCAGACAATCGTGGCGTTGGGAGCGGGTTCCATCACCAAGGGTGTTTTTTCGGACAACAGGATCGAGCGGTGCGAGAATGTGAAGGATGTGGGGCAGTATATCGGGAGAATTGACGAGATGATCGGGAGGAAACGGCAGCTTCTGGAAGGTTGACGGATTCCGGAAAGGAGACTTGGCTAAGAGGGAGATATGATTGGCACAAAAAATTTTCCAAAGCGCTGCAGATTATTGTGAAAAAATCCCTTTGAAGCTTGGGAAGAAAAGAAGTATGATAAATAAGAACGTGTGGCATAAACTGCGTAAATCCAGTTTTCTGTCACACGTTTTTTGCTTATCATAAAACGCTTATAGGTATGATTACGGAAAATAAACGGTGTGAGAAGCAGACTGCCCGGAGCATATGGGTGAAGCGGGAAGAGGTTACAGAGAAATATACGCGGGTTTGGAGGGCGTTTGGCATGTGGAAATATATCAGACAATATCTGGTTACTGCTGTTATTGCAGGCCTGTTTATGGTTGGCGAGGTGCTGATGGATCTGGTGCAGCCGGGTATTATGAGCAGGATTGTAGATGATGGCGTCCTTGGTGTAAACAGCGCAGGAACGCCCGATCTGCGTCTGGTCTGGATGCTCGGACTGCAGATGATTGGTCTTGTCCTGTTCGGCGGACTGTGCGGCTCTCTCAATAATGTATTTGTACACATTTCCAGTCAGAATATCGGCAACGAAATAAGGAAAGACTGCTTCCGCCGGATCATGACATTCTCCTTCCCGCAGCTTGACCGTTTCGGGACGGGTTCTCTGGTTACGAGGGTGACAAATGACATCACACAGGTGCAGACTTTTGTTTCTCTGTTTGTGCGGGGGCTGATCCGCACCTCGCTTCTCACATTCGGCAGCATGTATTTTATGTTCCGTCTGAACGTGAGTTTCGGGCTTATTGTACTGTGCGCTTTTCCGTTTCTGGTGGGCGTCATCGCCTTCTGCCTGTGGAAAGCGAATCCCCTGTTTTCCAGACTGCAGGCACAGCTTGATGCCATCAATGCCATTATGCAGGAGGATGTGTCTGGCATCCGTATCATCAAAGCCTGCGTCAGGGAGGCCTATGAAAAGCTGCGCTTTGGAAAGGCGAACGGTGAACTTGGCAATACACAGCTGCAGACCCTTGTCATCTTTGCGTTCATGAATCCCCTGACCAACGCGTTTATGTATATGGCTGTCACCGTTATTCTGATGGCAGGTTCCTATGAAGTAGGAAACGGCACGGCCACGCCGGGAGCCGTTATGGCGGCGCTTACTTACACGACCCAGCTTTTGAATGGTATTCTGATGCTTGTCATGCTGTTCCAGAATATTTCCAGAGGGCTTACCTCATGGAAACGGGTAAAAGAGGTGCTGGAAAGCGTCCCGGAGCTTGTGGACGGGACTTTTGACGGAACGACAGAAAAACAGGGGGAAATAGAATTTCGCGACGTTTCCTTTTCCTATCCCGGAAACGGCCAGAAGGTGCTGAACCATATCAGTCTGACCATACATAAGGGGGAAACAGTGGCAGTCATGGGAGCGACCGGGTGTGGAAAAACTTCCCTTGCCAATCTGATTCCCCGCTTCTATGATGCGGACAGCGGCACGGTGCTTGTGGACGGGATTGACGTGAAGGAGTACCGGCAGGAGGCGCTTCGGGATAAAATTGCCATTGCCATGCAGAAAAGCGAACTGTTTAGTATGACGGTTGGAGAGAATGTAGCGTGGGGGATGCCGGGGGCGGATGATGGGCTGCTAAAATCCGCGGCCTCCATTGCACAGGCGGACGGCTTTATTTCTGATATGGAAATGGGTTACGGGACGGCTGTGGCGGAGCGCGGCATGAGTCTGTCTGGCGGACAAAAACAGAGGGTTTCCATTGCAAGGGCTGTCATAAAGCCGGCTGAAATTTTTATCTTTGACGATTCCACCAGTGCGCTTGATTTGAAAACGGAGGCGAATTTGTACCAGGCGCTGAAGAAGTCACATCCCGACAGCACGAAGATCATCATTGCACAAAGGATTGCTTCCGTACGCACGGCGGACAGAATCGTTGTTATGGAAAACGGCGGGATCGCCGCCTGCGGCACCCATGAGGAACTGTTGAAATCCTGCCGGATTTATCAGGACATTTACCATTCCCAGATCGGAGAGGAGGCGGAGAGCGCATGAGCACGGAACAGAATCAGAAATTGGCCGAGCGCAGCATTCCCGGCATGATGAACCGGCGTGAACGTTTTGCAGAGCCGGAACATGCAGAAAATACCGGCGCGACCGTCAGGCGCATTGTCACATATTTTATGAGGGAAAAGATGCTGGTGATCTGCATGCTGGCGATCGTCGTCTCCGGCACGCTGTGCGGCATCTTTGCGCCGAGCCTTCAGAGCCACGCCGTGGATATCATAGCCGGGGAAAAAGCCGGTATTCTTTCCCAAACACTGTTTTTCATGCTTTCCGTCTATCTGCTCTACAGCGTCTGCGGACTGCTGCAGGGTTTATGCAGTGCACGGCTCAGCCGGAATGTGGTGAAACAGATGCGGGAGGAGCTGTTTGGAAAGATGATGGGACTGCCGGTCCGGTATCTTGATACGCATTCCCACGGCGATGTGATGAGCCGGATGACGAATGACATTGAGAATATTTCTACCACGGTTTCCCAATCCCTGCCTTCGCTGTTTTCGGGCGTGCTTACGATTATCGGTACCGTGGCGATTATGCTGTGGTATTGCTGGCAGCTTGCCCTGCTCAGCTTTGTCACCGTACTGTTGACGGTCTTTGCTACGAAAATTCTCTCCAGAAGGGTGCGCAGATTTTCCAGAAGAAAACAGATGCTTCTGGGACAGTTGAACGGGACGGTGGAAGAAATGGTTTCCGGCTACCGTACGGTTGTGGCATACAACCATCAGAATATCACGGCGGATGACTTCTGCAGAACGGCGGATTCCCTGACAAAGGCCGGAATAAAAACGGATATTTTCAGCGGCGTCATGGGACCGGTTATGAACTGTATCGGAAATATCGGCTTTGTGATCATCGCGGTTTTCGGCGGATACTTCTCGGTAAACGGGCTGATTTCGGTGGGTGTGATCTCCGCATTCATTGTCTATGCGAAACAGTTCAGCCGCCCCATCAATGAGATTGCGCAGATTTACGGACAGATCCAGACGGCGATTGCCGGAGCGGAGCGGGTCTTTGCTGTATTGGATGAAACGGAGGAGGACGGATGCGGCGAGGCGCTGGCAGCAGGGGAGAAAACGGCGGTCACGTTCAATAACGTGTGTTTTTCCTATGACGCAAACACGACGGTGATTCGTAATTTTACACTGACTGTTCCGGCGGGGAAAAAGGTGGCACTGGTCGGCGCAACCGGCAGCGGTAAGACCACGGTCGTCAATCTGCTCATGCGGTTCTATGAGATTGAAAGCGGAGAAATCCTTATAAACGGGCAGAATATACGGGATATTGCGAGAGCCAGTCTGCGGCAGAATGTGGCTATCGTTCTGCAGGACACGGTTCTGTTTTCCGATACCGTTAGAAACAACCTGAAATATGGGAATGATGCGGCCACGGAGGAGCAGCTTATGGCGGCGGCCAGGATGAGCCAGTGCAGGGAAATGATAGAACTGCTTCCGCAGGGATATGATACCGTGCTGATCGGTTCCGGCGCAAATATCAGCCAGGGACAGCGGCAGCTTCTGGCGATTGCCCGCGCGTTTGTGGCCAATCCAAGGATTTTGATTTTGGACGAAGCGACATCCAATGTTGACACCCGCACCGAAAAGGCAATACAGGATGCCATGCAGCGCATCATGCAGGGACGCACCAGCATCGTGATCGCGCACCGCCTGTCCACGATCAGGGATTCCGACCTTATCGTCGTTATGGATCACGGCGGGATTGTAGAGAGCGGCAGCCACGAGGCATTGCTTGCGAAGAAGGGAAAATACTATGAGCTGTACATGACCCAGTATGCGGGATTTGCGACATAGTCAGGAAGGAAAAACACCGTGTGGTGTTGACAGAAAAGCCCGGGTATGGTATTCTGTAAACGGTTAGATAAGACTAACTGATTAAAAGACAGAATACCCAATGCCAAGGGGCATTTTTCTTTGTCTGGAGGTTAGAAAAAACTAACTAGAAGGGAGACAGCGGATGGAAGTGGAAGAAACGGAAAATATATCGGAGGAAATGGTAATATACCACTGTTCACCGACCATGGCGGGATTAAAAACAGGCAGTCTGTTTAACTGCCCCGCAAAGAATGGCGGAGTGTTTATTAAAAGCATCCGGGAGATGAACAGGTATCTGCTCCCGCGGGGCGCAAGGATTGTCCCCTTGAAAAATATGGGGAAAAGCGTGTTGGTTTATATGTATCGGCCCGACAGACTGCGCCAGGATTTGAGCGACAGCGCGGCCAGGCAGATTCTGGCAGAGAGGGATTACCCTGTGGGGGAAACAGAGAGATGTATTGTCGAACTGGTGCGTCGTTTGAAGGACGGAGAGGTATTCCCGCATGAGATCGGGCTTTTTCTCGGCTATCCGCCGGAGGATGTGGAAGGGTTTATCAAAAATGGCGCGTCGGGGGCAAAGTGCGTCGGGGTATGGAAAGTATATGGGAATGTGGAAACCGCACAGCGCAAGTTTGCGCTGTACAGAAAATGTAGACAGCTATACTGTGAGGCGTTTCAGAGACACCGTTCGTTTGACAGGCTCATAGTGAGGTGTTCATAAAGATGGCTTTACATAGTCTGTAAATCGGTTTTGGATAATTTGTACAAAATAACAAGTTAGTATTACCTAACAGGTTGGCTAGTATGATGAAACTGCGGTTCTTGATAAAAATGCCGTTGACAAAGGCTGTCTGTCGTCATATGATAATATATAGTTAGCGGATGCTAACTACTATTTAACGCTTGGAGTTAGTGAAAACTAATACATAGTCCAAAGAAAACATAGAGCGTTTCGGAATGGAGGAACACATGATGCCGCTTACACTGGCAGAAGTAGGAGAGGAAAATATTATCAGGAAAGTCGGGGGAAAGCAGGAAGTCAAGGCCCATCTGGAGAACCTTGGTTTTGTTGTGGGAGGAGTTGTTACGGTAGTCAGCGCCATCGGAGGCAATGTCATCGTGAACGTAAAGGATTCCCGCATCGCAGTCAGCAGAGAGATGGCACAGAGAATCATGGTCTGAGCAAAATATGATGAAGTGAGGAGGAAACAGGAAATGAGAACACTGAAAGAAGTGAAAGTCGGCGATACCGTCCGGGTTGTGAAGCTCCACGGCGAGGGAGCGGTCAAACGCCGGATTATGGACATGGGGCTGACGAAGGGCGTGGATGTGCAGATCCGCAAGGTGGCGCCTCTGGGAGATCCGATTGAAGTGACCGTCCGCGGTTATGAGCTTTCCATCAGAAAGGCGGATGCGGAAATGATCGAGGTCGATGCGTGAGAAGAATGTTTAGTCGGGGAGGGATATCCCCTATATTTTCGGATTGGAAGTTAGTAATAACTAATAGAAGCAATAGAAGAAGGAGAAGAAAATTATGAGCATGCGAATTGCACTTGCGGGTAATCCGAACTGCGGAAAGACGACGCTGTTCAATGCCCTGACCGGCTCCAACCAGTTTGTCGGAAACTGGCCGGGTGTTACGGTAGAAAAAAAGGAAGGAAAGCTGAAAAAGCATGACGGTGTAACCATCACCGACCTTCCGGGTATTTATTCCCTTTCTCCCTATACGTTGGAGGAAGTGGTGGCAAGAAATTATCTGATTGGCGAGCGTCCGGATGCGATCCTGAACATCATCGACGGCACGAATCTGGAGAGAAACCTGTATCTGACCACACAGCTCACCGAGCTTGGCATTCCGGTTGTCGTGGCCATCAACATGATGGATGTGGTGGAGAAGAACGGCGATAAAATTAATACCGGCGAACTGGCAAGGGCGCTGGGATGCAAGGTGGTGGAGATTTCTGCCCTGAAGGGGAACGGTATCATGGAGGCGGCGGAGGCAGCGGTAGACGCGGCAAAGAACGGAAAGACCGTTCCCATGCACACCTTCTCGGGCACGGTGGAGCACGCGCTTGCCCATATCGAGGAGGCAACGGTACACGGACTGCCGGAGGAACAGCAGCGTTTTTATGCCATCAAGCTGTTTGAGCGGGACGACAAGGTTTTGGAGCAACTGCATCTGGGCGAGTCTGTTCTCTCACATATTGAAACCGACATCAAGGCAGTCGAGGAGGAGATGGATGACGATGCGGAATCCATCATCACCAACGAGCGGTATATTTATATCGGAACTATCATCAAAGGGTGCTTAAAGAAAAAATCCGCGGGAAAGTTGACAAATTCCGACAAAATTGACAGGATTGTAACAAACCGTTTCCTGGGGCTTCCGATTTTTGCGGTGATCATGTTCCTTGTGTATTATATATCTATGGTAACGGTAGGAAGCGCTGCGACGGACTGGGCGAATGACGGATTGTTCGGCGACGGATGGCATCTGTTTGGCATCGGCTCGGGAGATTATGAGGAGGCGGCCGGGGAGTACGGCGACGCGGCGCTGATCGTGGACGGTTATGACGCTTTCGTAGAAGAAAATGGTGCGGCTCCCACGGGCGACTTCCCTTATGAAGTGGAGGATGAGGAAACGCTGGAGGTAACGGTGGAGACGGCATCTCTCGAAGATTATGAGGGCGCGCTTGCAGTGATGGAGCAGTATGGCGACGAGCCCGATCCGGCGGATTACGGGGTATGGGTACCCGGCATCCCGGCACTTGTAGGGGACGGACTTGAGGCTGCCGGCGCCGCAGACTGGCTTGCAGGGCTGATCAATGACGGTATTGTGGCCGGCGTCGGTGCGGTTTTGGGATTTGTGCCGCAGATGCTTGTCCTGTTCCTGTTGCTTGCCTTCCTGGAGGCGTGCGGCTATATGGCGCGTATCGCTTTTGTGCTGGACCGTATCTTCCGTAAGTTCGGATTGTCCGGCAAGTCCTTTATTCCGATGCTCATCGGTACCGGCTGCGGTATTCCGGGTATCATGGCATCCAGGACGATTGAGAATGAGCGCGACCGCCGTATGACGATTATGACCACAACTTTTATTCCCTGTGGCGCGAAGGTGCCTTTTATCTCCATGGTTGCCGGCGCGATTTTCGGCGGCTCCGCATGGGTGGCAACAAGCGCGTACTTTGTGGGTATGGCGGCGATTATTATTTCCGGCATCATGTTAAAGAAAACAAAGATGTTTTCCGGCGATCCGGCGCCTTTCGTTATGGAGCTTCCGGCTTATCATATGCCTACGGCGGGCAATGTGCTGCGCTCCATGTGGGAACGCGGATGGTCTTTCATCAAGAAGGCGGGTACGATTATTCTGCTTTCCACGATTGTGATCTGGTTTACCACTTACTTTGGCTTTACTTCGGAGGGATTCAGAATGCTCGCCGAGGAGGAGATGGACCAGTCCCTCCTTGCGGCGATCGGCGGTGCGATTGCATGGATTTTCATACCGCTCGGCTGGGGAAACTGGCAGGCGGCGGTGGCGTCCATCACGGGTCTTGTGGCGAAGGAAAATATCGTTGGTACGATGGGTATTCTTTATCCCGGCGGATGGCCTGAGATTGCGGCAAACTTCAGTATGGTAGCGGGATATTCCTTCCTCGTGTTCAACCTTCTGTGCGCGCCCTGCTTTGCGGCGATCGGCGCAATCAAACGGGAGATGAACAATGCGAAATGGACGTGGTTTGCGATTGGCTATCAGTGCGGTTTGGCCTATGCGGTGGCGCTGATGGTGAACCAGATTGGCTCGGCGTTCACCGGCAATCTGAATGTCATCGGCCTGCTGGTTGCCATCGTCATTCTGGGCGGTATGATTTATATGTTGTTCAGACCTTATAAAGAGGCGACAAAGTTGACCACGAGTATGAAACTGAAAACAGCCAAATAACAGCACAAATATGGGAGGAACCGCAGATGCTTACATGGATTATGGGAAATATGGCGACAATCATCATCAGCGCGGTTTTGGTTCTTGTGGTGGCGGCTGTCATTGTCAGTATGGTGCGCGGTAAGAGAAAGGGAAAATCATCCTGTGGCTGCGGGTGTGCGGGCTGTGCCATGAATGGCGCCTGCCATCCGGCAGCGCCGGAAACCCTGCGGAAGTAAAGAAGAGGGCATGTAATATGGAGAAACATTCTGCTATGTCCTGAAATGTCATGATATTAGTAATATTGCTGGCGGCCACTGGAAAGTGAGCCGCTTTTTAAAAAACGCAGGTTAGCGTTTGCTGGTTAAAAAGGAGAAACGGATTATGTTTAAGATCACGGTGGGTATCGACGGGATGGCCTGCGGGATGTGCGAGGCGCATATCAACGAGGCGGTGCGGAACGCTTTCCCGGTAAAGAAGGTGACCAGTTCGCACACGAAGAAAGAGACCGTCATTCTGGCGGAAAAAGAGATCCTGGAACAGGAACTAAGGAAGGTCGTTGCGGAGGCGGGGTATGATGTCATGAGCGTCAACTGGGAGCCGTATGAGAAAAAGGGGCTGTTTTCAAGGAATAAGGGATGACAGGGAGAGAAGATGAACAGACATGAAGAAATCAAAAACGCTTATAAAAGTCTTGGCGGTGACGCAACATTCTATGACGGAATGATCACCTGTTCCACCCTGCCCGGAAAGGCGGTCTGTAAGCTGGTTTGGAACATGAACAAGGGAAAGAACGAACATTATCTGGAGCTTGCCCTGTCGGGTATTCCGAAGAATTTTAGCGGCAAAATGCTGGAAGTGCCGGTGGGAACAGGCGTGCTTAGTATGCCGGTGTATGAAACCCTGCCGGATGCGGAAATCACCTGTCTGGATTACTCACCGGATATGATGGAGCGGGCAAAACGGCAGGCGGCAAAACGCGGATTGGAAAATGTCCGTTTTATGCAGGGTGATGTGGGGAAACTGCCTTTTCCCGACGGCAGTTTTGACCTTGTGCTGTCATTGAACGGTTTTCATGCTTTTCCAGATAAGGAGGCAGCATACAATGAAATTTTCCGGGTCCTGAAACCGGGCGGGATTTTCTGCGGCTGCTTTTACGTGAGAGGTGAGAACAAAAGGACAGACTGGTTTATCGAAAAAATATATGGGCCGAAGGGATTCTTCACCCCGCCCTATGAGACGACGGCAAGTCTGCGCAAACGGCTGTGTGGTATGTATGGCGGGGCGCAGGTGAAAACGGTGGAAGGCATGGCGGCATTCAGGTGCAGGAAAGGGTAAAAGGATGTGCATGGGGCGGATATCGCAAAGGCGATCGGTGTTTCGCGGCCGACTGTCTGCGTCTCCTTAAAGGCGCTGGTGGCGGAAGGAAACGGAAGGACGTAAGAATGGATACGTTAGGAAGAAAAGAATGTGGAGGAAGGCAGAGTGTCTAAAAGAGCGTCAAATTTTCAGAAAAAGGTTATGTCGCTGAGCTACAGAGGAAAGGAAATCTTTAAGCCGTTAAACACCGGCTGGATTGACGATATCAAAATAGAGGCCTTTCTCGTGCCCGGGCATACCTGGGGGCATATGGTTTATCTGGTGGACGATGCATATCTTTTCACAGGCGATGCGATCTGGTTCGGGGCGGACGGAGGCTACAGTTTCATCAATTCTCTGGCGGAGGATAATGATCTGGCAAAGCGCTCCCTGGCGGCGCTGGAAAAGAAACTGCGCGGCAGAGGGCTTTTCCCCAAGGTCATCACCGGACATACGGGATGGTCGGAGGATTTGGATTTTGTATTCGCCCATAAGGACCAGGTGTGCAATAGTATGAAAAAGCAGACCCCCCACGATCTGTCAGCTCCCTATGACGGTTACGACGAGCGGGACGACACGGAGGATAAGGCGAGAAGGACAAAGCTTGCCAGCGCGGACAGCAGACGCAAGGTGCTGGTATTCGGCGCAGGCGTGATTGGCTCCTACTTGGCCCATGTGCTGTGCGAGGCGGGAAACGAGGTGACGATTCTTGCCCGCGAAGCGCGAGCAGTGTCTTTGAACAGGAACGGTCTTGTAATCCGCCACCATCTGCAGGGGAAGGTGACGAAGGACAGGGTGGAGGCGGTTACCTCCGTGGAGGGAAGGACTTTTGACGCGGCGTTTGTCGTCATGCCCTATCATAAGCTGAAAGCGGCGCTGCTGGAGATTGACAGGCTGCAGGCAAATCTGCTTGTGCTTGTGGGAAACGATGTGACTCCGGCGGAAATCGAAAAGCATATCAAGGAGAACGCGCCGGGCGTTAAGAAAATATTGTTCGGTTTTCAGGCTACCGGAGGGAAAAAGGAGGAGAACCGCTATATCTGTGAACGGCTCGGCGGCGGCATGGCGATCGGACAGCTTCACGACGAGACGGCTCCGAAATTGAAAAAATGGGCGCAGCGGCTGTTTGAGGGGACGGACTATAAGCTGAACTGGCAGGGCGATATGGAAAGCTATCTGATCTGTCATGTGGCGGCGATTCTGCCCATCGGATATCTTTCTTACATATGTGACGGAAATCTGAGAAAATCCACAGGAAGGCAGAGAAGGATGATGCTTGAGGCTTCCCATGAAGCCTATGAATTTCTTAAGGGAAAGGGCATGACGATTTATCCCGTAAATGATGATAAATACTTTGAAAAAGGCGTACGAGGCTGGTTGATGGCCTTTTTGTACTTTGTGATGGCAAAGACGAAAATCGGGGATATGGTGGCATGTGAGCATTGTCGAAACGCCGTGTCGGAGATGGAGCAGCTGGACTTGTTCTATGAAAAGCTGATGGAAGGGTATCCCGTGGAGAAACGGAAAACATGGCAGAAACTCCACGCGCAGATGCCGTCCTGGGAGGAACTGCACAGAACCTATGGGAACTGAGAAAAGCGGAGGAAAACGCATGAAACAGAGAAAGCGCTGCATATGGATTATCGAAAGCACGTGGAGTATCTGCCGTCCACCAGGGCGGTTCTGAACCGAAGACTGGAGGAACGTTTCGGCGCAGAGCAGGGGGCGGCGCTCTGGGAAAAAACGAAGCGGCTTTACGAGAGTTTTGTGGCGGATATGCCCTACACCGGCGGCAGCAAAAATCCCATGTGTCATTCCCTCTATGATTCGTTGCTGAAACTGGCCGGAGAATATTCGCCGGAGCGGTTTCTGAAAGAAGTAATCCGGGCGCACGAGGAAAGGGGTTACTATGACAGATAAAGAATATAAAAGATTGTCGCTGAAAGAATTTGATCAGGCGGCGGAAAAATTTGATGATAACGATCCAAGCTTCTACAATATGTGCCGTAAGGACTATCCCGATGTGCTGGCGGAAGTGGTAAAGGAGCCGTTTTCTGAACTACTGGACGCGGGCTGCGGCACAGGGGCGATGCTGGGTATGTTCCAAAAGGACTGTCCCGATAAGCATTATACGGGAATAGACCTGTCGGGTAAAATGATAGAGACCGCAAAGAAAAAGAATCTGGAAGGAATACGCTTTGTGACAGGCGACTGTGAGAATCTGCCCTTTGAGGAGAACAGCTTCGATGTGGTTACCTGTTCCATGAGCTTTCATCATTACCCCAATCCTGAAAAATTCTTTCACAGCCTGCACAGGGTTCTCCGCTCGGGCGGAAGGCTTGTTTTGCGGGATATGGCGGCAAAAAGCAGGGCTGCGATGTGGTTTTTTAACTACATAGAAATTCCGATAGTAAACGGGGTTCTGCGCAGGGGGGATGTCCATGTTTACTCGGAAGAGGATATACAGCGGTTATGCAGTGCAAGCAGTCTGAAGATGGAATCCTATGAAGTGAGGAAGGGGTTCAGGCTGCACTGCGTGGTCAGGAAACAGTAACTGGAAAGTAAAGAACTTCCTGCTCTATTGGTCCATCTTTTTCAGTTCATGGATAACGATGGTAAGGGCAAACAAAGCCGCCGAAATATCTGCGACAGGTCCGGCGAACAGGACGCCGTTCATTCCCCATAAAAGAGGCAGAACAAGGATCAGCGGCAGTTGGAAAAATACCTGTCGGCTCAGGGAGCATATGGTTCCCAGCTTCGCTTTTCCGATGGACGGGAAAAAGCCGGCGCAGAGAATCTGGATGCCGCTGGCAAACGTACCAAACAGAAAGATCCGAAGATAACGGGTGCCAAATTCATAGTACAGAACGGTACCGTTACCAAAAATCCCCAGGATCTGACGGGGAAAAAGCTGGAAAATAAAAAAAGCGCAGACAGAAATAAGAGTTACGATTTTGGCGGCAGTCCAGAAGGTTTCTTTTATACGGCGATGATTTCCGGCCCCGTAGTTATAGCCAAACAAGGGCTGGCAGCTCTGGCTGATTCCGTTGATCAGGGAATTAAAAACAGTGCTGACCTTTGAAATAATCCCGACGCATGCCAATGGAATATCCCTTCCGTAAATGGAGGCTTCCCCGTAATATCCCAGCGTATTGTTCATCACAATCTGGACGAACATCACTGCTACCTGCATAAGGCCGCTGGGCGTGCCGAGAACCACTATATTTTTAATTGTTCTGGCGCATGGACGGAAGGAATCACGGTTAAGTCTGATATACTGAAATTTTTTCAGGTAGCAGAGGGCGATGGCGGCGCTTATGATCTGTCCCAGAATGGTCGCTAATGCGGCGCCTTCCATTCCCATATCAAATACAAACAGGAATAAGGGGTCAAGAACCGTATTCAGCACAGCGCCGGAAATTGTGGCGAACATGGCATATTTCGGTTTCCCGTCTGCCCTTATGAACATGGAAAGCCCGGTGCCGGTGATATAAAAAGGGATTCCGATTGCCGTAATCCCGGTGTAGGCAACTGCATATTCCAAAGTCTGTCCTCTGGCCCCGAACAGCAGCATGAGGGGGCGTAAGAAGATAAGCGTTACAATCATCAGTATGATACCGAAAAGCGCCATGCAAAAAACACTGTTTCCGGCTGTCCTGGATGCTCTTGTATGCTCCCCGGAGCCAATTTCCATACTAAAATTGGAAGAACCTCCCACACCGATCAGCATGGAAAAAGTGACCATCAGCATGACAAGGGGAAATGCCACATTTGTCGCCGCATTACCGAGGGTTCCTATTTTCTGTCCGATAAAAATCTGATCGACAATATTGTAGACCGATCCGATCAGGCTGGAGGCAATCGCCGGGAGTGCAAACATCCGTATCACGGTGGTGACCTTCGCCGTTTCAAATAACTCATTTTTCGTTGTGTCTGTCATATTTAACATCCCTTTTCTTTTAGTCTTTTACATATCATATCACAGAAATGTTTCAGAATTGTTTACGGGAGACGAAATTCTTTTCCGCGCATATTATTTATTATGATAAATGAAGCATCAATCCTTAGCAAATAGGAATGAGGTGGTTTTGATTGAATCAATTTAATATGAACTGGATGTTACCTCCGCCGAATCTGTTCGGCATGAGAACACCCAACAGAAACGGCAATCAGTTTACGGGCCAGCTTTCCCCTGCGGTTATGCAGGAGGAAGACGCCGATATGACCGAGGATTTCCGGCATATAGATACTGCGGAACCCGGGGATATGTCAGAGCCGCCCTGCGCTTCCTGTACATGCGGGGAACCCGGACCGGTGGGGCCGAGAGGAGAACCCGGACCTCCCGGCTGTCAGGGGGAGCCTGGGCCGATGGGGCCAAGAGGAGAACCCGGGCCTCCCGGCTGTCAGGGAGAACGGGGCGAAACCGGTCCGCAGGGAGTGACCGGGCCACAGGGGCCGCAAGGCGCCACAGGGCCCATGGGACCGAGAGGAGACCCCGGTGAACGCGGACCGGCGGGGTTGCCCGGTTATCCGCAGAATTATATATTTGCATCTTTTACGGGGCAGAATGTGCTCATGCAGGACGCGGCCTGTCTTCCGCTCAAAACGGAGATTTCCGATATCACGCAGAATATCTCGCTTTCTAACGAAGTTTCTATCAGACTGTCTCCCGGCTGTTATGCCATCAGCTATTATATATCCACGATGATGAAAAGACATGGCTTCATAGAACTTACACCAGTGCTCAATGACTGTTGTCAGAATCTGTATACTGCGTACGCGGAGGCCGTAAGGCGGAGAGAAGTGCTGACCGTATCAAGATACTTTATCATGGAGGCGCCGACAGATTCCACCCTGTTTTTTGCATGGCGTTCTTCGGCTGAAACTTCCCTGATCAGCATGAACTTGAATGTGGAAAAATTTTGCAGACAGTGAGGAGCTGTCATGGTATAGCTTTTAATTCAGATCTTAAATCGGATGGGAGAAAAGAAGATGCCTACAATAAGTCTTTGCATGATTGTCAAAAATGAGGAGGCGCATATTGCGCGCTGCCTCGACAGTGTGGCGGAACTCGTGGATGAAATCATAATCGTAGATACCGGTTCCACTGACCGGACGGTAGAGATCGCTTCCGGGTACACATCCCATGTCTGTCAGTATCCCTGGAGAGACGATTTTTCGCAGGCGCGAAACCATTCCTTTTCCCAGGCATCCATGGATTACTGTATGTGGATGGATGCGGACGATATTCTGGAGGAAACGGAAAAGGAAAAATTTTTGCAGTTAAAGCAGTCCCTGCCGCCGGATACAGATATGGTAATGATGAAATACAATACGTCCTTTGACGAGGCGGGTAAGCCTTCCTTTTCCTATTTCAGGGAGAGATGGATCAGAAACTGTGCGCAGTACCGCTGGATCGGTGCAGTCCATGAAGTGATTCCGCCAAGCGGCCGGATTGTATATTCGGATATTGCGATCTGCCATAAGAAGGAGGGGGCCGGGGATCCCGACCGGAATTTGCGGATATATCGAAAGATGCTTGCGGAAGGCAAAGAGTTGGATCCGCGGCAGCAATATTACTACGGACGGGAACTGTACTATCACAAGCAATACGAAGAGGCCGTTCTGGTTCTGGAACGGTTTCTGCAGGCAGAGGCAGGATGGGTGGAAAACAAAATAGAGGCATGCTCCGTCTGTGCAAACTGCTATTACAAAATGGGGCAGGATCAGACAGCGCTGCTTGCGCTCCTGCGCAGCCTGAGCTTTGATCTGCCGAGGGCGGAACTGTGCTGTGATATCGGCAGACATTTTCTGGAACATGGGAATATCTATAACGCGATCTATTGGTATGAAACGGCGCTGCGGATCCCTAAAAAAGAATATGCCGATGGGTTTACGCTGCCGGATTGCCATGACTATGTTCCTTATCTGCAGTTGTGCGTATGCTACGACAGATTGGGAGAGCAGCAGAAAGCGAGAGAGTACAATGAAAAAGCCGGGGCCTGTAAGCCCTATTCCCCGGCGTATCTTTACAACAGACAGTATTTTGAAAGCCTTCAGTAAAAATCCTTTTTCGACAAAAAGTGGCAATCCTGACGGAGTCACATAAAATATTTGTAGAAAAAGATACTTTAGAGTACTTTTTAAACAAATAATCGGAAAGGGTGATTTTTATATGAATCAAAATAATTTATGTAACTGCTGCCCGAACCAGTGTGTTCCCAACTGTTGTGAACGCGGGCCTGCGGGACCGAAAGGTGACCAGGGGCCTGCTGGCCCGCAGGGGGTGAAAGGAGATACCGGCTGTCCCGGCCCTAAGGGTGACAAAGGTGATCCGGGCCCTATGGGTCCGCAGGGTATTCCCGGCGCTCCCGGTGCAAGAGGGCCAAGAGGAAATACGGGGCCGGTAGGGCCTACCGGTAACACCGGGCCAAGAGGCTGTGCAGGCCCGAGAGGTTACGCAGGCCCGCAGGGTATTCAGGGCATTCAGGGAGTCCGCGGTGACATCGGGCCGAAAGGCGACCCGGGCTGTGAAGGCCCGAAAGGAGATATGGGTCCCCAAGGCCCGGCGGGTCCTAAGGGAGATATTGGGCCTGTAGGCCCGCAGGGTGATGCGGGTCCTCAGGGTCCCAGAGGGATTCCCGGTCCCACAGGTCCTACCGGCCCGACAGGTTCCATGGGCCCTCAGGGTGTGACCGGCCCGCAGGGTATACAGGGTGTGACCGGCCCGGTTGGTCCCCAGGGACCGAAAGGATGCCCGGGGGATGATGGCCCTACAGGAGCGACAGGCCCTACAGGAGCAACGGGAGCCACAGGAGCCGACGGGGCGACAGGC
>CAMWPB010000033.1 GCA_947176065.1 uncultured Lachnospiraceae bacterium | reverse complement strand
CGCCGCAACTAAACGGCGCTTAATTTTATAGGTGGGCGTCGGATTTGACCCTTACCGTTTAAAATAGATTACAAAGTTTTATCTTATGAGGGAGGATAAGCGTCATATGGGAACGGGAAGAAAAAAGAGATTTTTTAGTAAAGGAATGGCAGGGGCATTGGTTGTGTCCCTGTTTTTTGGTATGGTGGGGAGTCATGCGGATGTGTGGGCAATTAGAGCGCAGGCGGCTGAGACGGAAAATATTATGGTAGATGGAGACGGAATAGTAGCGCTTGGAGATAATCATAGTGCTGTTGTTAAAGCTGATGGAAGTCTTTGGATGTGGGGAAACAACAATTATGGACAATTAGGAGACGGCACTACTACAAATCGTTCTAATCCGGTGAAAGTGATGGAAAATGTTAAATCGGTAGCGCTTGGAACAGCGTATAGCGCAGCAATAAAGGAAGATGGAAGTCTTTGGATGTGGGGAATTAATTATTATGGCCAGTTAGGAAATGGGGAGGAAACAAGATATGAAGCAAATGCAACTCCTATTAAGATTATGGAAAATGTTAAATCGGTAGCGCTTGGATGTAATCATAGCGCTGCTATTAAGATAGATGGAAGTCTTTGGACGTGGGGGAATAACGATTCATGGCAATTAGGTTTTGATGGAAGTTCTACTTCAATACCAAAAGAAATTATGAAAGATATAGAATCAATTTCTTTGGGATATAGTTGCAGTGCGGTAATTAAGACAGATGGAAGTTTATGGACATTCGGAGAACCTCGTGGTGGTAGTTTAGGATATGATATTTCGGTAAATCGTGCGTTGCCAAAAAGTATTATGCATGAAGTTAAGTCAGTTTCATTAAAAGGATTTAGCGGTGCAGCAATAAAAAAAGATGGAAGTCTTTGGACGTGGGGAATGTCGGAAAATGGAAACGATAATGAGCCAAAAGAAATTATGAAGGATGTGAAAGCAGTTTCTCTTAATATATATACATATAATGATATTATATCATCGAAAGGAGTTAAATATTATAGAGCAGTAATAAAAGAAGATAATAGCTTATGGATGTGGGGAAACAATAATTATGGACAATTAGGTAATGGAACTGTGATAGATAATTTCAGTCCTATCAAAATAATGGAAAATATAAAAGCAGTATCACTTGGTAGTTTACATAGTGCAGTAGTTAAAAAAGATGGAAGTCTTTGGATGTGGGGAGATAATAAATATGGTCAATTAGGAGACGGAACTGAGGTAAATCGTTCTGAGCCTGTAAAAATTATGTCAATAATTGGTATAACTGACCCCGATGCCCCAGATTCCACGGCAATTTTTATAGACGAGGCCGCAGGGCCGTTAATTAAAGTAGTGGATGCAGATGGAAAGCCGATAAAGGATGCAACGCTTTTTTATAATCAAAAGCAATTTACAACTTCTGAAAAAGGATTTGCTATGCTTGACAATTATCAGGTGGGAAAAGAGCTTGTCATCAGCAAAGCGAATTATGTTACAAAGACGGTATCACAGTTTACCAAGAGTCAGACAGGGATGACTACCTATGCATTGGCAAAAACAAAAGAGGCAGGGACACCAGAAACCGGAAAAGGCGGTTTGGATAAACTGGCCAATCTTACAGATGGTATTTATCTGATTAAGGATGAGGAAACAATCGATCTTCTTACGGAAGAGGCACAGATTAATACATATTATAAAAAAAGTTTAAATGTAAAATTTGATATTATATGTAAATCTCATGAAAAATATGATCAATATACCCTATATTCTGATGATAAAAAGATTGCTTCAAACAGTACTGGCAATTTTTCAAATTTGCAATTGAGAAATTTCTCTGTTGATAAACCGGTTTCTATAGGTTTTCAGGATGGGAATAAGCAGGAAATAAGAAAGAATCTGAATTTACATGTAGTTAATATCAGTCCTCCTGTGGATCAGCTTTATCTTGGAAAAGATGGTTTGAAAATAACTATTCCAGATAATATACCTATCATCGGTGGAGAAAATCTTCAGGTTGAACTGGATGACCTTCCTGCGGAATGCTGCTTTAAATCCGATGGCACAGTTGAGATTGGCATTAATATAGATAAATTTATGAAAGATAAAGGGATGGAGTTCCATGAAATCTTTCCTCAACTAAAAAAATTGAATTCTGGTAATGTTTCCAGCTTTTTGGGAAAGAGTTATCAGGAGTATTCCAAATCATCCGCGATCAAGCCTGATTTTACTATCATAGGATATCTGGAAAGTAATGTGGGAAAAGATAATCCGCTCTATTTACAGGGAAAACTCTTTGTTGAATTTTCGTTAGAGTATGCCCATGAAAATCAGTTGTCGCTGGGACCTGTTCCTGTTGTTGTGGAAATTTCGATTGAGGGAAAAGTAAATGCGGATGGAAGTATCAAATGGTCAGCTGTGGAAGGTTTGGGAGGATCAGTTGGCGTTGGCGGCGGAATTGAACTTGGTGTTTATGGAGGTGTAGGAATTGCGAAACTTGCTTCCGGCGGAATTTATGGAAGCGGAGAGTTTGGCCTGCATTATGTGATTCTCCCGGAAGACAGCAGAGGGTTAGACGAAGTTTATATAGACGGAGAAATTGGTCTGGAAGGCAAAGTGTTTGGACAATCTTATAAGTGCTCCCTGATAAATGGGAAATGGTATATTATCAGCAATGGTGTGATTTCCCGGATGTCAGCAGACCAGAAAGGCTGGGAGGGTGTTTCTATAACAGATTATGATGCGTACAGTCATAACGTCCGTGACTATCTGACCGCAGAGGGCTCTATGCCAGAGTGGACACCGGACAACGAACCTTACACAAATGGAAGTATAGATGAGACAGTTTTACAAAATGCGGTATGTCTCGACACTGTTCCACAGGTAATCCGTATGGAGAATACCGTGATGCTTTTCTATCTGACGGATGCAGGTACGGTAAGAAATGCAGCGAACAGGAGTATACTGGTTTATTCTCTCTGGAATGAGACAGAGGAAGAGTGGGAGGAACCGAAAGCAGTACTGGATGATGGTACGGCGGATTATAGTCCTGATTTTTACACGGATGGGGAAAAAATTTACGTGGTTTGGCAGGATGCAAAAGAAAGCCTTGCAGATAATCTTTCGTTGGAGGAGACTGCCTTGCAGATGACGCTTCATGCGGCGGTTTATGATGCGGAGCAGAAACAATTTGTGGATTTGGGTGTGATTTTAAGTGAGAACGATTTGTTCCAGCAAAAGCCCCAAATTGTTGCGGACGACAACGGTGTATCTGTATACTGGTATGAGAATGCACAGGACAATGTACTTGGTCTTTCCGGGTCGAATCGGATTTATCGGGCCAGTCTTACGGATCAGCGTGCGTTGACGGAGGGTATTCAGGTTATGAACTTTTCCGGTGAAGAGGAAACAGAAGATACGAACGAGGAGGAATCGAATGAGGAATCCCCGGAAGTGGAAGAATCGGTTTCAGAGAATACGGTTTCTGCATTCCGAAAGTTTGTCGCTCTGACGGAGGAGATACCGGTACAGGAGATATTGACAATAGAGGAGAGTGTGTCTGAAAATACCACTCCTGAGGATAATCCAGAGGGGGAAGAGAATGACGCGCCGCCTGTAAATCCCGGAGAAGAGAACGGAGAGGAGAATAAGGAACCGGAGGAAAAAGAACCGGCAGAAAAGGAACCTTCCGATAAGGAGGATGTGATACCGGAAAAACCGGAGGAGACCGTTTCAGATAATACTTTATCGGAAGAAACCGTTTCCGGGAATACAATTTCGGAAAATACGATTCAGGTTGATACATATGGCATGGCGAGACAGACAGACCAGCCTTGGGCGGTTACATTCCTGCAGGAAGAGAGGAATTGTATCTTTTCTGCTGACGCGGGAAGAATGAACGAAAAAACAGGCTATGCCTTTGCAGCGGGAACCATGGATCAGTCTTATAACGTGGAGGAGAGCAAGGTTGTCTTTCTCGAACAGGGACAAAGTCAGGAAAGGGTTCTGAAGAGTGGTACGGCGGAAAAAGTAGAATTTTCGCCGGTGTATGCGGATGAGACGTTGACATGGTTCGAGGCGGGAGATATACGCTACATTGACGGAGATGGCAGTACAGCTGCTCTATTTGGAGAGAACAGGATTCCGTCTTGGTCATATACTCTGTTGTCAGACGGAAGCAACCCGGAAGTGTTTTTCCCGGTAAATGCAGGCGGAAAGGCGAACTTGTACCGAATCGGTCGCGAAAACGAAGAATTCTTCCCTTCTTTACAGGTTACGGATCAGGATGACTATATCCAATATGCGGACGGATTCATAAACGGCAATCAGACAATCCTTGTCTACAATAAGATGGAAGTCAATGACGAGCTGGAAGAGATTAATAACAGTCTGTGTACGGGAAAGATTGCGCACAGCTATTACGATATCGCCATGCACAGTGCGGGCAGCATGATCTTGTATAATGAAGAGACAGGCGAAGATGAATTGAAAATCGCAGCGTTGCTTTATAATAACGGGACCGTAAAAGCGGAAAATTTAAACCTTGCTCTTTGCGGGCCGGACGGCAGTGTACTGAAAACCGTTCCGATAGATACTGCTCTGGAACCCGGAGAGGAAAAGGATGTTTCTGTGGTCTTTCCGATGGATTTGATTACGCAGGAAACGGAGTATATGGTATTTCTGTCCGGGGCGGAAGAAGCCAACAGGGACAATAATAGTGTAACGCTCACTCTTGGCAGCGCGTCATTGCATGTCGAGGCAAAAACAATCTCCGTGGCGGACACAAGAACCATACAGGCAGGAATACGGAATACAGGCGTGACAGCCTGCGGAGGAACAGTGAGCGTGCGGGATTCAGTGACAGGAAAAGAGTATTGCAGCGGTACTTTTGAGCCCATTGAAAAGGGAAAGACAGCAATCGTGGAGGCAGAGCTTTCACCTTCCGTCTTTAAGGAAAAGGCGGAGCTTGCCTTAGAAGTAATTGTGATACCTGATCAGGAAAAAGTGGACACTGTCAGGGATTTTGTAGTAGTATACGCGCCCTCCTATGAAGTAAACTTTGTGACGGATACAGGAATTACCACCGTCTATGCAGATTATGGCACGCGGATTTCTTTTCCGGAAAATCCGGTAAAGGAAGGAAAGCATTTTATCGGTTGGTATGATGCGGAAAACCCTTCCGCGGGAACCTTTTACACGGAGGAGACCCCGATTACGAAAGATCTGACGCTGTATGCATGTTTTGCGGACGAGGAAAGAGCACAGATTCCTCTTTCGGAGTGTTCCGTTTCTTCGATTCCCATGCAATACTACACGGGCGGGCAGCTTAAGCCCAAAGTCACCGTGAAGTGGGGCAGCGAGGTATTAAAGGCTGATAAGGACTACAAGGTAACTTATCAAAACAATAAGGAGCAGGGTGAGGCTACAGCCATCATTACGGCGGTTACAGGGAACGGAAAGAGATTCACCGGAAGTATCGAGAGAAAATTTTCCATCATGTATCCAACAAGCAAAGTTTCCGTCAAGGCCATTCCTGCAGTTAACTTTACCGGGGAGGCTCATACGCCGGAGCCGATTGTCACCTATCAGAAAAAGACACTGGTGAAGGGCAAGGATTATACAGTTAGTTACTTTAATAACCGAAATGCGGGAACGGCGGGCGTAACGATCACGGGAAAAGGAAAATTCTCTGGTGAGAAGAAGATGACCTTTCAGATTAGAGGAACAGCCATCTCAGGCATGAAGTTTGATAAGATACCGGATGTGACTTACAATGGCAAAAATACCAGACCAATTGTCACGGTTAGGACAAAAGATGGGAAGACGCAGCTCATGCCGGGTTCCGACTACCGTCTTGTTTATGAGAATACTATTAATAAAGGGACGGCCACAGTGACGGTGATCGGCAACGGCAATTATACGGGGATGAAGAAACTTACTTACAGGGTAGTCGCGAAGCCTCTTGTGGAATCCATGGTTTCCGTGGAGCAGCCTTCCATGGCATCCGCTGCCGCGTCTCTGGTCGTGGCGCCTGAGAAGGCAGAGTATATCTATACCGGGAAACCCATCAAGCCTGTTCTTACCGTGACGGATGAGGCGGCAGGGGACACGGCTCTTGTGCTGAATAAGGATTATACGGTGTCTTACAGAAAGAATAAGGCTGTGGGAGAGGCGCAGATCACGGTAAAAGGAAAAGGAAATTACAGCGGTACATTGAAGATTCCTTTTACGATCAAACCTGTAAATTTGGCAGAGGCAGAAACAGAGGGAACAATCGACGTCCGGGTAAATGATATCGCTTATACAGGAAAGGCTTTGAAGCCCGCTGTACAGGTCTATGAGACCGTGAACGGAAAAGACAGGAAGTTGTCCGGGAGTGCTTACACCCTTTCCTATACCAACAATATGGAGAAGGGAACAGGAACAGTCACCGTCACGGGAAAAGAAAAATCCGGTTACACCGGAACGGTAACGGCGAACTTTAGAATCGTGGACAAGGCCAAGCTGCTCTCAGCATCCTCCATAAAAATCGACGCAATTTCTGCCCAGACATTTACGGGGAGCGCGGTGGAGCCTGCTTTGCATATCGTGGATAAGAGCGATAAAAATAAGGAAGTTACTCTCGAGAAAGGTATGCATTATGAGGTCACTTATCGGAATAATGTCAACGCCGGAAAAGCCACGGTTACGGTGAGAGGAATCGGCAACTATGCGGGCAGCAGGGATGTAACTTTTAAGATTAACAAATGTGCCATCGCGGATAAAGATGTGCTGGGCACAGGTTTTACCGTGGAGAATCCTGCGAATATGAAATATACGGGTTACGCCCTGAAACCGAATGTGGTGATAAAAGATAAGGGTACGACACTGGCGCAGGGAAAAGACTATAAACTGTCATATAAAAATAATACGAAGATCGGAACGGCATCGGTTACCGTGCAGGGGATTGGAAACTACAGCGGTAGTTATAAAGCGATAAGTTTTCAGATTACAGCATGGGATTACAATACCCTGACTGCAGAAATGGAAGACCAGATCTATACAGGCAAAGCGTTGAAGCCGCAGGTGAAGTTCTATATGACAGGGGAAAACGGCAGGGAGGAGATTTTGCTGAAACCCAACACGGCAGCTAAGATTGCTTATAAGGACAATAAGAATGCCGGGACAGCGACGGCTGTAATCACCGGGAAAGGGGAACTGGACAAGATCACACCGATTACGGTAACGTTTGAAATTGAGCAGGCGGACCTGAGCGTAGCGGTAGTTTCCAGGATTCCGAATCAGACCTTAAGGGGAACAGCGGTGAAACCGGTTCCGAAAGTGAAGGTCGGCAAAAACAGCTTGAAAGCAGGGCGCGATTTTACGGTGAGTTACTTGCGTAACGGTGTGAAAGGAGAGGCGACCGTTATTATCAGAGGCATTGGGAACTATACGGGCGAATGCCGCAAGACCTTTATTGTGCAGTAAGACAGACAGTATAGGATATTTTTTGCGGGATTGTGAGTAGAAGAATTGACGTATGTGTAACTGTATGGAATAATGTGAATGGTATGAAGCAAAGGGAGTTAAGATTACCTTTATATAAGTTATTTGTAACTTATAAATACAAAGAATGGAGGGAAAAAATATGAGACGAAAGATGCAGGCATTATTTCAAAACGGAGACAGGGACACTTTTGCCCATGCAGAATAGCGGGCATATAGAACTCTGCATGGGCGAATAAAACTATATGTTCTGCTGTTTCTGCACTTTATTTATTTAATAATAAATAAGGAGCGGTGAAGATGAAATATGTAAATGCAGCAGAAATATTGCCGGATCGGTTATTAAAGGAGCTTCAAAGATATACAGATGGTGAGGTACTTTACATTCCGAAGGTGTCAGACAGGAAGGGATGGGGAACTGCCAATGGCTCACGTTTGTTTTATCAGGAGCGAAATGAGGAGATAAAAAGGCTTTATAAAGCCGGGTGTTCCATAGATATTTTAGTGGAACGTTATCATCTGGCAGACAGCACTATTAAAAAAATACTATATGGATAATTACAAGACGCTTGTCCGAAAGGCAGGCGTCTTTTGCGGTGATTTTATTTATAATTATTCTTACCTCTGTCAGCTATGTTTTCCGTTTGCTACAATGAGAAATACAAGCAATAATAAGGAGGATTAAAAGTATGAGAAATATAACGACCAAGCAGTTTCAGTTATTATCGGACAGTCAGATGGTATGGGATTTACTGGTGGAAAATTATGCAGAAAACGGAGTAATGGCACCATTTTTTGAATACGCAATTACTTCCAGTTGGTTGGATAAACGTTATCTCTACCTGAACAGAATTTGGTTAGACAAAGATAAGGCAGTAGGTTTTGTTTTCCACGAACAGCCGTGTACCAATGTATATTTTAGTTTGCGTCATGGTTATGAAACATTGGCGGAGGAGATGATAGATTATGCGGAAAAGTATATGCCGGGGAATGAGAAAGAAAAAACATTCCATTTTTGCCCGGAGCAGAAGGCGCTGATGGATGCTGCCGGAAAAAAAGGGTACAGACAAGAATTTATCATAGAGGATTACGTCATTGATTTCGATGAGGCGGAATTAAATTATCCGTTACCGGAGGGTTTTCATTTTGTTAAACCTGATAAAGTGGATCCGGTAAAACATGCGATCTGCTGCTGGAAAGGGTTTGATCATGAGGACAAGGGTCCATTTGAAAACTGGGAGGCAGAAGATCCGGGAACACCCTGGAATCCGCAAAAAGCATATCAGGGTACCATTAGCAATATCATGGCGCCGCCTCCTCATTCTACATATGAGCATAATATAATAATTGCAAATGAAAAGGAAGAATACGTTTGTTTTTCAGGAATGTGGTGGGTATCGGAAAATAAGCTTGCATACATGGAGCCGCTTTGTACGATACCCGAATATCGTCATAAAGGTCTGGCGGCAGCAGCACTTTCTGCGCATTATCGTAAAATGAAGGAACTGGGAGCTGTGTGCATGACTGGCGGCGGAAACGAATTTTATCGCAGAATCGGATACAATCGTAAAAATCTGACATATGGCTGGAAAAAGCAAGAGTAGGAGAATAAAGTAATGATAAATTTAGAAGAAAGAAACAGGAAGATTATCGATGCGGTTATCAGTAAGGCAAATATTGTATGTCCGGGTTCTCTCGCCCTGATCGGAATAACCGGTTCTTTCATGACAGGTGATTTTTATGAAAAGTCAGATTTGGATTTACTTATTTTAATTAATGATGACAAAGGCTGGAGGCTTGGGTGCAGCATGATACAGGATGACCTGCAGGTCGGACATGATATTTACTGTACAAAATGGGAAGATTTAGAATATGATGCCAAATATGAACATCCCCATATTTCCAAGCTTATGGATGCTAAAATTGTTTATTGTGCAGATGAAAAATATAAAAAACAATTGGATGTGCTGCGGCATAAAGCGAGAGAAATTATGGAGGCGCCCTTTTCCGCGGAGGATTATGAGAAGGCAGAAAAAGTATTAAAAGAAGCGGAACATTTTTATGCAATGGCAATGATTTCGGATGACAATTCTAAAGTGTCAGAGTGGGCGGGCGGCGCTGTCTATTATGTCGAAAATGCAGTAGCGATGTTAAATAAACAGTATTTTCATTATGGCGTAAAACGTGTGTATGAAGAATTAAGTGTCATGAAGAATCGGCCGGAAAATCTTTGCGATATGATTGATCATGTGGTATCAGCAGCTTCTGCAACATCTGTAAAAGAACATTTAACCACGCTGATGAAGGAAACATTAGCCATGTTTTATCAGGTAAAAGAAACGATTCCGACACGGAAAAAACCTGTAATTGCCGATACAATCGGTGGTACTTATGAGGAGATGTATTCAAATTGGCGTAATAAAATGTATCTGGCGGCAGCTACAGGAGACAGACATCTTGCCTTTATGAGCTTAATCAGTGCAAGTGCAATGTTCGCTGAGATAAGTAATGAAGTGAATATAGACAGTTATAATATTTTGAACTGTTATGATTCAGAAGATCTGCATAAGACGGCAGCCGCGTATGATGATATTTTAAATGAATATCTAAGAGAATACAAAAAGGGTGGCATATCGGAAAAACGGTATGCAGATATTGACGCGTTTGTACTTGATTATCAAATATGAAAACCTCCTGTAATATATTGAATATGGTGTCGTAAGCCAAATTCAAAATTACAGGAGGTGGTCCGAATGGACAGTAAAAATTTTTCACATGTTAAGTGGAAATACCAATATCAAAATAAACTTCTTACTCCACATATTTTTCTGCCCGGTACAGTGAGAAGTTAAAGTCCCGGATACCCATATCTTTTGTACGGTATTCCATTTTGCAGTAATAACTTTTCAGCCAATAAAATTCATAATAAGAATCAACATCATAGTTTCCGTCTTTATCAACGGATGTTTTTTCCAGCATATCCTCCACACTGATCAGATAAGGATTCATGGAAGGATTCAGAATCGCAGGCGCGGCGTCCGCCGAAAGCCTGCTTAGATAATCGTAGTCGGCGCCATATGTCAGATTATAGCGGGCAATGATATAATCCGGGTGGGAAAAGGACAGAACGGTATAGCATATACCTATCACAGCCAATCCATATAAAAATAAGGGAAACCGCCTGTAAAAAATAAATGCGGTAACGCCTGCCATCAGAAGGAAAATCACAGCCAAAGACCACAGGACAAAAAGCCTTAAAAATGTGAGGGCATAGGTATCAATGTAAAGGATCATGCGCAGGGCGCTGGAAATAATCATGATGAAGGTACAGCCGCAGATTATGGTAAGTATTCCCCTCAAAATCCTGCTCTCATGAAACAGATAGAGGCAGATCAGTACGAGCAGAAAGTTAATGATACTGACAGCCAGAAGCTGGAAAAATCCTTCTCTGGCGTAGCTTGCATAAGTGTAATTCTCAGGAAGCCTCATATTGCCGATGAACAGATACAGGATCTGCACAACACTGAAAAACAGATAGAGAATGCATAGCAGCGAGGTGAAAACAATGGCGATGACAGGATCAAAGCGTATCTCTTCCTCTGTTTTCTCTTTCACGTCTTTTCTGCAGAGCGCAGCAAACAGAGCATAGGAGGAGAAGAAAACGACTGTAATGAGAAAAAGAATCTTTATGGTTTCCCATATGTTGAGAGCGTCCATTGTGCGGGAAAGGATGTTTTTAAATATAGCGTCGGCATCGGCCAGTAATAAAGTCATGCAAAACAGCAGAGGAATGGCAATGACCACTCCTATGAAAACAGGGAGAAAATAATTCTTATTTGTACCTTCCTCCTGTTTTTGTGCATCAAAATAAGAAACCATGTCTCCAAAGGGACTGATCAGGCAGCAAAAAAAGGAGCCTATGGTGCAAAAAACAGAAGTAAAATATTTGGGGAAGTTCCACGCTTTATCATTATAAAAGGTATGCAGCATTAAAATAAAGGAAAGCAGAACAATACCGCATTTGTTCATAAAAAGAATCGGCAGGGAAGCAGTCAGGCAGTTAGACAGACCTAAAAGCGTTATGCCCACGATGTAAAATACGCTGTCTTTTTTGAAGGGAACCCCTAACTTTTTCGTAAAGAAGAAAAAACAGCAAAGGGTTCCTACGACGAAAAAAGGGTAGGTAATCCCCGAAGTGTTTTTGTAGAGACAAAAGGCGTAAAAAGCCGAGTAAATCAGGCATCCTATGCCAAATGCCGGAAATTGCCGTCTCATGCGGCGGGTGTATTCGGTTTCCGGGTTTTCCGAAATTTTTTCTGCGGGTTGTAAATAAGCTGTTGATTCCATAAATTTTATCTCCTTTCCTGCGTGTCGCCTTCTTCGTCTTCCACATATTGCAGCAGGTCGCCGGGCTGGCAGTCCAGCGCTTTGCAAATTTCGTTTAAGGTGGAGAGACGGATTGCCTTTGCCTTATTATTTTTTAAGATGGACAGATTCGCAAGGGTAATGTCTATTTCACCGGCCAGCTCGGTCAGACCCTTTTTGCGCATTGCCATCATCACATCCAAATTTATAATGATTGCCATGATAATCTCACTTTCTGCGCGTCGCTTGATTTTTTGTATTGTGTTAAACTCGAAAGCCCGTGCTGTCGCACTCTCTGTTTGACTTCGTCAAACGCTTTCTCGTTAATGGCGCAAGAAAAACAAATGCCGCTGCGCGTCGCTTGTTTTTCTTTTGCGCTCATTACATTATATGGTCAGGTCATTTTCCAGCTTATAGGTGACTGCCTTGTCAAAAACGCCTGCCAGAACTTTGCTGAACAATCCGGCGATCACAAAAACCAGAATCACAATAAATACTGCCGGAGTAAGGTAGAGAAAGAGACGGCATGCCGTAATCACTGCAATGAAAAAGCTATAAGTACTCATTTTCTCCAGACTCACTACATTTTCCCGTATGAAACAATCGTCGTCCAGCACAGAGCGGAACATTTTCCGAAGCTGCTGTAAAATCAATACCGCAAAAATGCCGGAGAGAAAGAAGAGCAGGCAGAGTGAATAATAGTTCTCCGCAAAATAACTGTTAAATCTACCGTAAAATCTGATGCTGAGGGGAAGTGTGGCGGTAACGATAATTCCTGCATAAAACATCAGATCCAGCAGAAGCTTGGTGAATTGTGTCAATCTGTCTTTCATAGCAGCACATCCTTTCGTTGCCGTGCATTCTGTATGCGGCGGCTTATTTTTTGTGGCTTTGTAACCCGATTGGGTTATTTTATGTATTTATAAGTTTAAAATAGCACGGTGGAAAATGATTGTCAATAAAAATTTATCGAATTACGATAAATTTTTATTTTTGCCCAATAATAAAAGGGAAGATCTGCTCAGACAGACCTTCCCTTTTACAAGTAGAAAAATTTTGTTCTAAAGTCTTACATCCACCGGATGATAGCCGTAAGATGCCTGCTCCTCCAAAGCTCCTGTGTCAGGTGTATCGGAGGCACTTTCACTCGGTTCTTCAACGTCCTTTTCTTCGCCGGGGACATTCTCCTCTTCCTTTTCTTTGTCCTCTGCGCGGTTTGACGTACTCTCGTTTTCAGAAGCGTTTTTGAGTGCCTCGCCCGCCTGTGCCAGTGATGCGAATTGGGATGAAGTGGCTTTCTGCGCCGCTTCCTTTACATCAGCCAGTTCCGCTTCTTTTTGTTCCACGTTGCTGCTGCCGCCTCTGCCGCTGTCCAGTTGAATCTCCATCTCCAGCACATTGGCTTTTCCATTCATCTTTTGGGCTGTGCTTCCCTGTACGTTCGCCTGTTTGATGGAAACATCCGCAGAAATCATGGCGGTCATGCTGTCTGTGGATATGCCGATATTTGAATTGCCGCTTTGATTTTCCTGCTTTTTGGTTCCCATCAGGTCATCGAAGGAAGATTTGTCATTTTTCTTTTCCCTCTCTTCCCGCTTTGCCTCAATCTGATGCTGGCGGAGCTGTACCTGTAACTCGCTGATCTGCTTCTGGATTTCCTGCCTTTTTTTCATCTTGGCGTCTGTGGTCATGTCAGCATTTGCAGAAATTTCCTTCAAATCATTTTGCAGCTTTTCAATCTGCTGCTGCAGATTTTTGCTTTCCGCATCCATCTTTCCGCTTTTTCGGGCCGTCATTCCCGCTGTGTTTTGGGATGCGCCTGCGCCGCTTACTCCATTTATGTTCATATCATTTCTCCTTTCCCTTGCATATTTTGATATGCCCTGCTCTTTCTGTTATCTATTTCGAGCGGACAGATCTATTTGTAAAGAGAGCATGTTGTGGAAGAACTTTTATCTGTTGTGAACATAGAGAAAAGCCTGTCGGCCGGAAGGTGCCGGAAGGTGTCGGAAGGTGTCGTCAAATGAAGGTAATCCGGGGATGCTTTATTCGGTGGGCTGGCTGTCTTGCAGCATTACCCGCAGCACGCAGCATTCTTCGTTTTCGATTATTTCCTTTTTGATTTCCACGTCTCCAAGATACTTTCGGGCCGCATGTCGGATGGAGCTTAAACCGAAACCGTGTCCTTCTCCGGTCTTGGTGGTAACAGGGAGTTCGGTCTGACTGTCTGTTTTCAGCTCTCCCGTAAAGGTGTTGCTCATTTCTATCACATACATATTTTTTGTTCGATAGGAACAAAGGGAAATGCGCGGTACAGAAGAGACAGCGTTTTCCCGCTCAATTGCTTCAATGGCGTTGGCAAGCCCGTTATTCAGGATAATGCTGACATCAAAAGCATTGATGCCGCTGTCTATCGGATAGTGAAAGTCACAGAAGAAAGTAATTCCTTTTTCTTCTATCTCTTTTTTGCGGTCAGAAAGAATCACGTCTGTCACGGGATTGCCGCTTGTAATTTCGAAAGGGGCAGTCTGCATCTGTTCCTGCAGAGTCGCTGCATATGCCTGCGCCGCTTCGGATTCTCCCTGCGCATAGAGATGTTTGAGAGTCATCAGGTGGTTGCCCATGTCATGCCGCAGGGTACGCATATCTTTGTAGAGGTGTTCCGTTTCCGTAATATGGGATTCCAGATCCTGTATCTGTCTGGAAAAAATTTCCCGCCGTTTGTCCTCCTCATGCTCCCTTTTCCACTGACGGAACAGCCAGATCATAGCCAGAGTCGCGGCATAAGAGACTATGGCATAAATCAGGATCAGCACTTCATACCCTATCTTTTCAAATAATGCAGCCTGATCAAGTACACTTGTGTACGCGTTATAATAAAACAGGATCATGGCATAAGCGCATATTCCGGACAGGGAGGGGATGAGCAGAATCAGAAATTCCCGCATTTCCATATGTTCCTGCTTTTTACCGTAAATCCGCAGAAAAAGCAGCACACCGCCGAACATAAGGAAAAAACCTGTCAGTCCATCACGCACGTTATCCAGTATCATAAGCCGGAACCAGAAGGTTTCATTCTTATCGGCAAAGAGCCGGACGTAAAGAGGCCGCCACAAAAATCCTAACTGGCCTACAATTCGCCATGCCTGCCAGCGCAGACTGAAGAAGGTAACGGAAAGAAATAGTTTCTGTCTGATGCAGACAGGATCGAGCAGGCACATGACAAGAAATGCCCCCGAAATGCCTATGCAATAAGCGAGTATGACATTAATCAAGTACGGCATATCATGCAGAAACAGCATAATGCAGATATAAGCCGCGGCGATTAGCAGGGTTCGCGATTTCTGCAGGCGTACTGATGACTGACGGGAGAGAAACGGTTTTATCAGAAGAACGAAACAATAGGCCGTCATCAGCATTGTAGTAAGTGTGTAAATATAGTCCGCAATTTCATAATATTGTTCCATTTCATTCATCTGTCTGCTCTCCTGCCGCTTGTGCGGCTGATATATTGCATGTACTGCCGCACAAATCCGGCAAACTGTTTTTTGGACACGGGAATGGCATCTGTTTTCAGCCAGACCGTAGTGGCATTGTATTTTTCCACATATTTTAAATTCACCAGATATGCCCGGTGGGTGCGGTAAAAATCCGCCCCGGTCTGCTCGGAGAGATCCGTCAGTTTTCCGTAGTATTCGATATCGCCGTTTATGGTGTGCAGCATGATCTTTCGGTTGAAGACTTCCGCGTAAACAATATCTGAGAGCAGCACCTTTGTGGATAGGCCGCCCTGTTTGACTAAAATTGCCCGGGGCGGAGCCTGCTTTTCAGTTTTTGCCGTTTTTTCCCTGTAGTCTGTTTTTACTGGATCTTCCGCCTGTGTCTGCCGGCGCAAAGCCGCCGCTTCCGCCTGTTTTTCACATTGCTGTAAGGCCCTGTCAAGTATTTCCTGCAGTTTTTCGTCTTCAAAAGGCTTTACCAGATAATGAAAGGCGTTTACATCAAAGGCTTCGTAGACATATTCTGACAGTGCTGTCACAAATATCAGAATCATATCCCGGTTTTGACTGCGCAATTCCCTGGCGGTCTGCATCCCGTTTTTTTCGGGCATCTGAATATCCAGAAAGAGAATGTCGGGGATTTTTTCTTCAGGCAGGGAAAGCAGCTCGTTTCCCGAATTAAAAGCGTAAATCTGACAGGTAATCCCGGAATTTTTACAATGTCTTTCTATCTTTTGCCTCAGTGCTTCACACAGGGTCTGCTCGTCGTCGCATATTGCAATTTTCACTGTTTTCATTTGATTTTCCCCATTTATGATAAGTTAAGTATACATGATAATCTGTAAAATGCCCCTTATTTTCCTAAAAAATGTTGTAAATGACCTAATTTCTGATGTCAATAAAATGATGGCGGAGGAAGTGGATCAAATAGATGTTTGAATCCTATCCTGTATTTCTAATTTATCGGTGTATTTTCACACATTTCCGAAATTATGTGTTACACTGAATTTATATTGCCGATGTACCTACGAAAGGCAGGCGAAAGTTGATAAACGGTGTAAAGGGAGAAGGTAGAGAGTAATATGAATGACGGAAAAGTAATTTTAAAAAAAATAGTGATTGCAGATACAGAGGAGCCGGATATGTCGGCTCAGGAAAAGGTGGATGGGCCGGTTCTTTCGGAAGATATTAAAATGTTGGTTACAAGTATGATTCATAAGGATGGAAAAGCATTCGCAAGGGTATCCTTTCTGCGGGACAGCGATTGGGCGGAAGGGATTGTGCCGGGCGGCCGGATCGAGAAGGCGGAGGGCTTCAGCGGGGAGGAGATTGAAAAGCTGGAAGCATACCTTACAGAGGAGCAGGAGATGATTTTGCAGCAGGCGAAGGGGGTTAATCCCATAAGAAACTTATTCAGTTAACAGTTCGGCACAAAGCGCTAAAAACGCGTTTTGTGAATGGGCGTGAACGGAAGCATAAAGACGGAGGTACATATGATATTCGGGGATTTTTCGGAATGGACGGTACAGAATCTGCTTATTCGGATTGTAGCATCCATGATTCTGGGCGGCATCATTGGTCTGGATCGAGGAATGAAGCACCGGGGTGCGGGCACAAAGACGATGACAGTGGTCTGTCTGGGTGCTACATTGGTGATGCTGACGGAACAGTATATTCAGATTCATTTTCCGGGACTTGCCAATATGAACCGTCTGGCGTCGCAGGTCATAAGCGGCGTCGGTTTTCTTGGCGTGGGAACGATTATTATATCTAATCACCGGGTAAGGGGGCTGACGACGGCGGCAACCCTCTGGGCCAGCGCAACCATCGGACTGGCTGTGGGAATCGGCTTTGTGGAGGGCGGTGTACTGATTACCCTGGTCATGCTGTTGTCTTTGCATGTGCTTCCTTTTGTGGAACGCTTTGCCACCAGAAACTCCCGGTATTGCAATGTGATCATTGATCTGGAGGAAAGCCGGTATCTGCATGTGATTATTCAGGATCTGAAAGCGGCTGACATTTCCGTGGATTCCATGGAGATCAGCACCTCCAAAATCGGGGACAGTGTGTCGGCCTATCTGATTTTGCATACAAAGAGAGCCATAGAAAAGACGGAAATCTACGAAATCATTACGAAGTCCGATAAGGTGGAGTCAGTGGATTTCCTGTAGCAGTATCGTTTTTGTGAGCGTCAGGCCGCGGATTGTCGGATGGTACTCCCTTGCATATATGTCTCTACCGGATCAGCAGACCCACCGGGCAGTGGTCGGAGCCCATCACATCTTTATAAATCATAGCATCCTGCAGTCTGTCCTTTAAGGAGGCGGAGACGAGGAAGTAGTCAATACGCCACCCCGCGTTTTTTGCCCGCGCGCTGAAGCGGTAAGACCACCATGAATAAGCGCCTTCCAGATCGGGATAGAAATAGCGGAATGTGTCGATAAATCCGGCTTCGGTGAGGGCCGTAAATTTACCCCGTTCCTCGTCTGTAAATCCGGCGTTTTTGCGGTTTGTTTTCGGATTTTTTAAGTCAATTTCTTTATGGGCTACATTCAGGTCGCCGCAGAAAATAACGGGTTTGATCTCTTCCAGCTTTTTCAGATAAGATAGAAAATCATCTTCCCACTTCATCCGATAATCCAGACGCGCCAGCTCGTTTTGGGAGTTGGGCGTGTAGACCGTGACAAAATAAAAGTCGGGATATTCCAGCGTGATTACACGGCCTTCGTGGTCGTGTTCCTCGATGCCGATTCCATAAGTGACCTGCAATGCTTCTTCTTTGGAAAAAATGGCGGTGCCGGAGTATCCTTTCTTTTCGGCGTAATTCCAATATTGATAGAAACCGGGCAGTTCCAGGTCAATTTGTCCCGCCTGCAGCTTGGTTTCCTGTAAGCAGAAAATGTCTGCGTCTGTTTCCTTGAAAAAGTCTAAAAAGCCTTTGCCGATGCAGGCCCTAAGTCCGTTCACATTCCATGAAATGAATTTCATAATCGGTTATACCCCTTTCTGGAAATTAATCAAAAAATTTTCCCTGAAAAAAATTTTTATTACCCAACGGTTTTGCTGTAAGTCTAAATAAGACACATCCGTCCGGGCACATAATCACTTTACTGTATTTACTATCGCCGCCTATATTTTCCAGGTCACCGCCGCTTCTGACAGCTTCCATGATCGGATACATCATCATCATTACCTTGGAACATATTCCTTGTCCCTGAGAATTTACAGGACATCCGTAAGTGCAAGTATATTTATCGCCGATTTCCTCTCCGTTTCGGCAAAATCTGCTTGTCTCCTCATTATCTTTATTAAATCCTATTACTTCAATTTCCCATGCGTATTCCTCATCATACCATTTCTTCATGATAATTTTTCTCCTTTTAATCTGTCAACCAGTATTTTGCACCATCCTTGGTACGTTCCATAAATCCGTACATGATCAAATAGCGTCTAAGAGTCATGTAATCTTCAAATATTGGTTTTAATATCTGATTTATTTCCTTTTCACTGTATATTTTACCTTCTTCAAATTGCTCTGCTATTTTAGTGAGAATAACTACTTTATTCTTTTCTTTTGGCGAAAATGTTTTTAAAACAGGAGGGTTTAAACTACTAAAAAAATTTTCCAGTATATGCTGTCTTTCTTGCTCGGTTACTAAATAGCGGTCGTCAACATAGCGAGCGTGGTTATGAATAGGAATCATTGCATTTTCGGAAACCTCTTTTGAACCCAATGATTGTTCATATATTGCTAAGTAATATTTTGCCTGCTTTGCTTTTTCGCGAAATGTAAAACGATGACGCCGAACAGTCGCTTCTGAAATTCCCAATTTTTCTGCCATTTCTTTATCTGATAAACCGGAAGCAAAAAGCAAAATTAAATCTTTCTGATTCCGTGTCAGAGTGTTGTATTTTGTGTCGGCGGAAATTAATTGTAATAAATTACCGCCATGTTCTGTTTCAATATGTTTTGAGACAGCATGTTCGGCCGTATAGAAATTATTATCGACTGCATAAATTTGTCCCGATTCAAAATTTTGTGAACAATAATTGCAAATATAGGTATCGTGTTTTTTATCAAATCTATATCCCTTTTTCAATTCATCTAATGTAATTTTATTATAGTTCATACCACACCTCATGTTTACTAATAGTGTAAACGTATTATATCATCGTTTATTAATATTGTAAATAAAATATATGTTTTAATCGGAATAAACTGTAACAGGGTTGAGAATTTTCATATGCAAAAGTGTATTTTCACTCTTAAATATTGGAAAAGCTGAAAATTTAGGTATAATAATGATCAGGAAGTATAGGTTGAAAAGATGAAAATATTACTTACAGCGATCAATGCAAAATATATCCACTCCAATCTGGCGATCTATTCCCTCAAAGCTTTTGCGGGGGAATACGGCAGAGAGATTGAGCTGGCAGAATATACGATCAACAATCAAAAGGACTATATTCTTGAAGATATCTATAAGCGCGGGGCTGACGTAGTGTGTTTCTCCTGCTATATCTGGAATTTGACCTATGTGGAGGAAATAGCGCGGGAATATCATAAACTGTTCCCTGAGACGCCTATCTGGGTCGGCGGACCGGAAGTATCTTACAATGTAGAGGATTTTTTGGCAAAACATCCGTATATCACCGGCGTAATGATCGGGGAGGGAGAAGCTGCCTTCCGGGAATTGTGCGGGCATTACAGCGAATGCAGAAATTTGGAAAACTTAACGGACATAGACGGACTGGCATACCGGGCAGAGAGTGGAGCGATCGTCATCACAAAGAACAGGGAACCCATAGATATGAACAGTATTCCTTTCTGCTATGACGCGATGGCGGATTTTTCGAATCGAATCATATATTATGAAAGCAGCAGAGGCTGCCCCTTTTCCTGTTCCTATTGTTTATCTTCCGTGGATAAGTCGCTTCGTTTTCGGAATCTTGATTTTGTGAAGAGGGAGCTGCTGTTCTTTATAGAACATAAGGTGCCACAGGTAAAGTTTGTGGACCGGACTTTTAACTGTAATCATCAGCATGCGCTGGAAATCTGGCGTTTTATCAAGGAAAAGGATCAGGGTATTACCAACTTTCACTTTGAAATCTCCGCGGATCTCATGAATCAGGAGGAGCTGGAACTGATCTCGGATATGCGTCCCGGACTGATTCAGTTGGAAATAGGAGTGCAGACTACCAACGAAGTGACAATCAGGGAAATTCATCGCAGCATGAAGCTTGACCGAATAAAAGAGGTGGTCACGGCCATTAAGCGTGGCGGAAATATTCACCAGCATCTGGATTTGATAGCGGGATTACCCTTTGAAGGGTATGAAAGTTTCAGAAATTCCTTTGACGAGATATTTGCGCTTTGGGCAAATCAATTACAGCTTGGATTTTTGAAAGTGTTGAAAGGTTCCTATCTGTATGACCATGCAAAAGAGTATGGCATTGTGTATCACACGAATCCTCCTTATGAGGTAATGTCCACAAACTGGCTGACTTATGAGGAGCTTCTTTTGATCAAGCGTGTTGAGGAAATGGTGGAAGTGTATTACAACAGTGGTCAGTTTGAGGTCACGATGAAGCTGATCGATGCGATGGCGGCAAGCGCTTTTGACTTTTTCAGGCAACTGGGGCTTTATTATGAAAAAAAGGGGTATCTGGCAATGAATCACTCCCGTATTCGCAGATGTGAAATCCTGTTGGCATTTCTGGAGGAAGGGGAGAGAAGCTGGTTAAAGGACGGAAGGGAAAAGCCTGAACCGGAAATGCTGCGGGAAGCGCTGACTTTTGACCTGTATTATCGGGAAAACTGCACAACCAGACCTTCGTGGGCGGCGGATATGAACACATTTAAGGATGTTACCCGCAAATACTGTCGGAATGGAAAGACGTCCCACATAGAGCCTTTTCATTATCTTTTTCCCGGAAAAGACCAATGGGGAATTCGGTCTGTGCCCAGGCGAAAGGAAAAGCCTGTATGGGTGTTGTTTCACTATGATGAGAGAGATCCACTGGATCATCAGGCAAGGACAGAATATATCACTGTCTGACATGATTATTTTTTCATTTTTAATTATTATAATATTTCAAAATTTCCGTCTTCACAATTTCATCCGACAAAGCGCGCATACCCTCCAGCCGTTTCTCATAATTGTCAGGGGTCAGTCTGTCCTCCCCTTTGGCCAGCTTATCATATACCCAATAATTGATATCTTTGGAGAAGTGGATCATGTCCATGTAAAGATCTAAATTTGTAATGATTTCTTTCGCGTCCTGATAAAAATAGATTTCTACATTGTCGTAGGCAAGCAGCGCTTTAACTGCCTGTTTTTCATTGTAAATTACCGATTCCAATTCCCCTGTCCGATAGGCGTTATCCCACCAGAGCATAGAGTAAGGCGAAAAGAAAAATTTAAAGGTAGTCTCCGGGTGCGTCTCCACCATAGATGTGAGAAGCGCAATATTTTTTTCAAGCGCCTCTTCATTTACGTTTTCCGCCTGCATTTTGGCAACAGAAGGTTTTCTGGCGTACATACCCGTGGCCAGATCCGCGCCAAAATATTTCCACTGCGCCCAGTTATAGGAATCACCCTCGTCATAGTCCCCGATAAAGGAGAAGGCCAGCATATAGGGCAGCTTTTCCATCAATACGTCCTTATTCAAAACATACTGATAATCGTTGAAATGGTTTTTGTCGTAGAGATACATCGGACAGCCCGTGGAGACATAGGTAGGCTCGTCGCTGGCTGATAAGGAGGAGGGATCTATGTTATAGAAGACATAGTCCAGTTCGTGGTTCTCGTAAGCAATGTCCAGCAGTACTTTCAGATCCGCGGTAGCGCCGTAGGAACGGATTGCCTTGATGGTCTGACAGTCAAAGCCCTGATCGAACCAGCCATTGTTATAATTTTCACAGACGGAGGAGCCCACAATTAACGCATTGTAATCAAAGTTGCGCAGGGTTCCCACGCACTGGTATTCCTTGTCAGTCAGCACCGCCTTTAAACCGGGCAGGGGCTTGTGATACTGGTAAAAAGGGTCAAAAAGCACCACTGCGCCGATTACGGCCGCCAGCAAAATCAGGGTTCTTATGAAAAATGATTTGACAAATTTTTGGTCTGAGATCATGGTTTTGCCTTTCTTTGGAAAAGTTCTTAGCGAGCAAGCTCCCACGGGTGTTTTTATTTATTCTGATCGTGCAATTCATAATTTGCTGCGCAAATTATACATTTACGGGCGTCCGCCCTATACATATGAAAATAAAAAGTTCTTAGCGAGCAAGCTCTCACGAACTTCTCATTTTCATATGTGCACGATCAGACTGGACTAAAAATTAAAATACAAAAATGTACTTACCTGTGACAGGGAGATAATGCACCATACAAGTAAAATACAGATGCACCAGCATCTTTTGGATGTCAGTTCGTTATGGGTTGCGCGTTCGTAGGCATTTTTGTGAAAAATCAGATAAAATGCCAGAACAAAGAGGGCGAGCATAACAAACAGATAGAGATAATGAACCATATTCGGAGCTGCCAGCTCTAAGGCTTGTCTGAGTACATATATTTCCGGGATGTCGAGTTGTGCGGCAATTTCAAAAAGTTTCCCGTTGAAACGCAGGGACAGAAGGTTTTTAAAAAGCTGTCCTGCCGCCAGCATACTGCTGCTTCTGAAAAAGAAGAGCGACAGGTTAAATAGCGTGAAGGTAATTACCCAGCCAAGAGGCGCGGGGATGTGAAAGCGGGAAGGACGTTTTTCTTCCCGGCCGCGGATGCCCACAATGCCCAGACTGTCCAGCATCACCAGCAGTCCCTGCATGGCGCCCCATGCCACATAAGTCCATGCCGCGCCGTGCCAGAGGCCGCTTAGCAGAAAAACGATAAACGTATTGAAAAGCATACGTGCACGTCCTCTCCGGCTGCCGCCCAGCGGAATATATACATAGGTGATAAAAAACCGCGACAGCGTAATGTGCCACCGCTGCCAAAATTCCTTGATGCTGCAGGAGCGGTAGGGGGAATCAAAGTTGATCGGAAGTTCTACATGGAACATCCGGCCAAGGCCGATTGCCATATCGGAGTAGCCGCTGAAATCAAAATATAGCTCAAAGCTGTAGGCAAGGATCACGAAAACGGTGGATACCGCGTCCAGTGAAAAGGTCTGGGCAAAGCCGAAGTTTGCCATCAGGCCGAAAGTGTCCGCCAGCAGTACTTTTTTGGCAAGTCCCAGAACGAACAGGTAAATGCCTCTGGCAAAGGAAGCGCTGTCGAAACGACGCCTTGCCGGATCTTCAAACTGGGGAATAATTTCGCTGTGCAGCACAATGGGTCCTGCGATCAGCTGCGGAAAAAAGGTCACGAAGGCCAGATAATTTACAAAATCATAGTGTCTGCATCTGCCCAGCGCACGGTCTATGATATAGGACATCTGCTGAAAGGTAAAAAAGCTGATACCCAAAGGCAGCAGGATGTGCTTTAAATTAAAGTCTGCATGGAAGGCCAGATTAATATTTTCAATAAAGAAATCATAATATTTGAAATAAAATAAAATGCCCAGATTCAGGATAAGACCCGCCAATAGACCGATTTTACCGGGAAGAGGGAGGGATGCTTTATCCGTTGCTGTTTCCGTTGCATTTTGCGAAGCAGCGGGTATTTTGGTAAGCAGGAAACTCAGCAAGAAGTTCAGTCCGATACTGCACAAAATAATTGCCAGATAACGGACATTGAAGTAGGCGTAAAACCACAGGGACATGGCGGACAAAAAAAGGCTTGCCAGCTTATACTGCCCGAGACTGTTAAGGCCAAACCATCCGATCAGCGCAATGGGCAGGAATATGAAGATAAAGATATAGGAATTAAACAGCATAAATTTCCGAAATTCCTCTCTGAAAATACATAATTTAGTAAATACAGGTAAAAAATAATAGTGCGAAGCAGGTAATTTCTGTTTCTGCTATAGTATACCAAATCCGACTGCCGCTTACAAACTAAAATCATATCCCGCGTATTGATTTTTCATACAGGGGATACCGTGTGCCGACGGCGGATAGACAGTGTAGCAAAAAAGTGGAAGGAATGCTGACGTTAGAGTTGATTAAAAACGGAGGATTATCATGCATAAAACAATGATTTTGATAATGGTTTTAGGACTTGGATTTTTAACGGGCTGCGGTGGAGAAAACATGTCGGAGGACGAGCTGGTAGACGGTCGCGAAACTGTAAGGGAGCAGGATGTGGAAGATGTGGAGGCCGGAAATTTCCCGCTTTTTTGGGAAAACACGGGTCAGGGGGAACGGCAGTTTTATACATTGGTTCAATTAGAAGGGGAAGTGAAAGAGCTTCTTGGGGATAATTACTGGCCGGAAGTCAATTTGTCTGCGGCTGAACTGGAAAAGCTGACAGGGATCACGGAAGATATGTACGTAGATTTTCTGGCGGAAAGACAGATTCTTGACGCGCACATAGACACCATGATTATCATTCATGCTAAGGAAGATTATGTGGGAACCATCGAGCAGGCCATTGAGACTTATCGGAGCGGACTGATCGAGCAGAATAGAAATTATCCGCAGAATCTGAGTAAGGCCCGCGCTTCACGTATCGAGACGATTAATGATTATATTTGTTTCGTTCAGTTGGGGGCGGACACCACCGCACTGGCGGACCGGGGAAATGAAGCTGTGATGGCGCATTGTCTGGAGGAAAACGAAAAGGCGCTGTATGTGCTGGAGCAGGCAATTTTGCAGTAAATGCGGCTGAACTGTCAGAGTGGAGAACCTCCAGTTTGCGATTTTGCATCTGTCAGGTTCTTTTTAATTTGTTTGATAAGAAATTTCTTGTGACGGCATTGATGGGGGCATCGCCCGACACAAACCGATTTTTGAAAAAGTGTTTTTTGATGTGAATTGGGTAGGCAATGTCTGCCCGATTTGGTTTGTGTTGAAAGGAGTTCCTTCGTGGACTTTTTTACGCAAAGATGTCGGTTTGAATGTCGGTTTATATTGAAATAATGTCGTCAAATTGATATACTTTAATAAACATTAGTTAACTTGAGAAAGAGGATATCGTATATGAGCCAGTATGTAGAATCTGAAAAAGTTGAATTAAAAGCAAAATACACGGATACGATATGCAAGGAGCTTGTGGCATTTCTTAATGCCAATGGTGGTCAGATTATTATAGGCGTTGACGATAATGGCAATGTTATTGGTGTTGATAAAATCGATGAAACATTGAAAAGAATATCTGATATTATCACTATGCAGATAGAACCTAATCCTCAGGAAGAAATTCGAACGGAACTTAAATTTGATTTCGGAAAGACTCTCATAGTTTTATTCATTTCGAAGGGGACAAGGAATATCTACTGTCAGAAAAAGTATGGTTTTTCTTCAAACGGATGTGTAATTCGAATCGGTACTACCTGTAAGGAAATGACTGCAGAGCAGATTCGAGTTCGTTATGAAAAGAATTTCTATGATGAAGAATACATGATAAAGAAAAGAGCATCTCGTGCAGACCTTTCTTTTAGAGAACTTAAAATATATTATTCGGAAAAAGGCTTTCATGTTGAGGATTCCTCGATAGAGGCGAATTTTAATCTTCGCAATAAAGACGGAGAATATAATCTTTTAGCCGAACTTTTGGCTGATAAAAATAATATTCCATTTATTTTTGTGAAATTTAGTGGTGTCGATAAGGCAGCTATATCCGAGAGAAATGATTATGGATATGGATGTATCTTGTCGGTTTATGAAAAAATAAAAGCAAGATTGTCTGCAGAAAACATATGTATTTCTGATACCACAGTTAGGCCAAGAAAGGACAGATATCTTTTTGACTATGATGCCGTAAACGAGGCGGTACTAAATGCGTTGGTTCATAACGATTGGACGATTACAGAGCCACAGATATCTGTCTTTAGTGATCGCATGGAAATATTATCACACGGAGGACTTCCAAATGGAATGGCGATAGAAGACTTCTATGAAGGAATCAGTCATCCAAGAAACTCTACATTGATGAGAGTTTTTTTGAATATGGGGCTAACGGAACACACTGGCCACGGTGTTCCGACTATTATTAAAAAATATGGCAGGGAAATCTTTGAAATTACTGATAATTATGTAAAGTGTAAGATACCTTTTGATAAAAGGGTATTGGAATTAAGCAACAAAAATGTCGGTTTGAATGTCGGTTTGAATGTCGGTTTGAATAAAACGGAAAAGGCTGTTTTGAGATTGCTAATCGAAGATTCGGATAGAACTGCCAATGTGATTGCAGCAGAGATAGGAGTTACAAAACGTACTATTGAGCGCACTTTTGTTAGTCTTCAGAAAAAAGGAAAAATAGAACGTATGGGATCTAAGCGTGATGGAATGTGGGTTGTTATTCAATAATGTCGTTCATGGTCTACAGTATTGGGAAAGGAAGTCTCGCTGTAAGGACATTACCGTATATGTCATTGTTTAGAAAATACGTGAAAGGAGCGATATTTATGGCCATACAATACAGAAAACTGACGGCAAAAGATTTGGATATTTTTATCGCAATGAGAATCCGCCAGCTTCGGGAGGAAGGGGCGACCGAGGAGTTAGATTTGAAGCCAAATCTGCTTGACTATTACCGACGGCATATGGCGGACGGCACATTTGTTTCGTGGCTGGCCTTTGACGGAGAGAAAATTGTGGGAACCAGCGGCATGTCGTTTGTGGAAAAGCCGCCGTATTTTAGCTGCCCCAGCGGAAAAATTGGCCTTCTTTCCAGTATGTATACTTCCGATGAATACCGTAGGCAGGGTATCGCAAAGACATTGCTGTCACATGTGGTAGAGGAGGCAAGGGAGTACGGCTGCGGCTGTGTACAGATTACAGCCTCGGATATGGGAGTGCTGCTCTATACGGATTTCGGTTTTGTGAAGAACGGCAATTTTATGCAGTACAAATTTTAAATGTTTTGGTTGTTGCTGTATCTACATATGCAGCGGTTATAGAGCGCACCTGTTACTTGGGAAACTTTTGGCATGCCCTCCGGTAAAAGTAGATGGAGATTGTCGTAGCGATCACCCAGCCGACCGGCCATGCGCACCAGATGCCGATTGCGCTCTGTGTCAGGTCAGACAGGAAAAACGCCAGAACCACACGCAAAATCAGATCTGTAAATGTGGCTGCCATAAACTGCCGCATGGCGCTGATGCCCCGGAGAATACCGTCGGCAATCAACTTTGCGGATATGACGAAATAGAACGGGGACAGAATCCACAGAAACTGTCTGCCGGTCAGCATAGCTGCCGCTGCGCTTCCTTCCATGAACAGAAGGAGCAGATACTTTCCGAAGAAGATATACAGGGCGCAGAAAGGAATGCACAGGCACCATACCATTTTGATGCCTGCCCGGAAACCGTCTTTCAGCCGGCTGTATTTTCCGGCGCCGAGGTTCTGTGCCGCGAAGTTGGAAATACCGTTTCCGATTGTGGTAAAGGAAGTAATGACCAGATTGTTTAATTTTACAGCGGCGGAGTACCCGGCCATTACAGAGGGGCCGAAGCCGTTGATGACGCTCTGGATTAATATATTTCCTATGGAGATAAAGCTTTGCTGTAAGATGCTCGGTATGGCGATCACCACGATTTTTTTCAACAAATTGCTGTCAAACAGCGCCGGTTTATTTTGACAGGGGATTTTTTTCAGCCGCAGCCATACGGTCAGTACAGCCAGTATACAGCTAATACCCTGACATAAAAAGGTAGCCCATGCCACGCCTGCCACACCCATGTGAAAAGCTTTTACAAACAGGATATCCACCGCGATATTTGACGTGGAGGATACCGCCAGAAAATAGAAGGGTGTTTTGGAGTCCCCCAGAGCGGAGAAAATGCCGGTTGCGATGTTGTAGAAGAAGACAAAAGGCAGGCCCCATACATAAATATCAAGATAAAGTTTTGAGTCCGCAAGCAGTTCTTCCGGTGTCCGGATCAGTCGAAGCAGCGGGTCACATCCAAGTATTCCTAGAAGCATCAGTGTTCCGCATACGACAGCGCTGAAAATACAGGCCGTCGATATGGCGGTTTTCAGTCCGCTATAATCCTTTGCCCCAAACAATTGGGATACGATGACGGAGCATCCCATATTGCAGCCGAAGGCAAAGGCAATGAAGATCAGGGTGATTTCATAACTGTTTCCCACTGCAGCCAGTGCGTTTTCACCGATAAATTTTCCAGCGACCAGGCTGTCCGCTATATTGTAAAGCTGCTGAAAGATAATGCTGCCAAAAAGAGGAAGGCAGAACTGCCACAGTATTTTATTTGGTTCTCCGACGGTCAGATCTTTGTTCATAATGTCGATTCCTTTCCCACAGTTCATTTACATATTTCTGACAATGTATTATAATTCATTTTATTAGATATGAAAAATATATAAGTTATATTGGAGAGATATAAAATATATATGGATATCAATTTTGAATACTATAAGATTTTCTATTATGTGGCGAAATACGAGAACCTGACAAAAGCTGCTGCGGCATTGGGCAGCAGCCAGCCCAATGTGACTCGTGTAATGAAGCTTCTGGAATCCCAACTGGGGTGCCGTTTATTTATCCGTGAGGCGAGGGGAATCCGATTGACGGAGGAAGGGGAAGTTCTCTATTCTCATGTGGAGGCTGCCTGCAGGCATCTGATCAATGCGCAGGAAGAAATCGGCAGACCGGGTTCCCTCAAAAACGGCGCGGTAGAGATTGGAACGACGGAGACGGCGCTTCATCTTTTTTTGCTGGATGCCCTGCATCATTTCAGACAAAAATACCCGGAAATAAAAATTAAAATCCATAACCATACAACACCCGAAATTATGAAACAGCTCGTTGGGGGCAGGGTGGATTTTGCGGTAATTACAACGCCATATGAGCTGCCGGATGCGGTTTCGGCTTTTACCATACTGGATTTTGAGGAAATACTGGTGGCGGGAACACAGTACAAAATCTTGTGTGAAACGACTCTGAAGCTGGAGGATGTAAAAAAATATTCGTGGATCGGACTTGGCAGGGGAAGTGTGACTTATGATTTCTATAAGGACTTTTTTATACAGTATGGCATAGATTTTGAGCCGGATATGGAGGTGGAGACGTCAGGCCTTATGCTGCCCCTCATTGAAAACAATTTTGGGATCGGTTTTGTGCCGGGACAGACGGCGCAGCCGTTGATTGAGGAAGGGAAGCTGGTGCGGATACCGATAGATTTTGCTATTCCCGGGCGGTCTATACAGATTGTTTCCGATCAGGGGCGGGGGAAAAATTTAGCGGCGGATACTCTCTATAAATATTTGAGAGGCGCTTTGCACGAAACCCTGCCGATGTAGACAAACAAAAAATGAATCTTGAAAGGTGATAAATAACAATGGACATTTCTCTCTATTATCAGGAACAGGGCGAAGGGGAACCGCTTTTTCTTCTGCACGGAAACGGTGAGGACGGTACTTATTTTGTGAATCAGCTCTCTTTTTTCTCTAATAGATACAGAGTGATTGCGGTGGATACAAGAGGGCATGGAAAATCTCCGCGGGGGACGGCTCCCTTTACGATGGAACAGTTTGCCGTGGACTTACAGAAATTGATGGACAGACTGCAGATTTCGGAAGTGGTTATATTGGGGTTTTCCGACGGCGCAAATATCGCCATGAAGTTTGCGTTGAAATATCCGCATAGAGTAAAGGCGCTCATCTTAAATGGCGGAAATTTAAACACGAAGGGAGTTAAAAGAAGCATACAGATTCCGATAGAAATCGGATATCGGTTTGCGAAATTGTTTGCCGGAAAGTCAAAAGAGGCAAAAACCCATATGGAAATTTTGGGATTGATGGTGAATGAGCCGAATATCACACCCGAAGAGCTGCGTGCGATACAGGCGCCCACGCTTGTGATTGCGGGCACAAAAGATATGATTAAACAGGCGCATACAGAAATGATTGCGGAAAATATGCCGAATGCAAAATTAACTGTTATTCCGGGAGACCATTTTATCGCAAATAAGAACCCGGATGAATTTAATCAAGAGGTGGAGGATTTCCTGCGGAGTGTAATTAACTGAGTAACTATACAGCGGTAAGGAAATTCTATTTGACACATTAGTAACTTGTTACTATAATAAACGCAACAAGTTACTAATAGACCAATGGAGGACGAAATGTTAAGAAATTTAGTAACACGGTTTTCAGGCACAACGGAAAATCAAAGAAAAGCGATATTTAGTAGTCTGTTTATTGTCGGAAACAAACTGCAGACGATTTTTGACAATCACATTCCGCAGATATCGCTGAAACAGTTTATGCTGCTTTCCATAGTTCGGCAGTCCAAGGAGCCGTTGACTTTTACACAGTTAGGAAATATATTGGGCTGTTCCCGGCAGAATATCAAGAAACTGGCGGAAATTTTGGAAAAGAAGGGCTTTGTTATCATTCAGAAAAGCCCATATGATACAAGAGCCATGTGTATTTGTCCCACAGATAAGGTGAATGATTTTTTTGAGAATGACTTTTCGAAATATCAGGAGGAGCTGCAATATCTTTTTGAAATTTATACAGACGAAGAGGTTGAAACGTTATTTATTCTTTTATCAAAGATGTATGCGGGAATTGAAAATTTAGAGAAGAAAATTGTTGATAAATAAAATACCTGCACTGACAGTCATCAAATATTAGAATAATGAAAAGAGGAGAATCAGGAGATGAAAACAATCGTCATTTACAATTCACAGACAGGTTTTACAAAACGATATGCGAAATGGATCGCAGAGGCGGCGGGAGCTGACTGCGTTGCATTGCCGGAAGCGAAAAAGCTGATTGTATTCTGTGTTGGCGCAAGCCCAATTACTTCGGATGTCAAAAAGTCGCTTGCATGTAATTTCAATGAGCCGAAATTGGAGCGGGCAGATGTATTTTACTGTCCGGGCGGACTCAACTATGAGAAAATGTCCGCACCGACGAAGCTTATGATGAAGATGTTTGTTAAAATGATAAAAGCAAAAAAAGATAAATCCGCTATCGAGGTGGAGATGGCAAAAGTTATGTCTTCGTCCTACGATATTGCGGATAAAAAGTATACGGAGCCGATTTTAGGATGTTTACTGGATTAACGCTGCTGTTTTTGCGCATGAATTTCCTTTAAATCATCGATGGCCATTTCCACATCAAGAGTATGAAATCCAAGCCAGCATGCATTCATTGTTTCTGCATCTGCAGTCTGATAAATTTCACGGCTGGATTCCTTTGTGTAATAATGCCAGTAGCGATAGGTATATCCGGCCCAGTACATGATTTCCGCAGTATACGTTACCCCGGCCATTTTCAGACCGTGTACCTCGTCGGCTAATTCTTCAAGAATATATTCTTCCCCGGCCCATTGCAGTCGGTCATAAATGTCATCAAGGGCGGCCGCAGCTTGACTGTTCATAAAAGCCTTTATAAATGCAGGGCAGTCATATCCGTCTTTGAGTGCCAATTCAAACAGCCGTCCCTGTATATCGCAAAGCTGGTATTGCTGCCGTGTTAAAGTTTTCATTCTATATCACCCGCTTTTAATATTTCATCAAAGAAAAGGCCTTCCCTGCGATATTTTTTGCATATTTCATCAGCCAGAGAAATTCCTTTTGCGCGATTTGATTCACTTTCCTGTTTTATTCTGGCACGATCGTTTTCTGAGATTTCCTGCACATTGAGGATTTCTATGTTTTTACAGGCCTTTTCGGTCAGAGCAACATATTGTCTGCCAAGTTTCAATGCGGACAGGCTGTTTATGAGCGCAAGGTCTGTAATTTCCCCATTGAAAAAACGATCTAAAACGACAAACATTCTATCGTTTGCAATATAACCGATAACCATATCAAAATCTTTACACAAGTTTGCAAATTTATTATAAGCGGCTGAGCCTTTGAAACTTTCCATTTTACCGCGATTGTATGCAACTAACATGGCCCAGTCTAAACCGACTTCAATTTCAAAAATTTTAAGGTTTGACAGATTAACGCGCAATGTGTAAATTTTTGCATGCGGATAATTACAAATTAATGTGAGAGGCTGGGTTTTGTCTGTTCCCATATAAAATCCCCTGCCAAAATCGCAGTGGACACGGCTTGTAGGGGCTATGGTTCCCTGAATCCCTGCTTTAGAGCCATGATATAGAGTTATCGTTTCGCTTGAAGCCATAACATGATTTTTTTCAGGCGGGGAAGAGTCAACATACAGGCTGTTCATAAAGGTCTCCTTGATTCCTATCATGAGTCTGCGTCTATTATAACATGTTAATTCAGTTTTTAATATTTTTAATGTCAAAATCCCTAATTATTGTTATAATTTATATAGTTTGATAGGAAATATTTAAATCTTAGATTAAGAAATCTTGGGTACCGGGTTTAAAATGGAACATCCCTTTAGGGATGTTTCGGAATGGAGAATTATATGCAGGGTTTTATCAAAATTTCCAGATACGCGGGCATGCGCAACGATCTGGCGCAGGCCGGGGGCGGCAACACCTCCGTGAAACTGGACGATCAGATTATGCTGGTAAAAAGTTCGGGCGTTCAGCTGGCGGACGTAAATGAGAACAGTGGCTATTCAAAAGTAGATTACCGTCTGATTGCGGAGTATTTTAAGGAGAACATTCAGGCAGGCGACGGATTTATACTGACAGAAGATGCAGGAAATGCACTTCTTGCAAAAGCGCAGTCAGCGGGCGGGCGCGCCTCCATTGAGACATTTCTTCATGCGGTTACGGGGAAGTACACGCTGCACTCTCATCCCACGTTAGTGAATATTCTGACGGCCAGAAGGGACGGCAGGGAAATTCTCGAGGAGCTGTTTCCTGAGGCGGTTTATGTGCCTTATCGGAAACCCGGTGCGGCCCTTGCGGAAACTTATTATAGAATCTGTCAGGCAGCAGGAGAGCCGGAGATCATTTTTTTAGAAAGTCACGGGCTTGTGGTGAGCGGCGGTTCAGCGGACAGGGTGATCGGACGGACGGAGGAGGTACTGGAAAAAATCGCGACATATCTGCGGGTTTCCTATGAAGCGTACCCCAACGCGACAAAGCTTTGGAATGCTTTTGCCGATATACCTGAGCTTGCGGACAGAATTGTATATTTTTCCGAAAACCGTTATTTGTCCCGGGAGACAGGGGCAGGGGACATTTTGAATGAGGGTAAATGGAATCACGCCTTTTGCCCGGACTGTGTGGTTTACGGGTCGAAAAAGCCATTGTTTCTGGCGGATGATTTTTGTGCGGCGGATATTACCGCTTTCATGGAGCAAAACGGCATTCCGGCGATGGTCTGCCATAAGGGGTATTTTTATATTCTGGCGGAGAGCGTGAAGAAAGCGCAGGAGATTGAGAATGTGATGAGCTTTGCGGCGCAGGTGCAGGCGGCGAACCTTTCCCATGAGATGCATTATCTGAGCGGGGGGCAGCAGGACGCGCTCCTAAACTGGGATGCGGAAAAATATCGTCGAAAGTTGTAGGCGTATATAATTGTGTAAAGGTGACGGCGGCGGGCGAGGCTGCATAGGTGTCCAAACCGGTAAATAAATGCGAACACAGATATAGGTACAGATAACCAGAGAATGATGGATTTACAGGCAGGGGGATTAAGAGCTATGAACATTATCATACCCATGACGGGTTACGGATCCCGTTTCGTGGCGGCGGGCTATCGGGAGTTGAAGCCGTTTATTCCAGTGATGGGAAAGCCGGTCATTGAGTGGATCGTCAGGGGAATGTACCCGGAAGACGTGCATTTTATTTTTGTGTGCCGTGGGGAACATTTACAGAAAGATCCTTCCATGAAAGAAAAACTGCTTGCGCTTGCCCCGGAAGCGGTGATTGTGACAATAGAAGACTGGGTAAAAAAGGGGCCTGTGTATGATGTGCTGCGGGCGTACAGAGCATTGTGTGCGGCGCAGAAAGGAGACAGATCATGTGATAGCCGTGACGGTGTGCGGATCGAAGAAAATCCGGCGGCAAAAGAATTTCACAGAGAAGACGGCTGTATCATTAATTACTGCGATTTCTATATGACTTGGGATTTTCATGTATTTGCGAAAGAGGCGGCAGCGCGGGACTGTGACGGTGCCGTACCTTGTTACACGGGATTTCACCCGAATCTTTTACCCCGGAAAAACTTTTATGCCTCCTGTCTGACGGATGAGGAGGACAATTTAATAGAAATCCGGGAAAAGTATTCCTTTGAAAAAGACAAGGCAAAAGCGAAGCATTCTCCGGGTGTTTACTATTTTAAGAATGGCAGTATCATGGAAAAATATTGTCAGATTCTTTCGGAGCATGAAGAGTGCGCCATTAACGGGGAATATTATGCGAGCCTTCCCTACAATTTTATGGTGCGGGACGGGCTTAAGGTGTGGGTGCCTGCGAATGTGGATTATTTCTGCCAGTGGGGCACGCCGGAAGATTTGCGGGAGTTCGTATACTGGACGGACTTGATTATGCATAATAACGGGAAAGAAAAAGGCGGTTCGGGGCAGCGGGAGAAACTGACAGAAGTGCCGGGCGCGGCAGTGGGAAAGATTTTGATTCCCATGGCGGGCGCGGGGCAGCGCTTTGCCGACGTGGGCTACCGTGTGCATAAACCGGCGATTCCCACGTTTGACCGATATGACGGAACCCAGAAGCCGATGGTCGTCTGTGCCACAGGGGATCTGCCGGGGGTATCTGAGGATGGAAGCAACGTGATCTATGTGGACCGTACTTTCCACCGGGAAGACGGTGTGGAGGACGCCATCAGAGCGTATTATGAAAAGGCGCAGTTCATCACGATTGACCGTCTCACGGAGGGACAGGCCTGCACGTGTATGCTGGCAAAAGAGTATTTGGACCCGGAGAAGGAGCTTCTGATCGCGGGCTGTGATAACGGGATGGGTATTGACGGGGCAGCGTTTGAGGAGACGAAACAGGCGTGCGACTGTATTGTCTTTACTTACCGTCACAACGAGGCAGTGCTGCAAAACCCCAATGCCTATGGCTGGATGTTTACCGATGAAGAGGGAAATATCACGGGCACATCCATTAAAAAGGCGATTTCCGATACGCCCATGGAAGATCCGGCGGTGGTGGCAACCTTCTGGTTTAAGAAGGCGAGCGTTTTTTTGGAGGCCACGGAGAAAATGATTCGGGAGGATGACAGGATTAATGGGGAATTCTATGTAGACCAGACAGTAAAACATGTGTTAGACTTAGGGTATCGTGCAAAGATTTTTGATATCGACCGTTATGTGGGCTGGGGGACGCCTGCGGACTACGAGGGATATCAGAATACCTATGCCTATTTCAGGGCGTTTCTTGCGCGGGAGGGGCTGATTCCCGCCGCAAAGCAGTAATCTGATACAATATAGGTAACGATTCAGAACGGTTACCGATACAGAAGGATATGGGCTGTAAGATGTTACATACGCTCGACATGGAGAAAAACTATCGGAAGTACCTGAAAGCTGCCATTCTTGTGGGAGTCTTATTTAAGTTACTTTTGATGGGGCTTTTTTCCTCCGATTATCAGGATCAGATGTTCATTCCTTTTGTCAATCTCTTTTTAAACGGGGAAAATCCCTATCAGGTTTATTATGACAATGGGCTGCTCCCTTCCTTTCCCTATCCGCCGGTCATGCTTTTCGCGGAGTGCATTGGCGGTGTTTTTGTCACCTTTTTTGGCGGTATGCCCCTGTTTTTGAGAAATCTGGTCTTTAAACTGCCCATTCTCCTTGCGGATCTTCTCGGCTTATATTATCTGTTCCGTATTTCCAGAGACAAGAGAAAATATATTTTGGCTTTGTATTTTTTATCTCCGATTATTTTGTATGCGTCCTACATGCATGGACAGCTTGATCTGATTCCCACCGTATTTCTGGTGGGGGCGGTTTATTATCTGAGTGAAATGAGCGTGGCGGTGAAAAGGGAGCGTGTTTTTGAGTGGCGGTTTATCCTTTTTCTTACGCTTGCTCTTGCGTCGAAGTTTCACATTGCAGCGGCGCTGCCTCTCTTTTTCCTTTATATTTATAAGAGAAAAGGCTGGAAAAAGGCCGTATGTATGACGGGACTTCCGATTGTTCTGACGGTAGCGGCTGTGCTTCCCTTCTGGGGGAGTGGTTTTGCCAATATGGTATTGCTGAACAGAGAGCAGCAGGCGATTAATACCGTGTATCTTGATTATGGAAACGCGCATCTGCTTCTGACTGTGCTGGTTCTGCTTTTTCTTTATTTTCAGGCTTTTCAGGTCAGCCAGATGAACCGGGATCTTTTAATCAGCATGACGGGGCTGCTGTTTTCGGCATTTCTTGCTTTTGTTCCGGCGATGCCGGCATGGTTTATCTGGATTGTGCCGTTTTTCATGCTGTATCTGGCCAGACAGAGCGAGAACCGCGGGAAGATGGTGCTGGTTTACGGCGGGTTTAATGCGTTATATCTTCTGTACTATGTCTTTTTCCATACAACGCAGTTTGTAGATTTGTATTTTCTGGGACGGAGTCTGGCCTTTTTGAAACTGTCTGACGAGGGCGTCAGAGACGTTGTCTTTTCGCTGATGGTGGGCGTTTTCCTGATTTTGGTGGTCTGCATGTATCTGTACGGTGTGGGAAGCAACTCCTATTACCGCAGAAGAAACCGTCCCTTTACTATCGGTATTGCCGGGGACAGCGGCGCGGGAAAAACCAGACTTTTGAAAAGTCTGGAGGCGCTTTTGTCAGAGGAACGGGTGCTTGCGCTGGAAGGAGACGGCGACCATAAATGGGAGCGGGGCGATCGGAACTGGGAGGAAATGACGCATCTGAATCCCCGGGCAAATTATCTTTACAGGCAGGCGGAGGACTTAAAGGTGCTTCGCGGAAATAATTCGATAAAACGTGCAGATTATGACCATGAAACGGGCACGTTTACGCGAAAGAAAAGGTTGTCGCCAAGACCCTATGTTGTTTTATGCGGCCTGCATTCCCTGTATCTGCCGCAGATGAGACAGGTGCTTGACATGAAGGTATATCTGGACACGGACGAGGCGCTCCGATGCCATTGGAAACTTCGCAGGGATCAGGGTGAGCGGGGACATGACAGGGCGACAGTTCTGGAACAGATGAAGGCCAGAAGGGCGGACGCCGGGAAATACATTTATCCCCAGAAACAGTATGCCGATCTGGTGATACGGTATTTTGACGAAACGCTTTTAAAAAAGCCGGAAAAGGCCGGACAATTACGTGATATTACGCTGGGTGTGGAATTTGTGCTGGACGCGGGGATTAACGTGGAGCCGCTGCTTTCGCTTTTGCGCGACCGGGGCGTTCCGGGCGAGCTGTCCTATGATGACCTTCTGCACCAGAAGGTTACTTTCCGCGGGGAAGACCTGAATGTGGGCAGAGGCGTCTGGGCAAAGACGGCGCCGGCGGTGATTTTGCAGATCGAGGATCTGACAGGCGGCCGCATCGTCTGGGAAGAGGGTGCGGGCGGATTGGTACAGTTAATGCTTCTTCTTGTGATCGGTGAGATTATGAAGAAGGATTAAAATATAGAAACTGTAGAAGGGGTAGCTATGAAGGTACGGAATAGTTACGAGAGGGCAAACAGATGATAAAAGCAATTATTTTTGATCTGGACGATACCTTGTACGATTACAAGGCATTGGAGCGGGCCGCCTTTGACTGCGTGGGAGAGCTTGTACGCGAACGGCTCGGTGTGAGTGAGGAACAGTATGGGGATGCCTTTATGCGGGCCAGACTGGCCACCAAGGAAAAGCTTGGCGAAACGGCGACTTCCCACAGCAGAATGCTGTATTTTCAAAAGACGCTGGAGTATCTGGATATCAGGCCGTTATATCTGGCGCTTGAAATGTATGAGACGTATTGGGGTTTCTTTTTAGATAATATGAATCTGTATCCCGGAGCCAGAGAGCTTTTGGAGGCGCTGCATGAAAAATATATACGCGTGGGGGTTTGCACGGATCTTTTGGCGCATATCCAGCACAGGAAACTGCGGCGGCTGGGAATGATGGATGATGTGGATTGTCTGGTGACGAGTGAGGAAGCCGGCGTGGAGAAACCGGCTCCGGGGATCTTTAAGCTGTGTCTGGAGAAACTTCGGCTTACAGCCGGAGAAGTCTGTTTTGTGGGGGATAATCTGGAGAGAGATGTGAAAGGCGCGATGGCAGCAGGCATGCGGGCAGTCTGGTTCCACCCGGTGGATGAGACTTCGCAGGAGGAGAAAGCAGAGGACGGCATTGATGCCGTTTCCAATTATCAGGAGCTGTATGAGCTGTTAGCGGGAGAAGTCGAGGGCGGTTTATGAAACTTTCAATCGTAGTGCCGTGTTACAATGAAAAAGATAATATACCGTTGCTTTTAGAACGGTTTGACGAAGTGATCAAAGGGCAGGATATGGAGGTCATTCTGGTGGATAACGGTTCCACGGATGGCAGTGCGGAGGCGCTTAAGGAATTGCTGCCCCGCTATGCATTTGCGAGAACAGTGGCCGTTTCCGTAAATCAGGGCTATGGTTACGGAATCCTGCAGGGATTAAAGGAGTGCCGGGGTGAGTATATCGGCTGGACCCATGCCGATCTGCAGACAGACCCCGGAGATATCGTGCGGGCTTTGGAGTTGGTTGAAAAGGAGAGAGGGCTTGTCTTTGTGAAAGGAAACCGAAAGGGCAGGCCGCTTTTCGATGTGTTTTTCACTGTGGGCATGAGTCTGTTTGAAACCTGTTATCTGCATGAAAAGCTCTATGATATCAACGCCCAGCCCAATATTTTCCCGAAGATTTTTTATGATGCGTGGCAGGAGCCGCCCTATGATTTTTCACTGGATCTGTACGCATTGTATATGGCAAGAAAAAAGGGACTGAAGGTAGTGCGCTTTCCTGTGGTTTTTCCCGAGAGAGTGCACGGTACGTCGAAATGGAATACGGGGCTTGCGTCCAAGTGGAAGTTTATTAAGCGGACGATTGATTTCAGTGTGAAGCTTAAAAAGAGCGGGAGCTTGTCGAATTAATTGTGTAGTTTATTCGGGTATATTTGGGACAGAGAAGGAAAGGCGGAGAAGAAAGAATGGCCACAGAGTACATAGCGCACAGAATTAACACGAAGGAGGAGCTTTTGGCGCTTCCTGAGGAGTATGGGGTGGAGCTGGATCTTAGGGATGATCTGGACGGACGGATTTATATTTCCCACAATCCTTTTGAGCCGGGGGAAGATTTTGAGGAGTACTGTAAAGTATATCATCACGGTACCATGATCTTAAATATCAAGAGTGAGCGCATTGAGCATAAAGCATTGGAGTATATGGAAAAATACCGGATCAAAGATTATTTTTTTCTGGATTCCTCTTTTCCGATGATTAAACTGCTCACGGACATGGGTGTGAGACAGGTGGCGCTGCGCTTCAGTGAATGGGAAGGCTTAGACACCATCCGCAATATGGCGGGGCGGGCGGAGTGGGTCTGGGTGGACTGCTTTACAAAAGTGCCCATCGACAGGGAGAGTTTTCTGGAATTAAAAGCGCTTGGCTATAAGCTCTGTTTCGTATCCCCTGAACTGGAAGGGCAGGAAGAGAAGATTTCGGAATATAAGAAGTATATAGAAGAGCAGGGTATCGTTTTCGATGCGGTGTGTACAAAGAGTTATCACATAAAGGATTGGATGTAGGCCGAACCGTTACAGGCTTTGGCGTGGAGGTATAGATGCTTGGATTGACAAAGGAATGGCAGAAAAAAGCCGGCATGGCTGCTGCAGTTTTTCTCACACTGACGGCGGGTATGCTTTTGTTTTACAGACACTGGCAGTTTGAGCTGCCGCTTTATCCGAATGTGGACGAACAGCTTTCTCTGGGCTGTATTTATGAACTGCTGGGTCAGCATCTTTATGCGGGAGATATCTATGTGCTGGACTTTTTCCGCTATCCTCATCTGACCTTTTATTACGCGGCGGCAGGGGCGCGTATTCTGGGTAAATTTCTGGCTGGCGTGGACACGGTGGTGGTTTTGCGTTATGTGATTTGCGGCACGGCGCTTCTTTCAAATATATGTGTCTATTTCAGCGTTAAAATTATGACGGGTAACCGAAAATATGCGTACCTGGGATTGCTTTTGTCCGTGTTTTCCCTGTACGGCTATGCTTATCTGTATTACACAGGGCCGGATACGCTTTTGTATGCGATAGCCAATTTCATTCTGCTTCTGGGCTGCCTGATCTGGCGTGAGAAGGATGAGGAGCGGGCGGTTTATCTCTGGTATCCCCTGCTGGCAATATGCATCGGTCTTGCGATGGCGGCCAAATATCATGGTATTGTATTCGGCGTTTTCTGGCTGGCGCTGCATATCGGGAAGAAGTACTGGAAACGGCACAGGAATAATTATCTCTTTTTTCTGGACTGCATTGTGCTGGCGTTGACCTTTGTGCTCTGTAATTATTCGCTGTTCTTCTATTTTAAGACCTTTATCGGGGATAATTTATATAATCTAAACCATTATGCCTGGGGGCATCCCGGGATCGAACATAATCTGCCGTTTCTGGGATATCTGGAGGCCTACGCGTTGTCTTCGTATGGGATTTTCGGCGGTCTGCTGCTGGTTTTGGGGCTTGTGTATCTGGCGCGGAGGAAAGAGTGGGGGGAGCTGATCATTTTTTCCCTGATGCCGTTTGTTATTCTGGTGCTTCTGTCGAAGTACAGCATTGTTCTCGGCAGGAATATGTCCCTTGTACTGCCCTTTTCTTTTTTGTTTATGACTTACGGGCTGATGGAGGCGGAGATTCTTCTTACAAAACTGTTGGCAAAATGCGGTGAGGCAGGTCGGAAGAAGCCGTCTGGGAAAACGGAGAATAAAACGGCGGCGCAGAAAAAGGTTTTGGCGGAGCGGCTGAAAAAAACGTTACAGCAAAAGAGGGCTTCTGTAATCATGGCGGCAGTCGCGGCGCTCTTCGTGCTTGTCAACGCGGCCACGGTTCTTGGCAATTACCGCTACGATCTGACTTACAATCATGCGGCGGCCTATATTGAGGAAAACATTCCGGCGGGCGCGAAAATTTACTGCACCTCCTACATGCCGGTGATGGATGCGCAGAAGTATGAAATTGTGGAGATTGGGGAAGATATTTCTCTTTTGCCGGAAAAGCTTAATGGAAACGAATATTTTGTGGATGTGGAGTACGCCACCGGGTACTTTTCCCAGAAAAAGGATTATCTGCTTTTTCGGGGAGGGGATATGTACCCGGATAAAAAGGCGGCGTATGAACAAAAGACGGGAGCGTATGCTGTCATGGAAAGCTGGCAGGGCCTTTCTTACGGCGGAGAGTGGAAATACAGGATCGGGTATACTGATCTGTTTTCAAAGAGTCCCGCCTCGTATTATGTAGGGCCGTCCATCACCATTTATTCTGCAGAAAATCGCGATCAATGAAAATTTTCCGGCGCAGTGAAAAACTCATAAAAATTTCGCTTACAAAAATTTTTTTTGAATGGTAAACTAAAAGCGAAGGGGGGTTTTTCAATTATGCGCTGGATACCTTTACAGAAGGCGGATACCAGAAAATGGGAGCTCTGTGTCCTGTTTGACGACTGTATGACGTATGAAGTTACATCGATAGAATCTAAGCATGTGGAAAAGATTCTGCTCTATACAGCGTATATGAACGATGGCATAAACGGCGGAATAGAAACGGGCGTTCTTGAAAAACTGGAGAGTTTAAAAAAGCAGTATGAATTAAACTAAGAACTCCTGCAATAACAGCTCCAATTCCTCGGCCTCTGAGGGAGTGAAGGCCGGGGAATTTTTTCTGTGCTCCGGTTGGAGTTCAGCTTCGGAAAGATTCTCCGCTTTTTCTCTTTCAACAGGCGGCTTGTCCAAAGGAATGGCTGGTTTTTTTGACTCCCGGACGGAATCCTCCATGCCGACCATGCGCATGTCAAGACGCGTCTGTTCCAGACGGCTTGCCAGATGATTTTCCAGATAATCTACCAGATTGGTGCGCAGCATGTTCACTTTGCCGGGCAGATCAATCAGTGAGGCGGCCGCAAAATAGAGGTATAGACCGAGAAAGCTGATCAGATAAAAAGGCGCGATCATCAGAAAGTTCTCCTCCTGAATAATGCCGATACAGGCGCCGATACCGGCGATCAGCACCGAAAGCAGCGTAAGCTGTCCCGAAAGGTGTCGAAAAAAGGACACAGGAATTTTTCCGAGGCTGATCTGGTTTAAAAACTTGTCCACAAAAACAGAGACGTTGGGGATCGTTTCGTGGAGCTGTCTGCAGCTTGTAAATTTCAGCTTCAGCTGCTGCAGGGACTTATTTTTGGTGGCGGACATATTTTCCGTTTCCCGAATCAGCCTGCGGTATATCACACCGAGCAGGATCTGGCATAAAATACTGCAAAAGAGCAATGTCAGAATAACACACATAAAAATTTTATGATGAAAAAAAAATGCAAGCATGGTTACCTCCGCTATATAAAGTGCATACTTATATTATATTAGGTTTTTTTCGGGAAAAAAGACCTAAGGCATCGACAGATTTCGCATAAGATTGCGTAAGAAGGCGGGACGCATTTTCTTGCACTATGAAGATTGATGATATATACTTTATGGTAGACAGTAAACAGCGCGAGAAAAAATAAGGAGGAAGCGGATATGATTTATCAGCCGAAGGGCGTCTGTTCCAATGCGATAGACGTGGAAATGGAAGAGGGTATTATCAAATCTGTGAAATTTACAGGCGGATGCAACGGCAACACACAGGGTATTTCCCGACTGGTTGTCGGAATGAAGGCGGAGGATGCGATCAGCAGACTGAAAGGAATTAAATGTGGGGTTAAAAGCACATCCTGCCCGGATCAGCTGGCCTGTGCTCTGGAGCAGATGTTAGGCCGGTAGGAGAACGAAAGAAACGCATAAATAAAATGCATGAAAGGCTTGGATGTTACTATGGGTAAAAAGATCGTACTTACAGGCGGAGGCACCGCCGGGCATGTGACGCCGAATATGGCGCTGATTCCGAGACTTCGGGAATTAGAATATGACATTGTATATATGGGTTCCTACGACGGGATCGAAAAGAAACTGATCGAGGATTTCGACATTCCGTATTATGGCATCGCGACAGGCAAATTCAGGCGGTACTTTGATCCGAAAAATTTTTCCGATCCGTTCCGTGTCATTAAGGGAATGCGGGAGGCCAGAAAGTATCTGAAGGAGATTAAGCCCGATGTGCTCTTTTCCAAAGGCGGCTTTGTCAGTGTGCCGGTGGTGCGCGCGGCGTCGTCTCTGGGTATTCCCTGTATCATCCACGAGTCGGACATGACGCCCGGACTGGCCAATAAGCTTTGTATTCCGGTGGCGAAAAAGGTGTGCTGTAATTTCCCGGAAACGTTCAGCCAGTTGCCGGCGGCAAAGGCGGTGCTGACAGGTTCACCAATTCGTAAGGAGCTTGCCACGGGGAGTAAGGAAGCAGGTTACCGGCTGTGCGGTTTTGACAGCACGAAGCCGGTTATTATGGTAGTGGGAGGGAGTCTCGGTTCCGCGGCGGTCAATCAGGCGGTCAGGGACGTTCTGCCGGAGCTTTTGAAAGATTTTCAGGTGGTGCATCTGTGCGGCAAAGAAAAGGTGGATAATCTCCTGCTTACCACACAGGGCTACAAGCAGTTTGAGTATGTGAAGTCTGAGATGAAAGATATTTTCGCTATGGCGGATATCGTGATTTCCCGGGCCGGCGCCAATGCGATCAGTGAAATACTGGCGCTGAAAAAGCCGAATATCCTGATTCCGCTTCCTTCATCCAGCAGCAGAGGGGATCAGCTTCTGAATGCGAAATCCTTTGAATCACAGGGATTTAGTATCGTCATTGATGAGGATGATCTGACAAACAAGCTGCTTCTGGAAAAGATACAAGAACTGTATTTCAACAGATTTACCTATATCGACGCTATGAAGAAGAGCAGTCAGCGAGACGCAATCGGCACAATTATAGGGCTGATTGAGGATATAGTAAAAGAAAAATAAAAAATGATAAAAGGAGGACGAGATGAGCAAAGTTACATTTGACTATTCAAAAGCAGCATCCTTCATTGGGGAAAATGAAGTGGAGTCCATGAAGAAGCTGGCCCTTGATGCGAAAGAGGTGCTTGTGAGCAAATCAGGAGCGGGCAATGATTTTCTGGGATGGATCGATCTGCCGGTGGATTATGACAAGGAGGAGTTTGCGCGGATTAAGAAAGCGGCTGAAAAGATCCAGAGCGATTCCGAGGTGCTTGTGGTAATCGGTATCGGCGGTTCTTATCTGGGCGCGCGCGCGGCGATTGAGTTTTTGCGTCACAGTTTCTACAATGTTGTGGACAAGTCTGTCAGAAAGACGCCTGAAATTTATTTCGTGGGTAACTCCATCAGCTCCACCTATATTAAACATCTGATCGATGTGATCGGGGACAGGGATTTTTCCATCAACATGATTTCCAAATCCGGCACTACCACGGAGCCTGCGATTGCGTTCCGTGTATTTAAGGAGATGGCGGAGAAGAAATACGGCAAGGAGGGCGCGGCGAAGAGAATTTACGCCACCACCGACAAGGCGAGAGGCTCTCTCAAGAATCTGGCTAATGAAGAGGGTTACGAGAGCTTTGTGGTTCCCGATGATGTGGGAGGCCGTTTCTCCGTACTGACGGCGGTAGGCTTACTTCCTATTGCGGTATCCGGCGCGGATATCGACAAGCTGATGGAAGGCGCGGCGGAGGGCAGAAAGATGGCTCTGGAAGCTCCCTTTGAGGAGAACGATGCCGTAAAATACGCGGCGCTGCGTAATATCCTGCTGAGAAAAGGCAAGGTAATTGAGATTCTGGCCAATTACGAGCCCAGCGCGCATTTTGTTTCCGAGTGGTGGAAACAGCTTTACGGTGAGTCCGAGGGTAAGGATCAGAAGGGTATCTTCCCGGCAAGCGTAGATCTCACCACGGATCTGCACTCTATGGGACAGTTCATCCAGGACGGTTCCCGGACCATGTTTGAGACGGTGCTCAATATTGAGACAAGCAGGGAGGAGATCATCATCGGTGAGGAGCCGGTGGATCTGGACGGCCTGAACTATCTGGCGGGCAAGAATGTGGATTTTGTCAACAAGAGCGCGATGAACGGCACGATTCTGGCACACACCGACGGACAGGTTCCCAACTTTATGGTCAACGTGCCTGAGGCTAACGAGTTCTATCTGGGCGAGCTGTTCTATTTCTTCGAGTTCGCCTGCGGCGTCAGCGGATATCTTCTTGGCGTGAATCCGTTTAATCAGCCGGGTGTGGAGAGCTACAAGAAGAACATGTTCGCGCTTCTCGGCAAGCCGGGTTATGAGGCGCAGAGGGAAGAGCTGCTTAAGAGATTGTAACAAATCAGGCAGGCTCGAATGCTATATCCGTTTTGCGGATTCGGAAATAGAGGAAGAAATGATGCGGCGCATATCTCAATATGGGGTATGCGCCGTTTATACGCTTTTTAGTTGATTATAAGATTGTGCCATGATATTCTACAGTAGAAAACAGTTTATGATAGCAAAAATCTATTGAAAGGAACTTACGAAATGGAAATACAACTTAGACAGCCTTTGGTGTCGCGGGTATGTGACCATGTCTGGCTTATGAATGACAATGATGAGGCGACAGGGTATGTTGTGATCGGAAATAAATGCGCCGCCGTAATTGATACGATGATAGGTTTGGTAAATGTAAAAGAGGAGGCGCAAAAGCTGACGGATTTACCTGTCATATGTATCAATACGCACGGACATGCGGACCATATCGGCGGAAACTGGAGCTTTGAGCAGGCGTATATTAATCCCGCGGATTTGTCTCTGGCAAAAGAAGCGTTGTCCATTCCACAGATGAAGGAGGCTATACAAAAGCTCGGCATTCGATTCCCGGATTTTTTACCCATCAATGACGGACAGATATTTGATTTGGGGGGATTGGAGCTGCAGGCGTATTATCTGCCGGGACATACAGCCGGGGAGATTGTTTTGTTAGACCGGGCGGATCGGATTTTGTTTACGGGTGACGGCGTGATTGAGCAGATCTGGATGCAGCTGCCGGAATCTCTTCCACTAGAAATGCAGATTCAAAGCATGCAGCGCATTCAGCATCTTCGAGCCGAGTACGACACGATATTGACAGGGCACAGTCGCGGGCCCGAGGCGGCGGAGCTGTTTGATGAGCTGCTTGCGGCCGCTATTGATTTGGAAAATGGAAATACGGCTGATGATATCGCATATCAGTGGTTTGGAGGTACATGTATGGCGCATCCCTATGGCAGGGAGCCGCGTAGAATTGTTTATCAGGGATAAATGTATCAGAAACTAATAGAAATACAGTCATTTTTCTACTGCAGGTTGCGTAAATATACAGAGGTCTGTATGGAAGGTAACCTTGGGTTTTGATAGGATGCAGATATCAAAACAAAAGGAGGAACACAACATGGATTTTTCGGAAAAACTTTTGACCTTGCGAAAGGCAAGGGATTTGACGCAGGAGGAATTGGCGGAAAAACTGAATGTTTCGAGGCAGTCCGTCTCCAAGTGGGAGAGCGGTCAGGCAGTCCCGGAGCTGGATAAGATTGTAGCATTGAGCACGGTCTTTGACGTCACCACGGACTATCTGTTAAAGTCATCGGAGATTGATGATTTGTCCGTGAAAACGGAAATGCTCGAAAAGCAGCAACAGCAGATGCTTCTCCGGGAACAGAGACAGCAGAAGATCAGGGAATGCATTTTATATGGGATTGTCGTCTATTTGATACTTCTGGCCGTATGTTTTGTCGAACATAATTTTTTCTGGGAGTGGGATATATGGAGTCCCAGTATATTTATGGCGGAGTTTCTGACGGCCACGGCGGTTGTGGTTTTTGTATGTGCCAGAACATTCAGGAGCGAAAAACAGTAAAATTTGCTGCATAGTGATTTCTATATGCCGAGGGCGTTTCTCCGTATTTGGATTGGAACGCCCTTGAAAAATAGGACGCATTGTGAAAGCCTGCATTTTCCGCAAGGTCTATGATCTTATCTGAGGTTTCTACTAACTGTCTGGCTGCAATCTCAAGACGGTAATCTATTAAATATTGCGAAAAACTTTTTCCGGTTAATTCCTTAAACAGCTTCATAAAGTGGCTCGAAGAGAAACCGCAGACTGCCGCGGCATCCTTAACAGTGATCGGGTTACTGTAGTTTGATTGTATGTATAAAAGCAGGTTTTTCAGTTTGTCGTAATTGTTTTTTAAAGAGAGCTCGGCACCGCTTGTCGGAGCACTGTGCCGGTTGATGTGGTGCATCATGGCAAAAAGATTTGATTTTACCATCAATTCATCGCTCGTATAGCTTTTTTTGCGGTTTTCTATCAGATACATGATATGAGGACGCAAAAGGCGGTTTAATTCCTCTCCTGATGCAAGGTAAAGGGGAGGCAGCTTGGTATGACAATACAGGGGCTTAAAATATTTCTCATAGCAGGCGTCATTGGCCGAATAGTTTAACAGGGAAAATTGGAACAGTACATTATAATATTCCATCTGGGACTTGTTATATTGCTCTATGGAGTGAACCATCTGAGGAGGAATAATAACAATGTCATCTGTTTTCACAATATATGAATGGGATTGTATGGTGATCATACCGTGCCCACTGCAGATATAGATAAATTCCATTTCATCGTGCCAATGCAGAGGATATGAAGGAAAAAAGGCAGGAATTTTCCCCTTGTATACAGTATATGGAAAAGAAGACTGGCCATGTATTTTTGACTCAGGGGGAATTTTATGATACATCGTGTTTTCCTTTCCTTTGGAATAAGAGTTTTGTGTTAGATAATACAGATTATTTTGTAAGAATTATATAAAAGTTAAGAGTATAATGCAAGTGTAAAGAATGAATTCACGGATGAAGAGGGTGCGTATATTGTGCGAAAAAAGCTGTTTCAATTGAGTGTACCGATTTTTGTGGAATCAATTATGGGTACAATTATAGGAAGCATTGATACCATCATGCTTTCCTCTTATAGCGACGACGCGGTGGCGGCGGTCAGTATAGCGAATCAGATTCTTTTTCTAATTCAGGTATTTGCGTGCATTGTGACTACTGGAACGAGTATCCTGTGCGCGCAGTATATAGGTGCGAAAAAGACAGAGGAGGAGCAGAATGATTTAATAACGGCCTCCATACTGATGAATGTAGGCATGGGAGTTTTGCTGACAATCTTGATGTCTTTGTTTTATCCTGCAATCTTGGATTTTTTGAACCTGTCTGAAACGGTAAGAGATTATGCGGGAGAATATCTCCGTGTAATTAACGGATTTCTGTGGATACAGTTGATTTCCGCCATTTTTTCCGCAATACTCAGGTCTTATGGCAGGACAAAACAATGTATGTACGTTTCTATGGGGATGAATATCTGTAATATTGTGCTGAATTATCTGCTGATCTTTGGAAAATTTGGCCTGCCCGCCATGGGGATTCGGGGAGCGGCGATTGCCACAGTGACGGGAAGGTTTCTGGCTTTTTTGATACTCATGTGGATTTTATTTGATATGAGAAGAAAGCAGTCAAAATGGAAGATATGCCGGGACAAAATCATGCCCAATATGCGCAGGGTCATTACATATGGGATTCCGGCGGCAGGGGAGCAGATCTCCTATAATTTGGCCCAGTTTTTGGTGATGTTTTTTGTAACCATATTAGGAATGAAGGCAGTTACGGCACAGTCATATATCAATACCTGCGTGCGGTTTATTTATATTTTTTCAGTGTCACTGGGACAGGGTACAGCGATTATGATCGGATGGAGTTTCGGCGCCGGAGAGTATGAAAAAGCTGATAAGGAGTGTCGATTTGCGGGGAAGTGTACGTTTGTCTTTAGTATGATTATGATGGTGGTTATGTATATTTTCAGAGACCGGATGTTTTCTTTGTTTACGTCCGATCCGGCAATAGCGGCATTGGCCGGCAGCGTTTTTCTTGCTAATTTTTTGCTGGAAGCCGGGCGCAGCCAGAATCTGGTCTATGTAGCGTCTCTCCGTGCAGTAGGAGACGTAAAGTTTCCATTGTATACCGGTGTTATTTCCATGTGGTGCGTTGCGGTAGGCGGCAGTTATTTGTTGGGAATCGTTTTGCATATGGGACTTTTCGGGGTTTGGCTCGCACAGGGACTTGATGAGTGTCTGCGCGCTGTGAGCATGGGAATTCGTTGGAAAAAGAAAGGTTATACAAGAATGGAGGCGGCAGAATAATGGAAAAAACAATGCAGGTAAATGACAGGGATTTTTTGATAATAAAATTATTGGGAAAAGGCAAAGGCGGTTATTCCTATCTCGCTTCGGACGGACAGCGGCAGTATGTGCTAAAACAGATACATCACGAGCCATGCGATTATTACCAGTTTGGAAATAAATTGGAATCGGAAATCAATGATTATGGCAGGTTGAAATCCGTAGGAATTAAGATGCCGGAAATGATAGAAGTTGACGTTTTACAGGAGCGGATTCTGAAAGAATATATCGAAGGGGAAACCGTATTTGATTTGGTGCTCTCGGATAAAATGAAACCGGATTATATTGAGCAGATCAGAGAAATGTGCAGTGTTTTATATGCGGCTCATATAAATATTGATTATTTTCCTACTAATTTTATAGTTCAGAATGAGGAATTATATTATATAGATTATGAGTGTAATGACTATATGGCGGAGTGGAATTTTGAAAATTGGGGAATCAAATATTGGTCTAAGACGGATGGGTTTATGCAGTATGTGCGCACTCATTTATAAAGTAATTGTGGATAAATAAGACCCCGTATCGAAACGAGGTCTTGATTCTTGAATGAAATAGGTGGGGTGGCATTTCCCACATCTCCAACTAGGGTGACGGCTGCCCGTTCCGTCCTCTGCTCTCATTCAATATATCTTATGTATTTGTATCCTCATTATACAATAATATAGTTATTTGTCAAGTTTTCTCAAAGTGCCTTTTGCGATAAAGTTTTTCACACGGTTTGGATTTAATATGTAAAGGGAACGTGCATAATAAGTATTGTGCAGGCTTACGCGAACAGCTACCTTTACATGGTCACCATTCATAAGATATTCTTTAGTAAATTCAATAGAACTATCTTTGGTATTCTGCCCAACATAATCAGGTGACGCAATAATTGTCTCGATATCATTTCCATATTTGTCAAAATCTTTTGGATGTGAAGATTTCATATGTTCTATATTAGATTCAGCGATATAAATTGGAGTTCCAGCAGGAATATCCAGATTAAGAGTTTTAATTATTTTTGTGGAAAATTCACCAATTTTTTTTCGTGGCATATATTGTTGAAATCCCTCGATATTTAGAAATTTTTTGTTATATAAAACAGAATATAGTGTACTGATATATATG
>CAMWPB010000032.1 GCA_947176065.1 uncultured Lachnospiraceae bacterium | reverse complement strand
AGTAACTATGTGGCTTTCAGCCATTTTCACGGCTGTGCCGTGAATAATCTAGGTTAATTGTTCTACATTGATTAAAGTTTCCTGCCTGCACTTCGGGCAAAACAAAGGAAAATGCAAAAGTACAGTGTCTTCCCGGATTTTTATTCGTGTCTTGCTATTACAAACAGGACATAGTAACCACTTATCATTTTCCATCAGATTCCCCCATATCTAAAAAATTATTATTTCGCTCGGAATCCTGCTCAAATGAAAACTTTAAGCATTGCCCAAAGTAGTCAAGTACAGATATAAATTCTGCGGAATATCGTTTTAAAGTTTCTTCCATAGCATAACTCTCTGCCCGATAAACCGCATCCAACAATTGCTTTGCGTGAATCTTTCCACTTTCTGTAAGGCATATCTGCATTTCACGCCGCTTTCCGGGAATGAGAGTTAATGTAAGATAACCCGCCGTTTCACATTTCTTAGTAACCGTGTTAAGCGTAGTAGGCGGAAAACCCCATTCATCACAAATTTGTTTTTGTGAATGCGGCTTACCATCATCAAGCGCATACATAAGCCATAATTCCGTAGACTGTCTGCCAATTTTCGGTGTATTAGCAGTATAGATTTTACTAAGATTATTGATCGTGACCATAAGCTGTCTGGCAGTTTCGTTTGATTTATCCATTCTTTACCTCCATAATCTTATATCCGACTTCGGATTTTATTTTAATACGAAATCGAATTTTTGTCAATCCACTAAATAATTTTTTTTATAAAAGGGGAGATTTAGTTAAAAAAATGTCAATTTTATATATTTTTCCATTTTTTGGTTGTACCATCTGCTACAAAATGGAACTCTGACAGTAACAATTCAATCACAAATATTTTGCTGGTTAAGAAAAGAATTGTTGATTTTTTGATTGAGAACTGATTAAGGTGAGGGTATAATAAACGCATAGAATATTAGCGGGGTATAGTATATTTTGGGAGGTGTGGCAGATGCTGTCCGATGATATAAAGCAGGAATTGGTGCAGGGATTGACAGATATTTTTCAAAAAAATATATCTATGATTATATTGTACGGATCAGTTGCAAGGGGTGAGGCAACAGACAGCAGTGATATTGATATCGCAGTTATTGTGAAAGAACATTGTTCAAAAGATAGAGGATTATGTAAAATACAGCCAGCGCTAAAAGGAGGCCGCGATGCTGCACCACACGATTGAACCGCTCTATGACGGGCATTCCCGGGTTTTGATATTGGGGAGCTTTCCCTCGGTGAAATCCCGGGAACAGCAGTTTTTTTACGGCCATAAGCAGAACCGTTTCTGGCGCGTGATGGCGCAGGTGCTTGGCTGTGCGGTGCCGGAGAATATAGAGCAGAAAAAGGAGATGCTTTTATCCCACCATATCGCGGTGTGGGATGTGATTGCAAGCTGTGAGATCACGGGCTCCTCGGACGCCAGCATCCGGGATGTGACGCCGAATGACTTATCACGGATTCTGGACTGCGCCGATATCCGGGCAATCTATGTAAATGGCGGCAAGGCGTATCAGCTCTATCAGAAATATATTTATTCGATAAACGGACGGGAAGCGGTTGTACTGCCTTCCACAAGCCCTGCCAATGCAGGGTATTCGCTGGAGCGGCTGGTGGAGGCGTGGCGGATCATACGGGAAGAGCTGTGAAATAATATGAGTCCGGGGATACATTTTTATGGCAGGGAAAACTGCGGCAGCAGGTTTATATGACAGGAGGTGGCAGAATGTCGTTAATTTTATGCATTGCAGACGCTCCATGCAAGGGATGAGGACATTGCATGGAGGAATGCCGTAAAAGGCAGTAAGTCCTCAGCCTTTGCATTTTGATTGTAAGGAAGAAAATCAAAGGAGCAAAGGAAAATGAAAAATAATATAAAGCATTTAAAAACGTTTCTGATTTTGTGGAGCACGCAGTCTCTGTCACAGCTTGGGAGCGCCATGACGGGGTTTGCGCTCACCCTGTGGCTCTATGAAAAGACGGGTTCCGCGTTGCAGACGGCGCTTTTGGCGGTGTGCAGCTATGCGCCCTATGTGGTGATGAGCATTTTTGCGGGTGCGCTCAGCGACAGGTGGGACAAGAAAAAGGTGATGCTTGTCTGCGACACGCTGGCGGCCTGCTGTTCGGTGACTGTTCTGGCATTATTGAAGGCGGATTTGCTGCGGCCTGTCCATATGTATCTTCTGAATGCCGTAACCGGTCTGATGAACACCGTGCAGCAGCCTGCGGGCGACGTGGCGATGACCATGATTACGCCAAAAGAGTATTACCAGAAAACCAGCGGCCTTCGGTCCTTTTCGGCATCGCTTGTGACGATTTTAAACCCTGTTTTCGCGACGGCGCTGTACGCCTTTGGGGGGATGGACATTGTCATCTATGTGGATTTGACTACCTTTGCAATCGCTTTTCTGGCATTGCTGTTTGGCGTGAAGCTTTCTGCCCCGGAGAAGGTGGATGAGTCGGAAAAAGACTCTTTTTTAGAGACGGTCAGAGCGGGGCTTGTCTGTCTGCGTGAAAACGAATTGGTGCTTATACTGATTTTGTTTCTGGCGGGGGTTAATTTTGTGGCGTCGGCCTTTGACGCGGTGCTGCCGGCGCTGATCCTGCCGAGGGAAAACGGCGGGGAGGCGGTTCTTGGCATGGTGACCTCCTGCGCGGGGATTGCGATGTTGATCGGCAGTCTGATTGTTACGGCGCTGCCTGCACCGAAAAACCGCATCCGCGTGATTTATCTGACGATGCTGTTTTCTCTGGGCACGGAGAATTTTCTGCTGGCATTTACCCGGATACCCGCGCTGTGGTGCGCAGGGCAGATCATAGGCTGGATACTGGTGCCTGTTATGAGCGCGAATCTGGATGTGATCGTGAGGACGACGATTCCGCTTGACATGCAGGGGCGGGTGTATTCCTGCAGAAATACGCTGCAGTTTTTTACCATTCCCATCGGTCTGTTTCTGGGCGGCCTTATGGTGGATCAGGTCTGTGAGCCGGTTATGGCAGCAGTCTCCGCGCAGAGTATGCCTGCCAGGCTGTTCGGTACGGGAAAAGGCTCGGGCGCGGCGATGATGATGTTTATTCTCGGAATACTCGGGATAGTGATTTGCCTGGGATTCGGGCGCGTTTTGCGAAAGTATCGTTATACGGAACCGTAAACGTCAGAAAAATATATCGGAGTAAGAAAAGGCGGGACAGTAAATTGCCCGCCTTTTCATATGTGAAAACCTAAATAAAGGAGTTGGTACGGAATATAAAATGGTTACACTTGTGCGCAGAACGCAAAGTAGCCTTTCCCTTCCGCGCTGAACAGGAGACTGTAGGGCGGAAATTCTTTGTCGAAGGTATGAACAAACTGTTCAAAGGTCATCAGGTCATTGCGTTCGAGAGTACAGAGCTCCGTGAGCGGAAAGTGTGTCTGCAGGCGGTTTATAAACTGTTCGGATAAAAGCTTCATGGCAGTGATTACCGTCTGGTCTATCCTGTGAATATCCTTTTCCAGAATTTCACTCAGGGCCTGCAGAACCAGCGACTCTTCATAAATCAGATAAAGGCGGACGGGCTTCTTCTCCTTCGTGCGGTAGGTCAGGCGGAAACAGAGCGTTTTTCCTGTGGAGAAGTTTTCGCCGCTGTAACGGCGGCTTATGACGTCCACGTCTGCCTGAGACAGGCTTTCCAGCGCCTGTGTGATCGCCTTTTCCAGATTTTCCAATATGTTATCATCCGGCTGGTGTACCCATTTATGAGGATTCTTGCCGGTAATGGCACGGTCTTCGACCATAATATGGCCATTCAGCCAACCCACACAGATACCGAGAAAATGTCCTACTGATTCGGTGGAATAGTCATTTGCCTCCATCTCCGCCTCCAGAGCCGGGATCGTCTTATCCCGCAGGCTGTCGTGCAGACTTTTATGCACGGTGAGATTGGGGTAGCCGATGGACTGCATGTAGGCTTCCTCGTCCGCAAAATGTTTCATGGTATAGTTTTTAAAGTACTTAATGCCCTCCTTGCATGCGTGCTGCTGCTTCGTTTCATCCTCGTTGAGGGCAATCAGCTTTCCCACGATGGAAAACAGTTTTCTGTGGGCAGAATCAATGCTCTCGACACCGACGTTGAATCGGTCATTCCACTTTATCTCTTTCATCATATGCATTCCTTTCCCATACACTTGATAGGTATATGTTACCATATTTTTCACCGCCTCTCAATCCGAAAAATACAAGTGCAAGGACAGGAAAAATTTGGTATAATGTACGCGGTGGCAATGAGCAGTGCGCAGACAGCCTGCTCGCCGGAGTACGAAAACAAATAGGAGGTACAGGTTATGAAATATAAGGTTCTGCTTACTGGAAATAACAAAATGATTATCAATGAGTTTTTTACTTATATGGATCTCAGCTTTGAGTGCGTCAGCACTTCAGAACGTTATGACGATATCATGAACCATATAAAGTATGTACATCCTGATGTGCTGGTCTACTGTCTGCATGGGGAAAATCCCGATGACCTAAAGCGGTTTGTCAATGTGGAGAATAAGATTAAGGAGGAGCGGATTCCCATTGTGATTGTGGGGGATGCTGACGAGTGCGAACAGTTTTTGCGTATTGCGCCTTCCATGGATGTCACGATATACCGCAGACCCCTTTCCACCCAGAAGCTGGAGGAGGCCATTGTTAAGCTTTTGAAGCAGAAGAGGCCTGAGAACGTGCGGGAAAGCCGTTCTGTGACGGTGCGGGAGAGCACGTTAAAGACAGAGGACGTTATGCGGGTAGCGGAGGAGCTTCTTGCGCAGCTTGCAAAGGAAGAGGAAAAAGAGAAGAAGATGAGGGAAGAGGCGGCCAGAAAAAAACACATTCTGGTTGTGGACGACGACAGCAGTGTGCTTAAGCTGCTGAAGGGTTATCTGGTGGAGCGTTACGATGTGGCAACGGCCATCAGCGGCAAGATTGCATTGAAGTTTCTGGAGACGAAGAAGACGGATATGGTGCTTCTGGATTATGAAATGCCGGTGGAAAACGGCGCATCGGTTCTGGCGAAGATCAGGGAAAATCCGGCGACAAGGAAGCTGCCGGTGGTGTTCCTTACAGGCGTGACGGACAGAAATAAGATCATGGAGGTGCTGTCCATGAAACCGCAGGGGTATCTCGCCAAGCCTATTGATATGGAAAAACTGTCTTCCACCATAAAAGGTGTCCTGGGCTGACAGAATGATATTCTGTAGAGGGAGGTAGTTATGGCAATCATAGAGAGTGAATTGAAACTGACAGATTTGATCGATGTGGAATCCTTACAGAAAATACAGGATGCTTTTTCGGATATGTCGGGAATTGCATCTATGATTACTGATGGCAGCGGCATCATACAGACAAAGCCTTCCGGGTTTACGGAGTTTTGTCAGAAGCATGTCAGAAATACGGAGGAAGGACGGAAACGCTGCCAGGAATGCCACAGGATGGGAGTCGAGAAGGCGGCGAGGGCAGGCGGGTCCTGCGCCTACTTCTGCCATGCCGGACTGGTGGCATTCGCGGCGCCGATTATGGCGCACGGGCATCTGGTGGGATGCTTTATCGGGGGACAGATGCTGACCATACCGCCCGATGAGGAGCAGATCAGGCGGGTGGCGGAGGAGATTGGCGTGGATGCGGACGGGCTGGTACGCGCCGCACAGGATATCAGGATTGTGGATAAAGAAACGATTAAGAAGGTGTCCAATGCGCTCTATACGATAGCAAACGTCCTGTCGGATATCGCCTACAGCAAATATCAGGTCAGCCTGACCAACATGGAATTGAAAAAGAGTTCTAATATGAAGTCGGATTTTCTGGCGAATATGAGTCATGAGATCCGTACACCCATGAATGCGGTGATCGGTATGGCTGAAATGGCGCTCAGGGAAGACCTGACGCCTGCGGCGCGGGAATATATCGGACAGATTAAATCGTCGGGACAGACGCTCCTCACGATTATCAATGATATTCTGGACTTTTCCAAGATTGAATCCGGCATGATGGACATCAGTGATGTGGAGTATGAACCGATGTCCATGATCAATGACGTATCCAATATCATTATGACGCGTATCGGGAGCAAGGAGCTGGAGCTGACGGTGGACGTCAACCCTGATCTTCCGTCAGGGCTTTACGGCGATAATGTGCGGATTAAGCAGGTTATGGTAAATCTGGCTAACAATGCCGTCAAATTCACCAAGGAGGGAAACGTTCATGTAAAGATAGATTTCCTGCAGACGTCGGAGGATATGATAGAGCTGATCGTATCCATTACCGATACGGGAAGCGGGATCAAAGAGAGCGATATGGATAAGCTCTTTAAATCCTTTCAGCAGCTCGACAGCAAGAGAAACCGCAATATTGAGGGAACCGGTCTTGGGCTTGCCATCTGCAGGCAGCTTGTAACCCTGATGAAGGGAAAAATACATGTGGACAGCGTGTACGGAAAGGGATCTACGTTTTCCTTTGTGATTCCGCAAAAGGTGACGGATCTGCAGAGCTCCGTGGAAAAGCTGCCGGGAAATATTATGGCGGCCGGCCTGATCCAGAGCGAGTATATCGCGCAGGAGCTGGCGCTTGACATGGAGAGGCTGGGCGTTGCCTATGAGAGGCTGGAGTCGGAGGAAAACCTGAATCAGATAGAGGAGAGGGGCACGGGATATTTTTTTGTGGAACAGCCCTTGTTCACAGAGGCCGTACAATACTTCCTGAGGCTGCATCCCGACGTCTGCGGGGTACTTCTGACAAATCACAGGTCGGTGCGTTCCTATGATCTGGCAAATCTGCGCATGGTCAAAAAGCCCCTCTATATTCTGGGGCTTGCGAATATTTTTACCGGCAGGGAGGACAACGCCGCCTTTTCCATGATGGAGGCGGAGGACTTTGACTTTGTGGCGCCCACGGCGGAAATTCTGGTGGTGGACGATAACGCCATCAACCTGACGGTAGCCAAGGGACTTCTGAATCCGCTGGAGATGAAGATCGATACGGCCATGAGCGGCAAGGACGCCGTTCTGATGGTGACGGATAAGCGTTACGATATTATTTTTATGGATCACATGATGCCGGAGATGGACGGAGTGGAGACGACCAGAGTAATCCGCAGGCTTCTCGGGAATAACGGGCAGGTACCGATTGTCGCCCTTACAGCCAATGCGGTGGAGGGAACCGCAGAAATGTTCATCAGCGAGGGCATGAACGATCTTGTGACGAAACCGATCGAGATGAGGGATATGGTATCCAGACTTCGCAAATGGCTGCCGGCGGAAAAGATTGAGAAGAGGAAAAAGAAAAATAATGCGCAGCTTCGAAACGTGCACAGGGGCGATGAAGGGGTGCAGACTACGGATATTGTCATTGAGGGACTGGATGTGGAGAAGGCTATGGGGTTCCTTGGAAACGAGCAGCTTTTCTGGTCTGTGCTGAAAGAGTATTACCGGGTTATTGACAAGAAATGTGCGCTGATACAGGAATATGAGCAGGCGGAGAAGTGGAAGGATTATACGGTGGAGGTGCATGCCTTAAAGAGCGCGTCGAGACAGATCGGGGCGACAGATCTGGCGCAGACCGCCGAACAGATGGAGGCGGCCGGCAATGCCGGAAACGCAGCGCTGATCCATAAGATCACACCGGGTATGCTGGAAGAATATATGTTCTACAAAGGAATTTTAGCGCCTTACTTTATAAAAGAAGAAGAAACCGGCAGCGGAAGGGCTGCGGAGGCAGGGGAGCTGTCGGAGCTGTTCCGGCAGATGGAAGAGGCTATGGAAAATCTGGACATGGACGCCATGGAGCAGGTGGTCAAGGATATGGGGCAGTATTCCTACAGCGATGTGCAGCGAAGTATTTTTGAAAAACTGAAAAACGCGGTGGAGGATATTGATACGGAGCGGTGCGAGGAGATCATCGCAGAGTGGAAAAAAGAACTGGATGGTTAATTATAAGGAGAACTTGTATATTATGCAAGTTCTCCTTTTCTTTTGGATTAGGTTGTGGTATGATAGAGCGGGCACGGAGTCAGGAATGGGAAAGGATGAAAACGGATGGCAGAGTGGGCGGCTAATTTCAGTGATCTGTTTTATAGATGTTTTATCAGGGAAGACCGTTACAAGCTTCTTCTGAGCGGTATCGGCGTGACGATCAAGGTATCCCTTTTGGCCATTGTCATCGGTATTCTGATCGGCATGCTGATTGCCATGTGCAATCTGTCCAAGAATAAGCTGCTTCGGTTTATCGGCGGCGTGTATACGGATGTGATCCGGGGAACGCCTTCCGTGACGCAGCTCATGATTATCTATTTCGTCATTTTTGCGACGGTGCCGCTTGATAAGTGGATCATTGCCGCGATCGCTTTTGGCGTCAATTCCGGCGCGTATGTGTCGGAGATTGTCCGGGCGGGTATTTTGTCCATCGACAAGGGGCAGACGGAGGCAGGCAGATCGCTGGGACTTTCCGCGTTTCAGACGATGAGCAGGATTGTCGTGCCGCAGGCGGTCAAGAATATTTTTCCGGCGCTGTGCAATGAGTTTATCGTGCTGATCAAGGAAACGGCCATTGTCGGCTATGTGGGATTGATGGATATCCAGAAGGCGGGAGATTTTATTAAGAGCGCGACTTTCATTGCGTTTATGCCGCTGATCGGCACCGCGGTTATTTATTATGTGCTGATCAAGATACTGACCCTTGCGCTTCGCCGGGTGGAAATGAGGCTGAGGAAGGCGGATGCCAGATAACAACGCGAGAAGAACTTCTAAAGCTCAGCAGCAGAGGCTGCTTCGCTAAGAAGTGCTAAATCTCGCGTGAGAGAATGCCAAAAAGCGGCATTCTCTGCGATTGGAGACGATTATGATACGTGTGAATAATTTACATAAAAAATTTGAAGATTTGGAAGTGCTGAGCGGGATCGATGAGCACATCACGCAGGGAGAAGTGGTGGTGGTGATCGGGCCTTCGGGATCGGGAAAGAGTACCTTTCTGCGGTGTCTGAATCTGCTGGAGACTGTGACCGAAGGGGAAATTTATGTGGACGACGAGCTGATTACTGCCCCGAAGGTGAACGTGAACCGGGTGCGGCAGAAGATGGGTATGGTGTTCCAGCAGTTTAATCTGTTTCCCCATCTGACCATTATGGACAATATCACGCTTGCGCCCGTACTTCTCAAGAAGATGACGAAGGAGGAGGCGGTCAGGCGGGGACAGGAGCTTCTGGAGCGTGTCAATCTGGGCGAGAAAGCGAATGCCTACCCGGCGCAGCTCTCGGGCGGGCAGAAGCAGCGGGTGGCGATTGCGAGGGCGCTTGCCATGGACCCGGAGATTATGCTTTTTGACGAGCCCACGTCGGCACTTGACCCGGAGATGGTGGGCGAGGTGTTGGATGTGATGAAGGATCTGGCGAGATCCGGCATGACCATGGTGATTGTCACCCACGAGATGGGATTTGCCAGAGAGGTGGCTTCCCGCGTGCTTTTCATAGATCAGGGCGTGGTTATGGAGAGCGGCGCGCCGGAGGAGATTTTCAACAATCCGCAGAATGAGCGGACGAAGAATTTCCTGAGCAAAGTTTTGTAAGTGCAAAATCATATAAATATAAGCACAAAGTAACGAGGAGGATAAGATTATGAAAAAAACAACAAAGTTTCTGACAATGATGCTCGCCATGGTTATGACGGCGTGCACCCTGACGGCCTGCGGCGGCGGCGCGGAGAAGGGAAACACCATCACCTTCGGCACAAATGCGGAGTTCCCGCCCTTTGAGTATGTCACCTCAAACGGCGTGATCGGTGAGTATGACGGTATTGACATGGCGATTGCAAAGCAGATCGCCGAGGGGAATGGCATGACGGCGGCAGTGGAGAACATGGAGTTCGACTCTCTTCTGGTTGCGCTGCAGAACGGACAGATCGACGCGGTTATCGCAGGCATGACGGCGACGGACGAGAGAAGGGAAACCGTAGACTTCTCCACGACCTATTATACGGCGACGCAGGTAATGATTGTGAAAGAGGATTCCGATATTGCGGCAGCGGCGGACATGGCGGATAAAAAGATCTGTGTGGTGCAGGGATATACCGGGGAAATCTGTGTGCAGGATATGGGCTACACCTACGAGGCGTTTAAGAAAGGCACGGAGGCCGTTATGGAACTGGTTAACGGCAAGTGCGACGTGGTGGTGATCGACTCCGCGACGGCACAGAAGTATGTAGGTGATAACGCCGGATTAAAGATTGTGGAGGATCCGGCTGCGTTTGAGTCCGAGGAGTATGCGATTGCAGTGCAGAAGGGAAACACGGAGCTGCTTGACAAAATCAACCAGTCCATCGAGAAGATGCTGGCTGACGGTACGATCAACGAGCTGGCTGTGAAGTATACAGAGGAAGCGACAGCGGAATAAAGAAAAGATCCAGGTATTGGGGCGGCGCGGTTTGCACCGCCCCGTCTTGACGCAAAGCGCTTTTTCGTAGTAGTATAGTAAAGTAACTGATAACACTGGTTTTACAGAAATGAGGAAAGCATGAAAAATGTGTGGGAGAAGTGGACAGGAATAAGTCTTGTCAAGAGAATTGTTGTGGGGCTGGTGATCGGCGTGATTCTGGCTCTCGTGGCGCCGGGAGCATCGGGAATCGGCGTGCTGGGCGATGTGTTTGTGGGAGCGCTTAAGGGAATCGCGCCGCTTTTGGTGTTCTTTCTGGTGATAAGCGCGCTCTGTAATGCGGGCAAGTCCCACGGCGGCGTGATCAGAACGGTTATCGTCCTGTATATGTTCAGTACGGTGCTGGCGGCAGTGATTGCCGTTTTTGCCAGCATGGTATTCCCGGTGGAGATGGTGCTTGTGGACGCTGCTTCGGATGTGTCGGCCGCACCCAGCGGTATCGTGGAAGTACTGAGTACGCTACTGATGAACGTGGTGCAAAATCCCGTATCATCGCTGGCGAGTGCAAACTATGTAGGCATTCTGGCATGGGCAGTGCTTCTGGGCGTAGCCTTCCGCGCGGCGGGGGAAGCGACGAAGAAGACGCTCGCCGATATTTCGGAGGCTATCTCCAGAGTGGTTGTGGTGATCATTAACTTAGCGCCTTTCGGCGTGCTTGGACTGGTTTACACCAGTGTGACGGCTAGCGGTCTGGAAGCCTTCAGGGATTATGGAAAGCTGCTGATTCTGCTGGTGGGCTGCATGCTGTTTATCTATTTTGTCACGAACCCGATTCTGGTGTACTGGTGCATCCGCAAGAATCCCTATCCGCTCATCTTTAAGTGTCTGAAGCAGAGCGCGATTACGGCTTTCTTTACAAGAAGCTCGGCGGCAAATATTCCCGTCAATATGAAGATCTGCGAGGAGATGGGGCTGGATAAGGACACGTACTCGGTGACGATTCCGCTGGGCGCCACCATCAATATGGACGGTGCGGCGATCACCATTACGGTTATGACTATGGCAACCGCTTTTACGCTTGGAATTAACGTGGATATTCCGACGGCGATTATCTTAAGCCTCCTGGCGGCGCTCTCGGCGTGCGGCGCGTCCGGCGTGGCTGGCGGCTCGCTTCTGCTGATTCCGCTTGCATGTTCACTTTTCGGGATTCCGGATTCGGTATCCATGCAGGTGGTGGCGGTAGGCTTTATCATCGGCGTGATTCAGGATTCTGTGGAGACGGCCCTCAACTCTTCTTCCGATCTGCTTTTGTCGGCTTCGGCAGAGTTCAGACAGTGGAGGTTAGAGGGAAAAGAGATAAAATATTAAGTGCGGCATAGAACTATTCGGCGAAACATACAAGGGAGTACCTGCATAAGGTGCTCTCTTGGTTTCTTGCCAGAAATGCTTTGAAGTGGAGGAAGAATGAAGAGAATATGCAAACAGTGCGGCATAGAATTCACGCTGTCAGAGGATGAAATTGCTTTTTATCGGAATAAAAATCTGCATCTGCCGAAGCGCTGTGAGGAGTGTCGGCGTGAAAATAAGGCAAAAGCGGGCGGTAAGCCAGTGCAGCAGACAGTCATAGCTTACCATAAAAAGAAGGATAACGGGATAAAACGGTGGACGGCAATGGCGGCGGTTTGTGTGCTGCTGGCGGTCGCTATCGGTGCGTTTCGTGCGGGATCGATGTCTGAAAAGGTTCGGCACGATGCGGCAAATGAGGTGAGTCCGGAGGTAACGGAGAACCTTTCTCCGGCAGCAGACATACAGGAGGATACTCACCCGGAGGCTTCCGGGGAGGCGGATGATGTGCCGGTTGTTCGGACAGTGGACAGTCAGATTGAGATGTCAGGGGAGGCGGATGATACTCCGGCAGATATGGTACAGGATAATCAGGCCGAGATGTCGGGGGAGACGGATGACATTCCGTCGGATACACCGCAGAAAACGCCGGAGGATACACAGACTTCCAGGACGGCATCGTCGGGACATACATATTCATTCCGCAAGGCGGAATATCTGCAGGAGCATTTTGAAAAACACGGGGGTGAATTTGGCTATACATCAGCGGACGAATATCTGGCGGGTGCAAACAGGGTAGTCGAAACGCCGGGGGTATTACATAAATTGGAAGCGGAAGACGGAGACGATGTGTACTATCTGGAATCCAGCAATGAATTTGTGATTATCTCTACGGACGGATACCTTCGGACGTATTTTAAGCCAAACGACGGAAAAGCATATTTTGACAGACAATAGTTTCTTTCTGTTTTTATACATTTACTTTAATATACTGCTATGGTAAAATACAAAAGTGCTTGTGATTTTATGAGAAAAGAGGAGGAACATTATGAAAAAGAAATTGGTTTTGGTACTGGTGGCGGCGATGGCTGTCTGCGGCACTTTTTCCGGCTGCGGCGGCGCGAAGGAAACGACGGCGGATGCCGGAAACATGGTGTATGCGGTGGAGGCGGGTTCCGCAGGGGAAGCGGTTGCTAAAGAGAAGGGCTTTCAGACCAATGCGGTGGCATCCCAGGCGGATGCGCTGATGGAGGTTGCTTCGGGCACTTCCGATGCGGCTATTATTGATCTTCTGATGGCGGGCGCCATGATCGGGGAGGGAACCAGTTATCCGAATCTGGTACATACGGATGAGCTGACTACGGAGGAGTACGGGGTAGGATGCCGGAAGGGCTCCGATCTGGCTGCTTATATCAATTTCGAGTTCGCGCAGAGCTATACGGACGGCACCATGCAGGAGACGGCAAAGGCTTACGGTGTGCAGGAGGCTCTGGTGGAGCAGAAAGCCACTGAGTTTACAGCATCCGCATCCGACAGCGATGTGGCGTACATTCAGGAAAAAGGTACGCTGATTGTGGGTATCACGGAGTTTGAGCCGATGGATTATAAGGATGACTCCGGAGAGTGGATCGGCTTCGATGCGGACATGGCGCGCATAGTGGCGAAATCGCTCGGTGTGGAGGCACAGTTCGTAGTGATTGACTGGGATAATAAGATCATGGAGCTGGACTCCAAAAACATCGACGTCGTATGGAACGGCATGACGTTGACTGACGAAGTTAAGAATGCCATGGAATGTACCAATGCGTACTGCAACAATGCACAGGTAGTCGTAGTGCCCGGAAAGTAGAAAAAACGGGATGAACTAATAGACTTTAGGAGAGTAAGGCATGTTTTTAAACGTTACGCAATCGCTGCTGGATGGTCTTTGGACTACCTTTCAGATTTTCATTTTCACGCTTGTTTTTTCGCTGCCGCTCGGGCTGATTCTTGCCTTCGGCGCGATGAGCCGGTGGAAAGCCCTGCGGGGGCTGATTCAGACGCTTGTGTGGATCATACGCGGCACGCCGCTGATGCTGCAGTTAATTATTATTTTCTATGGTCCGGGACTGTGGCTGCATCACAATATCTGGAGCGGCAGCGAGGCGGGACGTATTACGGCCACGGTGGTGGCTTTCAGTATCAATTATGCCTGCTACTTTTCCGTGATTTTCCGGGGCGGGATCGAGGGTGTTCCCGTGGGCCAGCGGGAGGCGGGCGAGGTGCTTGGCATGACGAAGTGGCAGATCTTTTTTAAGGTCACCCTCCTGCAGATGGTGAAGCGCGTGGTGCCGCCCATGTCCAACGAAATCATCACGCTGGTGAAGGACACGTCTCTTGCGAGGATTATTGCTGCATATGAGCTTACCTTTGCGGGCTATTCTTTTATGAAGAGCAACGGGCTTACCTGGCCGCTCTTTTATACGGGTGTGTTCTATCTGGCGTTTGTGGGCATTCTGACGCTTCTGTTTAACTATATCGAGCGCAGGCTGGACTATTTCAGGTAAAGGGGACAATTGTGGTTCCTATGCGCCTGTCAGTTGGCAGACTCACAAGTACACTTCGGAATGGAGGAAAAAATGGCTGTCTTAGAGGTGAAAAATATCGGAAAACATTTCGGCTCCACCAGAGTGCTCGACGATGTGAGCTTTGATCTGGAGGAGGGGAGCGCACTGGCGATCATCGGTTCCTCCGGCTCCGGCAAGACGACGCTCTTGCGCTGTCTGAATTTTCTGGAAACGCCGGATCACGGTTCCATCACGGTGCGGGGGGAAACGTTGTTTGACGCGGACAATCCGGTCAAGGGGCAGGAGAAGGATCTGCGTACCAAAAGGCTGCATTTCGGCATGGTGTTTCAGGCATTTCATCTGTTTCCGCAGTATACGGCACTGGAAAATGTGACGCTGGCGGAAACGCTTCTCGCCAGAGAGCGGACGGATTTTAAGCAGAAGAAAAAGGAAATTTTGGAGGAAATAGAGGCCCACGGGAAATCGCTTTTGGATCAGATGGGGCTTTCGGAGCGCATGGATCACTATCCCCATCAGCTTTCCGGCGGGCAGCAGCAGAGAGTGGCCATTGCCAGGGCGCTGGCGCTGAAGCCGGATATCCTCTGCTTCGACGAACCGACCTCGGCCCTTGACCCGGAGCTGACCGGCGAGGTGTTAAAGGTAATCAGAGGATTAGCCCTGCAGCATACCACCATGATTATCGTGACCCACGAGATGAGTTTTGCCAGAGATGTGGCGGATCAGATTATTTTTATGGACGAGGGCGTGATCGTGGAGCAGGGCGATGCCAGACAGGTGATCGACCATCCGAGGGAGGAGCGGACGAGACAGTTTTTGACAAAATATTGACAAGAGAGGGGCTTGCCTTACGGCAGGCTCTTATTATGTAATAAGTAATTGCGACAACATAAATCATTTAAGGAGAATGCGGAGCATTCTCTGAATCGAGCACGCGGATGCTCGATTTTTACTACCTTTTTTGGAAAAAGTACCATAGATTTCGGGCCGTCGGGGTGGTATGGTGAAAGCAGAAGACAGAAACGGTAGAAACGGATGAGGAGGAAATGGGCGTATGATTATGGAGATTATCAGTATTCTGTTGGGTGTTTTCCTGCTGGGAGCGATAGATTATGGAAGCGGGGGCGTTAACTTAAGGGGAATACTTATTTTGCTGGACTTTCCGTCCCTGATCATTCTTTTGGCATTCACGGCGCCGGTATTATTCCGGGGTGGAATATGGAAGGATTTTCTGAGAGCGTGGAGACTGCTGAAGAAGAACTATACCTGTCATTTAAGCGAGATCAGGCGGTCATTGGATGTGGTGGAAATGTTGCAGAAGCAGGTGCTCTGCGCGGGGATTGTCGGTATGCTTCTCTCTTTTATCCATATTCTGGGCTGGATATCTGATCTGGCCAGCCTGGGGCCTCATGTGGCGGTGGCGATTCTGACTATGCTGTATGCCGTGATTTTTGAGATGCTGCTTCTGCCTCTGCAGATCGAGGCAAAGCGCCGGATTGTCGATTATATGCAAGTGGATACAGACGCGGAGAGCACGGAAACGGCGGCGGAGAGGACGGAGAATGCGATAGCGCCGGAGGAGAAGTCCGGGACAGGGAAGGTATGCGCAGGGGAGAAGTCCGGGACAGAAGCGGCAGATACAGCAGAGGATGGGCAGATATGAGAAAGCATATGCTACGGATTCTGCTGGGAACCGTGTATGTGTGCCTTCTGATGACACTGCTTCTGTATCAGGCAGGTCTGTTCGGTGAGAGACGGGAGTGGGCGGTTGCGGTGCTGGGGACGCTGTTTCTCGGTGTCGCGCTGGCTGTGGTTCTTGCACTGTACCTTCGTGTGAATGACCAGATTAAGAAACAGATGCGGGAGCAGAGCAAAACGGCGGCACAAAAATCCCGCCGACAGGATTCGTCCCTGTCAGGCGGGAGCTATGAGGAGACTTATGACCGTTTTCTGGCGGTTATGGAAAACCGCGCGCTCTCCGAGCGGGAGCTGGAGGTAGCATGGCTTCTCTACAGGGGTTACACGAACAGACAGATCGGGGAATCCCTCTTTATCGCGGAAACCACGGTGAAAAAACACGTATCCCATATTTACCAGAAGATGGACGTGTGCAGCAGGAAAGAGTTCCGGGGAACGGTGCAGTCCGGCGCGCTTTCCGGGTCATGCGCCGGCGGATGATCTGTCTGCATCTTCTTCAGAGAAGAGATCGTCCCTTGTAATGTTTTTCAGCCATTTGCCGCTGCGGTAGTGTTTGATTACCCAGGGCCATTTCACAAACTCGTCGGTGCACAGCAGAAAGTACACCCAGAGAACGGGCAGTTTGAAAACGAAAGCCGCAAGAAAGCCGAGGGGCACCGCGTAGACCCACATGTCAATCACATCGCAGATCAGACCGAAACGGCTGTCGCCTCCGGCGCGGAATACGCCTGCGATCAGCGTGGTGTTGACGGCGGCCCCCATAATATAGTAGGTGTTGATGAGCAGCATATATTTCAGATAGTGCATGGCTGTCTCGGAAAGTTTTGCGAAGTGCAGCACAAAGGGGGTGGCGAAAAGCACCAGTACGCCGCCGATGGCCCCGGTGATAACGGTGAGCTTCATCAGCCGGGTGGCGTATGATTTTGCGCGCTCCATGTCACCCTCGCCCATCACATTGCCAAGCAGGATACCGCCCGCGCTGGCGGTACCGAAACAGAGCACGGTGCCGAAATTCCTGACAACGACAACAAGAGAATTGGCGGCCACCGCGTCGGAGCCCATGTGCCCCAGAATCACGGAGTACATGGAGAAGGCTACGCTCCAGGCCAGATCGTTGGCGAGGGCGGGCAGGGACAGCCTGATGAAATCCTGAAAGAGAAGTTTGTTTTTCAGGAACATATAGCCGGGATTGAGCTTGATATCCTTGCTGAACAGGGATACCACGATACAGCCGGCCAGCTCGATGATACGGGACAGGGCTGTGGCGATGGCAACGCCCACAGCGCCGAGCTGCGGTGCGCCGAAGAGTCCGAAAATAAACACGGCGTTCAGGAGAATATTCAGGGTGAAAGCCATGACATTTAAGACCATACAGACAGTGACCCGCCCGATGCTCCGAAGAATCGCCAGATAGACTTCTATAATCCCCCAGCACAGATAGGTGACTGCCATCACGCGCAGATACCCGGCGCCGATTCCGATAAGCTCCTCGTCATTGGTGAAAAGCTTCATCAAAAGTGTCGGTGCAAAGAACGCGAAGGCGGAGAACCCCATGGAAATAATCAGGGAAAACCGCATGGCGATGCCCTGAATGGCGCGGATCGGCTGGAGATCGCCTTTTCCCCAGTACTGGGCGCTGAGCATGGAGGCGCCTGTTCCCAGCCCATAGTAGATCATAAAAAGGACGCTGGCGTAGTTGGCGGCCAGCGACACGGCAGAGATGGAGGACTGCCCTACATAGTTCAGCATAACCACGTCTGCGGAGCTTACGGCGGCGCTTAAGAGATTCTGAATGACAATCGGAATTACCAGCTTGATGATTTTGCTGTAAAAGTTATCTTTGGCAGCGGCTGTATTCATAGAAGAAATCCTCCGTTTTTTGCGTAAAGTGATAACATCTTAATACATTCTTTTTCTCGTGTCAATCGGTTTTCCACAACATAAAATTTTTTTTAAAATATTTCATTTTTTGTGTGAAAGCTACTTGCGTTTTTATGGCAGTGTGATAAAATCGTCTCCAATGATTAGCGCGAGAAACGCGAATGACGGAGGAGTATTATGGAAAAAGATATGACAAAGGGAAGTCCCATGAGGCTGATTCTGGGCTTTGCCGTGCCCCTTTTGTTCGGGCTTGTTTTTCAGCAGTTCTACAGTATGATGGACGCGGTTATCGTGGGACATTATCTGGGAGTGGATGCGTTGGCGGCGGTGGGAGCTACAGGCTCCGTCAATTTCCTGATCATCGGCTTCTGCATGGGTGTCTGCAGCGGTTTTGCGATTCCGATTGCCCAGGAGTTCGGCGCCAGGCATGAAGGAGAGCTTCGCAGATTTGTGGCCAACAGCGTGTGGCTGTCAGTGATCTTTGCGGTGGTCATCACTATCGTGGTGTCTCTTTTGTGCCGCCAGATTTTGCTGCTTATGAGGACGCCTGCGAACATTATCGACGGTTCCTATAACTACATAATCATTATTTTTCTGGGCATCCCTGTTGTGTTTCTCTACAATATGACGGCTGCGATCCTGCGGTCGCTGGGGGACAGCAGAACGCCTGTGGTGTTCCTTGTGACGGCTGCGGTTCTGAATATCTTCCTTGACGTGTTCTGCATCGTGGTGCTGCACATGGGCGTGGCCGGGGCGGCGGTAGCTACGGTGGTATCGCAGGCCATTGCGGGTTTTGCCTGTCTTATTTATATGCGCAAAAAGTTCGCGATTCTAAAGCTGTCCCATGAGGAGCGCAGATGGAACAGGGATTATGCGGCGAAGCTCTGCAATATGGGCATCCCCATGGGACTGCAGTATTCGATCACAGCCATCGGCAGCGTGATTTTGCAGAGCGCGGTGAACGGTATTGATTCCAATGCGGTGGCGGCGGTCACGGCGGGCGGTAAGGTGAGCATGCTTCTGGTGTGCCCCTTTGATGCTATGGGTTCCACCATGGCAACCTACGGCGGACAGAATGTGGGCGCGGGGGATCTGGAGCGTGTGGACAGGGGGCTTAAGAGCTGCTGTCTGCTGGGACTGATCTACTCCCTGATCGCGCTGGGGGCGGTGTACCTGTTCGGGAAACAGCTTCTTTTACTGTTTCTGGATGCGGGGGAGACGCAGATCATCGGCAATGCCTACTCCTTTATTCGGATGAATGCGCTGTTCTACTTCCCGCTGGCGCTTGTGAATATCGTCCGTTTCCTGATTCAGGGAATGGGCTTCAGCAGGCTGGCTGTTTTTGCAGGGGCGTTTGAGATGCTGGCGAGGGCGCTGGCAGGCTTTCTGCTGGTGCCGCATTTCGGATTCAGTGCGGTGCGTTTCGCGAACCCGTTGGCATGGATTTTTGCGGATATCTTTTTGATTCCGGCATTTTTCTATGTGCGCAGGAAGATGGCGGGCATCCTGCAGGGCGGGGCGGAGACGTCACGTCAGGCGTGATAAGGATGTCCGGAATCGGATGACCGAACAGGTAAATGTATGACGGAGATGACATTATGAGCGTAACGATCTTTACCATGACCCACAAAAAGTTTCCCACACCCGGCGATCCCATCTATGTGCCCTTGCAGGTAGGGCGGGCCGTATCGGGGAATCTGGGATATATTGGAGATGACACTGGTGTCAGTATTTCGGAGAAAAACTGTTATTACGGGGAACTGACGGGTGTATACTGGGTCTGGAAAAATATAAGAACTACGGATTATGTGGGAATCTGCCATTACCGCCGGTATTTCTGCACGGAGGAAGGGCGGATTCTGACGGGACGGGAATATGAGGAAATCCTCTCATCGCATGATATCATAACGTCCAAGCTGTTGAAGCTGAACTTTACCTATTATGAGGGCTATGCAGGGGATTATAACATTCACGATCTGGAGGCCGTGGGAGAAGTGATCCGGCAGTTTTACCCGGCTTACTATGAGACGTTTGAGCGGCTGGTGCACGGCAAGGGCACTTATTTTGGCAACATGATGGTCTGCAAAAAAGAGATTTATGACGCTTACTGCGAATGGCTTTTCGGTATTTTTGAGAAGGCGGAGGAAAAGATTGACGCCACCTTGTACGACGACTACCACAAGCGGGTTTACGGTTTTATCTCGGAGTTTCTGCTCTATGTCTGGACGCAGGTGCAGGGACTTAAGGTTTATGAGTGCAAGGTGGGCATGACGGACGAAAAGCGGGAGACGGCGGAGATCAAGGAGCGGCTGGCGGATTACTTTGCAAAGAAGGACATTGCCGGGGCGAAAGCATATATGCTGGCCTGTCTTGAGAAGCGGCCGGACGTGCTGATGGAAGCCTCTGACATTACAGGAGAGTTGAAGACGGCTATGCAGGTGATTGCGGTGTGTGAGCTGGAAAAACAGGCTTACGGCAGCAGTACTATTGACCGGATACAGGATTTTGGTGCGCTGATGGCGCATTTTCAAAAGCTGAACGACCTGATTCAGACATGGAAAGAGAGGGAGACGCAAATGTCTCCCTCAGAAGTAGAGTTTTATCTGAAAAAAGAAAATATTACCGATATTGCATTGGAAGCCTCGGCGCGGCTCTTTTATCCGGCGGCGGAGGCTGTTGCAATCACGGAAGAAATGAAAGCCTGCACAGGTTAAGAAGTGGCCGGCAGGGTCACAAAGCCCTCGTCCCAATACAGATAGTACAATCCTTTTTCCTTCGTGTAGCCGAAAAGGAAGGAGCGGGGATGTCTGACCGGGTTGCCGTTACTGTCCTCTCCGTCTCCGAACTCCGTGAAAAGCACGGCGATCGCAGGAACGCCTCCGTCCGGAGCGTCGGCGTAACACAGGGCGTAAGTGTTTTCCATATAGCCGTTGTCCTTTATATTCTGTAATTCGTCATTTATGACGTCCCCGTAATCTGTTCCGTCGATATAAAAGGCGTACCGGCTTTCCCCGGTGGCCGGGTCAACGACCTGACCGTAAAAGGCGAGTCCTTCTTCCGTGCCGTCCCCGTCCAGATCAAAATAACAGTCTGGCGTTCCGTCCACAACCGGCTCAAAGGTTTCCGGGTCGTATTTGTAGATATAATAGCGCTCATCCACGAAATTGCCGTTGTAGCGGTAATCTTCCTTTAATCCCAGATCATATGCCTTTTCGTAGGGCAGCATAAAGGAAATTTCTCCGGAGGCATAGGGGCCGAGGACGTAGGGAGGCACCAGAAAGCTGATGCCGCTTCTGGTAAATACCCAGCCGTCCGTTCTAAACAGTGCGCTGTCCAGATCATCTTTGGAAGGATTATCGAAAAGCTTGTCTTTGTAAGCGGGCGTTTCAGCCAGATTGATCATGTAATCCAGAACCGTGGCGTGGAAGGCCTCGTAGTCTTCGGAAATTTCGTCAAAAGCCAGTAGTTCCCCCGTTACCGTACTGTAGCTTTTACCGATGGAGCCGTAGTTGCCGTGGGCGCCGCCGGTGAAATCGTAAACCGTTATCTGGAAGGAGATCACGGCGTCATCCATGCGGGTCACCTTCGCGCTGATCTCGGTGCCGTAGCCGAGAAAGTCCCAGCCGTCCTCCCCGAGACTTGCGGCATAGTCTTCCTCCGCCATGGAAAGGGTTTCGTCGAAGGAGAACGCATCATAGTAGGCGTCGATATCCGCGTTTATTTTTTCCGCGATATCCGCCGCGCCATCGATGCTTACCACGGGTATCTGCGCGCTGCTTGTGAAGATCACCTTGCCGTCGTCTGCCTTGGTTTCGTCAAGGGTTTCCCGGAAAGTGACGGTGACGGAGTTTTCCGGGTTTTTCTGTGTCCCGGCATCGGGAATATCGGATGTGACATCTGTGTCAGAAGTTTCTCCGGCATTGTCCGAATTTTCCGTGTCCGTGTCTGAAGGCTCCGCCGTTTCGGTGTCCCCGGTATCGGAGATGTCAGTAATCTCCAGCCCGGCATCCGCGTCAGAACTGTTTTCTGTGCCGCACGCGCCTGCGCCGACCGCAAGCAGGGCGGTGAGCAGAACGGTTAAACTTTTCTTTTTTACTCTGCAAATTTTCATCTTCTTTTCCTCTCAATTGACAGTATTTTCGTATCAAAAATCTATAACAAATCCGGCTCCCTCTGCATCATATAGGACTCCAGCGTATTCTTATCCACCAGAGCCGACGTCACGCCCTCCCTCGCGATCGTAAAGCCGGCCGCATAGGAGGCGATCCTGATGGCCGTGTGCAGGGAACGCCCCTCCAGCAGATAGGAGGCAAGGGCACTGATAAAGGCGTCCGCAGCGCCGGAAGCATCCACCACATCGGAGGGAACGGCGGGGAGGTATTCGGCTTCGTGGGCCGTCTTTACGAAACAGCCCGCTCCCCCGAGCGTTACAATGACCGTCCCGACGCCTGCCTCCAGAAGCTGCGCCGCCTGTGAATCCAGATCATCGGCGGCAGGACAGATGGCGCCGATTTCCGCCTTGTTAGGCACGATGATGTCCACATTGCAAAGAAGTTCTGCGGGCAGGCTGCCGCAGGCCACGGGCTTCAGGATGGTCTGCGCGCCGTGCTTTTTGGCGATACGGCAGGCTTCCGTCACGGTATCCATGGGAATTTCCGTCTGTACGAGGCAGAAGGCTGTATTTTCAAATACGCGTTCGGACTCGCGGATATCCTGGGGTAGAAGCGCTTCGTTGGCCCCCGACAAAATGGAAATCATGGAATCCCCATCCTTTTGTACAAAAATGTAGGCCTGTCCCGTTTTGTACCCGGAACAGCGTTTCACACCGATGGAATCCACACCGGCCATGTTTAACGCCCGGTATACCGTGTCGGAATCCACATCGTTTCCCAGACGTCCGATCACGGAAACCCGCTGTCCCAGCTTCGCGGCTCCGATGGCCTGATTGATCGCCTTGCCGCCCACATAGGAGGCGGACAGGGAAGAACTGACGGTCATGCCGGTCCGCGGCAGCGCGTCCATCTTGAGATAATTGTCAATATTGATGCTGCCCACCACCGTGATCTTCTTTGTGTGGCTGCTGTGCGGGATGCCCACCGTGCTCTCGCTGTCCAGATGTGCCGTCTTGCGGAAAGCGGGCGGGGAAGTATCGCCGCGTTCGATCTGTCCCACAAGCCTTTTGCACAGATATTCCCCGTAGGCGTAATGCGGGATCGTAAAGGTGGAAAGCTGCCGCAGCACGTCCGGCGTCATGGACTCATCCCGCAGGGAAACGATGGAGACATCGTAGGGCAGCTCGTAGCGGAGTTTTCTGACGGCGTCATACAGCCTTGCCGCCGTTTCATAGTGGGCGCTGACAACGCCGCTGATGGCATGGGACGCAATTTTTTGTGTTAACTGGCTGTCGATCTGCCCGAAGATGAGCTCCTCTTCCAGAGGAATATGGTTTTCAAACAGGCATCTCTGATAGCCGGCAGTGAAAGCCTCCCTTCCGGGAATCGGCGCCCTGATGCAGGCTATGGATGTGTGCCCGGCATCCACCAGCGTCTGGGCGGCCTGACGGCCCAGCTCCTGATAGTCTATATTGACAGCATCCCCGTATTCCGAGTGAAAAATAACGGCGGGGATCTCGTGTCTTGCAAGAAACGGTATGTTTTTTTCGCTGTCTTTGTTCACAAATTCCCAGAGAAGTCCGTCCACATGATGGGAGCAGAGCACGGAAATGTTCTGCGCTTCCCGCTCCGGATCGTCGCCGCTCTCCCGCAGTAAAATAGTGTACCCCGCATTCTGCGCGGCATTCAGAATGCCGTCCAGAGTCAGGTTCATGGTGGATGCGGAGCGGAACACAACGCCCAGCGTCAGAGTTGTTGTGCCCTTTTCGATCAGAGAGGAGTAGGACTGGTAATTATACTGTTTCGCAATCTGCAGCACACGTTCCCTCGTGGAGGGACTTATGCTGCTGTCCTTGTTGTTCATAATCTTGGAAACCGTGGAAGCCGAAACCCCGGCTAACTGCGCAAGCTCACGTATATTCATGCCGCCGTCCTCCTTACTGATGTGAATCCATTATAAGGGAAAAGCGGAAAAATGGAAAGAGGCGTAAGGGGAGGAAGAAGGGTGCGGAAAAGGCAAATTATGTAAAATGTACAAAAGTTGTTGACAAACGTATTGAGCAATGGTATTTTATGTACAAGAAAACTGTTTCGGAAAATAATTTCCCAAAAGGATATCGGAGGTAAACATGAAAATTCTGAATCTCGGTTCCCTGAATATTGACAGAATCTACAGCGTGGAGCATTACGCGCAGGCGGGTGAAACCATTCCGGCGAAGACCTACGGAGAATTTTGCGGCGGGAAGGGGCTGAACCAGTCCATCGCCCTGGCAAGGGCGGGCGCGCAGGTTTTCCATGCGGGCTGTGTGGGGGCTGACGGGGGCATCCTGTTGGATACGATGGCGGCGGCGGGCGTGAGGACAGAGCTGATCCGGGAAAGCAGTGAGCCATCCGGGCATGCGGTGATTCATGTGGATCCCGAGGGCCAGAATAAGATTACCATCTTCGGGGGTGCCAACAGCGATGTGACTCCGGCATACATAGACGATGTTCTGACGCACTTTGAACCGGGGGAGATGCTTCTTTTACAGAATGAGATTTCCAATGTACCCTACGCCATAGAGAAGGGCCGGGAGAAGGGGATGACGGTGGTTTTTAATCCTTCCCCCATGGACGGCGGTATCGGGCGATGTGATTTACAGAAGGTGGACTATCTCATTCTCAACGAGGTGGAGGGCAGGCAGCTTGCGGACACGGATGCGGGGGACGCGCAGACCATTCTGGAAAAGCTGCGGCAAAAATACCCCAAAACCGTTCTGGTGCTGACGCTGGGAAGCAGGGGTTCCTGTTATATGGATGAGAAGGAAACTTTTTATCAGAAAATTTTTCCAGCAAGGACAGTTGACACCACGGGCGCGGGAGACACCTTTACAGGTTATTTTCTGGCCGGGATCGCGTCGGGCAGACCGCCCCGGGAGGCGATGGAATACGCAGCTATGGCAAGCGCCATTTCGGTTGGCAGGCACGGCGCGTCGCCTGGTATTCCGGGATTCGATGAGGTTCATATGAAGATGGCGCGGCTGAAGGAGAGTGTGATGCAATCACCTGAGCAGGAAAGGAGAAAATAAACAAATGAAGCATGCATGGGAATACGATTATGAAATGTTCTGCGGGGCAGTGCCGGTAAAGGACAGAACGGATTTGATTCAGTGGGACGGGCTTCTGGAGGGGAAAATGCTGGAGGAAGCGGCGCAGATGCTGGAAAGCGGAAAAGGCGCATGGGAAAAGCCCCTACCGGAATCCAGGGCTCCCTATTCAAAAATGTTGGGCGCCATCTCCAGTATGCAGCATATGGGCTACGATGTGGAGGAGGCGGAGCGGCTGATTCCGGAGGCATTCGACGCGATTGAGAAGGAGGAGCTGATACGGCTGCAGATCATTAACGCCAGAGTTTTCAAAGCGCTGGCGGAGGCGGAAAAGATTCCCGGCCATCCCTATTGGAACCATACGGTTTATGAGAGCTTTGAACAGTATGAGAAGGCGGTTGAACTGCCGTCCTATCCCGATTACCGTCTGCCTGACAGGGAGCGGCTGTTTGACCAGATTCATGGCGGATGGCTGGGAGAGATCATAGGCTCCGCGCTGGGGACGGCTGTGGAGGGATTCAAATCATCGAGAATCTGGGAGGTGTTCGGTGAAATTACCGACTATGTGAAACCGCCGGAGACTCTAAACGACGACATTACCTTTGAACTGGCGCTTTTGGACGCCTTCTGCGAGAAAGGCTTCGAGATTACCTCGGAGGATATCGCGGACCGCTGGGTAGGTTACATCCCTTTCGCCTACACGGCGGAGGAGGTGGCGTTAAACCATCTGCGTCAGGGAATTTATCCGCCAGAGAGCGGATATCTCGCTAACCCCTACCGGGAGATGATCGGCGCCGCTATGCGCGCGGCAGTCTGTGGCGCGCTGGCGCCGGGCAATCCCCGGAAGGCGGCGGAGCTTGCGTGGAAGGACGGGAGAATATCCCATCACAACAACGGCATTCTGGCGGAAGTTTTTAATGCGGTGATCGTCTCCATGGCATATGTGGAGACGGACATGCGGACAGTGCTTGAAAAGGCGGTGAGGGCGGTTCCGAAGGACAGCGAGTTTTATACAGTTCTTGATTTTGCATACAAAGCCTGCGAATCGTCGGACAATTACAGACAGGCCTGTGAGCGCATTGAAGAAAAGTACAAAAAATATAATTGGGTACATACTTACCCGAACCTTGCGGCGGAGGTGGCGGCAGTTTATTTTGCTGGAAATGATTTCCAGAAGGCAATGACGGTATTAATGATGGCAGGACAGGATAATGACTGTACCGGCGGACCCATCGGACATGCTTACGGCGTTATGCTGGGAGCGGGCGCACTCGATAAAAAATTTACTGCGCCCCTGAAAGATCAGCTTGACACATATGTCAGAACGATGGAAAGCCAGTCGATTACATCCTTATCGGAAAAAACGCTGAACGCCGTCATTCAATATACGAAAACCAGTTGAAAAAGGAGGACACATTATGAAAAGGGAAAAAATCACAGCAGTTTTACTGACAATGACACTGGCATTTGGCTGTTTGGCCGGATGCGGTTCCAAGACAGAAGCGCCGGCGCCTGTGCCCGTTGTGGATGCGGGAGAGAAGGAAGCCCCCGCGCAGGATGAACAGACGAAAGATTCGGAACCGGAGAAAACCACGGAGAACGCGGAAAAGACCATCGGTCTTCTTGTGCCTGCTACAGTGGGCGATCCCTTTATCGCGCTTTCCATCAAAGGCCTTGACAAGCTGGCTGCGGAGCAGGGCGCAACGCTTCGAACCGTGGAGACGCTGGACAGTGCAGAGTATGAGGATCAGGTCCGTGCGATGGCGGATATGGGGGCGAACCCGGTGTACCTGATGTGGGGAGATTTGTCTGAGATTGCGCTCCGGCTTGCGCCGGAATACCCGGACACCAATTTTGTGCTCTGTGACGTGGATATGGAAACCGACGAGCCGAATGTCAGCTCCGTGTCCGTTGACCCTTCCGAGGCGGCTTTCATAGCCGGGGTTGTGGCGGCGAATACCACTGAGAAGAAAAAGGTCGGATTTATTGCCCATGCGGACCGACCTGTCAGCAGGAAGTTCCGTGACGGTTATATCAATGGCGTTCACTATGCCGACCCTTCCGTGGAGGTCGCCGTGGCCTATGTGGGCGACGATCAGGATCCTGTCAAGGGACAGGAAGTGGCGAAGCTGATGATACAGAATGAGGGTGTGGACCTGATTTTCCAGTCCGCCTCCCAGAGCGGTCTGGGCGTTATTTCCGGCTGTGAGGAGATGGGAATCAAGTGTATCGGAAGCGACGACTATCAGGGCGACGTCAGCGATTGTGTGATCTGGTCGGCTTTGAAGCCCATCGACGAAGCGCTGTATATGGAAGGCGACGCTTCCTTCAAGGGAACCTTTGAGAGCGGAGACAAGGTGTACGGCCTGTCCTATGGTTTGTCGCTGTATACGGATATTGAATTCAACAGTCTGACAGGGGATCTTCAGAAAACCGTGACCGATGTGGTTGAGGGCATAGGCGCGGGGGAGATCGACGTCACAAAAGATACGGCAGAGTAATGGGAACGTAACCTCCGGAGGGCATTTCCACGCCTCCGGGGGCTGCTTATTATAAGTAGGAAATTGTGACGAGGAGGTATCTTTTTATGGAAGATTTGATTCTGGAGGCAAAGCATATCTGTAAATACTTCGGCAGCCTCACCGCCAACGACGATGTCAGCCTCCGCGTGAGACGCGGCACCGTCCACTCCGTTATCGGTGAGAATGGCGCGGGCAAGAGCACTCTGATGAATATTATCTCCGGGATTTACAAGCCTGACCGTGGGGAGATCTATGTGAAGGGAAATCCGGTTGTTTTCCGCAATCCCAACGATGCCACCAAATGCGGCATCGGTATGGTGCATCAGGAGTTCATGCTTTTTCCCGAGCTGACGGTGCTGGAAAACCTGATGATGGGGTTTGAGACAAAAAAGTACGGAGGATTTCTGGATAAGAAGAAGGCAGCGAAGGACATCACGGAGATTGCCGAAAAATACGGCTTTTCCATTCCTCTCGAAAAGAGAGTGGCGGAGCTTCCCGTGTCGCTTTTACAGCAGGTAGAGATTGTCAAGGTGCTTTACAAGGGCGCGGAAATCATTATTCTGGACGAGCCTACTTCCGTGCTCACGCCGCAGGGGATCGAGGGACTTTTCCGCGCCATCCGTTATCTTACCAGGCAGGGCAAAACGGTGATCCTGATTACCCACAAGCTGAAAGAAGTGATGGAGATTTCGGATGATATAACGGTATTAAAAAACGGGGTGGTAACAGGAAATCTGCGGCCGGAGGAGACGGACGAACACGGGCTTGCCAACCTGATGGTGGGGCGGCAGGTTCTTTTTAATACGAAGAAACCAAAAAAGCAGATCGGGGAAGCGATCCTCACCGTCGAACACCTGACCGCGCCCGGCAGCGACGGTACAAAGAAGGTGAAGGACGTATCCTTTTGTGTCCGTAAGGGAGAGATTCTTGGCATTGCAGGCGTGGCCGGCTCCGGGCAGGGCGAGCTGATCGAGGCGGTTTTCGGTCTTCGCACACCCTCCGGCGGCGCCATTACCTACAAGGGCGAGGACATTACCGCATCGACCCCGCGGCAGAAGCGGGAAAAGAGGATCGGTTATGTGCCGCAGGACCGCATCTCCACGGGCTGTAACGTGAACGGGAGCCTGATTGAAAACTGTATTATGGGTTATCATGTCGCCCACAAATTCAAGATTCCCTGGCTGGTTGACAGGGAGGAGGCAGCGGCGTTTACAGGCGACGTGGTGGCCAACTATCAGGTAAAAGTGCAGGACATTCACAATAAGATTGGTACCCTGTCGGGCGGCAATATCCAGAAAACCATTGTGGGGCGGGAGTTTGCCCAGAACAACGATCTGCTTATCATAGAAGACCCTACCCGCGGCATCGACGTGGGCGCCATCGAATTTATCTGGCAGAAGATCATTGACGCCGCCGCGCAGGGCGTATCGGTGCTGTTGGTCAGCCACGAACTTGGTGAGGTTATGGAGCTGTCGGACCGGATTCTCGTCATGTATAACGGCGGGATTGCCGCTGATCTGGAAAACACGCCGGAGCTGGATGAAAAGACAATCGGACTATATATGTTGGGAGGGAAAGCGTGACGTGAAGATAAAATGGAAGCTGACGTTGTCGGCAAAATTAGAGATACTGAAATATGCGGCCGCCGTGATTCTGGTTATGGTGATCGGAGCGATTATCATCCTCTCTCAGGGAAACAGTCCTGTGGAAGCTTTTCGGGCAATGGTCGTCGGCTCTGTGGGAAGTCCCAGCGCCATCGGCACTACCATCCGCTGGGCGACTCCGAGTATCATAACGGGAATTGCCGCTGTGGTTGCCTTTAAGTCGGGTATTTGGAACTGTGGAATAGAGGGACAGATGTACTTCGGCGCTTTCGCGGCGGCGATTGCGGGATCGGCTCTTTCCCTGCCACGCTTTTTACACATTCCGGTCTGCCTTCTGATCGGCGGTCTGGCGGGTATGGCTTTCGCGTTTATCCCGGCGATCCTGAAATTGAAGCTCCATGTCAACGAGCTGATCTGTACCCTGATGTTAAACTATGCGGCTAACCTTTTCACGGAGTACCTCGTCTTTAAGTATATGGGATTTGACGCCTCGGAGCTGGCGGACGCCATCGCGACGCCGGACATGCTGCCCACGGCAAGGCTCTCCGTGATCATTCCAAAGACAAGCGCATCCTCGGCGTTCTTTATCGCCATCGGCATCGCGCTGGTAATCCATCTGCTCTACCGCTACACGGTGAAGGGGTATGAATTGAAACAGGTGGGGGAGAACCTGCGTTTTTCCCGGTACGGCGGCATTAATTACAAGAGAACTTTTATCATGATATTCCTGTTAAGCGGATTTATCAGCGGCGTGTGCGGCGGCACGGAGATGACGGGAGCCTTCGGCAAGTTCCGCCCTGCCTTTGCACTGAATCTGGGATGGGACGGCGTTATGATTGCCTCCATTGCGAAAAACAATCCGCTGGCGGTGGTTCTGATCTCTCTGGTCTGGGGCATGTTAAAGGCGGGCTCTTTCCAGATGGAGCGCACCACTTCCACGAACCGGCTGGTGGTTATGGTGCTGCAGTCCGTGTTTGTACTGCTTGTCGCCATAGATTACGAGGCGCTGTTTGCACGGATTAAGGAAAAACACCAGATACGCAGACTGCGCATTCAGAGAGAGGAGGCGTAACGCATATGCTGCAATTATTATTCAGTGCATCCACACTGTCGGCAATGGTACGCATGTCCGCGCCGATTGCCTTCGCGGCGGTGGGAAGCGCATACGGCCATAAGGCTAAAATCTTTAACATCGGACTGGAAAGTTATGTGCTCACAAGCGCGTTCTTCGCCACCTGGGGGAGCTATCTGTTTGAAAGCGCCCTGATGGGACTGCTTTTCGGCATTGTTTCGGGTGTCGTTATGTCCGCCGTTTTCGGGATATTTGTCCTGCATTTTAAGTCTGATCCCATAGTGATCGGCATTGCCATGAACCTCAGCGCATGGGGATTTACCACCCTGCTGATGTACAATATTTTTCACACCAGAGGCTCCGTCATGGATTCCAGAATCAAAAGCTTCGGCACGGTTCACTTTTCGTTTCTGGATGGTATCCCCTTTGTCGGTGAAATTTTAAACAACCAGAACGTTCTCGTATATGCCTCCTTTCTGGCGGTGATCGCGGCGCAGATTGTTATGTACAGGACGCCTTTCGGGCTTCGGATCAGGGGCGTTGGAAACAATGAGGAGGCAATGCAGTCCTCCGGGGTCTCCGTGCTGAAATACAAGTGGGCGTCCCTGATCGTCACAGGCGTGTTGACGGGCGCGGCCGGAACCTGTCTGCCCCTTTGCGGCATTTCCATGTTTACGGAGAACATGTCCGCCGGGAAAGGATTTTTGGCCGTGTCGGCGGCGAGAATCGGTAAGGGTGATCCGCTCAAATCTTTTCTTGCCTGTCTGATTTTTGCCTTTGCGGACGCTCTTTCTGTGGGACTGCAGGGATTCAGTATTCCTTCGCAGCTGGTGCTGACGGCGCCTTATGTCATTACGGTGCTTGTGATGTGCCTGACCAATGTGAGCGAGCTGAGAAAGGAGAGCGTATGATTATCCGTGCTGTGGAGATAAGAGAGTTTGATTTTGGGGATTATGGAATCCATTATAATATGCTTCGGGACAGGGAGCGGGTCATGCACAGCAGCGGCGTTTCCTATGAGGATCATATGACCTGTCTGCCGCTTCTTGACACGCCGGGACATCTGGGCTATACCGTCGGACAGCGTACGCCCTACACCCTGCATTCCATGGAGAAGCATGGGCATACCATGGAGGCGGTTTTCTGCGCGGCGGCGCCCATTGTCCTCTGTGTTGCCCTGTCCCGCGAAGATAAGCCGCCCCGGGCGGAGGATGTGCGGGCGGTGATTCTGCGGCCGGGCGATGTGGCAGTCCTCAACAGAGGAATATGGCATGACGCCTGCCACGGTCTCGGCAGACAGACGGCTTACTATTACCTTGCTTCCCGCGGCGAGACACCTGCGGTTTGGGTGGAAGTGGAGGGGGAGGCGGTCGTGGAGGCCGACACTTTTTATGACATTTTCTGACGGATTTCCCTGTTGAGCGCAGAGCCGCCTCGTGTTAAGATAGAAATAAAAAAACGGAGGGTGCGATGAATTATCAGGAGGCATACGGGAAACTGGAAAAATACGGACAGCTTCATGTGCTGAAATACTATGAGGAGCTGGGGGACGAGGAGCGGGAGGCGCTGCTTTCCCAGATTGAACAGACGGATTTTGACGTGTTGGCGCTTTGTGAAAAGAAGGAAACCTTAAATCCCAGAGGGAAGATTGAACCAATCGGAGTCATGGAGCTTCCCGAGATCGAGGCGAAGAAAGAGGAATATACGAAAATTGGTCTGGAGGCGATCCGGGCAGGTAAAGTGGGCGCGGTGCTGTTAGCGGGCGGCATGGGAACCAGACTCGGCTCCGACGCGCCCAAAGGCGTTTATAATATCGGTCTGACAAAGGATGTTTTTATTTTCCAGCGTCTGATTGAAAATCTGATGGACGTGGTGAATCAGGCGGGGGCGTGGATTCCCCTCTATGTGATGACCAGCGATAAAAATCATGACACGACTGTCAGTTTTTTTGAGGAGAAGAAGTTTTTCGGTTACAATGCGGACTATGTGACATTCTTCATGCAGGATATGGCGCCGGCTTCCGATTACGAGGGAAAGGTATACATGGAGGCGAAGAACAAAATGTCTACTTCCCCCAACGGCAACGGCGGCTGGTTTTTATCCATGATGAAATGGGGCGTGGCGGATAAAATGCGGCAGACAGGTGTGGAGTGGCTCAATGTGTTCGCCGTGGACAATGTGCTGCAGCGCATAGCAGACCCCTGCTTTGTGGGCGCGACGATTGCCACAGACAGCGCAGTGGGCGCGAAAGTGGTGGCGAAAAATGCGCCGGATGAAAAAGTGGGCGCCATGTGTCTGGAGGATAAAAGGCCATCTATCGTGGAATATTATGATATGACGCCGGAGCTGATGGAGGCGAAGACGGCGGAGGGAAAACCGGCTTATCATTTCGGCGTGATCTTAAATTATCTGTTCCGGGTGAAGGATCTGGAGGAGATCGTGGCGAGAAAACTCCCGCTCCATATCGTGGAGAAGAAGATTCCCTATCTGGATGAAAAAGGAGAGCTGGTGAAGCCGGAAGAGCCGAACGGCTATAAGTTTGAGCAGCTTGTGCTTGATATGATCCACGAGCTGGATTCCTGCCTGCCCTTTGAGGTGGTCAGGAATAAGGAGTTTGCACCGATCAAGAATAAGACGGGGATTGATTCGGTGGAGAGCGCAAGGGAGCTGTGTAAGGAGAACGGGATAGAGTTGTAAGCAACTACGGAGCCCTAAGGGTACTGTGTGCAGGGAGGAGAAGGATATTGTCTCCCCGCTTTTAAGTACCCTGTGTGGGCTCTTTTTACTTTCGGTTTCCTTCGGTAATACGTATGTATTCGCCTTTTGCGCCTATGTACATGGTGCGGTTATGCAGCATAAGAAATTCCTCGTCTTTTATAGGGACTGGCGTGCCGTCGATGATATTTTTATAAATGTGATAAGCCCTTTTGGTGTCACCAGTCATCATCGCGACCAGGCTTTCGCCGTTATCCGAGTGGTAAGCGTCAAACGCTATTTTATATTCGGCATATTCTTCGCTATTGCTCTGGGCTGTTCCCGAAGCCAGCATCGCTTTCTTTTTTTCTATCAGTTGGTCAATTTTATTTTTTGCATAAGCCTCTGCAATCCGCTCCATATCCTCATCTTTGTGAGAAGCTGTTGGGTCGGCTAACTGCATGAGACGGGATTCCGCTTTCGCCAGATTGGTAAAAGTGTTGTATGGATCGACTACTTTGGCCCAGTCTACAGGGAGAGGTTCATTTGTTGATTTTAATGCATTTCTGAAGGAATCCAGATTGGAAGTTATGTGTAGTGTCCCCATTTCAGAATCGGAGGCTTTCTGCTCGGCAGCAAACTGTTGCCCGGCTATCGAAATGATAACGGTATCTCTGTCTGAACCGGATTTTGCTTTGCCGTTTCCATGAGATTTGGACGCGCTTTCATCTGCTGCTGCAGCGTACGAAACCTGGCTAATATAATGATTCATTTTAATATTCATAAAAATGATATTCCTTTCCCGTGTTGTTTCTGTTTCACTATTTTTCGGAATATATGCATAAAAAGTTAACTGTCATTGCAGATTATTTATGTCGGACATTTGCTATACTAAAATGTATACAACATTTTGACAGGTTTAAATAACATTCCTGTATTGAAAATGCGGGAAAGAGAGTATAGACTGAAATCACGTTAAGAACAAAAATCAAAGTTTCCGAAAAGAAAGGCAGGGTACAGGTATGGCAATCTTAGTGACAGGCGGTGCGGGGTACATCGGTTCCCACACGGTAGTAGAATTACAGAATGCCGGTTATGATGTGGTAGTAGTGGATAATCTGGCAAATTCCAGCGAGAAATCCCTTGACAGGGTGGAGAAGATTACGGGAAAACCCGTGAAGTTTTATAAGGCGGATATTCTGGACAGGGATGCCCTGGAGCAGGTGTTTGCGAAGGAGCAGATTGATTCCTGTATCCATTTCGCAGGGCTTAAGGCGGTAGGAGAGTCCGTGCAGAAGCCTTGGGAATACTATGAAAACAATATTGCAGGGACGCTGACGCTGGTGGACGTGATGCGTAAGCACAATGTGAAGAACATCATTTTTTCCTCCTCGGCGACCGTGTACGGCGATCCGGCGGTTATTCCGATCACGGAGGAGTGCCCGAAGGGACAGTGTACGAACCCCTATGGCTGGACGAAATCCATGCTGGAACAGATTCTCATGGATATCCAGAAAGCAGATCCCGAGTGGAATGTGATCCTGCTCCGTTACTTCAATCCCATCGGGGCGCACAAGAGCGGCACCATTGGCGAGAATCCCAACGGCATTCCCAACAACCTGATGCCTTACATCACACAGGTTGCGGTGGGCAAGCTGAAGGAGCTTGGCGTTTTCGGCAATGACTATGATACGCCGGACGGCACTGGCGTGCGTGACTATATCCATGTAGTTGACCTTGCGGTCGGTCATGTGAAGGCGCTGAAAAAGATTGAGGAAAAAGCGGGGCTGTGCATTTACAATCTGGGAACCGGCGTGGGCTACAGTGTACTCGATATCGTGAAGAATTTCGAGGAGGCCACGGGCGTAAAGATTCCTTACGTCATTAAGGAGAGACGTGTGGGCGATATCGCCACCTGCTACTCTAACGCGGACAAGGCGAAGAGGGAGCTTGGCTGGGAGGCGCAGTACGGCATCAAGGAGATGTGCGCGGATTCCTGGAGATGGCAGAGCAATAACCCGAACGGGTATGAGGATTAATTACAGAGCAGCCCAAATCGCTGTATTTCAGCAGATTTGGGCTGTATTTTCCATTGGGATAAAAAGAAACGAGCAAACCGATTGAGCAATAGCTGTACGGTCGAAAAACTCATTTTTCTTTATGAACTATATTTTAATGAGATACGGCAGTTTTATCAAGAATAAAAATTTTGATGATTGATATGGTCAAAATCCCGCTAAGCCACGTACAGGTACATAAAGATAAAATGGCACACACTTCCGCCCATCACGAACAGGTGAAAGACCTCATGGGAACCGAAATTCTTATGTTTCGCGTTGAAAATGGGCAGTTTTAAAGCGTAGATCACTCCGCCCACCGTGTAGAGAACGCCGCCTGCCAGAAGCCACAAAAAGGCGCCTGTTGACAGGGTGTTCCACAGTGTGCCGAAAACGGCAAGACAGGCCCAGCCCATGGCGATATACAGGATAGACGAAAACCATTTGGGGCAGGTGATCCAACACATCTTGACAAGCATCCCTGCGACGGCGATGCCCCATACGGCCGCTAAAAGCATATACCCGCGGCGGTCGCCCAGAATCACCAGACAGACCGGGGTGTAGGAACCTGCGATCAGCACGAAGATCATCATGTGATCCAGCTTGCGGAATATTTTTAAAATACTGTCTTTGACGGTGACGCTGTGATAGAGCGCGCTTGCGCCGTACAGGGCAACCATGCTGCAGATAAATACGGCCATGGCGATAAATGCGGTGCGGTCGGCATCAGTGGCGGCTTTCACCATCAACGGCGTTGCCGCGATAATGGCCATCATCATGCCGATAAAATGGGTGATGGCGCTTCCGGGTTCACGAATGGTAATTTGCATAATATCAACTCCTTAACATGTGGTTTTGAAAACTACGTATAATATACTATGATACTACTACTTAAAATGTACAAAGTCAATCGCTTTATACACAAAATTTTAAGCGGTATTTCTTTTGCTTTGGGAATTATGACGAAGACAGGGAGAAAGACCGGGGAGGTTCTAGTCCTCCTCGATCACATGAATTTCCAGAAAATCAAAATCGATTTCTTCTATAAAATTATCCTGACTGAAACGTGCTTTGCTGTGCCGCTTAAAGTCGGACACGGTTGCTTCGAGCCAGATCGGTTTCCCCAGATCAAATTGCAGACAGACTTCTTCCAGCGCGTCAAATACTTTGTGGGTGCGCGTTTCCTCCCGCCCGTCCTCGATCACGGTATCCTTTATCATACGGTTATTCTTAAATTCCTTTGCCCATAGACGAAACATATCGCACCTCATTTTCTGCTGCGGTTCAGCTTTTGTCTTCCGTGCGGCCTTCCTATTTGTAGTTGTTTGCCGTTCTCTTACCAATATACAAACCCCGGCGGAAAAAGTAAAGCCCCGGAAATTATTATATTGCGGCGTTATTTTTTTATGATATACTGAATCCATGAAAAACAGTAAGAAAAAATCATATATCCGAAAAACGGGCATATATATATATTTGGCGGAAAACAGGCGGCTTCTCCTGTGTGCTTTTGCGTGGGGTATTCCCTTTGCCATATCCTGTGTGCTTGGATGGCGGCTTGTCCATGAGGGGACGGTATTCGGCCCTGGCGGTTCGGCGGCGGTCTGCGCATGTAGTTTTTTCCTTTTTCTTCTGGAAACTGCGGCTTTATCTGTGCCTGCGGCGGCTTTTGCGGCGCTTCTTATGCGCGGGGGCAATAAGCGCAGGCGGCGCTCTGATGGTTCGGCGGCAGGAAAGACGGGAGAGACAGGGACTGCGGCAGTGGAAAATTTACAGCGGCATTCCCTATGGCGGGTGTGGCTCTTTTACAGTCTGCTGATTTTTCTCTGCTGGATGCCGGTTTTTCTTGCCTACTACCCGTCGGTGTTCGCCTACGACGCGGAGGGACAGCTTTATCAGGTGTTAGCCGGGGATTACAGCACACATCACCCGCTTTTGCATACCTTATTTCTGGGTGCTTTTTTCAGGCTGGGGATTGCGATTGGCTCCTGCTCTGCCGGTATGGCCGTTCATTCGGTGGTGCAGATGGCGCTGATGGCGTGTGCATTTGGGAGGGCGGCTGCCTTTTTATATCAGAGACGGGTTCAGGGATATGCGCAGGTGCTTCTGTTTCTTTTTTTTGCGCTCTTTCCGGCCAATTCCGTTCTGGCGCTGAGCACCACAAAGGATGTGCTTTTCGCGGCCTTTGTGCTGCTCTATACGCTGTGCTTATACCGTGCGGTTTGCGAAAGGGATGTGCAGCCTGGTGGAAAGGAATGGGCGGCTTACCTTGTTTCCGGCGTTCTGATGCTGCTGCTGCGGAACAATGCGGTGTACGCTTTTGCGGTCAGCGTGTCGGTTGTCTGTATCGGACTTGGGCAGAGAAAAATGCGCGCAGGGAGTGGTACGCGGGAAGGGGGAGCGCAAAGCGGCAGGACGACCCGGAAAACGTATCTTTGTATGACGCTTATGATATTTGCATTGTACGGCGTCTGCGCCTTTTCTTTGAAGGCTGTCACCCATGCACGGAATGGCAGCCCGCGTGAAATGCTGAGTGTACCGCTCCAGCAGATGGCGCGTACCAGAGTGAAGGCGGAGGAGAAAATCGATCCGTCTCTCCGGCAGGAATTGGAAAAGTACATTCCCTCCGAATGGGTTTTTGCTGCATACAATCCCCATTTGGCGGACCCGGTAAAAAACCGTGCCGTGATCCACGATGATCCTGCAGGACTGATTAAGACGTGGATCAGACTCGGATTGGAGCATCCGGCCATTTACATCGACGCTTTTCTGGACAATTCGCTGGGGCTCTGGTATCTGTGGGACACCTCCCATGCGCAGGTGTACGGGATCGGAACGGAGAGCGGCTTTGGCTATCTCTCCACGGATAACCGCGTAATGCCTGCCGGATTCGAGGTGGAGGAACACAGTCTGCTTCCCGGACTGCGCGCCTTTATGGAAAGAATCGTGTCGGATAACGCATATGGCAGAATACCCGTGGTCAGGCTTCTTTTCGCGCCTGCCCTGTACTGGTGGCTGCTATACCTGTACCTTGTGACGGTTTTTTACAGGGAAAGATACCGGGAGATGATGCCGGTGGTATTCTTGGCGGCCTATTGGCTGACCCTTCTCCTTTCGCCAACGGTGCTGGTACGGTATATTTACCCATTAATGGTAACGATTCCCGTCATATTGCCATGCCTTGTAACGGATGCAGAAGGATGAGGGTGTGAAATTAGACAATAAATTATTAAAATTTAAGAAAATTTTGTCTAAAATATACGTTTTGAATAAGAAGTATGCTATACTGAGGACATGAAATAAAAATTCGGGGGATTCTTGCATATGGAAGTAGTAGTTGATAGAGAGAAAGACGGCGATATAGACAGTTGGAAAGAGGTACAGCTGATTTATAATTCTGCTTTGAAGCAGATTTCCACGAAGCTGGAAATTTTGAATGATGAGTTTCAGCATGTGCACAGATATAATCCGATCGAGCATATCAAATGGCGCATAAAGACGCCCGAAAGCATTGTGAAAAAGCTGAAAAAGCATGGCTATGAATCTACCATAGATAATATGGTGAACCATGTGAATGACATTGCGGGCATCCGTGTGATCTGCTCTTTTGCATCGGACATTTACCAGATTGCGGAAATGATCAGCAACCAAAGTGACATTCGTGTCATATCGGTAAAAGATTATATCGTGAACCCGAAAGCCAGCGGGTATAAGAGTTACCATATGCTGGTGACTGTCCCTGTCTATCTTTCCGATCGGATTGCGGACACGAAGGTGGAGATTCAGATCCGTACGGTGGCGATGGATTTCTGGGCCAGTCTGGAGCACAAGATTCACTATAAGTTTGAAGGAAACGCACCGGAGCACATCAAGGAACAGCTTGTGGAATGTGCCCAGATGGTTGCTGCGCTGGACGCGAGGATGATGTCGCTGAACGAGGAAATCCTACATATCGGACAGGAGGAAGAGGAATAAAGGGAGGATTTAAAAACACAGGATAAAAAGAGATGCAATCTCATGAGAGCCGTAGTCGTTACGGCTCTTTTCTTGTCGTATTACCCTGCCGCAGTACGGGGAGTGTGGTGTAACTCTGTACAAGCAGGGAAGGATTTTCCAGCTTGCGAAGGAGCATGACGGCGGCCTGTAAACCAAGATCATAGACGTCTATATCTATAATAGTAGGAGACGGCTCGATCAGGGCGGAGTAAGGGTAGCTGTCGAAGGTGAGGAAGGCCACGTCGTCGGGAACGCGCAGATGCTTTTCCTGCAGCGCTTTGCATAGACTGAGAGCGAGCAGGCTGTTTTCGCAGACGATGGCACGGGGCGGCTCCGGCAGGGAAAGAAGCGCCATAGACTGGCGGTAGGCGTCCTCTTTAGAGGAATCCGTATAACAAATATATTCCTCGGGAATGCGGTAGCCGTAATCGTACATTCCGCCGAGAAAACCGTTTAAACGCCGTGTGGAGATATCATCTGTGCGGCGTTCCGCAAGGAAGGCAGTTTTTTCGTAATGGCATTCCAACATATGCTGTGCGGCGAACTGCCCGGCGAGTCCATGGTTGGTGTCGATCCAGCAAAGGCTGCTTCTGCGGACCGGGCAGCCTATGTAAATATGTGGAAACTGCGTGTCCAGCAAGATCCGTGTCATACCGGGGACGGCGCAGGAACCATGGATTAACATACCGTCCGCGATGCGGGAGGAGATCTGGTCTGTCAGAAATTCTTCCGGGGAAGTATCTTCGGGAATGTCTGTCAGCATCAGCGTATAGCCTTGGGCGGACAATTCCTTCTGCACGCCGCATAAAATATCAAACATATGCGGATTGTGATAGGCTTCCTCCTTTTTCAGGCTGGAAAGGAACAAAATGTTCCTCGTTGCTCCTCTGGCAAAGCTGACGGCCCGCGCATTCGGCGTATAGTGCAGCCTGTCGATGGCCTCGTGTACACGGGCGCATGTCTTTGGTGAAATGGAAGACCAGTTATTCAATACCTTGGAAACCGTAGAGGTGGAAACTCCGGCTTCCCTGGCCACATCCCGTATCGTGACTGACATTGTATTCCTCCTTTGAAAAACGCACAAATTTGATAATATAGTATAGCGGTTTCCTAACAAAGTCAATATAAATATTGCGAAATGCTTGGAAAATAAGTGGATTTAGTGATATAAAAAATGTAGATAAGGCGTGCGCGACTATTATCGGACAAGAAATTAGGAAAACAGTTTCATAAAAACGAGGACACGCGAAGCTGAAAAAGAGACGGCTTCAGAGGGGAGGAAAACATGAAAAAGAAAAGGAATGTGCTGTTGGCAGGAGTTTTGACACTGGGACTTTTGTCTGGCTGCGGCGGTAAAGGTGCAGAGGGCAGTGCGGCGGATGCGGACGCCCCAAAGGATGAAACGCGGGAAATGACACAGACGGAGGAGAATGACAAAACGGACGGGAAGTCATCCGGCGACGCGGTGGTGATTACCGCATGGCATGACAATGACGAGACGATGATGAATGCGCTGGCGGATGTGGTAAATGAAAAACTGGAAGGCGAAAATATCATGCTCCGTTTTGAAAAGAAAAGTGATGTGAGCGGGCAGATCAGGCTGTACGGAACGGACGCGGCGAACGGCCCGGACATGTATCTTTTTGCGCATGATTCGCTGGGCGGATTTGCGGAGATGGGGATTCTGGAACCCGTGGGAAATCTGATTGCGGCGGATAAGGAGAAGGATCTTCTGCCGATGACGATTGAGGCGGCCAGCTATAAAGGCGAGCAGTATTTGATGCCGGTTTACTATGAGACGCTTCTGTTTATGTACAATAAAGATTTGTGGGAGGGAGAGGTGCCTTCCGATACGGAGACGCTGTATGAATATATGGTGGCACACACGGACGAGAATGCGGGAACTTACGCGCTGGTCAACCAACACTCCAACTCCTATAATGTGGCGCCGTTTATCAATGGCTTTGGCGGGTACATTATTGACGGGGAAGGAAATCCGGGACTGGATGCACAGGCGACGGTGGAAGCGATCCGCTATAATGAGAAGTTTGCAAAGCTGCAGGCGGACGGGGATTACAATACGGTGACTGCGCTGTTCAATGAGGGGAAGGCGGCGGCTATTATCGGCGGGCCCTGGCTTGTCTCCGGCATACGGGAGGCAGACATCGATCTGGGGATCAAATCCCTCTGTGAGTTTGCACTGCCGAACGGCGGCGTGATGGTACCTTATTCGGGTGTGCAGTGTTTGGGCGTTTTAAAGTATGCGGCTGAGAGTAAGGGCGAAGCGCTGACAAAAGTTCTGGAGATATTGGCGGAGCCGGAGGTTGGTGTGACGCTGGCCAAAGGATTTAACTGTGCGCCGGCCAACAGCAAGGCGTATGAGGATGCGGAGGTGGCCTCCAACGAGATGATTCTTGCCATGAAAAAGAGTGCGGAGAAGGCGGTTCCCATGTCCAACATTCCTGAGATGAGTGTGATGTGGGGGCCGGCGGAATCCCTGCTCGCGGCGGTGAATAAGTCGGGCGAGGATGTGGAAGAGGCAGCGGCCAGATATCAGAGCGAAGCGCTGCAGGCGATCAAGGACATGCAGTAAACACAGGCCGGCGGCGCGCGAAAGTCAGCGCGCCCCGACAGCCTGAGAGGGGAAAAGGGAATGAAAAAGATAAAAAGGATAAAGAAGGGAATGCTGCCATGGCTGTACAGTTTTCCGGCTTATGTGCTGATCGGCGTCATTGTGCTGTTTCCGATCCTGTATACGGGGTATATTTCCCTGACCAATATGAATCTTTATCACTGGCAGGATTACGGCTTTGTGGGGGTCCAAAATTATGTGAGAGCGCTTGGCAAGATCGACTCGGGATTTCTCTCGGCGCTGTGGACAACGATTGTATGGACGGCGGTAAATATGCTGCTTGACGTGGCGGTTTCCTATGTGCTGGCGGTGGGACTGAATACGGAAGGGATGCGCGCAAAAAGGGTTTATAAAACGCTGCTGATCTTTCCGTGGGCAATGCCCGCCTACGTCTCCATTCTCGTATGGCGGGTCGGCATGTTTAATACGGAATTCGGCCTTTTAAATAAGCTGCTGGTCGCCCTTGGCGGGTCGAAGACGGATTTTTTGTCGAGAAACTTGCCGGCATTCCTTTCCTGTATGGTGTTAAATCTGTGGATGTCTCTGCCCTATATGATTACCATGTTTGACGGTGCGCTGCAAAGTGTTGACAGGAGCATGTATGAGAGTGCGGAGATGGAGGGAGCGAATGTCTGGCAGAAGAATCTGTATATTACCATTCCTGCCTTGAAAAAAATGATGGCGCCTGTAGTAGTCATGACCACTTTTACGACCTTTAAACAGTTTGATATTGTGTATCTGCTGACGATGCAGAAAGGTTCCGTGTCGGGCTCCACAATGCAGACGATTATCACTTACGCGCACCAGAACGCGTTTGTTTCCAATAATTATGGTTTGTCCTCTGCGGTTTCTATCGTGATCTTTGCGATAATCATTGTATTTTCCGTCTGGACAAACAGGAAAACCACAGAGGCGTAGACGCTTCGGAACGGAGATATTATGGGAAAATCCATCAAAAGAAAAATCAGGCTTGCGGCGCTTCACCTGTTTTACATCTGTGTCTGCCTGCTGGGGCTTGTACCGGTTCTGTATATCCTGCTGTTGTCCTTCAGTGGCGGAAGCGGGGCGCTGACAACGGGAACTTCCATTCTGCCGGAGCGGCTTACGCTGGAGAATTACCGGCGGATTCTCGTGGAGGAACCGTTTCTCAGGTGGCTGTTCAACTCGGTAATCCTGAGCGTGGGAACCATGATAATCGCTATGGGTACGAGCGTGACCGCGTCCTATGCTTTTTCCAGGTTCCGCTTTCGCGGGAGAAACGCGGCCATGCAGCTTTTGCTGCTGCTCAACGCTTTCCCGCAGATTCTGTCCATGTTTGCCATATTCCGGCTGTTCCGCCTGCTAAACCTGCTGGATTCCCACGGGGGACTGATTTTCATTTATGCGGGGAGTATGTGTATTTTTGGTATATGGAATATGAAGGGATATTTTGATTCTGTTCCGATAGAGATCGAGGAGGCGTCCAAGATCGACGGCGCGGGAAATATGCAGTTGATTGTGAAGATTATCCTGCCGCTGGCGCGCCCGGCTATCATTGTGACGGCGGTTATGATACTGATTTTTGTCTGGAATGAGTATCTGTTTGCCACCACTTTTATGATGCGGGAGGAGAGCTATACGCTGGCCGGCGGATTGTACCAGCTGCAGGCCAACGATTACAGCCGGAGCTGGCCCCTGTTTTCGGCCGCAGCGATGCTGGTATCCGTGCCGATTCTGATTGTGTTCTTCTGCGTTCAGAAATATATGGTTTCGGGGCTGACGGCGGGCGGCGTTAAGCAGTAGGATTCGGAAAAGAACCGAAATGGAGGAAAAGATGAACAGGAGTGCGGTTTTACATATACCTATGTCCCAGTATGCCTTTGCGGCGGCGGAGGATACGTTTGTCATTCGTCTGCGGGCGGCAAAGGGGGACTTGGATAAGTGTATGCTTTTTTACGGAGACAGAGCCTGTACGGCTTCGCCGGTACAGTTTACGGAAACGGGTATGGAAAGAAGGTATCAGGATGAACTGTTTGATTTCTATGAGGCTGTGCTTTCGCCCTGCCCTGCAAGAATCTGTTACTATTTTGAACTGGTAAAAGGGGAGGAAAAGATATACTACTATGCGGATGCTTTTCACGAGGATCTGCCGGATATGATTATGCCGGACGGGTTTGTGGTGGAGGGCCGGAGCGAATACTATCAGTATCCTTATATATTGCGCTCGGAGGTACAGCGTCTGCCAAAATGGTTTCAGGAGGCTGTGGTCTACAATATTTTCCCGGACAGTTTTGCCGACGGCGCGCGCAGTCTGTCATGCAAAGCCGGGGAAACAAGAGAGCCGGATGGCAGGATCTGTAGAAGTCGTCTTGGAGGTACGGTTCGGGGTATTTTGGAGAATCTTGACTATATCTGCGGACTTGGATTCAACTGTCTGTATCTGAATCCGGTTTTCTGCGCGGGAGAATACCACAAGTATGATATTCTGGACTATTTTCATGTGGATCCATGCATGGGAACAGATGAGGATTTCCGACTGTTGGTGGATTCGGTTCACGCGCGTGGCATGCATATTATCATCGACGGCGTTTTTAACCATTGCAGCTGGTATTTTCCGCAGTTTGAGGATGTGGTGCAAAAGGGAAAGGATTCCCTTTATAAAGATTGGTTTTATGATCTGGAGTTCCCGGTGCGGCGGCCGGACACGGAAGAGGCTGTGCCGGGCTATGCCTGTTTTGCCTATGAACGGAAAATGCCAAAGCTGAATACCGCCAATATCCATGTTCAGGATTATTTCGCGAGAGTGGGGCGTTATTGGGTGGAGGAATATCAGGTGGACGGCTGGCGGCTGGATGTGGCCAATGAGGTGGATAAAAATTTTTGGCGCAAATTCAGGGAAGCCGTGCGTTCGGCCAACCCGGAGGCGGTTTTGATCGGAGAGGTGTGGGAGAATGCGGAAGTCTGGCTGAGAGGCGATATATTTGATTCGGTGATGAATTATGATTTCAGAAAACATTGCCGCGATTTTTTTGCCCTGCACAAAACGAATGCGGACGGCTTTGCGTGGGGTATGACGGATATGTTTCTGCGATACTCGGAGCAGGTAAGCCGGGGGCAGCTGAATCTTCTGGACAGCCATGACGTGCCGCGCTTTTACAGTCTGTGCGGAGAGGACTATGAGAGGTGGCAGGCGGCATTCCTGTATCTCTGTATGGCCCCGGGTGTGCCGAGCGTATTTTACGGAGATGAGTGCAGAATTGGCGGTATACGCGAGAGCGAGTACAGGAGAGCTATGCCGTGGGAACAGGAACACGCAGAAACGCGGCGGTTTGTAAGGACGGCAATCGAAATTCGCAAAAAGTGGATCGGGCCTTCCGCCGGATGGCGCGTGACTGCGGCGGATGCGGCGGACAATTTACTGGTGTTTGAACGCACGGGAAAAAGCCGGGTGCGGATCATGATCCGTCTGGGGGAAGGCGGGGCGGATGTAACGCCGTATCTTGCGGGCGGGAAGATTCTGCTGCGGGAAAGGATGGAAGGAAACTGTCTCGGAAAGAACGGACTGGCGGTGTGCCTGTTTGAATAAACGGGGACTCAAGATGCTGTGCATAAGCAGAGACTCGAAATGCTGCGCATTTCTCGTTCGCGTTGCTCGCCATAAGCCAGCCGGTTCATGTGCTCATGCAAGCATGGCACATGCCCGTATGGGTTATGGTTCTGCTGCGCATAAGCAGAGACTCGAAATGCTTCGCATTTCTCGTTCGCGTTGCTCGCCATAACTCCTCCGGGCCATATGCTCATGCGAGCATGGCATCTGTCCCGTAGGACTTCTGGCTCTGCTTATGCGCGCAAAATGAGGAGTGCCCAGGCACCTTTCGGCACCCGGGCTATTATGAAAAAATTTATCTATGTGTGTAATGGTTACACGACATCTCGTATTGTTTTTGTATGAATTTAGTATACTTCTGAAATGTGAATAAATTATGAATAAAGTGTAAAGATATGGTAAATATTTATAAATACATAAAAATGAAAGATGGAAATATATGCAAATTGCACAATAAAATATCGAAAAAGGGAGAGGCGAAAAGGACTCTCCCTTTTTCGATGTTGTCATAAATGCGGAAAGATGTTAAAATGCAGACATGGTTTTTCTGTTTTGCGGTAAAAATAGAAGATAAAGGAAATGGTGATTTATATGGATACTTTTATAGATAAGCTGGCACAGAAGAAGAATGCGCAGGAGATGATCCGTGCCAACTCTGCGGCGGAGGCGGCTAAGATGGATCAGATGCAGAAGCAGATGAAAGCATACGATGAGCTGATGCAGGAGATCCGCCGGGTAAATATCAAGACCGCGGAGAATGTGGACAATGTGCGGGAACTTCTGACACAGTGTATGGAAAAGCTGGAAACGCTGGAGACGGAGAGCGGACAGGCTGAGGATGTGGAAAAGCAGCTTGCGGGGATCAAGAGTCTTTTGGAGGAACGGCTGACACAGTCCGAGGAGTTTGTGCACAGGGAAAACGTAAAGGTATACCGCAACGTACAGGCGGCCTTTACCGAGGAGCTTGAAAAGCAGGGCCAGACGTCTAAGGGCAGCAGGCTGCCTGTGGGATTGTCTGTCGCTATTTTGATCGCGGTGGCGGCAGATATTGTGATTAATGTGATATCGCTGCTTATGCAGCTTACGAACGGAAAGCTGTTTTAGACTGATTTTATTATGAAAATATTGAGCAGACATTATAAAAAAATGAAAATTGCATATATTAAGGTTGCGGTGCTTGCAAGCATTGCAGCCGCCTTTTTCCTGCCCGGGATACAGCCGCTTGAAAGTGATGGGGACAATCTGTTCACGGTGTACCTGAACGGGGTGCAGGTAGGCATCATGGGGGATGTTGAAGAGGCGGACGAGTGTCTGATCGCGGCCAGAAAGACGCTTGCGGCCAGCAGTGATGAGATGGTGCTGGCGGAGAGTGAATTGAGCTGGGAAGGGGAGGAGGTGCTTTGGGGCACTGTAGATGACAAGGATGTCATAATTGCGAATATGCTCACCGCTCTGCGGGGCAGTGTCAAGGAAACCCTGAACCGCTCTTATACCGTGAAGATTAACGAGTACACGGTCAATCTGGCCAGTACGCAGGAAGTGCTTGCTCTTCTGCAGGCTTCCATCAAAAAATACGACAGCGGCAACAACTATTACGCGGATCTGGTGATGGATTCCGACAGAGAGCTTAACGTGCTGACGACGCAGATTTATTCTGCGGAGGAACAGAAGGAAGAGGCGGAGGAGGCCGAGGAGACGATGACCAGCGCGGGGATCAACGCGGTGCTGGATGATATTTTCGCGGATATTGAGCCGGCTTCCGAGAAAGATTTTTCTGATTATGAGCTGGGGCTTCTCGAGCTGGATTTCGGTGATACGGTGGAGGTGGTGGAGTCCTATCTGTTGGACGATGAGCTGACACCGCTTGCGCAGGCCATCGACGAGGTGACCAAGGATCAGGAAAAAGAGCAGATTTACGAGGTGGTATCCGGGGACACGCTCTCCCAGATTGCCGAGAAAAATGAGATACCGTTAGATGAGCTGATCGCCATGAACGAGACCATTGAGGATGAGAATTCCATGATCCGTGTGGGCGACGAGCTGATTGTGACCGTGCCCGAGCCGGAACTTTCGGTGGAGCGCACGGAGCAGATGTACTATGAAGAGGATTACGAGGCGGACATTATCTATGTAGATAACGACGACTGGTACACGAACCAGACGCAGACTCTGCAGGAGCCCTCTGCGGGTCACCGCAAGGTGGTGGCGGATGTGTCCTATCGCAATAATGAAGAGATTTCCCGCGAAATTCTGAAGGAGGAAATCACTTATGCAGCTGTGCCTAAAATTGTGGAGCGTGGTACGAAGATACCGCCCACCTATCTGAAACCCATTTCGGGTGGAAGGCTTTCTTCCGGGTTTGGCAGACGGAAAGCGCCTACCAGAAGAGCCAGCACCTATCATAAGGGTGTGGATTGGGCGACTCCCGTGGGTACGGCAGTTATGGCGTCCTGTGCAGGAACGGTTTCCAGAGCGGGATGGGGCAGCGGCTACGGCTATGTGGTGTACATTGATCATGCCGACGGCAGGCAGACCCGTTACGGCCATTTGAGCAAGGTGCTTGTAAAACAGGGACAGACGGTGAGTCAGGGGCAGAAGATCGCCCTGAGCGGCAATACGGGCGTAAGCACGGGGCCGCATATTCACTTTGAAATCCTCATAAACGGAACGCAGGTAAACCCGTTTGACTATCTGAACTGATGTACGGCTGAACCGGCGGGGTTTACAAATATTCAGAATCTGTTATACTGTATTTTAATGTTTGAGTTTTTTCGATTGAGAAAGGCAAGTAAACATAGATGGAACAATATGCGATTAAAGGTGGGAATCCGTTAGTCGGCGAGGTGGAGATCGGCGGTGCGAAAAACGCGGCGCTGGCGATTCTTGCAGCCGCCATCATGACGGACGAAACCGTATTGATAGAGAATGTGCCTGATGTCAGGGATACGAACGTGATGATGCAGGCGATGGAAAGTATTGGCGTGGTGATCAGCCGTGTGGACAGGCATACGGTAAAGATTAACGCTTCACAGGTTCACGATCTGGTGATCGAGGACGATTATATCAAGAAAATCAGGGCCTCCTACTATCTGTTAGGAGCGCTCCTCGGCAAATACAGCAAGGCGGAGGTGGCTCTTCCGGGCGGCTGTAATATCGGGCTGCGCCCCATTGACCAGCATATCAAGGGCTTTCGTGCATTGGGCGCAAGTGTCAGGATCGAGCATGGTCTGATTATCACGGAGGCGACGAGACTTAAGGGAAACCATGTTTATATGGATGTGGTGACTGTGGGCGCTACCATGAACGTGATGATGGCGGCTGTGATGGCGGAGGGTACCACCGTGATTGAGAATGCGGCGAAGGAGCCCCATGTCGTTGATCTGGCGAACTTCCTGAACAGCATGGGCGCCAATATCAAGGGCGCGGGTACGGATGTGATCCGTATTAAGGGCGTGTCTAAGCTGCACGGGACAGAGTACGGCATTATTCCCGATCAGATCGAGGCGGGTACTTTCATGTTCGCCGCGGCGGTGACGAAGGGTGATGTGACGGTAAAGAACGTGATTCCGAAGCACCTGGAGTCCATCAGTGCGAAGCTTTTGGAAATCGGCTGCGAGATTGAAGAGTCTGACGACGCGGTGCGTGTGGTGGCGGCCAAGCCTCTGGGACATACCCATGTGAAGACCCTGCCCTATCCCGGATTTCCCACGGATATGCAGCCGCAGATTACGGTGGCATTGGGACTTTCCGCAGGCACCAGCATTGTGACCGAGAGCATTTTCGAGAACCGGTTTAAATATGTGGACGAGCTGACCCGCATGGGCGCGAGCATCAAGGTGGAGAGCAATACTGCGATCATCGACGGCGTGCCGAAATACACCGGGGCGAATATTACCGCGCCGGATTTGAGAGCGGGCGCGGCGCTTGTCATTGCGGCCCTGGCGGCGGACGGGATCAGCACGGTGGATGACATCAAGTATATTGAGCGCGGATACGAGGACTTTCATATTAAGCTGCAGGGTCTCGGTGCACAGATTGATCTGGTGATGACAGAGAGGGAGCTGCAGAAGTTTAAACTGAAGGTCGGCTGATAAAGGGCACGGCGGTGCGGTTATCCGGGATGTGACAGGTGTTTCCGGTGACGGCTGCCGTGCGTGGTAATCGGGTATTGACATAAGCCGGAGACAGGTGTATTTTATTTATAGACAAAACTTTATATCGCGATATCTTTCTCTTATTCAGAGTGGTGGAGATACATAGGATCGGTGAAGCCACGGCAACCCCTGACAAGGAAGGTGCCAACCTGAGCGAAGCTGCGGATGCAGAACAGATCGAACAATAAGAGGATTTGATGGTTGTATGTCGGGTCCCCTTATTTCGAGAGAAGTAAGGGGACTTTGTAGCGAATAAGCAACACAAAAAGGAGAGGAAAAATGGAAAAAAGATTATTTACATCCGAATCTGTAACTGAGGGACATCCCGACAAAGTTTGCGATGCGATTTCCGACGCGATTCTGGACGCCTGCATGGAGAAAGATCCCATGAGCCGTGTGGCCTGTGAGACGGCTGTCTGCACCGGGTTTGTGCTGGTAACCGGTGAGATTACCACCAATGCATACGTGGATATGCAGAAAATTGTTCGTGATACCGTTAAGGAGATCGGTTACACCAAGTCCGAGTACGGTTTTGATGCCAACACTTGTGCGGTGTTTGTGGCGATTGACGAGCAGTCGGCGGATATCGCCATGGGTGTCGACAAGGCGCTGGAGGCGAAGAAGGGTGAGCAGAATGACGATCTGGACACGGGTGCGGGCGATCAGGGTATGATGTTCGGCTATGCAACCAACGAGACCGAGGAGTACATGCCTTATCCCATCGACCTTGCACATAAGCTGGCGCTGCAGCTTACCAAGGTGCGCAAAGACGGCACCCTCAAGTATTTAAGACCCGACGGCAAGAGTCAGGTTTCCGTGGAGTACGACGAGGCGGGCAAGCCGGTTCGTCTGGAGGCGGTTGTGTTATCTACCCAGCACGATGATGATGTGACGCAGGAGCAGATCCATGAGGATATCAAAAAGTATGTGTTCGATCCCGTTCTGCCAAAGGACATGGTGGACGACCAGACCAAGTTCTTTATCAACCCTACGGGACGTTTCGTGATCGGCGGTCCTCACGGCGACGCGGGACTGACAGGCCGTAAGATCATTGTTGACACATACGGCGGATATGCCCGTCACGGCGGCGGCGCATTCTCCGGCAAGGACTGCACGAAGGTAGACCGTTCCGCGGCTTATGCGGCGCGTTATGTGGCGAAGAACATTGTGGCGGCAGGCATTGCGGACAAGTGTGAGATCCAGCTCTCCTACGCAATCGGCGTGGCGCAGCCCACTTCCGTTATGGTTGACACCTTCGGCACGGGTAAAATCGCGGATGACAAATTGGTGGAGATCGTGCGCGAGAACTTTGATTTAAGACCCGCGGGCATCATTAAGATGCTTGACCTGCGCCGGCCGATCTACAAGCAGACTGCGGCGTACGGCCATTTTGGACGCAATGATCTGGATCTGCCATGGGAGAAGCTTGACAAGGTGGATGCACTAAAAAAGTATCTGTAATAGATGAAAGTACATGCGCTCTGAAGGAGAAATCTTTCAGGGCGCATTTCGTGAAATGAGCGCGGGGACGTTTGGCTTCCAGAAGTGCAATATGTGAAACGATTGACCAAATTATGGAATACATGTAAAATATTATGATAGAAAAGTCGATATATATTTCAGAAATATGTGCGTATAATTGGTGTTTCAAGTGTGAGAACTGGGGGCGGTAGATATGTACAGAAATTGGAAAAGGACGGCGGCATTGAGTCTGGCAGTACTGCTTGGCTGTACGGTGCCCATGAGCACGATGCTGGCGGCGGAGAGCGATGCGGAAACCGGGGAGGGCTCTGTATCCGAAAATGATGTATTTTATGAAGAAGAGAGCACTTTGGATGATGAAAACGTATCAGACGGAGAGAATGCTTCGGACAATGAAAACGTATCAGACGGAGAGAATGCTTCGGACAATGAAAACGTATCAGACGG